>NZ_CP046122.1:3685432-4299671 GCF_009707365.1 Microlunatus sp. Gsoil 973
GCCGTCGCGCCATGCATCCATCGGCATGACGGCCGGTCGGGCAGACGTGCCGAACACCTGTTGAGTAAGGCGATCGAATTCGCGGAAGGGGTCGGTACGCATCAACATCCTTGGTTCACCTCCATCGGATCTACAGAAACATCGATGCGCAACCTCCACTAATCTGTGGAGTTATCATAGATATAGCGTGTGGATCCGATAGATTCAAGTCCGCGGAGTTCGGTGTGTTTCGCCGATCGCTGAGCAGTGCGGATCGTTCCTGGAAAGGGGTTGCTCTGAGGTGTCGAGCCCAAGTCCGGATCGTCCGGTTTTCGGGATCGCCGTGGCCGCGGAGCTCTCGGGCACCGGGGCCCAGAACCTGCGCGCCTACGAGCGGGCCGGCCTGGTGAGACCGGGCCAGGACCGATGGTGGCACCCGCCGCTACAGCCAGCATGACGTCGACCGGCTCCGCCGGGTCTGCGAGCTGATGGACGCCGGATTGAACCTCGCCGGTGTTGCGATGGTGCTCCGGCTCCAGGACGAGAACCACGCGTTACGTGATCAACTCGATGCCTTCCGCGGCAGCGGGCGTCCCACACGGAGCCGACGGGAGTGATCATGGAAGCTGGTGCTGGTTACGCCCAGCAGGAACTTCCCAGCAACCACTCTCGCCGGTGATCATCGGCTCCCCACCGAGCCGCTCAGTCACCGCCCAGTGACGACTTCTATCCTGCAACCACCGAGGACATCGCCTCGCAAGGACGGAAGGACTGCATCGGTGACGGACACCATGACCGCACGCACGGTGACGATCGCGAGTGGCGACGGCACAGAGATCGAGGCCTATCTGGCCACACCAGACGATGCGGGACGGCGGGGCGGCGTCGTCGTGATCCACCACATGCCCGGCTATGACCGGGCGACCAAGGAGATCGTCCGTCGGTTCGCCGAACTCGGATACGACGCGATCTGCCCCAATCTGTACTGGCGACAGGCACCGGGCGCTGAGCCGAGCGATGCCGCCGCAACGGTTCGCGCCCAGGGCGGAGTGTCCGATTCCCAGCTGGTCGACGACGTGGGCGGCGCCGCCGCCTACCTGCGCGCGCAGGACTGGAGCAGCGGCAAGGTCGGCGTGATCGGCTACTGCTCGGGTGGCCGGCAATCGGTCCTTGCCGCGTGCTCGCTGCAGCTTGACGCGGCAGTCGACTGTTATGGGGCGCTCGTGGTGGGAACCCCGCCGCCGGAATCCTCGAGACCGAACCTGGTCGAGCATCTGCCCAAGTTGTCGGCTCCCCCTGCTGGGGTTGTTCGGCAACGACGACCGCTCACCCACGCCGGAACAGGTCGACGAACTCGACCAGCGGCTCACCGACCTGGACAAGCCGCACGAATTCCACCGCTACGACGACGCCGGTCACGCGTTCTTCGCCGTCGACCGGCCGTCGTACCGCGTCGCCGCCGCCAATGACGGCTGGGAGCGGATCGCGGACTTCTACCGGACCCACCTGAGCTGACCAGAGAGGCTGCCATGTGTACCTACAACACCGTCATCACCGATGTCTCGGGGAGCGCGAAGGGTCCGTCCAGCCGGTGGTTCCACGTCGACCGGGCAACCGTCTACTACGACCACCCGGTGCACGTGATGGCCGGGCATGCCCTCAACATCGACCTCACCGAATCTGCCGGTGGCCCCGGCCAGCGGGTGGCGCTCGAACTGACCGCGGACTCGGCCCGAGCGCTGGTGCGGGCCATCGAGGACGCGCTTGCCGCGGTTCCTCCGGAGATCATCGCCGCCGGTTGATCTAGATCGGAAGGTCAGCATCGCCGGAGAACCGGTGCGCACCGCGTCGGGCCTTGGTGGCAAGGTAGTTCCGGTTCTCGGCCGACAGGTGCAGCCCGGTGGGAATCTGGTGCTCGACGGTGATGCCCAGCCGGTCGAGTTGCCGGGCCTTATCCGGATTGTTGCTGAGCAGCCTGATCACCGGCACGCCGAGCGCGAACAGCATCTGGGCGGCGACCGTGTAATCACGTTCGTCCTCGGAGTGATTGAGGGCGAGGTTGGCCTGGTAGGTGTCGAGTCCTTGATCCTGAAGAAGATAGGCGTCGAGCTTGTTGTACAGGCCGATGCCGCGCCCCTCCTGGCGAAGGTAGAGGATGTAGCCGCCCGCCTCGGCGATCCGGTGGATCGCTTCGTGCAACTGCGGTCCGCAGTCGCAGCGCAGGCTGCCGAACACGTCACCGGTCAGGCACTCGCTGTGCGGCCGCACCAGCGGCGGGCGGCGCGAACCATCCCGGAGCGCCGGCCCGTCGAAGCGCAGCGCGACGTGTTCGCCAAGATCGACCAGATCATCGAAGCTGATCATGGTCGCCCGGGTCTGCACAGTTCCGACGGAGATCGGGATGTCAACGGCGGTCCGGATCTGTGCCGCGGGCAACGCCGTTGGGGCCGGGCCGGCCGTCGGAACTCGTGGTTCATCGGTCGGCTCGACGTCGCGTCGGGTCTGTGCAGTCATCGGGGCCTCCTTGCCGGTTCGACGAATCGTTGACCTGCGCATCGAGTGATGGCCACATTGCTACCCGCTCCGGTGAGTTGAGCGAGTAGTGCAGCACTGTCATGCGGCCGACCCGCTCGGTACGCGCCAGACAACGGTGCAGTGCCGACCGACTGTGCAGCCGGTCGTCATATACCCAGCGGGGCGCCCGGTCATCGCTGACGAAGACCGGCGCGACGGCCAGCCGTATCCAGTCGACGAGGCCGGTGCGGAGCAGAGCCGTGTTCAGCACGCCGCCTCCTTCGACCAGCAGCCGTCCGCCTCCGCGCCGGCCCAGGTCGGCGGCAACTCCGGCGAGGTCGATCGGATCCCCGCCGTCGACGACGCCCGCAGTGGTGTTCCGCAGTTGTTCCCGCAGTCCCGGGACGGCGGATGACGGGGCGTAGACCAGGGTCGGGGTATCGGGTGTCTGGAAGATCGCCGCTGCCGGGTCGAGTCGGCCCGATGACGTGATGACGACCCGGATCGGTGAGGCCGGGCGGCCGCTCGCGATGCGTCGGTCCCGCCGGTCGGCGCTCCGGACCAGCAGCCGGGGATTGTCGGCTCGTACGGTCTGAGCACCGACCATGAGTGCGTCGCAGTCCGCGCGCAGCGCATCAACTGCGTCGAAATCCTCGGCACCGGAGAGGATGAGCCGGCTCGCGTGATCGCCCGTCGGCCGATAGCGATCGAGATACCCGTCCAGTGATATCGCCGCACTGATCACGACAGACGGGATCGACAGCTCAGTCATCGACGGTGATCTCCCGCGCGACGGGTCCTGTTATCGGTCGGCCGCGCCGTGCCGCCGTACGGCGCCGGCCGGCCAGCAGAACCACGACTCCGGGCGACACGGCCACCAGCGTAAGCACGCCGTAGGCCGTCGATGCGGCAAGACCCGGACCCGCGCCGATCCCGGCCAGAGCGAACAGCCAACTCGCGGCGCCCTCCCGCGGCCCCCATCCGCCGATGTTCGTGGGCAGCGCGGAGGCGACCAGGATGAGCAGGGCCAGTGGGACCAACTGGCGCACCGGTGCCCCGACGCCGACTGCTCGCGCGGCGATCAACAGGACAAGGACGTGACCGGCGATCACCAGTGTGGACAGCGAAACGATCGGAGCCAGTGACGTCGGGTGGAGCAGTCCCCGGAGATCGGCCATCGCCGGCCGCCGGACTCGGCGCAGACCACCGACCACCAGGATCCCGAGCAGCAGGACGCCCAGGCCGCCCAGCACGGGGTACAGCGTGCGGTCGCCGAGACCGCGCACCAGACCGGTGATCGGCCCGGAGTGCAGCAGGAGGCAGATTCCGATCACCCCGACGGTGAGAGCGACCTGTACGGCCTGACCGAAAGAGCGCTCCCAGGCGACCGAGCGGATCGCCGGGCCTCGGGCTGCTGTGCGGCCGCCGTGCCGCAACGCTCGCTCGACGTCGCCGACGACGCCACCGGGCAGCAGTCCGTTGAGCAGTTGCGACCGGTAGTAGGCGGCCAGTGCATCCGGCAGGCGGAGCCGTACGCCCAGCGCCCGCGCCACGGCGGTCCAGCGGGCGGCCGCGGCAGCCGTGGTGATCATGGTCACCGCCACGGCGGCCAGCAGCGCCGACGGCGTGATCGAGCGGAGCCCGGTCAGCAGAGCGCCGTCGCCCTGCCGGATGATCACGACGGCAAGCACACCGATGCCCAGCAGAACGCGCATCAGCGGCCACCACCGAACGGCACGCCGACGCGCCGCCCGAACCATCGTCGGAATCGGCATCCGGTCCCCCCGCTCCTTTCTCGTTACACGAGGCAACCGGCCGATGGGTTCAGCCGGTGCTCGGGACGAGGCGCCAGCGCGTGAGGCCTCACGGGATCGTCAACGGAAGGGCGAGCAGGTCGGTGTGCGGGATGAGGGCGCGTAACCGGCCGACGGCCAGCTGCGCTTGTCGACGTTCGAGCCAACCAGACAGCAGCCGAACCAGGTCGGGTTCCTGCTCCTGGGCGGCACCGACCCACCCGTCCAGCCATGCGGCGAGCAGGTCCCGGTCCGCCTCACGCGCGGCATCGAGCCGCCACGGTGTGGTTCTGGTGATCACCGTCAGGCCGGCTGCGGTCAGCACGGCCGACGCCCGCGATGCCGCGTCCGGGCCCAGCCGGTTGGTGAAGCCCTCGCTGTCGAAGCTCCGGTCGTCACAGCTCCGGTCGTCACAGCTCCGGTCGTCACAGCTCCGGCCATTACGGCCCGGCACCGGCCGCCGTTGGTGATCGTCGAACGCAGCGGCCACTCGCTCGTCGATCCCCGGCTCGGCCGGATCCAGGCCGGCGCCACCGGTGACCGTCAGCGGGATCAGGACGGGGCACCGTGCGTTGACCACCGTGGCCATCAGTCTCGCGAGCTGATCACCGGTGAGCATGTCCAGCAGTGCCGAGGCGGTGATCAGCGACGCACCACCGAGTTGCTCGGGCCTGAGATCAGCGAGGTCGCCGGGTCGGGTCTCGAAGGTGACATCGGTCCGGTTTGCTGTCGCGGCGGTGAGCAGGTCGAGGTCCCGGTCGTAGAGGACCCAGTGCTGCGGAGCCGGCAGCAGCGCCGCGGCCCAGCGCATCATCGATCCGGAACCGGCGCCGAGGTCGTGGATGACCAGCGGTCGGCGCACGGACTCCGCCAGCAGCCCGGCGACCAGGCCGATCAGCTCCCGCGACCGTGCTGCCGCGTCGGCGGCCTCGCGCAGGTTGAGCCAGCTCAGGTCGAGGCCGGCGGCCAGCGGTGGATCCGACTGTCCCGATGGCAGCGTCGCAGTCTGGGTCACGCCGTTCCCTCGGCTGTTTGCAGCCCACTCGGTGGGTGACCCAGTACGGGGCAGGTGAGGACCTGCCGGACGGTGTCGTCCCACGTCCCCAACGTTTCCCGGCGGACCAGGGCGCGCCGTCGCAGCTCGGTCCGCAGTGGTGGCTGGGTCAGCCAGGTACGCAGTGCCGTCGCCCATGCCGACCGATCAACGGGAACCAGCAGGCCGGGCGGCCCCTGTTCCGTGCGGCCGACCGCCTCTGGGAGTCCGCCGACCTCTGACACCAGTACCGGAAGCCCGTGAGCCAGGGCCTCGGTGGCGACCATTCCCCAGGTCTCCAGCCGAGATGGGAGCACCAGGAGATCGGCGTGGCGGTAGGCGAGGTCGAGCTCCTGGCCGCTGCAGACCCCTGCCAGGGTCACCCGGTCCGCGAGGCCCTGGGTGGACAGCCGATCCCGGAACTCCTGGACGAATTGAGGGTCATGGTGCAGCGATCCGACGCACTGCAACTGCCAGCTCAGGTCCCGGCAGTCGATCAACGCCTCGCAGAGGAGATCCAGCCCCTTGAGTCGGGTGACGGGTGCGACGCAGAGCAGCTGTCCGCCGCCGGGGCTGCCCGGTGCGATAGCGGCCGGGTTGACCCCGGGCGGGGCGACGACCACACGGTCGGGGTCCAGCCGGTACTGGTCGAGCAGCTGCCCCCGGGTCCACCTGCTGGTCGTGATCACACCGGCGACACTGTTCAGCACCGCGGCTTCGTCCCGCTGATGATCGGCGAGTTCGGCCCGTGACCCGCTCGGGATCCCGGCCGGCGGGACTCCGAGCGGAAGGTGGATCAGCGCCACGATCTGCAGCCGGTTCGCCGCTGGGACCACCACTTCCGGCGAACAGGAGGCGATGAGGCCGTCGATGACGACGGGGTCACCGTCGGGAAGACTGCGCAACAGCCGATCCAGTCCGGCAAGGTCGTCCCGGGTCGGCCGTGGCCAGCGCGATCCGACCGGGTGGACATCAACCCCAACCCCGGTATCGGATAGCGCTGCTGCCAGCCGCTGGTCGTAGACGTTGCCGCCGCTGACCCGGTCCGGTTCGTCGAAGCCGGCCGGCACGACGATTTGCACGGCCGGTGCCCGATCAGAGCTTCTTGACATATCCGGCGCGCGCCGATGGCGACTCGTGCAACACCACCTCGATGGCGCTCAACCGGCCCGCGTCGGTCGGCCCGCCGGTCGACGTACCGGTTGACGTGCCGGTGTCGCTGGTGGCGAGTTGATCGGCCAGCCCGTCGGCGATGTATCGGGCCAGTACCTCCGTGGTGGTGTTGATGCCGTCGAACTCGGGCAGGTCGTCGAGGTTGCGGTAGTTCAGTCCGGACAGCACCTGCTGCAGGGCGGCAGCCGCGGCGGTCATGTCGATGACGGTGCCGTCGGGCTTGAGTTCCGGGCTGACGAAGCTCGCCTCCACGGCGAACGTCGCGCCATGGAGGCCCTGGGCCGGACCGAACTGCTCGCCGCGAAGGCGGTGGGCGATCATGATGTGATCACTCACGGTGACACTGAAGGTCATCGGTGCTCCTCCTGCAGATAGGGCTCGGGGTCAGCGGCCCGGCCGTATTCGATCAGATGGCAGATGCCGGGCAGTTGCCCGCCGGCAAGGTTCTCAATCACGGTCGGCAGCTCGTCGAACGGCCAGGTGTCGGTGATGATCGCCTCGAAGGCCGGGTCACGAAGCAGGCGCAGTGCAAGCGCCAGTCGGTCTGTCGTCGACCGCGATCCCCGCCGTGCCGCAGCCACCGTACCGACCTGGCTGGACCTGATCGTCAGGCGCCGGTGATGGAAGGCGCCGCCGAGTTTCAGGTCGACCTCGTTGTCTCCGTACCAGCTCAACTCCACCACCCTGCCCTCCGGGGCGAGCAGTTCCAGTGACCGTTGCAGTCCGGCCGCAGTTGCGCTGGTGTGGACGACGAGGTCGAGGTCGGTGGGTGCGTCGTCGGGTGTTGCGAACGCCACGCCGAGCTGCGCCGCAACCTCCGCACGAGCCGGGTTGATGTCGATCAGGGTCGTCTCGACCCCGGGATCCCCGCCAGCAACCGGGCGACACAGCAGCCGACCATGCCGGCTCCGATGCAGGCCACCCGATCCCCGATCAGCGGCGCCGCGTCCCAGAGTGCGTTGACTGCGGTCTCGACCGTGCCGGCCAGCGCGGCCCGGCGGCCGGGCACGCCGTCCGGGACCGGAAGCACGGCCGCCGCCGGCACCACGTAGCTGGTCTGGTGCGGATGGAGGCAGAAGACCGTCTGTCCGAGGAGGTGATCAGGTCCGTCCTCCACCGTCCCGACCGAGAGGTAGCCGTACGCGGTCGGGCCCGGAAAGTCGCCCTGCTGGAACGGCGCCCTCATCGTGTCGTATTGATCGACCGGTACCCGACCGCGGAAGACCAGAGTCTCGGTTCCGGCACTGATCGCCGACCATCGGCTGCGGACCAGAACGTCGGACGGGCCGGGTCGTGGCAGGTCGACAGTACGAATCTCGCCGACACCGGGTTCGCGTACCCAGAAGGACTGTGCGGTGGTGGTGAACGACACCGGGTGTTCCCTCGTCTCTCTTGACAGAGTCACTTCGGACAGGGTCATTCTGGACAGAGTCGCTTCGCGGGGCTTTCATCCGGGGCCCGACCGGTTTGGACCGTCACAGAAGAGTACGGAGGTCGGGGTGCCGAACGTTCATCTGCGACCGCTTGGGCCGAGCAGCCGGACTCACAGTCTCGGGCAGATCAGGCCGTTTGGCGACCCCCTCGTCGGCCTTGCCGGTCAGCTGGTGGTCCTCCTGGCCTTGGTCGGGGCGGGTCTGGGACCGGTCGGCTGGTTGGCCGGTTTCGGCTACGGAGCGGGTGTGACGGTGTTGTTGGTTCGCGCTCTGGTCCGGTCCGGCGGTCGCCGGTTGGGGCCTGCGGACAAGGTCACCCTGGCGCGTTCCACGCTGGTGGGTGGGGTCCTCGCCCTGGTGGTCAGCGATATCGCGTCGCCCGGTTCCGCGTCGCCCGCGTCAGTTGTCGTGCTGGTCACGCTCGCGTCGGCGGCACTCATCCTGGACGGGGTCGACGGCCGGGTGGCGCGGCGAACCGGCACGGTCTCGGCCCTCGGAGCGCGCTTCGACATGGAGGTGGACTCCATGTTGATACTGATCCTCAGTGTCCACGCGGTCTGGTCGGTCGGCTGGTGGGTGTTGATCATCGGCGCGGCCAGGTTCCTGTTCCTGGCGGCCGGTCTGATCGTGCCCTGGATGCGCGGGGACCTGCCGTTCCGGTATTGGGCCAAGGTGGTCGCGGTCGTCCAGGGTGTCGTTCTCACCGTGGTCGCCGCCGGGATTCTGCCGCGCCCTGTTGAGACCGTCCTGTGCCTGGCAGCAGCCGCGTTGTTGGCCGAGTCGTTCGGGCGATCCGTCTGGTGGCTGGCCGCTCATCGCAAGGTCACCGACTCCTAGCGTCCGGCCCCGATTTCCCGGCTGCGCTTGATCGCGACCCGTACGGTGTACGGCGCACCAGCGCTTCCATCACGACCCGGGTCTGGAGAACACGATGACCATCACCGCATCGGCTGTCTCACTGACCGTCGACGACGTGGCTGCTTCCAGCAGCTTCCTGACAACCCATTTCGGATTCCGGGAGGAGATGACGGCCGACGGCTTCGCATCGCTGGCCCGGGACGACGCCGGCATGAACGTGATCTTCCTGCGCCGCGGGCTGGCGAGCATGCCGGCCGATCAGCGCGACGACCACGCGGCCGGGGTCATCCTGGCGTTCGTCGTCGACGATCTCGAGGCGGAGCTGGCCAGGCTGCAGGCCGAGGGAGTTGTCATCACCATGCCCCTGACCGTCGAGGAGTGGGGTGAGCGTGCCTTCCAGGTTCGCGACCCGAACGGGGTGATCGTGCAGCTCGTCGACTGGAACGGCGCCGTCGACGGCTAGCCTGCCGGCCGGTCAGGCGGTGCTGGCGTCGTAACGGGCGAAGCTGCGGGTGAAGGTCGCGGCACCGGCGGTCGTTGCACGCAGGTCGGTGGCGTAGCGCAGCAGCTCCGACTGTGGGACCTCGGCTCGGATCACGGTTCGGCCGGGTGCGGCGATCTCCGTTCCGAGGACTCGGCCACGGCGGCCGGACAGGTCGGCGAGGACTGCGCCGAGATACTGGTCGGGGATGCGTACGGCGACCTCGTCGAGCGGCTCGAGCACCACCGTTCCGGCGGCTGCTGCCGCTTCGCGCATGGCCAGCGCACCGGCGCTCTGGAACGCCGCGTCGGAGGAGTCGACGCTGTGCGCCTTGCCGTCGACGAGAGTCGCCCTGATGTCGATCAGCGGATTCCTGGCCTCGGAGACCCCACGCTCCATCGCCTCCCGGATGCCCTTCTCGACGCTCGCCACGTACTGGCGTGGCACTGCCCCGCCGACGACCTTCGACACGAACTCGAATCCCGCGCCGCGGGGCAACGGCTCGAACTGGACCTGGCAGATCGCGTACTGGCCGTGGCCGCCGGACTGTTTGACGTGCCGACCGGTGACAGTGACGGGCCGGGCCATCGTCTCCCGCAGCGGAACCCGGACCGGTTCGGTGTCGATCTCGGCGCCGCCGGACCGCAGGCGGGAGAGCAGCAGGTCGGCGTGTGCCTCACCCATGCACCACAGCACGATCTGGTGGGTCTCCGGATTGCGCTCCAGTCGCAGCGTCGGGTCGGCCGCCACCAGCCTGGCGAGATTCCTGACCAGAGCGTCCTCGTCGGCGCGGGCATGCGGTACGACGGCGACCGGCAGCTGCGGCTCGGGCAGTTCCCAGGCCTCGAGCAGGAGCGGATGGTCGACCGCCGAGATCGTGTCGCCGGTCTCTGCGCTGGCGAGTTTGGTCAGCGCGCAGATGTCGCCGGCGACGGCGAAGTCGACCTCCCGCAGTGTGACGCCCAGCGGGCTGTAGATGTGCGCGACCCGATCATCGTCGTCGTGCCCGATTTCGTCGGCCGGCTGCCCGTCCTCAGCCGGCGCGTCCGCCCGCGCCGGGTGATGGCCGCAGATGTGCACGCTGGTGTCCGGTCGCAGGGTGCCCGAGAAGACCCGGACCAGCGACACGCGTCCCACGTAGGCGTCGGCGGAGGTGTGTACGACTTCGGCGGCCAGAGGTCCCCCCGGGTCGGAGGTCAACTCCGGATGATCACTCCCGTCGATCATGCTGACCGGCGGGAGCGGATGTTCCAACGGCGACGGAAATCCCCCGACCAGCAGTTCGAGGATGGCGTCCAGGCCGATGCCTTCGGTGGCGCAGACCGGTATCACCGGATAGAAGCTCCCCCGGGTGACCGCCGTCTCCAGATCCTTGATCAGCGTGCTCACGTCGACGTCCTCACCGTCGAGGTAGCGGTCCATCAGCGTCTCGTCCTCGGACTGCTCGATGATCCCTTCGATGAGCGTCGCCCTTGACTCATCCGCATTCTGTGGTGCACCATCGCTCGGCGTCCTGGACAGCAGTCCGTAGAGGTCGGTCAGAGTGCCGTTGTCACGGATCGGCAGATAGAGCGGCGCAACACCGTCGCCGAAGACCTGTTGGCAGACGGCGATGGTGGCTTCCAGATCGGCACGTGGATGGTCACACCGGGTGACGACCACGGCGCGGGGCATGCCGACGGCGGCACATTCCTCCCATTCGGCGATGGTGGCGGGATCAATCGCACCCTCGCCGCCGTGCTGACCGGACACCTCGGACGCCGAGATCACGAAAAGGGCCGCATCGGCGGCCCGCAGCCCGGCACGCAACTCGCCCACGAAGTCGGCGTAGCCCGGGGTGTCGACGAGGTTGATCTTGACGTCGTTGTGAACAAGTGGCGCAACAGCCAGCGAGACGGACCGGTGCTGCCGGATCGCCGCCGGATCATGATCACACACGGTGTTGCCGTCCGGGATGGTGCCGGAGCGGGTGATCACCCCGGCCCTGGCGAGCAGCGCCTCGACGAGTGTTGTCTTGCCCGAGCCCGACGGGCCGACCAATGCCACGTTCCGTACGCCGGCCGGATCGACTGCGGCGAGCGTGGACGACCGGCCCTTCCGGCCGGTGGTGGCCTCAGCCTTGAGTGCCATGAGCGACCTCCGCGACACGTCATGGACGCCGGCGATCCGGCGTTGGATCTGATGGCCATCACACCCCCGGCGGCGGCGATTCGCAAGAGTTCCGCGTACCCGGATGCGGGGCGGGCCGCCCTCGCACCAGTTCGTCGACCCCGCACCAGTTCGTCGACGCCGCACCAGTTGGTCGACGCCGCACCAGTTCGTCGACGCCGCACCAGTTGGTCGGCCTCGCACCGGCTGCAACGGGTGCGAGGCCGAGTAAAGGGAGCGGGGGCGAGGAAAGGGTGCGGGAAGGCGCCCGGAGGGCAGGTACTCGATGCCCACACGTTCGAGGAGGGGGTGCGGGACCGGGTCCCCATGGAGGGTGGATGCGGGACAGTGGACGGCTCTGGAAGGCTGCTGCCATGGGTGAACCACTTCGGCTGGGCATTGTCGGCACCGGCAGCATCTCCCTGCGCGGGTTGCTGCCCCACCTGACGATGGACGACGTCCAGGATCGGGTGAACGTGGTGGCAGTCTGCGATCCCGTCCTGGACCGCGCCGAGGCCGCCGCAGCAAAGTTTGAGGTTCCGGCCGCGTACCCCGACCTGGAGAGCATGCTCGACGCCGGCGGTCTGGATGCGGTGAGCATCGCGTCGCCGATCGGGCTGCACTTCGAACAGGCGGTGCAGGCGGTCGACGCGGGAGTGCACGTCCATGTCAACAAAACCATGACGACGACCGTCGCCGAGGCCAGCGATCTCATCTCCCGGGCGGAGCAACGCGGAGTGAAGCTGGTGGCCTCGCCGGGAGAACTGATCAATCCGCGGTTGCAGCGGATCAAGGATCTGGTTGCCGGCGGCGCGCTGGGCGAGCCGACCTGGGCGGTCACCGGAGCGACCTTCGGCCGCTATCACGAGGAGGAGGCCGGGGTACGCCTCGGCGACGATCCTCTGTCGAATGTCAACCCTGCCTGGTATTTCCGCAAACCCGGTGGTGGGCCGCTCTACGACATGACTGTGTACGGGCTGCATGCCCTGACCGCTGTTGTCGGTCCGGCGAAACGCGTCACCGCACTCTCCGGAGTGCGGATCGGCGAGCGCGAGTTCCGCGGTCAACTACTGCCCACCGACATGGACGATCAGACGATGATGATCATCGACTTCGGTGATGCCTTCTTCGCCTACGTGTACGGTGTCGCCGCCGGCAGCCTGCCCAACGTCGGCCGCCCGCTGATCTTCGGGACCGACGGCGTGATCAATGGCGCCACCCTCAACGGGGAGATCATCGACTACCCAGGTCGCGAGATCGCCGAGAGCCACGGCTACACCTCACCCCTGCCCCACGTGGTTGGTGATCATCGCCTGATGGAGGAGGCCCACGTCTTCGAGGACGTGATGCAACTGGTGGACTGGGTCCGTGACGGGGTTCCGACGGTGGCAACGGCCGAACACGCACGTCACGTGATCGAGATCATCGAGGCCGGCTACCGTTCGGCGGCGACGGGACAGGTGCAGGGGTTGACTACGACCTTCTAGTGCAGCGAGCCGGGCGTCAGCCGACCGGGACGGGCCGAAGCTTGAAGATCAGGATGCCGAGGTACTTGTTCATCCATGCCTGTTTGTTCGGGTAACGTCGGCCGTCCTCCTCGGACAGCTGTGGCTCGAGCGTGGTTTCGATCCACAGCCCGGCGGGGCCGAACACGTTGATCAGGTCCGAGATTGTGTACGGGCGCTGGGTCAGGGAGATCCGGTCGTTCCAGCCGCTGCGGTAGGTGTACGGCGACCTGGAGAAGTACTCCTCGCCGAGGGAGGTGCCGTTCTTTTCGGCGCGTTCGGCGGCGTACCGGATCGGGTGAGTCCTGGTCAGCAGGATGAATCCGTCCTCGGTCAGCATCGACCGTGCCGCCCGCAGGGCCCGGACCGGATCCTTCGCATACCCGAACGACTGCAGGAAGAGGATCCGGTCGAAGGTCCGGCCGGTGAGCCCCGGCACCGACGTCGGATCGGAAAGATCACCCCGGAGGAGTTCCAGACCGGTCGGCAGCTCGGTGAGGAAGTTGCCGCTGAGGTCGACACCGACACAGGTCCCGGCCCCGTCGCGCACCAACTCGGCGATCTTGGCTCCGTTGCCGCATCCGAGGTCGAGCACCGACCGCCCGGTCACGTCACCCAGCATCCGACGTTGCGCCGGCCACTCGACCAGTCGATCGAGTGAATCCTCCTTGGATCGGGCCCTTTCGTAGTCCGGGGCGAGTCGTCGCCATGCCCCGGCCGAATCCTGGCCCGGGTCATGATCACGATTCGACTTCGCGGAGTCGTCGCAGATCGTCACGGAACGAACCCTAGTGGTTGTTGATCTTGGATGAAGCTGCCCGGGACGAACCGGCCGCGTTGCACCATCTGTACCTACGAGAAGGCCGGCTTCGTCGCGGAGGGCCGGCGCGCCCGCCTGAGAGCCATCGGCCTGGAGCTATCGGGAAGACGAATCCTGAACCTGCCCGGCATTCGGGTGCCGGTTGGCGTTGAACCGTGCCTTCTTCTGCCGGTTGCCGCAGGTGTTCATGTCACACCATCGGCGCGTACGGCTCCGGCTGGTGTCGAAGAAGGCGGCGCGACAGGTCGGTGAGGCACACAGGGCCAGACGCCCGTCGTGTTCACCCGCCAGGATGCTGATGGCGTCCGCAGCGATCACGCCGAGCGCGTCCTCCACCGGCGAGGCCGGGCCGAGTCTCCACTGGCGGCCGCCGTCCGGTGTCAGGATTGCCGCGGCACTACCCCCGATGCTGCGGTCGTTGATGACCTCGACGGCAGTTGCAGGAAGAGGGTCCTGGACCGCGGCCGCGGTCGCGGCGGCGTGGATCGACTCCCGCAACTCATGGGCGAGTTCGAACTGCGTCTGGGTGCAGGACTCCACGGGCAGCCCGCTCACGGCCAGCCAGTCAACGAGTCGCTGCGGCGTGGGAATGCGTTCGACGGGATCGCCGTGACGTTCCGACAAGGTACCGGTGAAACTCGTCGCCAGCACGCTGCCGAGGCGGAATTCAGGGAAACCAGCGCGACGCACGGAACCAGCTTAGCTGGTTGCGACTGCACCCGAAACATGTTAGAACCATCTAAGCCAGTTCTTGAACCCTCTTAGCCGGTTCCCGCACCGAGGAGGCCCCATGCACGAGCCGACCAGCGACGTACGACCCTTCGAAGCACATGCGACCAGCGCCGACCTCGACGACCTGCGGGCGCGATTGGCAGCGGCGCGTCTGCCCGAGGCCGAGACGGTCCACCGGCCGGCGCCCGATCCCCGCCGATGGGACCAGGGCGTTCCGCTGGATGATCTTGTCGAGCTGGTGTCCTACTGGCACACCGGATACGACTGGCGGTCGTTCGAGCAGCGGCTCAACCGGATCGGACAGTTCCGCGCGACGATCGGTGATCTCGGAATCCACTTCCTACACCGTCGATCGACTCGGACCGATGCCGTTCCGCTGATCCTGACCCACGGTTGGCCGGGAAGTGTTGCCGAATTCATCGACATCATCGACGAGCTCGCCGACCCGAAAGAGGCGAGCAAGCCCGCATTCCACGTCGTCGTCCCGTCGCTTCCGGGCTTCGGCTACAGCGACAAGCCGACCACCACCGGGTGGGGAACCGAACGCATCGCGGCGGCCTGGTTGGAACTCATGCAACAGCTCGGCTACCCCCGGTTCCTGGCTCACGGCGGTGACTGGGGCGGGGTCGTCACGACGATCCTCGGAGGCCGGTTCCCCGACAGCGTCCTGGGAATCCACACGACAGTCGCACAGGCACCGCCCGACTTGTCGACCGACGGGCTCACCGCGGCCGAACGCACCTGGACCGAGGAGACCCACGATTTCTGGCACCAGCGCGTGGCGTACGCCAAACAACAGGCCACCCGGCCGCAGACCATCGGATACTCGCTGGTCGATTCACCGGTCGGCCTGCTCGCCTGGATCCTGGACAAGTTCGCCGAGTGGACCGACACCACGGACAGCCCGCTCGAGGCGATCCCCCGGGACAGGATCCTCGACGACGTCACGCTGTACTGGCTCACCCGAACAGGCGCGTCGTCGGCACGCATCTACTACGAGAGCCACAACTCACTTGACCCCGACCTGCGGGTCGACGTCCCATCGGCGATCACCACCTATCCCAAACACATCGAGAAGTACCCGCGGCCGTGGGCGCAACAGCGCTACCGTCAGATCGTGCGGTGGCGCACACCCATGGCCGGTGGCCATTTCCCATCACTGGAGGTTCCCGGGTTCTTCCTCGACGACCTCCGGGACAGTCTGACGGCAATCCTCGCGGCTCGCTGACGGGCAGCTTCTTGATCATCTTCGTCGCTGCCACCAGTCGGTTCGGAGTGGTTCAGTCGGTTGCCGGTGGCGTCCTTGAGCTTGGACTCGGCCTTCTCCACAGGATTGCCGCCGCACAAAGCAGGACCCGCCGCTGTACGGCACAACGGGCAAGCCGAATCTGGTTCTGGTGCATCGTGTCCCTGGCCAGCAGGAATGAAAGCAGGTCCTTGACGCCCGGGTCGTCGGTCGGGTGATAGAGCCGGGCGAACTGGATCCGGCCCGGCATCTCGGCGTTGGCATTGGCATAGAAGCCGGCAAGAAGATCCCCGCTGAACTCCTCGGCGCCGATGCCGTACCGCAGATCCTTGGTACCTGCCGGGCAGCTTGGGAGTTGCAGTTGCTTCGGCTGTGTGTCGGTGCGCTTGTTGGGTATCTCCCGTTACGTGACGCGTCGGCCGACGCATCGAATCAGCAACTGGATGATCGGCCCACAGTGCCGGCCTCAAGGAGTTGATCATGAACCGGGTGACCAAAGCGGCGCTGCTGGGCGGTGTGGCGGTCGGCGTGGTCGCCGCTCGTCGAGTTCTTCGGCAGATTCCGTCGGCCCGGTCCCTGAAGGAGCCGGCAGACCGCTGGCTGGTGTTGACGGTGAATCGCCGGCAGGAAGAGATCGCGCCGCACAACGTCTGGCCGCAGCCGCTGGCTGACCTCGGCGACGAGATCGAGATCGAGTTGCGCCAGGCTCCGGGCAACAGGGGCACGGAGATCGCCGTACGAGAACGCGAACCGCACGAGGGGGACCCAAACGCTGAAGCGGATCGCCGGCCGGTCACCAGGCCAGGAGATCCGAGCCGCGCTGCGCGATACCAAACAACTGTTGGAGGCCGGCGAGATCCTGGCAATCGACCCGCAGCCACACGGACCCCGCAAGTCCACCCCGGGCAGCGCAGTGATCGCCGTCGCCACCGATCGAGCCCGACGGGAGGGAGTGCTGTGAAGGCGCTGTGCTGGACGGGAATCAACAAGTTGTCGGTCGAAAGCGTTGACGAACCGCGCCTGCTCAATGATCACGACATCATCGTCAAGGTCCGCCTGTCGACAACCTGCGGTTCCGACCTGCACCTCATCGGCGGTTACATCCCGTTCATGCGGTCCGGCGATGTGCTCGGACACGAGTTCATGGGCGAGGTCGCCGAGGTTGGGCCCGCGGTCACCAAGCACAAGGTCGGCGATCGCGTTGTGGTCTGCTCATTCATCGCCTGCGGACACTGCTGGTACTGCCAGAACGGGCTGTACTCGCTGTGCGACAACGGCAATCCCAACCCAGCGGTCACCGAAGCGGTCTGGGGTTTCGCGCCCGGCGGATGCTTCGGCTATTCGCACGCCATGGGCGGTTATGCGGGCTGTCACGCCGAATACATCCGCGTCCCGTACGGCGACAACGGCGCCTTCCCGATCCCCGATGCCGTGGACGACGTGTCTGCGCTGTTCGCGTCGGACTCCGCCCCGACCGGATGGACCGGCGCAGACCTGGGCAACGTTGCACCCGGCGATGTCGTCGCCGTCTGGGGTGCCGGTGCGGTGGGTCAGATGGCCGCAGCCGCCGCCCTCGCCAAGGGTGCCGACCGGGTCATCGTGATCGACCGGCTGTCGAACCGGCTGCAACAGGTCACCGAACACATTGGTGCCCAGACACTGAACTACGAAGAGACCAACGTCGCCGCCGAACTGCGCGAACTCAGCGGCGGCCGTGGCCCGGATGTCTGCATCGAAGCCGTCGGGATGGAAGCCCACAGCCCCGGCCCGGCATATCTCTACGACCAGGCCAAGCAGCAGCTCCGGCTGCAGACCGACCGCCCCACGGCCGTCCGAGACGCGATCCATGCCTGCCGAAAGGGTGGCACCGTGTTCGTCCTCGGCGTCTTCGCCGCCGTCGTCGACAAGTTCCCCCTCGGCGCGGTGATGAACAAGGGGCTGACTCTCCGCGCTGCCCAGATGCACGGTCACCGCTACATCCCGGCCATCCTGGACCGGATGGCGGCCGGACAGCTGAGCACTGCTCACCTGGCCACCCATCTCATGCCGCTCGATCAGGGGCCACAGGGCTACCAGATGTTCAAGGACAAGACCGACGGCTGCGTACGCACCGTGTTCCAGGTCGGAGACTGACCGCGTCGTGTCGCCATCAGGCCAGTGGCGCCTCGGGCCCGGGATTCGCACCGATTCCTGCGGTGAACTTGCGGGGATCCGGCACCGCAAGCCACCGGCCGCCCTCGAAGATGGATGCCTCGGAGGCGATTCCCGGTAACGGCCATGCGGTCCTCGTTGTTCTAACGTCGGTGTTGTTGTTCTGCGCCTGTTCTGTCCCGCGTGCGGCAGGTATCGCGGCGGGACCGGAGACGCTCCTCGACCAACGCCGTGAAGATCTTGGACCAGCGGAGCTGGTGACTCTCATCGCGGTACTGCGGAACGAAGCCGAGGCCGAGATAGACCCTGATCGCACTGAGCCGCTGATCATCGGTCTCCAGCACGGCGGCGAGCAGACCCTCGGCAATGAAGTCGTGAAGCACCGCGAGGGTCACCGAGAAGCCGAGTCCTTGTCCGCGCCGCGTCGGGTCGCTGGCAACCCAATGAACGTAGCCTGCTCCGGGGTAATCGGATGGAAGCACCCGTGCGGACGCGGTGGCCACGACGACGTCGCCGTCCCGGATGATCAGCGTTCGGCGGACACTCGGATCATCGATCAGATCGCGCCGGACGCGGTCGACGTCCCAGGCTTCGTCGAATGCGGCAGTGAGCAAGGACGCCAGTCGCGGAATGTCGTCCGCCGATGCCGACTCCACTCCGGCAGGCGCCGGCGGAAGATCAACAAGGTCGGGACGGCGCATCAGCAGAGAGGCCACGTGCCTGGTGTCTTCGAGGTCAGCCGACGGCAGTTTCGATCAGTTCGGCGATCCTCTGCTCCACCACAGGACTCCATACGTTGAGCGCGTACGACACCGGCCAGATCTCTCCGTCGTCCAGCTGAGCGGCGTCCTGGAACTCCAGCGTCGAGTAGCGGGTGTTGAACTTGCCGGCGTGCTTGAAGGAGACGACGATCTTGCCGTCCTCCCCCGCATAGGCCGGCATTCCGTACCAGGTCCGTGGCTCGAGCTGCGGCGCATGGGCAGTGATCGTCACGTGCACCCGCTCGGCCAGCGCCCGATCGACCGGCTCCATCTTGACGATGGCGTCGAGGACGGCCTGGAGCCCGTCCGCCTTCTTCGCACCCATCTTGCCCTCGGCCCGCAACTCCGCGGCGCGCTCCTTCATGGCAGCGCGTTCCGCCGCGCTGAAACCGGTGTGATCGGCGGTGGCAGTCTTCCCGGGCATCATCGGACTCCTGTCGTGTTGGCTTGATCGCTTGCCCGAGAGCTTAGGGAACCCGTCGGCCGGGTGCTTCTCGATTCCTGACCGCTGCTGGACCGGCCGTCGGCGCACCGGAACCGAGCCGCCGTCTATTCCGGCGGAAACCACTGATCACGAGTGGCGGCGAGCCCATCACCAAACTCTTCAGCCGGCCCGCCGCCAACGGTCGGAACGCCTTCCAGGCATATCCGAAGGGATCGACGAACTCCGCGTACCGCTCGCCCCACGGCGAGTCGCGGGGCGGCGTTGTCAACTCACCCCCAGCTCTGGCGCAACGCTCGGCAACGGAGTCGACGTCGTCGACCTGGACTCCGATCACCACACCGAGGCCGCGCGGCCCGGTTACCGTCCGACGCTCCCGGTCGCTGTCTGCAAACGGGATGCCGACCAGGGCGTCGACCAGCAGTTGAAGATCTCCGCGCCGCAGCATGACCATCACCGGCCGGCCATCGGGACCAGGGATCTCCGCGAACCGCTCGAAGCCGAGTGTCGCATAGTACTCCGCGGCCGCAGGCACGTCACCAACGCGCAACCCGATCTTGGACGCAGCTTCGTCGCTAGTGGGCTCCGGGTCCGCCATCATGCATCCAGCCTGGCATCGGAGCATCGATGACACCAGATGCGGCCCTTGATCGACCCGACGGTCGGTGACCGGGCATTGACACCTGCGCGGTCGGACGCTTAGATATCCGTCACGACCGTACGTTTGATTGGTGCTGACGGAACGAGGCATGACTGCCTACAACCTTCACGACAACCTTGGATCAGCCCACGCGCGGCAACGAGATTCTTCATCCCGGTCGAGAGAGCAACTCCGGCACGGGCGATTTGACAGCGACGGTTAGGAGCGAGCCTGATCATGAGGACCCTCAAGCGGGCCGTGCACTTCGACTTCCACACCATGCCCGACGTGCCCGACATCGGTGCGGACTTCAGTGCGATCTCATTCGCGAAGACGCTCAGAGACGCACACGTCGACTACGTCAACGTCTTCGCCAAATGCAACATCGGCTTCGCCTACTACCCGACCGACATCGGCGAACGGTATCCGGGTCTGGACTTCGACATGCTCGGCGAGACGATTGCCGCATGCCATGATCAGGGAATCGGCGTGACCGCCTACTTCAACGTCGGACTTGATCACGAGATGGCCCGGCGGCACAGGGACTGGACCATCGTGAACGACGACGGCCAAGTGATCTATGGAGATCGGACCCAGAACTTCTTCCGGAACATGTGCATCCGCTCACCGTGGCGGTCCCACATACTCGGGATGATCGATGAGGTGGTGCACCGCTACCCCGACGTCGACGGCATCTTCCTGGACTGCATCGTGATCCGTCCCTGTCATGGCAACGAGTGCCTGGAAGGTATCGCGGCCGCAGGGGGAGACCCGCTGGATCCGGATGCTGTCCTGCACTATGCGCAGGAGGGATGGACGTCCTTCTGCCAGGAGGTGAGGGACATCGTCGGGCCCGATCGGTTCCTTGTCCCCAACGGGTTGCCGTGGAACCTCGGCGACGGCATCCGCACGCACGGCGAGATCGAATGCCTTCCCGGTGGCAGCTGGGGTTACGACTTCTTCCCAGCCCGGGTGGCGTATTCGCGCAACATCGATCCGCAGGTGCTGTACATGACGGGTCGATTCAACACGTCGTGGGGTGGATTCGGCGAGCTCAAGACCGAAGCGTCGGTTCGCAACGACTGTTGGGATGCGATCGCGAATGCCGCACAACCCTCGATCGGAGACCATCTCCACCCCCGCGGCCACTTGGAGGCACCGGTCTTCGATCTTGTTCGCCGTGTCTACGCCGACGTCGAAGCACTCGAGCCGTGGACACTTGGCGCCCACGCGCGTGCCGACATCGGAATTCTCGCGGCACCCGACAGGTCGCTCTCGGCCAGCCACAGCGGTGCTGCACGAATGCTCGGGGAGTTGCACCAGACCTTTGACATCGTCGACGATCGGCACGACCTGTCGGCCTACCGCATGCTGGTGCTTCCGGACGAGGTGACCCTCGACGGCGTGCTGGCCGAGAAGGTCGCGGAATACACCAGCGCCGGCGGCCCGGTGCTCAGCACCGGATGGTCCGGCCTGCGGCCCGACGGGGACGGGTTCGCCCTCCCCGCCTGGCCGTTCGGTTTCGCGGGACTCGAAACCTCCAACAGCAGCTACTTCATCACGCCGACGGGATCCGTCACCGGAGTACCGGAGATGCCGATCGGGATCGCGAAGCCCGGCATCCTCGTTGCACCCACGTCGTCCGCGGACCCGATCGCCGAGCGGGTTGAGGCGTACGCCGACCACGTGTGGGACGGGTTCCACGGATACTTCTACACCCCGCCCGCCAGGCCGACAGGGCATCTGATCGCCGCACAGGCCGGCGCTGTCGCCCACATCGGGTTCCCGCTGTTCGCTTCGTACCTGGAGAATCCGCTGCCCGCCTATCGAGCCCTGTTGGAGCACTGCATCGAGCGGCTGCTGCCGGAACCGATCCTGCGCACCGAGGGGATTCCGCACACCGCGCGGGTGACGCTCACCCGCCAGGAGAATCGGACCATCTGCCATATCAAGCTGACTCACCCGGAACCGCGGGGCAGCATGCATGTCGTCGAGGGTTACCCAACGCTGATCGACGGCAAGGTCGCTGTTCGTGCCACGCCGTCCCGGGTCTATCGGGCACCGGATCTGGCCGAGGTTCCGTTTCACCAGAATTCGAACTACGCGACGATCGATCTTCCGCGGATCGACGGTTACGCCATGATCGTGCTGGAGGATTGATCACCGAGAAAGTCCGCGACCAGATGGGCGTAGATCGCCGCTGCCTGGTGCACAGATCGCGCGCTGACAGCTTCGTTCGGGCCATGACAGTAGGTCAGTATCCCCGGCCCCAGTGAAGGAATGGTGGGGACGCCGGCCGCGGTGAACCAGGGCGCGTCGGTGGTTCCCGGAAAGAACGAAAGCGGCGGCGCCTCCCCCAGCGCGCGCCGGCAGGCTCGCTGCGCCGCCCGCACGATCGGCGACTCCGCAGGAACCGTCGACGGGTCGATCCAGGTCAGCCCAGGTTCAAACTCGAGTTCGGCGTCGATCCCCAACCGCTCCGAGGCCCGTCGCAGCCAGCGTCGCAGATCATCGGAGAGTTGCTCATACGTCATCCCGGGAACCGTACGGACGTCGCATCCGAACGTCGCCTCGCCCGGGACGACTCCGAAGAACACGCCGCCGTGCAGCAGCACGCCCGGGTTGACAGTCGGGCGTAGCTCGCCGAACAGCTGTTTCGGGTAGGACAGTCTCATCGATTCGTTCATTTCGATCATGAGTCGCGCCAACTGCAGACTCGCGTTGATCGAGGGCAACCTGTCGGAGAGGCTGCTGTGCCGCTGTGTGCCCGCGACCCGGATCCGAAAGCAGCTGAGGCCTCGGGAGATCAGATGCAGGCCTTGCCAGTCCCGCTCCCAGCCCGACGGCTCTCCGATCACGCAGGCATCAAGATCACTCAGTTGCGGTGCCAGCCATCTGGATCCGTACGTCGCCCCTGCTTCCTCATCGGCGACCAGGATCAGTTCCAGTGCCCCCTTGTTGATCGCGCCGACATCGTGGGCGGCCCGCGCGGCGGTCACCATCGCGGCGACGGCGGCCTTCATGTCGCTGGCACCAAGTCCGAAGATCATTCCGTCGACGTCGGTCGCGACCAACGGCTCGGTGCGCCACTGCTCGGCGGCGTCACCGACCGGTTTCGTGTCGACGTGGCCGCACAGGCCGAGCACCGGACCGGGTTGATCACCCTGGATGCGAAGCACGAGATTGGGCCGGCTCGGCTCCTTGCTCAGCACGGTTCCCGCGCCGAGCCCGTGACCATGCAGGTATTCCCGCAGGAATTCGACGATCGCCTGTTCATCGCCGTGCGGCGGGATCTGGCTGTTGATCGCGATCAGCTCGGCGACGAGCTGATCGAGGTCCGGACGGAGTTGATCGAGTCGGTCAGCGAGCTGGTCGGTGGGTCCATTGATCATGAAAGCCGTCCTGCTGCATCCGGTCCGTCAGGATTCGTCGCTTCCGGTTCGGATCCGTGGAAGCCATCCTCGACCCGTACGGTCTCACCCAGCCGCACAGCGTCGTCGACCGCCTGGACAAGACGGACACAGGCGATCGCGTCATCGACGGAGACCACGGACGACGCGCTACCGCCGGCGAACGCGGCGATCTCGTTGCGCAACGCAGCAGTGGTCGCAAAACCATGCATCGAGGTCACCGGGTTACCGGGAGCAGTCGTGATGGTCACAGTTGCGGCCTCCCCCGTGACGGTCAGCTCGATGACCCCCTTCGTACCGAACACCTGCAGTCTGTCGCGATTGTCGGCGTTGTCGGGCAACTGCCAGGAGCAGCGCAGCGTCCACAGGGTGTCTGCGTCGGTACCGACGGTGACCGAGAGGTAGGTAGCCGAACGTTCAGGTCCCGATGGCGTGGCCTGTGCAGTGACCGAGACCGGGCGCGCGTTGTCGAGCCACAGGCCAAGATCAAGGTCGTGGTACAAGGTCAACGAGCTCAACGAATGGTCTGCGTAGCGTCGCGCGTGACCATGTTCTCGATGGCGCTCGCTGTCGATCGCGATGATCGATCCGATGGTCCCCGAGGACACCTGATCTGCCACGAACCGGTGCGCGGAGTCGAATCGGAGGATGTGGCCGGGTGTGACGGCATCTCGTGCCTCGGGAAGGCCGGCGATCACCTGGGCATCTGCGACGGTTGCAGAGAACGGCTTCTCCACCAGCACTCGAGCACCGACGGCAAGGGCCGCTTCGACGAGGGACCGGTGCTGAAGCGGACCCGTGACGATCGAGACGAGCGTCGGCCGGGTGGAGTTGATCGCTGCTACACCGTCCCGGCCGGTCGGGACTGCGTACGCATCGGCGATCATCTGCGTTCTCGGCTCGGAGATGTCCACCGCGCAACAGATCTCGTGGCCGAGCTCCAGATAGCTTCGGAGATGTTCCAGTCCGAACTGGCCGAGCCCGATCACAGCGACACGTTCGGTGCTCACGCTTGTACCCGGCCGTCCGAGCGCGCCCGATCGCTCCCAGAGGCCATACTCCGGTTCGGCAGCAAGATCATCGTTCCGCGGCTCCACGGTTGACTGGACCGGACATCGCGCTCTAAAGTCCGCATCACTACCGAACCAGGGGTAGCACCTGACTGTCAAGGACCCAAGCCCACCGGGGGCGGTGCGAGCCGTTGATCGATTCTCACATCCATCTCTTCGAACGCGGATATCGGGGGGATCGGGCCGCAGGACAAGAGATGATCGAGTACGCCCGCCGGCGGGATCGATTCGCTATCACCTCTGCCCTGGTGATCGGCTACGAAGGCGACGCTGGGCACCGTCGCAACAACGCCTATCTGGCAACGATTGCCGAGGACACCACGTGGGCGTTGCCGCTGGCCTATGTGGCTGCCGAGCGTGGTCGATCGGCGCTGGATGCGCTGGACGACCTGCCGCTGGACAGGTTTGTCGGCATCTCGCTCTATCTGATGAGCGAGCAAGCCGTGGCGGGACTCGAGTCGTGGACCCCGGACGATTGGTCGCGGCTGCCCGGGCCGCGCATCGTCAGTGTCAACACGGCACCCGCGTTTCTGGCACGGATCGGTGACATCGCCGCCGGACGTCCCGACCTGCTGATCATGATCAGCCATTTCGGGGCACCACCGAGTCCCGGCCCGGGCGGAGTTTCCGCGGCACTCGGCGGTCTCCTCGAGTTGGCAGCGATCGGCACCGTTCATGTCAAGGCTTCCGGTTACTACGCCCTGGCGGCACGCGGATGGTCGGCGACCGACCAGGCGACGGCGACAACGCGGACTGTGCAAGCCTTCGGCGCGAACCGGGTGCATTGGGGTTCGGACTTCAGCCCGTGCCTGGAGGCGACGACCTTCGAATCCGCCGTCTCCCCGCCGGGTCTCGCGCAGCTGCCTGCGGTGGACCGCCGGCTGGTGCAGCACCAAGGGATGGTCGACCTGCTCGACGGATTGACTCACCGGTGATGGGGCCACTTGCCCCAGGCACTGATCCGACAGCGCAGACGGCCGGGGCTCTATCGACCGTGATCAGTACCGTAATCCATTACGCGCATGATCATCGAGAGCTTCGGTGATCAAACCCGAGCCATTGACAGCGAACTTGGCCCGCACTAGCCTTCGGTCAACGTTCCGTCATACGCGATTGCACATGACGATGTGAAGCGAAGGTGCATTTCGATACGAACGCAAGGAGCACCACCGTGTCCGCTTTCGAATCGTCCCTCTCCCGTCGGCGACTGCTGCAGGTCTCCGCCCTGACCGCGGCCGGAGCAGCTGTCTCCGCCTGCACGCCTGGCGGCTCCGGCACGGGCGGCGCAAACGACAAGCCGAAGGCAGCGCCGCACACATTGCCTCCCGAAGTGGCAGGACCGCCGTATCCGGAGGGTTACGTCGGGCCGAAGGCTCGCGATCTCAAGCCGTTCGGCGACGGTTCACAGACGTTCCGGGTCGTGGTGCGCCAGGACGCCGCCAACATCGGCAATTGGAACACCAACGACGCCACGAAGTGGTTCGAACAGCGCACCGGCGTCAAGGTCCAGTTCGAGCAGGTGCTGACCACCGCGAGCGACGGGTCGACCGACCTCACGAAGATCAACGCGATGCTGGCCAGCGGTCAACTGCCGGACGCGTTCCTCGGCATTCCATTCACCGCCGCACAGCTGTCGTTGTACGGCCAACAGGGCACTTTCGCCGCACTCGACGACCTGATCGCGGTGTACGCGCCGGCCACCCGCGACATGATGGCGTCCTACCCGGACCTCAGGCCGATCAATGCCGCGACCGACAACAAGCTCTACACCATGCCCGGCGTCAGCGACTGCTATCACTGTCGGAGCAGCAACGGACGGGCCTGGATCCGTCAGTCCTACTTGGACAAGATCGGCATGGACATGCCGAAGACGACCGAGGAACTGCGACAGGTGTTGTTGGAGTTCAAGGGCAAGAACCCATCCGGCAAGTCCGGCTTTGTTCCCTTCGCCGCCGGCGTCGGGAATCCCTTGGACAACTTCTTCATGCAGTCGTTCCTCTACTCACCGGTCGGCAGCGCGACAGGCGGATGGCTTCGGCTCAACGACGGGAAGGTCCAGTTCGTCGCCAACCTCGACGAGTGGCGGCAGGCATTGCGTTACCTGCGCCAGCTGAACAAGGACGGTTTGTTGACGCCGGAGGCGTTCTCGATGACCGCAACGGAGTTGCAGCAGGCCGGCAACAAGGGCCTGCTCGGGTTCGTCCGGGCGTACTGGTTCGGCAGCTTCTTCACCACCGTTGACCTGGACAAGGACGCGCCGTGGCGCGACTATGTGCCGGTTCCGCCGCTGAAGGGTCCCGATGGAGTCCAGTACGCACAGTGGGACTGGTATTTCGGGTCACAACCCGGTCTGGTGATCACCAGTGCCTGCAAGAAGCCCGAGCAACTCGTCCAGTGGTGCGATTACCAGCTCGACGCGGTGTCCACCATGCATCTCTACGACGGTCTGGAGAAGAAGAACTGGGAGTGGGCCAAGGAGGGCGAGAAGGGCATCAACGGAAAGCAGGCGATCTGGGCGGATGTCCAGTGGCCGGCTCCGGCCGGCACCTCGTGGGTGTTGAACGAGGTCATGTACCGGTCGCTGGACTTCCGTGGCGGCCAGCGCGTCGATCCGAAGGCCCCGACCTACGAAGCGTCGCTGTGGGACGCAAGCGCCGCCTACGAACCGTTCGCCGAGCCGAAGGAGATGCAGCTTCCGCCGTTGATCATTCCCGACGACTCGGCCGCCCAGGCCGCCGACACCGCGACGTCGATCTCCCAGGCGGTCCAACAGGGTATGTCGAACTTCGCCCTGGGAAAGAAGAACATCGACAACGACGCCGACTGGAAGGCCTACGCCGACTCCTTCACGGCGATGAATCTGCAGAGCTATCTGGACGTCTACCAGAAGGCGTACGACTCAAGGCCGAAGTGACCGAGCCGGCGAGGCGGTACGACTTCCGTCGCGAACTCGAGGTCGTGCATCGGGCGGACCGGCGGGACCCCCTGGCCCAGCCATCTCCGGGCGAGATCGTGATCGACCCGAACTGGTCCGTGGTGATTCCCGCGCCCGGACAGCCGGGACTGCGCCGGATCGCCGAGGATCTCGCCGACTACTTCGCGGTCAGCATGGGCCTCGACATCGCGATCACACCCGGTTCCGGCGACGATCAGCGCGTAGTCCAACTCATGATCATTCCGGAACTGCCCGACCTGCAGTGCCGCCCTGCCCGCAGCTACACCATCGATGTCGCACCCGATCGCGTGACGATCACCGGACGCGACAGCCGAGCCGTAGCTCAGGGAGCCTATTTCCTGGAGGATCTGCTCAACCTTCGACGCGGCCCCTATCTGCGCCCGATGAAGCAGACCCGCTCACCGGTCTTCGCGCCGCGGATGACCCATTCCGGCTGGGGATTGGACGAGTTCCCTGATCAGTACCTCGATCAGATCGCCCATGCCGGCATGGACAGCATCGTTGTCTTCGCCTCCGGTCCCGACCGCAGTCCCGACGAGACGACACATCGCCGACCGGGGCGGTCACCGGGACGGCACCGGCCGTTCGCGGCGATGGCCGACCGTGCGGCCGACCACGGCCTCGACCTGTATCTGTACGCCTACGTGCAGAACGATTCGGTTCATCCCGCCGACCCCGGCGCGCGCGAGCAGTACGCCGCAACCTACGGGTCACTGATCGCGGCATGCCCGCGCGCCAAGGGCATCATCCTCGTCGGCGAGTCCATCGAGTTCGCCAGTCGGGACCCCCGGACGACCGGCCGCGCACACACCACTCCCGCGGCGGACGGCCTGCCCAGTGACAAACCGAACCCGGGCTGGTGGCCGTGTGCCGACTACCCGGAGTGGGTGTCGCTGGTCGCCGACGTCTGCCGGGAACACAACCCGGACCTGGAGATCGTCTTCTGGACCTACAACTGGGGCTGGGCGCCGGAGGCCGAACGGCTGGAGTTGCTGGAGAGCCTTCCCTCCGACATCACGGTGCAGGCCACCTTCGAGATGTTCGAGCCCATCGAGCACGACGGCGTGACCAACATGTGTGTCGACTACACCGCCGCGGTCGCCGGTCCCGGTCGATACTTCGCGAGCGAGGCGAGGACCGTCCATGGCCGGGGCATGAGTCTGTTCGCCATGGCGAACACCGGCGGACTGACCTGGGACTTCGGAGTCATCCCCTTTCAGCCGATTCCCCAGCAATGGGCGAATCGCCACCGCGCGCTGCTTGCCGCGGCCGAGGACTGGGGATTGTCCGGCCTCATGGAGAATCACCACTACGGCTGGTGGCCATCGGTGATCAGTGATCTGGCGAAATGGTCGTTCTGGACTCCGGTGACCGATCCCCAAGCCCTCATCGAACAACTTGCCGAACGGGACTTCGGAGCCGGTGCGTCGGCCGCGCTGGGAGCCTGGCATGCCTGGAGCGAGGCGGCCCGGCAGTACATTCCGACCAACGCCGACCAGTACGGACCGTTTCGGATCGGCCCCGCCTATCCACTCACGCTGTTCTCCACTCCGCGTCCGGTGGTCGATTCCGACGCGATGTTCGGCGACCGCATCGTGAAGATCCCCTATGAACCGGACCAGGTCAACACGGTCGACGTGACACCGAATTCGCTTCGGGTCCATGGTGAACTGGCAAGCCTTTCCCGAATGCTCCGGCTCTGGAACTCCGGGCGCGACGAACTTGCGGTCGCACGATCTCTGGCACCGCCGTATCGGCAACCGGCCGCTCACCGACTCGAAGTCCTGGCAGCATTCATCGCCCACAGCATCCGGACGACGATCAACGTCAAACGCTGGTGGCTGGCCCGAGCCAAGTTGTTGATCTGTACAGAGCGCCCCGCAGCGCACGCACTTGTCGACGAACTGATGGCGATCGGCCGAGCCGAATACGACAACGCGAGCCAGGCCATCGGTTGCACCGACGCGGACTCCCGGTTGGGCTGGGAGCCGTCGATGGGCTACCTCGGGGATTCAGCACACATCCGGTGGAAGCTGGCGCATCTCGATCACGTGCTCACGGCCGAACTACCGGACTATCGCCGTCGCCTGGACACTTCGACGGTGCCCGCCGGCGGGGCGATCTCCGACCTCAATCCCGGCTGAGGAAAATCCGGGCTGAGGCAAATCCTGGCCGGCTCAATCCTGGCCGGCTCAATCCTGGCCGGCTCAATCCTGGCTGACTCAATCCTGGCTGGCTCAATCCTGGCTGAGTCGCCGCGCGTTCCGCGCCCGGTACGCCGCCGCGTGCATGCGATTCGCACAGCCCTGCTTGTCGCAGTACATGCGAGAACGATTCTTCGACGTGTCATAGAAGACGTTCGTACAATCCGGAGCCGCACAAGTCTTGAGTCGAGTGCCCTCGCCCTCCTCGAACAGCAACGCAAGTGTCATTGCGCAGTCGGCCCGCATGTGATCGGCCGCCGACGAATACGGGAGGAAGTAATGCAGATGCAGGCCGAGACTGTCGTGGTTGACCACGGTCGGGTGGAACCGGGCCTTGGCCAGAAGATC
The DNA here is from genome assembly GCF_009707365.1 of Microlunatus sp. Gsoil 973. Taxonomy (GTDB): domain Bacteria; phylum Actinomycetota; class Actinomycetes; order Propionibacteriales; family Propionibacteriaceae; genus Microlunatus. The sequence goes on from NZ_CP046122.1 coordinate 3,715,130, forward strand.
GTTGATGATCTCGATCCGCTCAGGCTCGGTCGGCGCGATGAAGACTGCGCGGAGTCGGTCACGCAGCTCGCGGATGCCGACAAGATCAGCATCCGAAATCGGCGCCACCTGGGTGACGATCCACTCCTGCAGCTTTCGCTCGAGATCAGCCACCGTCGCCAGACCCTCTTCGCGTCCCGGCGCCGGGGCGGAGTTTGCGAGGTCTGCAATCACGCCCATCACGCGGATGCGGTCCGTCTTCGCGTGCATCGGTTCTTTCGCCTCCCATGACAGGCTCGCCGCCGAACGAGCCGTAGGACAAACCAGTCAGGCCCTAACCGAAGATAGCCCATTATTCTCAGGCTGGCGATCCTGTCGCGGCGTCAGGCCCACACGCGGCAGGGTTCAAGTCGCCGACGGCGACGGAACAGGCGTTCGAACTGTACGCGAACCGGTCCTTCGTTGTCCTGGCGTCGCGCTGGGTAACCCGCTATTGCTGACCGAGATCCGTCGCACCAATAGGGACCGCGAACTGTATTGGCAGACAATGGAGGCAGTTATCGATGGACCAGCACGCATATCGTCATTCAGCGTTGGTATCTGAGCAGGCCGTGAATCGCCGCTCGCGAGCGGCCGGCCGGCCCCGTACCCCATGACGCTGCCGACGCGGCGCCTGGCCACCCGAGCGCCGGGTTCCGCCCGTACGAAGCAGGGCGCAGCGCGCGACCGGCGGAGCCGGCGACTCTGGTTCAGCTACCTCCTCCTCAGTGCGCTGATGCTTCTCGGCTTCGAGCTGATCCGCGATAAGGCCGTCAGTGATGCCGTCTACCAAGTGATCGGCCTGATCGGTGTCGCGGCCATTGTTGTCGGAGTACGGCTGCATCGCCCGTCCCCGCGCCTGCCGTGGTACCTGATGGCCGTCGGCCAATTCCTGCTGCTGCTCGGCGACGGGATCTATTCCTGGTTGGAAGACGTCTCGCACCAGGTGCCCTACCCGTCATGGGCGGATGCGTCGTACCTGAGCGCGTACCCGGTCTTGGCGGTCGCCCTGATCTGGCTGGTACGGGCGCGACGGATCCGCTGGGACGTGGCGCTGCTGGACAGCTCGATCGTGACCGCAGGACTCGGACTGCTCTGTTGGGTTGTCCTGCTGCAGCCGACGATCAAGTCACCACACGAGTCGGCATTGTCGGCGGCAGTGGCGGCGGCCTACCCGATAGCCGATCTGCTGTTGCTCGCCGGGCTGGTCCTGTTGCTGGTTACCCCCGGCGGCCGGACCAACTCCATGCGGCTGCTGCTCGGCGCGCTGGCCCTGTTGATCGTGGCCGACAGCCTCTATCTGGGGCTGAACCTCTTCGGGTCGGGGCAGAGCGACAGCGTCGACTTCCTGTGGCTGGCTTCCTATCTGCTGTGGGGCGCTGCCGCCCTGCACCCCTCCATTGCTCCGACCTCCTCACCCACCCCGGAGGTCGACCTCCCCCTGCGTCACACCCGGCTCGCGGCGATGACCGTCGCTGTGTTGATCGCCCCGGGCATCCTCGGAGTCCAACAGCTCACCGGATCCAGAATCGACGTCGGAGCCGTGGCCATCGGTTCAGTCGTCATTCTGGGACTGGTCATGGCGCGGATGCGGGTGGGAATCGGCCAGATCACCGCAGCCAATTCCCAACTCGAACTGCTCCGGGACGAGTTGGCCTTCCAGGCTGCGCACGATCCGCTGACCGGCCTTCCCAACCGCCCGGAAGCGATGCGCCTGATTCACGCCGCACTGAGTCGTGCCCAGCGCAGCGGCGACCTGCTCGCCCTCCTGTTCATCGACCTCGACGGGTTCAAAGCGGTCAACGACGCCCACGGCCATCACGCCGGCGACGAGGTGCTCCGTGAGGTGGCTCGGCGGGTGCGCGATGAGATTCGGGCCGGCGACACGGCCGCACGGCTCGGCGGAGACGAGTTCGTCGTGTTGGTGTCGCCGATCGAGAGCGTGACCTCGGCCTCCGAGGTTGCCAGGCGGGTCGTGTCGGCGATCTCACAGCCGATCTCGATCACCGGAGGTGAGGCGAACGTCGGCGCGAGTATCGGCATCGCGCTGAATCACGATCTGCTCACCGACGCCGATGCTCTGCTGCACGAAGCCGACACTGCGGCGTACCGGGCCAAAGCGAACGGTCGTGGGCGCATCGAGCTGTTCGCCACGGCGCTGGACCGGCAGGCCGACCTCGAGGACGCCATCGCCCATGCAATCGGCCACGACGAACTGATCGTGCACTACCAGCCGATCATCGACGTGGCCACCGGCCGGGTCGCCGGGTGCGAGGCGCTGCTGCGCTGGAACCGTTCCGGTGTCGGCATGGTTCTTCCCAGCCAGTTCATCCCGGTCGCGGAATCGTCGGACCTCATCTGCGACCTCGACACCTGGGTGCTCTACCAGGCGACGCAGGTGCTCAGCGAGTGGAGCCGCGTCGAGGAGTTGAGCGACCTGTTCATCACCGTCAACATCTCAGGTCGCCACATCAACACCCCGCGCATCCAGGCCGACGTGGCCGACGCGCTGGCCGCCCATCAGGTCGAACCCGGGCGGCTTGTCCTGGAGTTCACCGAGACGGTGCTGATCGACGAACAGCTCGCGTTGGGAAATCTGGACGCGCTGCGCAAGCTGGGCGTCGGCCTCGCCCTGGACGACTTCGGAACCGGATACAGCTCGATCGCTCAGCTGACCCGGCTGCCCATCGATCGGGTCAAGATCGATCGGAGCTTCCTCAACTCCAGTAGTCCGTCCGCGCGCCGATTGCTGCAACTGATGATCTACGCCGCCCAGTCTTCCGGGCTCGGCATCGTCGCCGAAGGCGTCGAACTGCCCGAGCAGTTGGCATTCCTGGAGACCCTTGGCGTCGAACACGCCCAAGGCCATCTGTTCGGGGCTGCCGTGCCCCGCGGCCAACTGGAGACCCGCCTCATCCACCAGCCGGCCGACGAGACATCCGGACCCTGAACCGGACGGCCGACCGGCTGATCATCTTCACTCCCCTTCCTCGGTGGCAGGTTCGCGACTCAGATGCGTCCACTGCGCTGTCCGTTGCAGGGAGATATCCAGGATTCCCTTGAGGAAGACGAAATTCAGGAAGACGGCATAGAACAGTTCCGGAAACACCGCGACGCCGAGGAGCCGCGCCCGCCATCCGCCCGCCCAGGCAGTGATCAGCCGTTCCAGCATGAAGATCAGCCCGATCGCGATCCAGAACGGGAACCAGACCCAGCTGTCCGCCGAAAGAAGCTGCAGCACGATCAGCAGGAAGTATGCGAACAGAGCGACCGCGCCGTATCCGATGCCCAGTTGCTGCGACCAGTAACGGGCGACCGAGGCCCGGAAGCCGTAGGCGCCGAGGTTCTCCAGCGCGCCCCGCTGCCAACGCAGCCGCTGGTTCCACAGCGCCCGCCACGTCGGCATCACCTCGGTCACCACCGTGCAGGTCGCCGGCGAGACCATCAGTCCGCCGAGGGACCGGATCGCGAGTGTCAGTTCGTTGTCCTCGGTCAGCGCGACAGTGTCGTAGACATCTCCGGAGATACCTGGCAGGGAGCGGCCGCGTTCAGCGGCGACGGCACGCAGGGCCCGTGGCCGGAACACCGAAGCGGTTCCGGTGAGCACGAACACCTTGCCGCGCCGGCGACGGATGTCGCGAGCGTAGCGGGCGTATTCGTTGCGCTGGAACTGACCGATCAGCCCGTGCCCCTCTTCGCCGTAGAACAAGCCACCGACCGCCATCAACGCCCGGTCGTCGGTCATCCGCTCGATCGCCGCCTCCAGGAAGCCCTGATCAAGGACGGTGTCGGCGTCCATGACCATGATCAGGTCGTTGTCGGCCCGGTCGGGCAGGATCGCTGCCAGCGCCTGATTCAGGGCGCCGGCCTTCTTCTTGGAGTTGCCGGTGGTCGCGAAGACGGAAACGCCGGCGGATTCGGCGATCGGCACGGTCGCGTCCGTGCAGTTGTCGGCGACCACGATGATCCGGGCCGGTGGGTGAGACTGCTGCTTCAGCGAGGCGATCGTGTCGGCGATACATTCTTCCTCGTTGTGCGCCGGGATCAACACGGTCACCGTGACCGGACCGGCGAAGACACCCCGGGTTTCAGCCATCACGATCCGTGGCGAGAGCGGCTTGCGAACCATGTCCACGCTGCGCCGTGACGAAGTCGCCACCCGGTGTTCCAGTCCACCGATGGCAGCGGCCAGGACGAGCGCCAGTCCGATCCCGCCGAGCACTGCGATCACCGACGGCGGGCGAGCGTCGTAGACGACCCTCCAGATTCCGAAGAGCACTCCGGTCGTCGGTCGTTCAACGTGAGAGGCCTTGGTGAGAACGATGGCGATGACGACCAGCGTGAGGCCGAGCAGCGCCGCGCCGAGGACGAACAGCCCGACCAATCGCTGCATCTTCTGCATCGTCGGCCCTAAGCGGCTCGGAACCGGTGCACCATGATCAACCGGCTCATGCCTGCGCGGGTGTGAAGGCGAAGTCGCTGATCACGACCTCGGTCGGCGGCGTACTTTCCCAGCCGCTCTCACAGCCGCACACCCAGAGATTGATCCCGAGGCTTTCGTCACCGGGTACCGGAACATCGGCGCCGGAGGCCGTCGCCGTCGCGAACACCGAGCCGGTCGCGTCCCAGGACGTCCAGGTGAGGTGACCGGGCGTCCATTCGAACTGTTGGGTACTCGGCCCGGCTGGCGCCGGTGTCCGTGCGACGGGATAGTGGCCGTTTGCCCAGGTCGTGTAGTCCCAGGTGACCGGCGTGGTGCCCCAGCCGGCAGCCTCGATGTCGATCTCCCGATGCCCGTAGGCCGGGTCCTGGCTGTAGGTGAACAGCCCGAGGACGTATTCAGGCGCAAGGCTGGACACGCTCGTGTCGACCTGCCAACGATAGGTGCCGTAGCCCCAGCCGTTGCGTATCGAGTCCAGTTCTGCCTGGGTGTACCGGCCCTTCTTGTCCCGGGTCACCTTCAGATGGAGGCGGCCACCGGAGTCGATGGAGACGTTGTTGGGCGACCACTGCTGCGGCGCGCCCGGGTTTCCGGAAACGGAACGGGCCACCCAGGTATAGCCGCGCCAAGACAAGGTGGAGGAACGTGCGGACGCCACGGGCGCATTCCACCCGGTCGCTGCAACCAGCAACGCGGCGCCGACAAGTCCGAGAACTTTCTTCATTGAAGCTCCTTGGGGGGAAGGAAGCCACAGGTTCGGCAACGCCCAGAGGCTATCGGATGCCCGGCCCAAGGCCCAGGCTCGGCATCGCCGAGATCCAGTCCAGCGATGCAGTCGTCTCCCCGCCGGGAACGTATTCGCACGCGATCAGCTGATCGTAACCAGCGTTCGCAAGAGCCATCAGTACCCGGTCGAAGTCCACCGTGCCGGTCCCGGGCGCGCCGCGTCCGGGAGCGTCGGCCAGTTGCACATGAGCTATCAGCTGACCGTACCGTTGGATCACCGCCACCAGATCCTCGCCGTTGTTGGCGAGGTGGAAGGTGTCGAAGAGCAGGCCGATGTTGTCCGTGGCGGTGATCTCTCGTACTCGCTGAACGACCCGCACGGCTTGTTCCGCGGTTTCCAGGGGATACGCGCCGTTCAGTCCTCGACTCAACGGCTCCACCAGAACCGTTCCGCCGACACCGGCGAGTTCACTGGTGGCAAACACCAGGTTCTCCACTGCCACCCGATCCTGCTCCGCAGGGTCAGTGTCCGGTCTCCGTTGTCCGTACAGCGCGTTGAAGCCCCGTGCTCCGGTCCGCTGAGCGATCCGAACGATCGCCCGGACATTCTCCGCGAACTCGTCCCGCCGGTCGGGGTGCGACACGATCCCGCGCTGTCCGCCGGGCATGTCACCAGCGAAGAAGTTCAGTCCGGTGAGCCGGATCCCGGTCTGTTCGACGATACGCACGAATCGCTCGACGTTGTCGTCGAAGCGAGCTGTCGGGAACGGCCACCAAGCCTCGATCGCGTCGAATCCCGCCGCCTTGGCAGCCGGGATCCGCTCCAACCAAGGCAACTCGTTGAACAACAGCGAGACGTTGGCGACCAAGGACCAGACCCGCTCGCCCTCGGCCCGAGCTGCACCTGCGGTCATCGTCCGGACCACCGGGAGCGGCCGGACAATGCATCGACCTGCCGGAGCAGCGCCGAATGGTCCAGGCTTCCACCGCCCGTTCGGCGCAACGCTGCCATCAGCTCGGTCACGGCAGCACCGAGCGGTGAGAACACGCCTTGATCACGGGCGGCCTCACGATAGATTCCAAGATCCTTGTGGTGAAGATCAACTCGGAATCCCGGACTGAATTCTGCATCCATCATCGATTTCGCCTTGCGGGTGAGGATCGCGTTACCGGCCAGGCCGCCGTTCAGAACCGCGAGCGCCGGTGCGAGGTCGACCTCGTGCGCGTCCAGGAACACCATCGCCTCCGCGACGAGCTGGATCGTCCCGGCCACCAGAAGCTGATTGGCCGCCTTCACGGTCTGGCCGCTACCCGGGCCTCCGACGCGCACGATCGTTGTGCCGACCTTCTCCAGTATGGGAAGGGCGGCATCGAAGGCCTCCTGGCTGCCGCCACACATGATCGACAGCGACCCGTCGATCGCTCCTTGCTCGCCACCGGACACCGGTGCATCGAGGAACGCGAGTCCGGCGGATGTTGCGCGGGCGTGCAGGTCGACGGTGACGTCCGGACGGATGGTGCTCATGTCGATCACCAGCGTCTTTGGCGCGGCGCTCTGCAGCACACCATGATCATCGGCATGGACAGCGAGCACATCGGGAGTGTCGGGCAGCATGGTCACGACCACCTCGGCACCATCCACCGCTTCCCGGATCGATCCGGCACCGAGTCCACCGGAGGACTTGAGGCTCTCGATCTTCTCCCGAGATCGGTTGAACCCGATCACCGTATGGCCGGCCCTGAGGAGGTTCCTGGCCATCGGCAGACCCATGACGCCCAAGCCGATGAAGGCCACCCTCACGTTTCCGTCCTCTCTCCGGATCGTCGGTCCGGTTGCGTTCGGTGCGGCTACCTGCCGATCCTGATCACCAGTCCGTCACGCGCGGGGATCCGCACCCTGGTCGTGTCGGTCTCGGAAAGCTCCAACTGGTCCGAGCTCCCCCACAGCACCCGCATCTCCTTGTTGAACGAGCGTTCGCCGAACAACTCGACCATCGACTCAACGTCTTCGCGACTGGAGTTGATCACCCAGAGGAAATCCGCCGCGTCACCGACATGCAACCGGGTGACCAAGCGGTCGTCGTGCGCGCGGGCCTGCGGCCGGACCCCCGCCCAATCGAGGACGCTCTGGTAGAAGCCCCGCGTGCCACTGTCTTGGTGGGTGCTGTAGCCGGTGCCGGGCATCGTGCCGATCAGCCGCGTCCGGCCGGCCCCGAACTCATGATCGACAACGGCGACCGAGCCGTCGTCGTACCATCCGGTCGGTACGCCCGTCGTGGGAGTCAACCGTTGTCTGATCTCACCACCGTAGGCACGATGGCCCCCGCTGCGGAACTGCACGTCGTCGAGGATCTCCGGGGTGAATTCCACGTCGAATTCCGTCGCTCCGAAGAGCTCGTCGAGGCCCGCTCCCGGTCGGCGGGTCGCCGCATGGGCGTGATCATTGAACCAGGCGGGTGTCGCCTCACTGATCAAGGTCCCGCCGGCCCGCACCCATTCGATGAGAGCCCGGGCCCACTCGTCGGGCAGCAACGTGGGACAAGGCAGGTAGGCGACCTCGGTTCCGGCGAGCTGGTGCAGCTTGCGCAGATCCGCCACCACCGAAAGATCGTAGAGAGCCCGCCAGGCGCCGGAGATGGCCCGTTCGTACGGCTTGCGGCTGTGTCGGGCGATCAGTCCGTACGCCTGTGACTCGGGGACGAAGAGCAGACTCAGCGGTGCCGGCGCCGCCCGTGCCGCCCAGAGCTGCTGTTGCTCGGTTTCGGCCGCCCATCGGGCGATTGCTGACACCTGACGGGATCGATCGGTGCGCGATCCGTCGAGGTCGTAGGCGCCGAACGCCTGGAACAGCGGTCCGTCAATCAGGGGTCGCCAGCGCAGGTGATAGATGCCGTTGACGCCGCCGGCCATGCTCATCAGGTTCCAGTAGCGGATGTCGTCGGGGGTCGAGACGCGGCCGTCGTCCAGCGGGCGTCCGACGACCTGGGGTTGCAGCCACAACGGTCCGGCCTGCATCTCGGAATGCCAGAAGGGTTTCCCGTCGCTCGCCGACCGGACGAGTTCCACGGCGAGCGCTTGTTTCCACCGTCGGTCGCTGCGCCGCGATGCGACGAAGGTGAAGCCGAAGGAATCGACCTCGGCCGCGGCCATCCAGTCGTCGATGCCCTTCTCGATGCCGAATCCGAGGGTGCCGGCGACACCGTGTGCGGTGATCGGATGATCCTGGTCCAACGATCTGATCAATTGGACGCGCCAGCGCAGCAATTCGTGGGCGCGGTCGCGGCGGAAGAGCAGCCAGTCGATGCTCTGTCCGTACAGCCCGAGCGTCCGCGGTGCCTGGACCTGCTCCCATGCGGAGTAGTACCGGCCCCAACGGGTGCGCAGTATCGAAACGTCGTCCCCGTACCGCTTCCTCAGCCACTCCCGGAAGTGAGCCTGGGTAGCCGGGCAGTAACAGACGTCGGGATCGATGTTGGTCTCGTTCCACACGTCGTAGCCGCCGGTGCCCGGATGGTTGCGGTAGCGCGTCACGAGCTCGGTGAGGAATCGCCCGGCAGCCGCCCGGACGTCATCATTGTCCAGGCACAGGCCGGGCGTGCCGCCGATGCTCGAGCTCACCTGCATCTGCGAGTCGATCTTGCTGCCATCGCGGCGCTCGTAGCGCGAATCGGGGTAGGTCAGGAAGAGCCACTCGGGAGCGATCGTCACATGCTCGGCGATGATCGTGGTCAGACCGTTCCAGGCAGCAAGATCAAGTTGCCGGTCGTAGTCGTCCCACTCGAACTCCCCGGGAGCAACCTCGATGCCCGCCCACATGAACCAGTGTCGGAAGCTGGTGAAGCCGTCCTCGCGGGCGACCGCGTAGTCGCGCTCCCAGTCGGCGGCCGGCGGATTCGTCTTGCGGAAGTACACCGCACCGTAAGGGAATCCCTGGTAGATCGCTGGCTTCTCGTTCACCTGGCTGGCTCCTGCGTCGCTACGTCTGTTGTTGATCAACCTGCCACCATCTCTTGCTGCACACCGATTCCCGGTCGGTGTCGGAGTGCCGCGGTAGCGCAGGAGCAGCCCCGGAAGATCACGCACCCAGCGACTCTCTGGAGAGTATTTCCGGTATTATTGTCTGTCAAGTGCTCCGACCAGACCTAAGCACTCGTCAGAGCAGTATGCCATCGCCGTCGAGGAGACCCGGATGAGCGAGACAGTGCAAACCGTGTCGATCGTTGATGCGGTGTACAACGCCATTCGCGATCGGGTTCTGTCGGGTGAGCTCGGACCCTCAGAAGTGCTGGTCGAGCAGAAGACAGCGGAGTTGTACGGCGTCGCACGGCCAACGGCCAAGGCCGCGATCGATCGCCTGGTGCATCAGGGCCTGCTGAGCCGTACGGCGAACAAGTCGGCCCGCGTCCCCGCGCTGACCGCACGCGACGTTCGCGACATCTACTTCACCCGGACAGCCATCGAAAGCACCGTCGTCGCGCTGCTGGCCGAGAGCCACCGGCCGCTGCCGTCCGCCGATGCCGCGCTGGCCGCCTTCGAGCGAGCGGCGGCCACCGGCGTGACACGGGAGGTCGTCGATGCCGACATCGCCTTCCACCAATCCTTGGTCGACGCGGTCGGCAGCCCGCGCATGCGGCGGATGTACGCCTCGATCATCGGCGAAGCGCACCTGTGCATGGTGTTGAAGCAGACCCACCATCTGCACAGCCCCGAAGAACTCGCCAGCGAGCACCGCGCGATCTACGAGGCGATCCTCGCCGGCGCCGCGGATCCTGCTCGCGACCGGTTGATCGCCCACCTCGACAGCTCCGCCCGCGCGATCGAGGAGCACATCAGGCGCAACGGCTGACCGTCGGATCCTGGCTCTCCATCCGGGTCACTACGAGGCGCACCAGTGATACAGCAACCGGGCCGCCCGGGATGATCATCTTCGACCCGGACCGGGCGCTCAGAGTCAGTCTTGTCCTTCCCTCGCCGGGCCGTCGAGATCGGCCTAAAGTCAGGAATCGAGCACACGACCACCCTCGGTCGGGGGCGGCCACGAAAGTACGGAGGCCAATCGTGTTCATCCAGATCATCCAGGGAAAGTGCACCAAACAAGACGAACTCCACGCGCTGGCCGACAGCTGGCGGGAAGAGCTCAGTCCCGGCGCCACGGGTTGGCTCGGCGGCACCTACGGCTTCACCGACGACGACATGTTCATCGGAGTCGTCCGGTTCGAGTCCCGCGAGGCGGCGATGGCGAACTCCAATCGCCCCGAACAGACCGCGTGGGCAGAGAAGTTCGCCGCCTGCATGGACGGCCCGCTCACCTTCCACGACTGCGAGGACGTCACGCTGATGATGGACGGCGGCTCGGACAACGCAGGTTTCGTCCAGGTCATCCGCGGGAAGGTGTCCGATCCGTCGGCCATCAAGTCCTTGTTCGCCGACACCACCCAGTTGCAAGCCATGCGGCCTGAGATCATCGGCGCCACCCTGGCGATCGAGGACGACGGCACCTTCACCGAAACTGTCGCATTCACCGACGAGGCAGCCGCACGGGAAGGGGAGAAACTGCAGCCACCCGAGGAGATCAAAGACATGCTGGACTCGATGATGTCCGACGCGACCTTCTACGACCTGCATCATCCGTGGTTCGAATCCTCAACACACTGAACCGATAGGTGTCGCCAGCCGTCGTGTGCGAGCGGCGGCCCTGATCAACGGTGCGACCCGCTGCCCCACCAATCTCCGGAGGGGTGGCGGGCACGTCGCAGACATCCTCAGGTCAGGCCCTCGCCGGTCGGCCGTCGTGATCCGGCTGATGATCCGCGCCGGCACCGGCGGCATACGACCTGAGGATCGCCGTGGCGCGGTCCAGGAACCTCAGTACAACCGCCGCCTCCTCACTCGTCAGCTCGGTGCCGAGTTCACGGAAACCGTCATTCACATCCTGCAACGTCTCGCGGATCTCCAACCGGGCGTGATCGGTGGCGTTGAGCCTGGTACGACCGCGGCGAGGTCCCGTCGGCGCCGCGGACCGGGAGCGTTCCAGATGCCCGGCGTCGACGAGCCGATCGATCAACGCGCTCGCCGAAGCCGTCCGGATCCCGAGTCGATCCGCCAACTCGGCCGGGCTGAGTTCACCGCCGCCGGCAGTGACCAGGTCCATCGCCTGGACGTCGGTGATGCGCAGGCCGAGCTGCCGCGCAGCGATCGCCTGCATCTCGCGCGCCGCCTGCAACAGATGGCGGACCGCCAGACTGATGGCATGGGCGTCGGCTGCGGGCACCCCCTGATCGTACCCACCGGGCGCTGATCACATGTGGCGCGGACCGCCTGTCGCACTGCGGACGACGCTAGATTATCTAGTAGACTCGTGCCCTGGCATCCGTCCGGAGGAGGGATCGATGTGGCTGCTTGCCTGGCTGCCCGGACGGGCGGAAGCGGTCGGGTGGTGAGTCGCTGATCGCCGGACACCTGGAATACCTGCTGCTGCTGGCCCTGTGCGTGATCATCACCCTGCCCCTGGAGTTCATCCTCGGGGCACGGGTCTACCGGCGTCCCCGCCACTTGATGATCACCCTGCTGCCGGTGGTGCTGATCTTCTCGGTCTGGGACGTGATCGGTGTGCTTCGTGATCATTGGCGCTACGACCCGGCGCAGACCACCGGCCTGATGATCTTCGGTGTGCTGCCGATCGAGGAGCTCGCATTCTTCGTGGTGATACCGATCTGCGGACTGCTCACCTATTCCGCAGTCGGCAGGCTACTTGCCGCTCGGCGATCCGGAGCGGGGCAGGACGACGATGCCTGAGTACACCCTGCTGACCATGATCAGCATCGTCGCAGTGGTGCTGGCCGAACTCCTGATCTTCCGGACCGGAGTGTTCCGGACCGTACGCTATTGGCTGACCATGATCATCGTCTGGGCCTTCCAGATCCCGGTCGACGGCTGGCTGACGAGACTGACCCATCCGATCGTGATCTATCGCGGCTCGGAGATGCTCGGGCTGCGGTTCCCGTGGGACATCCCGATCGAGGACTTCGGGTTCGGGTTCTCGCTGGTCACCCTGACGATCATCGTCTGGGAACGCCTCGGCAGACGACGCCGGACCGCGCGGGCGACAACCCCGAACACCGGTGCCCGATGAGCCGCGCCTGGACGCCCGGTCGGGACCGCCGGGCCGAACTGCTCGCCGCCGCTCCCGGGCGGGCCAGCGCCGACCGCCGGCTGACCGTCACTGTGATCGGCGGGGGCATCGCCGGACTCGCAGCCGCCACGGCCTTGTCCGAGCGAGGGGTCCAGGTCACGCTGGTGGAACGACAGCCTCGGCTCGGTGGCCGCGTCGGCGCCTGGCCGGTCGAGCACGGCGAGCACCGACTGACCATGAGCCGCGGCTTCCATGCGTTCTTCCGGCAGTACTACAACCTCCGCGCGCTGCTCCGGCGAGCCGATCCCGGGTTGGAGCGCCTGCGCCCGGTCCCGGACTACCCGATCACCCTCGCCAACGGCCCGACCGACTCGTTCGCGCGGATCCCCCGAACCCCGCCGTTGAGCATCGCTGCCTTCGTCGCCGGCAGTTCCAGCTTCAGCGCGCGGGATCTGACGCGTGTCGACATCGGTCACGCGCTCGGGCTGCTCGACGTCGACTTCCCCGACAGCTTCAGCGCCTGGGACGGTGTCAGCGCCGCCGATTTCCTCGACCGGCTGCGGTTTCCGGCACAGGCCAGGCACCTGGCCCTCGAGGTGTTCGCCCGCAGCTTCTTCGCCGACCCGGCCGACTTCGCTGCCGGCGAGTTGCTCGCCATGTTCCACAGCTACTTCGTCGGCTCATCCGAAGGACTGCTGTTCGACGTCCCGGACGACGACTACGACACCGCACTCTGGGCACCGCTGGGTCGCCGGCTGACCGACCGCGGAGCAGTGCTGCAGACCGGCACCGATGTCATCGGCCTCGACCTGCGCGGTGACCGCATCCGAGTCCATCATCGGCCGACCGGCCGGCTCGATGAGGTAGGCGGGGAGTTGACCTGCGACGGTGTCGTGATCGCGCTCGACCCCGGCGGACTGGTCGGCTTGATGGCCGACGCCCAGGGTGCCGATCCCGCGTGGGTGGAGCAGGTCGAAACGGTCCGAACCGCGCCGCCGTTCGCCGTCTGGCGGCTGTGGCTGGACCGGCCGGTGGCGCCGGAACGGCCGATGTTCCTGGCGACCAGCGGATACGGTCCGCTGGACAACGTCAGCGCGGTGCACAGGTTCGAGGAGGGCGCCGCCCGCTGGGCTACCAGATGCCGCGGATCGGTGGTCGAGATGCATGCCTACGCGCTGCCCGGGTCCGGTTGGTGCCCGACCGATCTCGGCCACGACGCACAGGTGTCCCAGCTCAAGGCCCAGTTGCGATCGCAGCTGGACACGCTGTATCCGGAGACCTCCGATGCGGCGGTCGTCGCCGAGGAGTGGCGGATCGACGCCGACTGCGTCTTGGTGGACACCAGCCCGTGGGCGGCCAGGCCGCCGGTGGCCACCCCTGACCCGCGGGTGGTGCTTGCCGGCGACGCGATCCGCTGTGATCTACCCGTCGCGCTGATGGAACGAGCCGCGACCACCGGCTTCCAGGCGGCGAACCGGCTGCTGGCCGGATGGCGCATCCTTGGTCACGATCTGTGGACGGTGCCGCGGCGTTCCCGGCAGCAATGGCCGGCCCGGCTGCGTCGCCTGGTTCAGCCCGGGAACTCGCCGCGTCGCCGCAACTCGTAACGGCGTTCGGCGTAGGCCAGATCGTCGACCCAGAGCCGGCGGGCGAGGTGCCGCATGGCCGGCCGCAACGCTCCGGCCAGGCGCCGGGCAGCGGCGAATCCCCGACGATCGGAATACGCGACGGTCAACTCGGTCATCACCGTCTCGGGCTGCGGGTCGCCCGGCGCGGTGAGCGGGGTCGCGTGCGTCTCCACCACGCTGCCGGCACCTTCGCCGTCCACGATCCGCATCACGATCGTGCGCCGGTCCGGGCAGACGAACTCGGCCCGAACCGGGACGCCGAGGCTCCGGTTGAGCCGGAAGGTGACATCGACCAGCAGCCGTTCCGGCGTGCTGGCGTGGTCGTCGACCCGCAGATGGCTGAACGAGTACGGGTGGAACCAGGCTCCGTGCCACGGGTCGAGCCGGTTGGCCACGATGTCGACGGGCTCACAGCGCCCGCGTCGGGTGATCACTGCCGACACCGACTGCCCCAGGGGCGGCCGCGCCCCGACGACAGGTGCCGCGGACAGCGGCTCGTCCGACTCGCTCCGGTCCGCGTCACGGGCGGCTGGGTCGTTGGTGAGTGGCCGGATCCGGGCCCACAGCAGCGCTCCGTCGTCGTGACCGGCGAACGGTTGCCAATCGCCGTGCCCACGGTCCCCGAGCGCCAGTCCGTGCCAGCGGCAGACCACGTCGCCCTTCACCACCGGGCAGCCGTCCAGCAACGCGCCGAGATGCGGGCAACTTCCCGGACCGGCGCGGAGCGTGCCGTCATCGGCCCGCCAGAGCACCACCTCGCGTCCGGCGATCTGCCGGACCATACTGGTGGAACGGCCCAGCTCCCGGCTCTTGCCGACCACGTACCAACCACCGGCAGACTGCTGCTGGGACAGCCGGAGCGACTCGCTGATCCGGGCCGGTCGGGCGTCCCGCCAGGTCGGGCGGAGATTCTCGTAACCGGGCTGCGGCCGAAGCCTGATCGGGACGCGGGAGCTGATCGATCTGCGGGACGCTTCGGGCGGTTGCAGCCGTTCGGACGGACGGATGGTCATGCGGCCTCCTTGGGTCTGACCGTGCGAGTTCGTGCCGGCGTGGGCGGCCCGGCGACCAGGACTCGGGCAGCGGTGACCGCCTTGATCGCGGTCGGCACTCTGGCCCGCCCGGAGAAGACGTCGTAGTCGCGGTCTTCGATCCGGTCGAGGATCCGGGCGTACAGCATCAGCGCGGTGCCGACACAGCGTGCCGACGCCGGCGGCAGCATCGCGATCCCCGGCCAGGCTTCTGCATACAGTTCCCGGTTGCGGCCAATCTCATACGCCATCAGCGCGCGCCAGGCCGGTGTCACCCGGCGTTGGCCGGGGTCGACGCCGAACCGGTGCAGGTCCTCCTGGGGCAAATAGACCCGGCCGCGATCAAGATCCTCATCGACGTCCCGAAGAAAGTTCGTCAGTTGGAAGGCTCTGCCCAGTGCCCGGGCAGGGCCGCGGGCCTCGGGGGAGGTCGGTTCGAGGATCGGCAACATCATCTCCCCGATGACCGCCGCCGACCCTTCCATGTAGTCGCACAGATCGTCCCAGGTCGGATAGCTGTCGTTGGTCAGGTCCATCGCCATCGCGCCGAAGAACCGGTCGAAACAGTCGAGATCGATACCGCGTCTCCGGACGGTGTCGGCTACAGCAGCCAGGACCGGGTCGGCGGTCGTACCGTGCACCGCCGCCAGGAACCGCGTACGAAAGCCTTCCAGCTCCGCCGCCCGCGCGCCCGGCGCGAGGTCGGCGACGTCGACGATGTCGTCGGCCAACCGGCACAACCCGTACACGGCATGAACGTCGCGGCGCTGGTCGCGGGGCAGGATCGCCGCCCCCCAGTAGTAGGTGGTGCCGTGCCGGCGGGTCAGCCGGGCGCATTCCCGGTAGCCGGCCCGGAGCAACTCGGTCATCCGACCACCGCCCTCGGATCTGTCCATCCGGCCCGGTTGTCGTCGCGGTTGCGGTTCACGTAGCCATCGACCCGCTCCGCCGCCAGCCGGCCGGAGATGATCACCATCGGTACGCCGACACCGGGCACGGTCCCCGATCCGGCGAAGAACAGGCCGGGGATGCGGCGTTCATGGTTCGGCGGTCGGAACGGGCCGGTCTGGCCGAAGCTGTGAGCCAGCGCGAACGGCGTGCCGCTGGTCCAGCCCTGGTCCGCCCAGTCCTGCGGCGTGACCATCTTCTCGGTGATCACCTCGACGGGATACCCGGATTCCTCGAGGAACCGGCCGAGCCGCTCACGGAACCGCATGCGCTGTTGCCGCCAGTCGATCCCGGCAGCCGCGTTGGGGACCGGTTCCAGCACGTACAGGGTGCTGCAGCAGTCCGGCGCGGTGCGCGGGTCGTCCAGACTGGGCACGGTGACCAGCCGCGACGGGTCCGGCATCAACCGGCCCTGGTTCAAGGCGGTGAACGACTCCTCCCAGGATTTCCCGAAGTGGATGTTGTGATGCCGCACATCGTCGCCGGGAACGCCGCGGACGCCCAGATGCCAGACCACTGCCGACGGCGAATACCGGCCGGTACGCAGCCGGCGCGGCGGCCGGAGGTGCCCGAGCAGGGTGCGGTAGATCGTCGCCGGGTCGCCGGTGCAGACCACCGCGTCGGCCATCACCGAGTCGTCGGCGGTGCGCACCCCGGCGACCCGCCCGAGTGAATCGGTGATCAGGCCGCGGACCCGCTGATCGGTCGCCACCACGCCGCCGGCGTCGGTGAACGCTGCGGCCAGCGCCTCCGGAACGGCGTGCATGCCGCCGTCGGGGAACCAGACGCCGGCGATCGAGTCCATGTAGCTGATCACGGCGTAGATGGCCAGCGCCTCCGCCGGTGCCAGACCGACGTACAACGCCTGGAAGCTCAGCAACCGCTGCAGCCTGGGATCTTTGATCCGGCGGCTGATCGCCGGGCCGAGCCGACCGAAACCGCCGGTGGCGACCAGTCGGGCCAAGGCCACCGGTGAACGGAAGAGGTCCAGCGGTGTCCGGTAGTTGACATCGATGAAGTTGCCGAACTCCAGTTCGTACAGCCGCGTGACCCAGCGGGCGAAGTGTTCGTACCGGGCCGCCTCATCCGGACCGCAGGACCGTGCGATCTCGGCGCGCATGGCGGCCGGATCGGTGTGTACGTCGATCGTGCTGCCGTCGGCGAATCGGCCCCGATAGGCGGGTTCGAGGCGGCGCAGGGTGAGCCGGTCGACCAGCGTGCTGCCGATGCAGCGCAGTGTGTCGTCGATCAGTTCGGGCATGGTGAGCACCGTCGGTCCGGTGTCGAACGCGAACCCGTCCTGTTCGAGCCGACCTGCGGCGCCGCCGACCTGCTGTCCCTGCTCCAGCAGGGTCACATCATGGCCGCGACCGAGCAGTCGACAGGCAGTCGACAACCCCGCCAGTCCGGCGCCGACAACCACGATCTTGCTCATCGGTCCCGCCACGCGACCTGGCCGGCGAGCCTGACCAACCGGTGTGCTGCGGCCGCCGTCGCGCCGGTACCGGTGATCAGCGGATCGAGCGCTGTGACGGCCCGGTCGATGTGTCGGGTGATCATCGCCTCCACCTCGTGCCGTACCCCGCACGCCGCGATCTCGTCCTGCAGAGCGGAGACCTCACCCGCTGTGAGACCGTTGACTCCGGCCCGGTCCAGCAGTCGTCGGCCCGCCGGCGAGAGCCGACGACTTGCCAGTGCGATGATCATGGTCGGTTTGCTGGCGATCAGGTCGTCCCCGGCCGGTTTGCCGGTGATCTTCGGGTCACCCCAGACGCCGAGGATGTCGTCCCGGAGTGCGAACGCCGACCCGACGTGATGACCGTATTCCTCCAGGACGGCGAGCGTCGAATGATCGGTGCCGGCGGCCACCGCGCCGAGTTCGAGCGGCCGCTTGATCGTGTAGCCGCCGGACTTCAACTGGGCCACCCGCATGGCTCGCCGGGGATCTCGTTCTGCCACCGCCGCACCAACCAGGTCAGCCACCTGCCCTTTGATCAACTCCATGATCATCCGCTGCCAGCGACGGCGGATCTCGGCCGGACAGTCGCAGATCAGATGGTCGGCCTGGGCATGTGCCAGGTCGCCGACGAGGACAGCGAGACTCTCCCCGAAACGTGCCGCCGACCCAGCGACGGCGTGATCGCGATGACGCTCGGCCAGCACCACGTGGACCGTCGGCCGACCGCGCCGGGAATCCGATGCGTCCATCACGTCGTCCTGCACCAGGGCGAACCCGTGCAGCAGTTCGAGGGCCGCCGACACCTTGATCAAATCGTGTTCCTCGGCAGTGCCGGGTCGCCCACCGGCGGCCTGGAAACCGAGCAGGCCGACGATCGGCCGCAACCGCTTGCCGCCCGAGAACAGCACGTCGGCGAGCAGCCCGGGCAGATCCGCCAGAGTCGTGTGGGTGGGTCCGCCCTCGATCGGATCGCCGTTGATCGGATCGTCGTTGATCGGATCGCCATTGACCGGATCGTCGTTGATCGGATCGTCAAAGCCCTGCCAGCTGCTGGCAGTCTCATCGAGGACGGAGCGCAGCAGTGAGTCGACCCGAGCCAGATGATCATGGAATGCCGGTTCTCGGGAGGGATCGGTCACCGGGCCGGGCGGAGCGGCGGTGCCGGTTGCCGTTCGTCGGCGGCCGTCGATCAGCATCGGTCCGCCTCGCGTGGTTGATCACCTGGTTGATCACCTGGTTGATCACCTGTCGGGTCGGAACCGAAGCGCGTGGGCCCGAGCAACGCGATCTGGTCCACCGCCCACGGGCTGAAGGCGTAGGGCGCGCAGCGGACTGCTTCGCTGACCGCCTCCGGCGACGTCCACACCTGGTCCATGACCTCGGTCGGGTCGGGGCGGAGCGCGTCGGGATCGTCCAGCCTGGCGCAGTAGACCGGACAGGACTCGTTCTCCATGATTCCGGACGGATCGACGGCCTGATAGCTGAAGTCCTCCAGCAGGCAGCGCAGCTGGGTCACCCGGACGCCGAGTTCCTCACCGATGCGCCGCCGGACAGCCGCCTCGACCGATTCGCCGGGGCGGGGGTGACCGCAGCAGGAGTTGGTCCAGACGCCGGGCCAGGAACGTTTACCCAGGGCCCGGCGGGTGAGCAGCAGGGATCCGTCAGCGCCGAAGATCCAGCAGGAGAACGCCAGGTGTCGCGGGGTGTCGCGGCCGTGGACGGCATCCCGATCACCCCGTCCGATCGGCCGACCGTCCTGGTCGAGGAGGACAACCTCCTCGGCTGCAGTCATCGCCCACCTCCTCGGGATATGAGGAACTGTTGCCGGCCTGCCGCGAGGTCGACGACCGGCTCGGTATACTTGACGGTCCTCCGCCGGTCGGCCGGCAGCCGCCAGGGTTCTCGGGCGTCGCGCGCGTCCGCGATCCCGGACAGCTCTGGCAGCCAGCGGCGTACGTAGTTCGCGTCCTTGTCGAAGCGTTCACCCTGGCGCAGCGGATTCAGGACGCGGTTCGGTCGGGTGTCGGTTCCGGTGCCCGCCACCCACTGCCAGTTCAGGTTGTTGTTGGCCAGATCACCGTCGACCAGGTTTCCCAGGAAATGCCGGGCCCCGTGCCGCCAATCCAGGTACAGCGTCTTGGTCAGGAAGCTCCCGGTCACCAGTCGGGCGCGGTTGTGCATCCACCCGGTCCGGCTGAGCTGCCGCATGCCGGCATCGACCAGCGGGTAACCGGTCTGGCCGGCCCGCCAGGCGTCCAGCAGCGATCCCGGATCGTTCCAGCGATCGTCGTGGTTCCGGTAGTCGTTCCAGGCCGCGCCCGGTCGGGCGGCGAGCACCTGGTGGTGGAAGTCGCGCCAGGCCAACTGCCGGATGAACGCCTCGGAACCCGCGGTCGGCCGTTCGGCGGCTCTGGTGACCAGTTCGACCGGTGACAGATTGCCCAGATGCAGGTACGGGGACAGTTTCGACGTCTTGTCCGCGGCCAGATCGTCATGGACGTCGTGGTACGTCGCGAGTCCGTCCGCGAACCAGGCATTGGCCCGTTCGCGGGCGGCCGATTCGCCGCCGGGCCAGGCGTGCGCCGGCCGGCCCCGTGGCACGCTAGCTGCCCCGAGCCCGTCGGGGAGCTCGATCCGTTCCGGTACGTCGATCAGCGGACGTCGGAGCTGCTCCTGCCACCGTCGGAAGTAGGGGCCGAAGACACTGAAGTGATCCGAACCGGTGGGGGTGATATCTCCGACCGGATGCACGGTGATCGCCGCCTCATGGACCACCAGCCGACGGCGCTGTGCCGCCAACGCCCGTTCCAGCCGGCGCTCCCGCGACCGGGCATGGCCTGACACGTCCGCGGCGATGTGCACCGACTCGACATCGAACCGTTCGGCCAGCCGGCCGATCTCGGTGACCGGATCGCCGCGCCGGACCACCAATCCTGCGCCGAGTTCCCGCAACGACCGGTCGAGATCGGCCAGGCCGGCGTCGAGGAACTGCTGTCGATGTTCGTTGCCGAAGACAGCCTCGATCGTCGGATCCTGGACGAAGACCGGAATGGTCCGGTCGGCGTTCGCGGCCGCGGCGAGCACCGGATTGTCGTTGACCCGCAGGTCACGGGTGAAGACGGCGATGCGGATGCGACGCTCAGACATCGGCTGCTGCGACTCCTGTCGGGGATCGAGCTCAAGCTAGATAATCTAGTGAGTACCCCGGACTGGGCGTCCCAGTCGACCGGTACCCAAGATCACCTTGGAAAGTTGTTCAGACCTTGTCTGCAACGGTCCGCGGTCCGATCGGATCCGCCGCCGCACGCGATGCAGTCGGCTACAGCTGGGCGAGGACGCCGGCGATGATCCGGTCCAGCGGGTCACCGAGTCGGCCCGCGGATCGGGCGATCTCTGCCGCTCGTCGGGCATAGCGCCGGTCCCGGCGAATGGCCCGGACCGCGGCTCCGATCCGCCGGTGTCGAGGACGACCGGTGCGCAGATCGATGCCGATGCCGCTCCATCGCACGCGTGCGCCGACCTCGGCCTTGTCCTGAGTGTCGCCGGCGACGATCAGCGGAATGCCGTGCCGCGCCGCCAACTGGACCCCGCCGTAGCCACCGTTGGTGATCATCAGATCGCTTCGGGGCAGGAGCCAGTCGTAGCAGACGAAGTCGACCATGCGGATCCGAGGATCGGTGCGGAACCGGGCCCGCACGTCGGCGTGCCCGCCCCCCGTGCTGGCGATGACGGTCGCACCGCTGTCGGCCAACGCACGGATCGACGGCAGGAGGAGGCGGCTGAGGTCGTGGTTGTCCAGTGTGCCTTGGGTGATGTGGACGACTCGGCGGCCGGCCTCGATCTCCGGATGATCCAGGCCACCGCAGCTGCAGTGGACCGGCAGCGGACCGACGAAGTCGACGAACGAAGGCAGTTCCCGCCGGGGATACTCCAGCTCCGGCAGGCCAAGCTGGAAGACGCGGTCGAAGCGGCTGATGGCGTCGAACAGATCGAGCTCACCCGGACCGATGTCCCATTCGGCCGCCACGGCGTCCAGAGCCCGCCGGACCGGCCGTAGCGGTCCCTTGCGAAGAAGCCAGTCGGTCTGGCGGTTCCGCCGTTCGCCGGCCGGCCCCGGCCAGGGCGGCAGGGCCGCGCCGAACGGGGCACAGTCGGCGCTGCGCAACATGATCGGTGTTGTGGAGATCCCGATCACCGGTGGCCGAAGACGTCGCGGTGTCGTCAGCAGCAACGGCTGGACGCCGAGATAGGAGACGTCGGCGACGATGGCATCGAATGGTCGCCCGATGGGGCCGGGATGCACCAGCCGGGACAGCGTTCCGGCCTGTCTTCGCACCGGGTCGACGAAGGTCTCCAGGATCTCGTTCCGGCCGCGGACCCAGCTCGGCCGGAATCCGTCCAGCCGTCGCCGAAAGTCGGGGCGGCCCGGTTCGCGGTGCGCCGGCACCGGGGGCGGGGGGACCGTGATGTCCGGCGTCGGGGTTTCCTCGACCGTGGTTCCGACCACCAGGATCACGTCGTGCCCGTTGCCGCGGAGTGCTGCGGCGATCTGGGCCAACGGACGGACGTGCCCGTACACCTGTGTTGCTACGACCAGAAGACGCGCCACCCCGTACCTCCCTGCGCCGGGTCGTGGGACGGTTGGACGTCCTCAGCCCTGAATGTGCACCTGGCCCGGGAAGTCGTACCCCAAGGATCCGCAGTTGCACGTCGAGCCGTACCAGCGTCCGGTGAGGTGCCCCTGATCGCTGGACTCCCTGATTCCAACCGGCCCGGGCGCCGAGTGCCATCGCCGTGTCCGCGAGGCAAGCGCGGACGGGACGTAGTAGGAATGACTCCGTGGGTGTTGCCGGGTGAGCCGAACAGGTCGGGCAGTGGTGATCACTGCCCCGGGCGTCGGGGCACTGTCGACGGTGAGCCTCGGCGATCCGGGGCCCGGTGAGGTTACCGTTCGAGCCGAGTATTCGGGCGTCAGCACCGGAACGGATCGCTGGACCGCCCAGGGCCGGTTCGACTGGGGATCCTCCCACTACCCCTTGGTACCCGGATATCAGAAGGTCGGGTACGTCGTCGCGGCCGGCGAGGGCGCCGAGGACTGGACGGGCCGAGCAGTCTTCGCCGCGTCGGCGCGGGACTTCGAGGACACCGCGTCGCAGAGTGGCGGTCATGCCGAGTTCAGCAACCACCCGCTGGAACATGTGTACGCCTTGGCCGGTGCGCCGGAACCCGGGCTGTCGCTCGGCATCTCCGTCCAGGTCGGCTACAACGCCGCGCATCGGATCCAGCCCGCCCGGGTACGACGGGTCGCCGTCATCGGCGACGGCATCATCGGTCTTTCCGCCGCGCTGTCGGCACTCCAGCTCGGATACCGGGTCGCCGTCATCGGGCGACACCAGGACCGGCTGGCGACCGCCACCGAAGCCGGTGCGGCCGCGATCGACAGCGGCGCATCGACCGTCGAGGCGGTCACCGAGTTCCGACCTGAGGCGATCATCGACACCATCCAAAGCCCGGACTCCTTCGACATCGTGATCAAGACGCTGCCCACGGACTACGGCCAGGTCGTCTACTCCGGGTTCTCCCCGGGGATGCCTGACGCGTGGGCGAGCATGACCCGACTGCAACAGCGTTCGATCACCGCGCACTTCCAGTCCGGCTGGACCAGGGAACGGCTTGCCACGGTGATCACGTGCATCGAGGCCGACGAGTTCGGCTTCAGCAACGTTCCCCTGGCCGAGTTCGATGTCGATCATGCTGAACAGCTGTTCGGCAGAATGATCGCCGGCAAGAGGGTCCCTTTCGCATCCGTCATCCGCTGGAGGAACTGATGAAGATCATGATCACCGGAGCGGCAGGTTGGCTCGGTCGCCGAGTGACGGCTCGGCTCGAGCATGATCACGACCTGCTGCTCACCGACTCCGCCGATCCGGCCGAGGCAACGATCTTCGACGGGGCGGCGCCGGGTGGCCGACGGCGGGTGCCGTTGCGGACCGACTGGCCCTATCTCCGTGCGGACCTCGCCGACACGACACAGTTGGAACGCTTTGCTCACGGAGCTGATGCGATCATCCATCTGGCCGCGATCCCGGTCGGCGACTGGAACAACCTGATGCCCACTATGCAGACCAACGTGATGGGTACGACAGGGATCCTCGAGCTCGTCCGAAGGCTGGACGTACGCCGATTCGTGAACGCCTCGAGCATCAACGCGTTCGGCACGTTCTTCTGGCGGGTGTCCGGTCTGGATCCGGTACGGCGTGAGCTGCCCCTCACCGAGGATGAGAAGCCGGTGCCGGAGGACCCGTATTCGCTGACCAAGTTCCTCAGCGAGCAGATCGGGCACGCCTACCACCGCGCCTTCGGCACTGAGGTGGTCAATCTCCGGTTCGCCGGGGTGATCCCGAACGAGCGCTACCAGAAGATGATCACCGACGGCCTTCCCCCGACGGAGTCGTTTCCGGTCGATCTTGGTCAATGGGTGCACGAGGAGGACGTGGCCGCCGGCATCGTCCTCGCGGTGACCAGACCGACCGTCACGTCGGCTCCGATCGTGCTGGGCGCCGCGGACACCCGGCTGCCCGAGCCGACGATGGAGATCATCCGCCGCTTCCGACCGGACCTGGAGCCGTACCTCACCGAGCCCCTGCCCAGCAGGGCCCCGATGTTGTCGATCACGCGGGCCCGCACGCGTCTGGAATACCAACCGCAGTTCAGCTTCGACGGGACAGCCGCGGTCCCGTCGGCCTAAGACCACCACGCCGGCGTCGGTGCCGGGATGTCCGCCGCGATGGTCGACCGACATTCGAGTCGCAAACCGGACTGCCGCCCGGTGGTGACCGCTAAGCTGACGCCATTCGGTCGCGCCGGTGTGCCCGCTCCCAGCCGGGCACCAGCGGGCCGGTCGGGGGATGAGGCGATGAGCAAGCCGATCATCATGACCGTCGATGACGACGCGATGGTGTCTGCCGCGATTTCACGTGATCTGCGGAGCCGGTACGGCGCCGACTACCGGATCGTGCGTGCCACCTCCGGGGACCAGGCGTTGTCGGCGCTGACCAGGCTCGCGTTGCGGAACCAGCAGGTGGCGTTGATCGCCTCGGATCAACGGATGCCGGCGATGACCGGCATCGAGCTGCTGGAACGGGCACGCAGCCAGGCGGCGACGGCGAAGCTGCTGCTGCTCACCGCGTACGCCGACACCGATGTCGCGATCAAGGCGATCAACGACATCGGCCTGGACTACTACCTGCTGAAGCCGTGGGATCCGCCGGAAGATCGGCTGTATCCGGTGATCGACGATCTGCTCGACGATTGGCGTGAGTCCAATCCCGACCACACCGCGGACGTCCGGGTGGTCGGTCACCGATGGTCTGAGCGCAGCCACGAGATCAAGACCTTCCTGGCCCGCAATCACGTGCCGTACCACTGGTACGACGTCGAACTGGACGCCGACGGCCAGCGGCTTCGCGAGCTTGCGGAGGCATCGGTGGCCGACCTGCCGCTGGTGCTGATCCCCGACAGCGAAACGCTCCGGTCGCCGTCGACCCTCGAACTTGCCGGCGCCCTGGGCTTGCGAACCACAGCCCAGCAGCCGCTGTACGACCTCTGCATCGTCGGCGCCGGACCGGCCGGGCTGGCTGCCGCCGTCTACGCCGCATCCGAGGGCCTGAGCACCGTGGTCGTCGAACGGGAGGGCCCGGGCGGTCAGGCAGGTCAGAGTGCGGCCATCGAGAACTACCTCGGTTTCCCGAGAGGTCTGACCGGCTCGGATCTGACCCACCGGGCAGTTGCCCAGGCCAGCCGGTTCGGCGCCGAGATGGTGCTGGCGCGGACCGTCGCCGGTTTCGAGACCCGTGGGCCCGTTCGGGCCGTGAAGTTCGACGGATCGGCGGAGATCGAGGCCCGCGCAGTGCTGGTGGCGACCGGCGTCTCCTACCGGCGGTTGCCGGTGCCCGGGCTGGACGAGCTCACCGGACGTGGGGTCTACTACGGCGCGACCGCCAGCGATGCGAGCCAATGCCAGGGTGACGACGTCTACGTCGTCGGTGCCGCGAATTCCGCAGGGCAGGCAGTGCTCAATCTGGCCCGGTTCGCCAAGCGGGTTGTCATGGTGGTCCGCGGCCCGAACCTGGAAACAAGCATGTCCCAGTATCTGCTCGAGCGGATCACTGCCGCCGACAACGTCGAGGTGCGCTGCACCAGCCAGGTCGTTGGGTGTCGCGGCGACGGTCACCTGGAAGCCCTCACCCTGCTCGACTCGGAATCCGGTGAGACCGAGGAGCTCGAGGCGAGTTGGCTGTTCGTGTTCATCGGTGCCTCGCCGCATGCCGAGTGGCTGGGTCCGGATGTGCTCCGGGACGAGAAGGGTTTCATCGTGACCGGCCCCGACCTGATGGCAGCTTCCGACGGTAACGGGTGGAAGCTGGCCAGGCCGCCGTATCCGCTGGAGACCAGCGTGCCGGGCGTTTTCGCTGCCGGTGACGTCCGCCTCGATTCGATGAAGCGGGTCGCCTCGGCGGTCGGGGAGGGCGCCATGGCCGTCTATCTGGTTCACCGCTACCTGGCGACGATCTGATGCGTACCGACGATCTGCGACCCGTCTCCCTCTTCGACGGACTTACCGATGCCCAGCTGACCGAACTGGTGCAGGCCGGCGAAGAGTTGCCCATTCCGCTGGGCAAGGACCTCTTCCACGAGGGTGAATCGGCAGACTCCTGGTGGGTGCTGGTGAGCGGAGCGATCGAGTTGCACCGGCTGATCGGCCGCGAGGACACGGTGGTCGGCCGAATGGACGTGCCGGGCCGCTGGGCGGGCGGCTTCCGGGCCTGGGACCCGCAGGGTCGCTATCTGGCCAGCGGTCGCGGCGTGTCCGAGGGCACGGTGTTCAGAGTCTCGTCGCCGGCCCTGCGCGAGCTGTCGATGAAGTGGTTCCCGTTCACCGGGCATCTGCTGGACGGTGTGTACGGCACCGCGCGGCACGTCGAGGTCATCGCACGGCAACGCGAGTCGCTGGTGACGTTGGGCACCCTGGCCGCCGGCCTGGCGCACGAACTGAACAATCCGGCAGCAGCCGCAAACCGGGCGGTCGACGCCCTCGAAGGCGCTTGCCAGACGCTCCTCTCCTCCCTCGGTCGACTCGCCGACGGGCAGATCACCGCAACCCAGTTCAGTGCACTGGACAGCCTTCGTCGCGAGGTCGCGCCGTCGCCCGTCCTGTCCGACCCGTTGGCGGTGGCCGACCAGGAGGACGAGTTGTCCTCGTGGATGGACCGCCACGACATCGAACGGGACTGGTTGATCGTTCCGCCGCTGGCTGCGGCCGGCGTGAGCGCCGCCTGGTGTGACCGCGCCGCCGCCGTGCTGCCGGCAGAGGCGCTGCAGGCCGGGTTGGAATGGGTGGCCAGCACGTTCTCCGCCGAGACGCTGTTGTCGGAGGTCAAGGAGTCGACCGGCCGGGTCATGGAGCTGGTCTCGGCTGTCCGGTCGTACTCCCAGATGGACCGCGGTTCGCTGCAACACGTCGACGTGACCGAAGGGTTGGACACCACCCTGGTGATGCTGGGTCACAAACTGCGGGACGGTGTGAACGTGGTCCGGCGCTACGGCCCCGACGTGCCCAAGATCGACGCCTACGCCGGCGAACTGAACCAGGTGTGGACCAACCTGATCGACAACGCGGTCGACGCGATGGACGGTCACGGCACGCTGCTGATCACCACGACCGCCGACGAGGGCCACGTCGTCGTCGAGATCACCGACACCGGCGCCGGGATGTCACCGGAGGTGGCTGCCCGTGCCTTCGATGCGTTCTACACGACGAAGGAGGTCGGCACGGGCACCGGTCTCGGGCTGGACATCGCCCGCCGCATCGTCGTCGAGCGGCATGACGGCACGATCACCATCGATTCCCGGCCCGGCAACACCATCCTCCGGGTCCGGCTGCCCCATCGACCTCCGGAACGCTGAGCACGACGGCAATCGTCGGGGCCCATCCGCCAGCTGACCCGCTGCTCCGCCATGATCTTGGTGGGTCGAAACCCTGCGCACATATCGCGTGGAGGCTTCTTCGTGTCTCCACCTTGATCAACAACTCCTCCGGAACGGCGTTGCGACGGTCCGGACATGAGATGGCCGACCTTCGGCCGGCAGAGTTCCGGCAGTGGTGATGATCGTGATCATGATCAAGCCGGCTGATGCGCAGCCGTTGGCCTCGATGCCCTCACCTGATCCATCAACTCGTTGGCTCTCCAGCCGTCGGTGAAGGTCGGATAGCTGCCGGTGCGGTGCCCGTTGATGTCGGCAGCGAAATCCTTGATCAAGTGATCCCACCCCGACTGGATCGGATTCTCCTCGGCTGTGAACGGGACCTCCGTCCACTGATCACTCGCCGCGCTCCGGTACGACATCCGGCTGAACCATGGTGCGTCATCGAGTTGGATGGAGCCCTTCGTCCCGTGCACCGCGAGGTAGCCGACATGTCGGGTGGCAGTGAAGGCGGCCAGATGGAACAGCGCCGTGATCATTCGTCCGCCGGGCAGCTCGATGCCGATGACGGCGGTCGCCGTCATGTCGGCGTCGTTCTCCCGCCATGGGCCGTGGGCGGCCTCGTCGGGGTCGATCGGGGTCCACAACCGGAAGTCGTGGACGGGCGGGCCGACCGGAACACGATCCACGACCACGTCGGTGTGGCCGATCGCCCACACCGCCTTGCCGCCCGAGACGTACTCGGCCTGGACAAGACCATGCGGCATACCGTTCATCAGCATGCCGCCGCCCGCCTCCAGGCTGTGCACCCAGCAGTACGGAAGGAGCGGTGGCAGGTTCATGTGGACCACCACCTCGATCTCGCGCAGCTCGCCGATGGCGTCCTCGATCACCAGGTCCCTGGCCTTGACGAGTCCCGGTGTGTACCGGCTCGTCCCGCCATAGGCATGTCTCACACCGGCTCCCTCGACCGCGTCGAGCATCCGGCGAGCCTCAGGTCCGCTGCGTCCCAATGGCTTTTCACAGACCACGTGCGCGCCACGTCGCGCGGCATGCTCGACCATCTCGCGGTGCGGTCCCGCCGGCGTGGTGATCGCCACGACATCGGGTTCGAGCTCGTCGAGCGCAGCGCGCCAGTCCAGTCGTACGTCATCGATTCCGAGCCGGGCGCCCACTGCGCGCGCGGGCTCAGGACTTCGACCGCACAAGGCCACGACATCAACACCCGATCTGCGCAGAGCGGTCGCATAGCCCTCGCCGGCCCAACCGGTCCCGATCACCATCCCTCGCACTTCGACCATCCCCGTCGCAGCACCGTGACACTTCATCCACAACGACCGTACGACCTCGTTCGACCCGGCGCTTGCCGATCGCGACATCGGGCGGACTCCTGCCGAACCGAGCTGTGACTTCTGCGAGCCAGACGTCGGCCGGGCCGATGGTCGGATTCTCAGATTGGGGCGCCACTGCCTTCGACGTGGGTGA
The DNA here is from genome assembly GCF_009707365.1 of Microlunatus sp. Gsoil 973. GTDB lineage: Bacteria > Actinomycetota > Actinomycetes > Propionibacteriales > Propionibacteriaceae > Microlunatus. The sequence continues at coordinate 3,743,982 of NZ_CP046122.1, forward strand.
TTTGACCCAGGGGACAGCTCACCCGGATGGGCAGTCCTGTCGATGAAACGGCCGGCCCACTCCCCCCTAGCGTGAGCCACACCGAGGGAGGAATCATGGAACATGTCGAGACGGTGATCATCGGCGCCGGCCAGGCCGGCCTATCCACTGCTTATCACCTGCGCCGGCGAGGCCGGGAATGCCTGGTACTGGAGAGCAACCAACGCATCGGTGACGGCTGGCGTCAGCAATGGGACACACTGCGGTTGTACTCACCGGCCAAGTTCGACGGCCTCCCGGGGATGCCCTTCCCGGCAGCGCCGTGGGCGTTCCCGAGCAAGGACGAGGTCGCCGACTACCTCGAGACGTACGCCGCCGACAACGCGCTTCCGGTGCGGCTCGGTGTCCGCGTCCGTCGGCTGTCGGCCGACGATGCCGGTGGGTTCGGGATCAGCGCCGACGGCGGGACGATCCACGCCGACCAGGTGGTGGTGGCGACCGGCACCTTCGGTCGTACGCCGAATGTGCCGGCGGCCGCCAAGGAACTCGACCCGACGATTCTGCAACTGCACTCCAGCGAGTATCGGCGGCCGAGCCAACTGCAGCCCGGTCCGGTGCTGGTCGTCGGAGCTTCTCACTCGGGCACCGACATCGCCTATGAGGTGGCGCCGCGCCATCCGACCACGCTGGTCGGCCGGGACTGTGGCGAGATCCCGGTCCGGCTGGAATCGCGGCGGATGCACGTGCTCTTCCCCGCGCTGCTGTTCATGTGGCGGCATCTGGTGACCCGACGGACGCCGCTCGGCCGCAAGGAGATGCCCGAGGTCCGGGCCCACGGCGGGCCGATGCTGCGGGTCAAGCGGGCCGATCTCGTCGCCCGCGGCGTCGTCCGCAACGAGGCCAGGGTGATCGGTGGCCGCGACGGCCTCCCGGTGCTCGCCGACGGCACGGTGATCAGCGCGACCAACGTCGTCTGGGCGACCGGGTTCCGACAGGACTTCGACTGGATCGACCTGCCCGTCTTCGGCGACGACGGCTATCCGCGGGAATACCGCGGTGTGGTGGCGTCCGCGCCCGGTCTGTTCTTCTGTGGCCTGTCGTTCCAGTACGCGTTCTCCTCGATGCTGCTGGCCGGAGTCGGACGGGACGCCGAACTGGTGGCCCGACGGATCGCCGAACGAGCCGGGCGGCCCGCCGTCCGGACTACCCGAGGACAGGCCGCGGCAGCCTGAACCTGGATCCACCGGAGGGCGTCCGCCGCGGGTATCGTGACGCGCAGGAGGTCCGGCCATGGGCTTCGTCGACGAACTCATACGGGCGCGCGAGGACTACGAGCGCGGCGACTGGGCCCGCGCGCTCGACACCTGGTCGGGCCTCGACGCCGACGAGATGGATGCTTCGGACCTGCGCGCGGCAGCAGCCTCCGCCTACCTGCTCGGCCGGGTCGCTGCCGCGATCGACTACTACCAGCGTGGGTTCCGGCTGAGCAACGGCACCGGTGATCCGGCGGGCGCGGCACGCTGCGCATTCCATCTGTCGATGATCCACGCCACTGCCGGCGAGCCGTCACTCGCCGCGGGTTGGACGGCTCGGGCGGCCCAGGTCGTCGGAGGGCTCGACGACGACGCCGTCGAACAGGGCTACCTCGCCTTCCTGGTGATGTTCCAACACCTGGCGGAGAGGGCTTGGCCGACTGCTGCCGCACTCGCCGCCCGCGCGACCGGGCTCGGCCGGCTGCATCGCGATCCCGATCTGCTGGCGCTCGGGCTGTGTTCAATGGGCCGGATCGACATCTATTCCGGCCGGGTCGACGACGGGCTGACGGCCCTCGACGAGGCGATGGCCGTGCTGACGGCCGGCGAGGTGTCCCCTGGGGTCTGCGGGAACGTCTACTGCACCGCCATCGAGGGCTGTCAGGAGATCGCGGAGTTCGGCCGGGTGGCGGAGTGGACGTCGGCGCTCCACCGCTGGTGCGCCGCCCTGCCCGGGCTGGTCACCTTCACCGGGCAATGCTCGGTCCACCGTGGCCAGGTGATGCGGCTGCGCGGTGCGTTCGCTCAGGCTCTCGACGAGTTCGAGCACGCGATCGAGCGGTATCGACACGCAGACTCGCTGCCGGCCGCCGGTTTGGCGGAGTCGGAACGCGGAGATGTCCTCCGGGTGATGGGTGACTACACGGCCGCGGACGCCGCCTACCAACGGTCGGCCGAGCTGGGCCTCGACCCGCAACCCGGGCTCGCGCTGCTCTGGCTGGCCACCGGGCGGCCGGAAGCCGCCGTCGGGGCCGTCCGCCGGCTGCTCGCCGAGCAGACCGAGCCGACGGCTGGCTGCCGGCTGCTGCCCGCCGCCGTCGAGGTCCTGCTTGCCGCCGGGTCCGTCGAGGAGGCTCGGACCGCCGCGACCGCACTCGATGAGGTGGCGACCCGGTTGGGGACCTCCGCCGTGCAGGCGATGGCCGCCTACGCCGATGGTGCCGTGGAACTGGCGGTCGGCGATGCCGCGGGATCACTGCCGTACCTCCGCAAGGCTGCTCAGTTGTGGGGGCGGGTGGACAGCCCGTACGAGGTCGCTCGCACCCGGGTGCTGATCGGCCGCGCACTCGGCACAATGGGCGACGGCGGCTCAGCCGAGACCGAGTTCCGCACCGCCACGGCGACCTTCGCTGCCCTCGGTGCCGCACCCGCGGCGGCCGAGACCGAGCGGCTGCTCCTTCCCGACACACCCCCGGGAGGGCTGACGGTCCGCGAGGCCCAGGTCCTCCGGTTGGTCGCGGAGGGCCGCAGCAACGCCGCGATCGCGACCGAACTGGTGCTCAGCGAGAAGACGGTGGCCCGGCACCTGTCCAACATCTTCACCAAGCTCGACGTCGGCTCCCGGACCGCTGCCGCCGCCTACGCCTTCGAGCACCACCTCATCTGAAACCACTCACCGACCCGACGCGGCGCGGCGGCACGACCTCACGGCTTGCGACCAACGACGGCGCCGTTCGCTCCTGCCGCCTCGAACCAGACGGTGCGAGTGTCCTGGAACCCCAGGTCGTCCAGCCACCGTCGGTACTCGGCCGGCGTGTAGTTGCGGCCCTCTGTCTCGACCAGCATGTTCAGGCTCATCATGGCGGCGGCCGGCGGACCGGTCCGTTCATCGTTGACCAGCAACTCCGAGATGATCACCTGCCCGCCCCCGGGCAGGGCTTCCCAGCATTTTCCGAGGATCGAACGGCAGTCGTCCTCCGCCCAGTCATGCAAGATCATCGACAACAGGATCGTGTCATGACCCGCCGGCAACGAGGGGTCGGCGAAGAAGTCGCCGGCCGTCGTCTGGATCCTCTCGGCGAGACCCGCTTCCTTGATCTTTCGGGCCGCGATCTCGCAGACCATCGGCAGTTCGAAGACTGTCGCGGTCAGGCCGGGATGCTGCCGGCACAGTTCGATGTCGAATGCTGCCGAGCCACCTCCGACATCCAGCAAGCGGCGCGTTCCGCTCAGGTCGACTGCGGTTCCCAGCGTGCGGGCTGTGAAGGTGGAGAGCGAGTGCATGGCCTCCCAGAACACCGCAAGCAGTTCCGGATCCTCGCCGTCGAAGAGTGAGCTCTGCCGGTCCGGATCCCAGGTGATGGGGCGGTTGGTACGGATGCCGTCGGTGAGCTTGCCCCAGGCCGGGTACAGCCGACGGTCGAGCATCTCCACCCAGCCGCCGAAGTCGTACGGCTTGCCGCGGACCAGGAACTCCTCGGCGAGCGGGCTGTTGACGTAGCGGCCGTTGGTCCTCGCCAGAAGCCCGAGTGCGGCACAGCCGGTGAGCAGCATGTCGGCCGGTCGCGGGTGGATTCCGAGCGTTTCGGCAAGCTCTGCGCTCGTCGTACCTGCCGTGCCGGACAGCCGGGAGAACAGGTCGAGGTCATGGGCTGCGGCGAGCGTCTTGAACGCCCAGAAGCCGGTCGTCAGTTGCATCAAGGGGACGGGCGACAACGCCTGATCGGTGCCGGCCGTCGCGGCGACTTTCACAGAATCATCGTTGGACACCACGCCGAAGTTAGGCGCTGACGGGACGGGTCGGGAGGTCCACAGCAGACCCAATGGCACTGGGCCAGTGCTAGCTGCCAACCCTGGATTCCCTCCGGTCGATGGCATCTCGGAGCACGCGCAGGCCGCCGGCGATCTTCTCCTCCGGTATCGCGCCGAACCCGAACACCAGTCCGGGCCGGGTCGGTTCGAAGGAGAGGTCCTGCACGGTGGCCAACGCCACGCCGTGATCGGCCGCACGTCGCACCCAGCCGGCGACATCGGCGTGGTCCGACCGCGCCCAGGCGGCCAGGTGGAGGCCGGCGACTGACGGGATCCGCATGAGCACGTCGTCGAACCGGGAGTCCAGCAGGTCGGCGAGCCGATCACGCCGAGCCAGGTACGTCCGGCGCATGTGCCGGATGTGGGCGGCCAGCCGGCCCTCGTCGATGAACCCGGCGAGCGCTCCCTGGAGCGCAACAGGGCCGTGCCAATCGGCGACGAATCGGGCCCTGCGCAGCGCAGTCACCAACCCGGGCGGGACGACGCAGTAGCCCAGCCGCAACGACGGAAGCATGGTCTTGGAGAACGAGCCGACATAGACGACGCGGCCTGACCGGTCGAGGCTGTGCAACGCATCGAGCGGTCGCCCGGCGAACCGGAAGTCACTGTCGTAGTCGTCCTCCACGACGGCAGCGTCGTTGTCCCCCGCCCACTCCAGCAGCGCAGAGCGCCGCGCCAACGACATCCGAACGCCGAGCGGGAACTGGTGCGCGGGTGTGACGTACACCAGCTTGGCGTTCGACGGGAGCTCGCTGACCACCAGGCCGTCGGTGTCGACCGGCACGCTGGCGACGTCGGCACGGGCCGCCTGGAGTGCTCGCCGGACCGCGGGATAACCCGGATCCTCCACTGCTGCGACATCTCCCGGCTGCAACAGGACCTGGGCAAGCAACGAAACCGCCTGCTGGACGCCGTTGGTGACGACGACGTCGTCGGCGCCGACGGTCAGCCCGCGACTGACCGCGAGGTGTCGCGCGATGGCCGCGCGGAGAGCGGCCTCGCCCTGCGGGTCGGCGTACCGACCTCCCTCAACAGTCCGTCGTAGTTCGCCGACGATCAGCCGCCGCAGCGTGGAGAACGGGAAGGCGGTCGAATCCGGCAGACCGGTCCGGAAGTCGAAGGCATATTCGGTGCCCGAGGCTCGCGGACTCTCCCACGATTCGTCCTCCCACCACGGCAGGGGCCGTAGGGCTGACGGCACCTTGCGCGCCCGGTTGATCGGCTGGACATCGGATGCCACGAACGTGCCCACGCCGGCGCGTGCCCGCAGGTAACCCTCGGCCGTCAGATGCTCGAAGGCGGTGATCACCGTGTTCCGGGAGACGCCCAGCGACGCGGCAAGGTCGCGACTGGACGGCAGGGCATCGCCTGCCGTGAGCCGGCCCGCCAGGATGGCGTCCCTGATCTGTTGGAACACCTGGCGGGTGATCGGTTCTCCCGGGATCAGCGACAGGTGAATGTCCATGTCAACCTCGCGATGCGATCGGCGGCCTTCGCTGGGCGCAGACTCCGGCGGAACGGTCGCAGGTCGACCGACGCGCCCAGATCGATTCTGTCCCGTATCCGGGTCGTTATGGGGTCGAGACCGGACCAGTGAAGCTGGTGCCGAATCGGTTCCACCGTCCGTCGGTCATGGCTTCTAACCTGCTCGAACCGGACACCGCGCCGGACACCACGGCGCCGGATAGTGCAGGAGGTTCCATGAGATCACTTCGCGTCGGCTGCACCGCCGTCACCGGAGTCACCGTCCTCGCCGGCGTTCTTGCGTACACGTCGCTGGCGGCCGCGCAACCGCGCTGTCGGGACATCTCAGCGACTATTCGCGACAAGGTCGTCACCGAGGGTTGCCCACCGCTTACCGAGGCGTGTGTGATCGGCACGGTCGAGGGCAGACACGGCTTCACCGGAACAACCGTTTTCGTGCTCGGCTCCCGGGGCGAGGCTCCGCCCACAGCACCTGATCAACGACCGGTGAGCGGGACGATCACGTACACCTTCCGGGATCGGTCGACCCTCACCGCCCTCGAGACGAGCATCGGCAACGTCAACCAGGAGACCGGTGCCGGCCACGCGGGCGGCACACAGCAGTTCACCGGTGGTACCGGCCGCTATGGGGACTCCACCGGCTTCGCCTACCTCGCCCAGCACTTCGAGGTCGACCACTTCGTCACAAGCGTCCAGGGCGAGGTCTGTCGCGCCCAGCGCTAGACCGGACGAACTCCCGCGCACCGGTTCCTGGCCACACCTGCTCGAAGGGAATGATCGACATGGGTCGGATCGTCAACTCCACATTCGTCAGCCTGGACGGCGTGATCAACCACCTGGACAACTGGCACTTCGACTATATCGACGACGAGAGTGACGCCATCGCCCTCGACCAGCTTGAGGCCGGCGACGCCATGGTGATGGGGCGACGCACCTATGAGATCTATTCCGGTGCGTGGTCCACCCGTGACAGCGAGTACGCAACCAAGATCAACGCGATGCGCAAGTATGTCGTCTCCTGGACGCTGCACAAGGCGCAGTGGACCAACACCACGGTGCTGAGCGGAGACCTTGTTGAGGCGGCGAACAAGCTGAAGCAAGCGCATGCGCGGGACATCCTGATGCACGGCTACGGGCCGGTCGCCAAGACACTGATGCGCGCAGGTCTGGTGGACGAACTGTGTCTGTGGGTTCATCCAGTACTGGCCGGCGTCGGGACTGCTGACGACCTGCTGTTCGGTGACGTCCTGCATGCCCGACTCGGTCTGTTGGAGACCAGGACGCTCAAGTCGGGGGTGGTCGTTCTCCGGTATGGGCCCGTCTGAGCCGTGTCCGATCCGGTGACAGCGGGGACGAGATCGATGTCCGCCGATGATCGTCTTTATCTGATCACCGGCGCGACCGGGCACGTTGGTCGGCTGGTCGCTTCCGAGTTGCGACAGAACCGACGCCGGGTACGACTTCTCACCCGGAGTGGCAGCCGCCGGTCACCGGCCACCGGCAATGGCGTCGAGCTGGCGCGGATCGAGTCTGATCATGGCGACGGTGTCGACAAGCCCGGCTTGTACCGGGCTCTCGAAGGTGTTGCGGCCGCATTCCTGGTCTGTGGGGAAACCCCCGCCCGGCCGCAGTTCGAGATGTCGTTCATCGACGCTGCGGCCACTCGCCGCGTCCGTGTGGTCAAGCTGTCCGCGCTCGGCGCCGGCCCTGACGCGCCGACCTTCCTGCGCTGGCACCACCTGGCCGAGGAGCACCTGCTCCACACGGGCAAGGACTGGACCGTGCTGCGCGCCAATTCATTGATGGACAACCTGCTTCGTAACGACCGTCACCCGATCGCGGCCGGCCGGTGGCGCAGCACTCTCGGAGCGGCACAAGTCAGCTTTATTGCCGGCACCGACGTCGCTGCGGCGGCCGCGGTGATGCTCACCGATGACTGCGGTGCGCATGCCGATACGATCCACGAACTGACCGGCCCGCAGGCGCTCACAGCCCAGGACGTCGCGAACCTCGCCGCCGAAACCGCTCGGCCACCCGGTGGAGGTTATCGACACGCCCCCCGATGAGCTCCACAGGGCGCTGATCCGGCGCGGAGGCCCGGAGAGCCTCGCCGCCGGCGTCGCGGAGCTGCACGCGTACTTCCGATCCGGCGCCGCTGCCGCCGTAACGGACACGCTCCAGCGGGTCCTGGGCCGGCCGGCGACCACGCTGGCGGAATACTTGACCGACCACCGTGCGGAGTTCACCGCCACCGCTGCGACACCGACCGATGAGATGAGACCACCGGATGAACATTGAGCACACGTCCGATGCGGCCGGCCTCGGCGGTCCCCCACTGATCGCCAGTCTCGCTCTGGCCGGCGCGATCATTCTCACCGGCGTCGTCACCGGAGTGCTTGCGCTCTACGCGCATACGATCATGCCCGCACTCCGCACCACCGATGACCGGACCTTCGTCGGCGCCTACCAGGCTCTTGACCGAGCGGTCTACAACCCCTGGTTCATGGGCAGCTTCTTCGGTGCGTTGATCTTGACCGGAGTGTCGGCCGCAACCCACCTGACAGCGGGACCGGCCTTCCCGCTGGTTGCGGCCGCGTTCCTTCTCTACCTCGGTGTCGTCCTGATCACCATGATCATCCACGTCCCGCTCAACAATGCGATCAGTGCCGCCGGTGACCCGGACCGCATCCCCGACCTCTCCCAAGTACGACGGAACTTCCACGAAGCCCGCTGGGTGGCCTGGCACCTGGTGCGCACGATCCTCGGCGTGTGCGCCTTCGTGCTGCTCGTTGTGGCCGGCACCCTGCAGAGTCGCGGACGCTGACCGGTTGAACACGTCACCAGGCGTCCGCCACTGGTGTCGTCGAGGTCGGCGTCGATGATCAGGACCGCCGTCGAGGCTCTCGCAGTAGGCTCCAGGCGTGCGAAGCAGTCAGTCACTCGATCGGAAGGATCGCGATCTGGCTGCGCTGGCTGTACTGGCCATGTTGGCTGTCGGTCCGCGCCACCCGTACGACATCCACAGGCTGCTGCTCGAGACCGGAAAGGTCTTCGTCACCGGACTTCCCCGGAGCCTCTATCACGCCGTCAGCCGGCTGGAGAAGGAACGACTGATCAAGCCAATCGGCACGCAGCGTCAGGTCGGACGTCCGGAGCGGACGGTGTACGCGCTCACCGCGGCGGGCCGCGCCGAGGCCCGACGACGGGTCGAAGTGCTGCTGCGGACTCCCACGTCGGATACTGACATCACCTATGCCGCGCTCTCCTTCCTTGCGGTCCTGGAGCGCGGCCAGGCGGTCGCCGCCCTCCATGCGCGGACCGAAAAGCTCTCGGAGACCATTGAACGGCTCACCGCCGACCTCGCCGGTGCTAATACGGTGCAGCCACTGTTGCTGGTCGAATCGGAGTACGAGTTGGCACGCCTGCGCGCCGAACGGGACTGGATGTCCGAGATCGCCGAGGAGATCGCCTCCGGTCGTCTGGAATGGCTCGATGCCTTCCCTCCGGAAGACGATCCCGAAGACGGTTCTGCTGGCGCAACGACGGCTGGTGGTTCTTAGCCGACGCTTCGGATCGACGTCGCCGACCCGGGCGTCGATCGACGTCGGTCAGCGGCGCCTGGCTCCGGTGACTTCGATGGCCCGCTGCTTCAGTTCATCGTCGGCGACGACGTCCAGCAGACTGGCGGCCAGGTCGGCGCGGGTCAGCTCGTTCGCACCGCCGACGAAGTCCTGACCGCCGGGCATCCTCACCACCGATCCGACGGCGGGCTTGTCGACCAGCCGGTTCGCCCGGACGATCCGCCAGTCCAATGGGGATTGCTGCAGCACCGACTCCATGTTGCGGGCGTCCGCGTACGAATGGCGCAGCAGCATCCGAATGAACGCAACAGCCAGTCTCGGCCTGGTCGCCACCAGCGCGTGGCTGCTGGTCACCACCACCCTGTTCACCTGGTTGTCGATCATCGCCTGCACCAGGTTCCGGGTGACCTGCTCGGCGACCGACGTCTGTTTGAGGTCCGGGGCCGCCACGATCGAGATGGCTGCGTCGTGCCCGGCGACCCGCGAGAGGTCATCGACGGACAGCCCGTCCCCGGGCACCACCTCCAACTGCGGATGACGGGTCGCGACAGCCTCAGGACGCCGAGTGAACGCGGTCACTGCATGCCCACGACCCAGCGCCTGCTGCACCACGAGACTTCCGGTTCGCCCGGTCGCCCCGACAATGAACAATCTCATCGCAACCTCCTCGATATAGCAGTGCGCACTACTGCATCATGCCATATGCGGAGGTCCAGCTACTCGCGCGCCGGTCCAACTGCGGGTCAACAGCGACAGCGGATGATCTCTGACAGGGACGTCGCTGTCACAGATCATCCAAGGTTTGTTCGGAGATACGGGATGGTCTGCGGACCCTCGGGAAGCACACACGCGCGGGCCTCCGGCCCGGCACTGACAAGCCCGGATTCGACACTCGCGGAGATATCAGCGGTCGCGCCGAGGTGGACGCCGGCAAGTTGGTCGACGGTCAGGAAGTCGTTGTGCACAACGACAGTCGCCTTGTCCAGCACTCTGGCGAGAACCTGGACCTGCCACTGATCCGGTCGGGCATTGGCGCCGTCACCGAAGGTGGCGACCAGGCCCCCGAGGTCGGGAGCACTGCTCAGCAGCTCATAGAACAGCCCGTGCTCGGGAAACCCGTCACGGCACTCGCCTGCGGCGATGATCAAACCGCCCGGCCGTACGATGGTCGCCGCCGCCGACATCCCCTTGACCAGCTGATAGAGGTTCTGGTCGAGCGGATAGCCGGAGTTGGTGGTGACGATCACGTCGAACAACTGATCAACCGGCGCCATCGCCACCCGGCGAGCGAATTCCCGGGCAACCGCGTGCATCGCCAACACCTCACCGCCGAAGGCGGCGACGACCTGATGATCACCGTTCAACACGACATCGAACGCGTAGTCCACCCCGGTTGCGGCGGCGATGGCTCGAACGTCGTCATGGACCGGATTGCCTTCACACACACCCCACGTCGCCTGCGGATCTCCGATCCGGGACGCGTCATGCAGCGTCAGCACGGTTTCCAGCCCGGCGAGCCCGGGAGCCACCATTTTCGGGCCGCCACTGAAGCCGGCGAAGAAGTGCGGCTCGACGAATCCGGTCGTGATCCGCACATCGGCCTCGCACCAGCGCGTGTTCAACCAGACCGGGACGTCGCGCCCGTGCACACCGCACCAGGTCAGCGACGACGGGTCACGTGCGTCATGATCAATGATCTCCAGTGAACCGGCCAACTCCGTGCCGAGCATCGCCTGCAGTTCGTCGGCAGTGGTGCCGCGGTGAGTGCCGGTCGCGACGATCACGACGACGTTCGCGGTATCGGTGAGTCCGTCCAACTCCTCGAGCACGGCCCCGAGCATGAGCTCTCGGGGCTGCGGCCTGGTGACGTCGCAGATCGCAATCGCGACCGTCTGACCCGGGCGGACGATCTCGCGCAGAGGTGGACCGGAGGCGGGCTCTGCTAACGCGCGGCGGAGCATGCCCCGGACATCCTTCGCCCCGGCCATCGACTGCGGTGTGATCACGGCGGTGTCGTCGGGAACACTGACCTCAAGCCGTCGCTCGCCATAGGCAAGACCCACCTGCTTCATGCCGAACTCGTCCGGGCGGCCACCTTGTACTCGGCGCGACGGCGATGCAAGATCAGTTCGGTGTACCCGTTGGGCTGCCTGGCACCCTCGAGTACCAACTCAACGGCGGTGTTGAAGGCGATGCTCGCCGTGAACCTCGGGCCCATCGGCAGATATCCCGGGTCCCCGGCGTTCTGGCGGTCGACCACCTGTGCCATCCGCTCGAAGCTCTGCCGCACGTCCGCCTCGGTGATCAGGCCGTGGTGCAGCCAGTTGGCCAGCAGTTGGCTGGAGATCCGCAGCGTGGCACGGTCCTCCATCAGGGCGACGTTGTCGATGTCGGGAACCTTGGAACACCCGACACCCTGCTCGATCCACCGAACCACGTACCCGAGGATCGACTGGGCGTTGCGATCAAGCTCTGTTGTTCGGTCCTGCCCGGACAGCGTCGCCGGATCGACCAGCGGAATGATCAACATCTGTTCGCGGCTGGTGCGCTGCCGATCTCTCAGCTCGATCTGACGCTGTCGCACGTCGATCCGGTGATAGTGCAGGGCGTGCACGGTTGCGGCCGTCGGCGACGGCACCCAGGCAGTGTTGGCGCCCTCGTTCGGCTGGCCGATCTTCTGCGCGTACATGTCTGCCATCAGATCCGGCATGGCCCACATGCCCTTTCCGATCTGACCGCGGCCACTCAGACCTGCAGCCAGTCCGACGTCGACGTTGCTGTCTTCGTACGCCGTGATCCAGGCCTGACGTTTCATGTCCGCCTTGCGGACCATCGGCCCTGCATACATCGAGGTGTGGATCTCGTCGCCGGTCCGGTCGAGGAACCCGGTGTTGATGAACACCAACCGTTTGGCCACGGCGTTGAGGCAGGCGGCCAGATTGACCGACGTCCGCCGCTCCTCGTCCATCACGCCGACCTTGATCGTGTTGGGCTCCAGCCGCAGCAGCCCTTCCACTCCGGCGAACAGCCGGTCGGCGAAGGCGACCTCATCCGGGCCGTGCATCTTGGGCTTGACGATGTAGATGGACCCGGTACGACTGTTGCGACACGGGTTGTCCGGCCTGAGCCCGGGCAGTGCAGCCAGGCTCGTGAACACCGCGTCCAGGATGCCCTCCGGCACCGGACCGAGGTCGTTGTCGATCACCATGTCGCTGACCATGAGATGGCCGACGTTGCGGACCATCAACAGCGATCGACCGGGCAGGACCAGCTCGCCGCCGTCGGCTGCGGTGTAGCGCAGATCCTCCGACAGTCGGCGGACGAACTCGCGGCCGTTCTTCGTCATCGGGGCAGTCAACGTGCCCCGGCTCAGGCCGAGCCAGTTGCGGTACGCCGCGACCTTGTCTTCGGTGTCGACGGCTGCGACGGAGTCTTCGAAGTCGACGATCGTCGACACCGCCGCCTCGATCCGCACATCCGCGATGCCTGCCGGATCTCCGGCGCCGACCTCTGCCGATCGGTCGATGATCAGGATGATGTGCAGGCCGTTGTGAGTCAGCACGATCTGGCTCGGATCCTCCCGATCACCCAGGAAACCCCGGAACTGATCAGCGGCACTGAGTCGCGTCGTGGAGCCGTCGACGAGCCGAACCTCGAGCCCGCCCGAGGTCACCCGATGACCGCAGGCATCGGCATGGCTGCCGGCGGCGAGCGGGAAGCTCTGATCAAGGAAGTCCCGGACGAAATCGATCACCCGCCGGCCGCGAACCGGGTTGTAACCGCCACTGCGTGTTGCTCCGTCGGACTCGTCGATCACATCGCTGCCGTAGAGGGCGTCGTAGAGAGATCCCCAGCGCGCGTTGGCCGCATTCAGCGCGTAGCGGGCGTTCAGGACCGGCACGACCAGCTGCGGTCCGGCGATCTCAGAGAGCTCCGGGTCGACATTCTCCGTCGTGACCGCAACCGTCTCCGGTTCGGGGACCAGGTAGCCGATATCCTCGAGGAACTTCTGGTACTCCGCGGCCTTGCCCGGCCCGCGGTGGGCGCGATGCCAGTCGTCCACAGCGAGCTGCAGCTCATCGCGTCGCGCGAGCAGGTCCCGATTGTGCGGCGTCAGCTCGCGGATCAGGGCCGCGAGTCCGGTCCAGAAGTCGTCGGGGGCGAGCCCCGCTTCACCCAGCAGCTCGCCGTTGACGAAGTCGTACAGTGGCTGTGCGACCGACAGTCCACCGGCCGACACGCGAGCCGTGCGCTGATCTTTCATCGTGTCCGTCATCGAACTCCACTCATTTCTCCGGCACCAGTCCGGCAGCCGCGACGCCCGCTGCACAACATGCCGCGTCCTCTGCACCTGTTCCACCGCTGGCTCCGACCGCGCCGAGCAGGGAACCGTCGGCGTCCCGGATCAGGACGGCGCCCGGCTGGGGCAACAGCCGTCCGGCGCTGGTCGGGCCGAGAGCATTGAAGAAGTTGGGATTGTCGGCTGCGCGGGCGGCCAACGCAGCGCTCGAGCATCCCATCGCCACGGCGCCCCACGCCTTGCCCCTGGCGATGTCGAACCGGAACATGCTGGCGCCGTCGTCGCGTTGCGCGGCGACGATGTGCCCGCTGAGGTCGAGGACGACCACCGCCAGCGGCGGGATCCCATCCGCACGAGCCTGGGAGATCGCGCCGGCGATGATGGCATTGGCCGACTCGAGCCGGAGTGCGATCGCGGAACCGGCGGCCACTTCTGCCGCGCCCGTCACCGTGCGGCCTTCCCGGCCCGATCGGTGGGTGTCTCCCACGCCTGTGCAGCCTCGGTCCGGCCCCAGGCCTCAAGATCAAGCAGCCCGAGTCCCCGGCCGTAACCGGCCTCGTCACCGTTCAGGGCGACCATGTACGCCAGCCACCGTCCGTCGGGGCTGACATTGGAATTGGTCGCCTTCCACGTGTGGTCGGACGGCATCGAGGTCATCCGCACGCGCTGCTGCGAGCCGTCCAGCTTGAGCTTCCACAGGTCGCGCGGCGGATAGTGGGGCCACTGGGTATCACAGGAGGATTCCAGGCAGATGTAGTCGCCACCGGGGAAGATTCCCTCGCATTCGTTGTGGACAAGGGATTCGGCGATGTACGTCTGATGGGTCCGGTCGGCCAGGGTGACGCCCTTGACCACGCAGTTCGGTGTCGGCGAGACACCCTGGGTCCGGCCGGTCGTGTATTCGGCCATGATCACTTCGGAATCGTCGTGGCGGAAGTCCTGGGGTTCCGGGGCGACTCCCCCGCCGGTGCGGTAGAAGACCTCGTCGTCACCGAGTACCGGTCCGTCGTCGGTGTAGTCGATTCGGGTGACGTGACATTCGAAGACACCAGGACCGCCGAGTGCCGGATCATTGCGTCCCGACACGGCGTAGGTGATCTTGGGCTCGTGAACCGAAACCCCACACCCTTCGAACATTCGCCGGCCCAACGGCTTGGGCGGTTGCCTGAGATTCTTGTCCAACACCCACAACTCCGATTCGACGTGCCTGCTGACGTCGCGGTCAACGAACCGTCGCGGCCCGACCAGCAGATAGTCGCCGGTGGACAGGACCAGCACGCGCAAGAAGCTGTGGTGATCACCCAGGTCCCGGGTCAGGTTCCGGACCTCACCGGTGCCGACGTCGAGTTCGCAGACATCGCCGTAGTTGCCCTCGACGAAGGCGATGCGCGTTCCGTCAGCCGACCAGTAGGGCCGTTCGCCGTAGTCGAGCAACTTGGAGTGGAACGGCGGCGGATCGTCCAGGACGTGGGTGACGGTCGCGGCGGGGTTGGGCATGGTCGGCTCCTCAGGACTCGGTGGCGCGGGCGGCTGGGCGTCGGGACTCGGCAATCATGCGCCGAGCCGCGGGGTCAGAACGTGATAGGGCTGCCGGTCCAGCCGTACCGGGTCCAATCCGGGCGCGAGTCCCACGCGCGCCGGCTGGTCGTCCTCGGCCGGACTGACTGCAACGAAGCGGTACTGGATCCGGTATCGGCCGGTGGCGGCGCCGGCCGGGATCTCGGCGAAACGCTCCCGATCGTCCCGCGGCGAGGTGGCCATCGGCAGCTCCGACCAGGCCTGCGACTGATCGACTTCGCGGTAGCGCAGGGTGAGTTGGATGCGCGGATCAACCACCGTCGCGACCAGCTTGATCGGGTGCCCGGCAAGGAATCCGTCCACTGGACGATGGTCGACCTCCGCCGGCACCGTCACCCAGGGTCGTCGGGGCCGCGGCCCGGTCGGGCAGTCACAACTGGTCCGGTGCGCTTCGACGGCCGCCAGATCCCGGTCGATGATCGGCAGCCGGTCCTGCCAATGTCCCCGCTGGTAGGGCATCTGTCCGAACGGCAGGTCGTCGCGATAGGCCTTGCCCGCTTCGGCGAGCTGGTGCCAGTGCTCGCGGGCCGCGTGATAGTCGCGGATGCAGTCTTCAAGATCATCGACGGCGCCGGTTCGTCGGTGGAGTGCCCAGCTGACTGCGGATCGGAGCTTGTCGGCGAAGTGCTCGCCGAGTCCCGCAGCAATCTCGGCGTCGATCATCATCCGCTCCAACTCGGCAGGATCGGATGCCTCGGCGGCGACAGCCCGCGCACGTGCGATGTGTTCGCGGGCTGAGGACGCCAGAGTGTCCAGCCATTCCGCGACGTCGATCGGTGTGTAGCGCGGGAGTGGCGTGCCGTCGATCAGCGCCGCGACGTAGTCGTCGGGCGAGGCGAACAGTTCGGGATCCAGGGGACTGGTGTTACCGAAGGAATACGGCGGATCCATGTCGAAGGTCGGATCAAGGTGCCAGCCTCGGTCGGCGAACGGATTGTCGGTCTCCGGGGCGAATTCGATCAGCGGCAGAGGCGTATCCATCTCGGGCCAGTAGATGTTGCCGGCGACCGATGGGGCGTGCACAGTGGTGATCAACGGAAGCACCCGGCCGGCGGCCGCTGATGCCGCCGCTGCGTCGGCCGCGGCTGCGCCGAAGCGGCTCCGGCACCAACGATGCCAGCCGTCGAGATCGCCGTCGGGGTTGTACGCCGCCCGGCCGTTGACTCTCAGCTGGGATGCGTACTTGCGCCACGTGTCGGTCCCCGCGAGCTCGAGTCGGGCATCGGCGTAGAGTCCCCGCTCGCGGATCGGACGGCCGGGCAGCGGATTCTCGGCTGAGTCCTTCTTGCCCAGGAAGGTCAGCGCGTCCAACCACTCCACACCACGGGCACCGGGGAACGTTGCGTTCCGGCCGATCCCTGCGGCACCGACGGGGTCGGGCGTGCACAACACACGCTGCGTCCCGGGCCAGATGCGGTGCAACAACTGGTATCCCGCGTCGAGGCGGGCGAAGTCGGCGTAGCCGTAGCGGGTGAAGCTGCGTTGTCGAGTGACCTCGCCGCCGGATCGGCCACCAGCCTCCGGGGCCGCACTGGAGCCGGTCCGAGCGCGTCGGTGGCCATCGAACTCGCGCGCCCGGATGCCGGCTTGGTGGTAGGGCAGTCCCATGTGCTCGCCCCAGTACTTCGTCGACAGGGTCAACTGGCTGTCGGCCGACTTCAACGCGTCGAGCAACGCGTCGTTGATCCCCTTGGCGTGGGCATCGATGCTGATCTCGCGGTCGATGCGGGAGACCGCGCCCATCACCTCGGCCCAGAACGCGTGCGTGGGTTCGGGAACTCCGCCCTCGAAGTGGACCCGGAAGGTCAACGTCGTGATCTCGGGAATCGCGCCGAGGAGCAGTTCCAACGCGTCGGCGCAGTAGCGGGCGTGGTCGTCCTGCGACAGCCCGCGCACCAACCAGCGCTCGGTGGCGTGCACCGGTTCCAGCCGCGGGGCGTGGTTCCACAGACCGAGTCCGAACTCGATGCCACGAGCGGCGGCGGCCTTCGCGGCGTACTGGAGGGCCGCGAGGTTGTCGTCTCGCTGCCTATCGTCCAGGCCGGCGACCGTCACGTCGTAGCCCGGAACATCGAGCACGAAGGGGTAGAGGAAGCACATGTCGTTATCGACCACGCGCTTGTCGATCAAGAAATCGTAGCCGAGGCCGAAGGCGACGGTGAATCGGTTGAAGCGATGGGTCGCGAGTTCGGTCAAGTAGTCGTCCCAGAAGGAACGATCATGCAGCCAGACATGATCGAATCGATGGGACGCATACAACCTGGTGACGCTCCGCGTCGGCACCCGGGGCTGCTCATAGCGAGTCCGGACACTGTCCAACGCCTCCCCCAGGTCAGCGGCATGTTCCACGAGGTCGGCGATGTCGCGTACCGCGTAGGTCAGTCCCCGGCTGTCGCCGGCACCGACCAGGACCGTGGGACTGCCGCCGTCAAGGGCCGGGCGGGTTGCGATGGCGAACGCCTCGGAGGGGAACTGCGCCGGTGCATCGGCCCGGGAGACCACCTCGTCCCAACTCGAGCTCCCCGGCCGACAGATGATCACCTCGAACCGCCGATCGTCGGTCGGCATTCGGGTTCTCAGAGTGTCGGCAAGGCTGTCCGCGGCCCACCTGGCGGGCGCCCAACCGCGATCGACGGCGCCTGATCCGCTCCCATCCGACGATGCTGACTCTTCGAAAGTGATCACATGGGCTCCCTCACTGGGGTCCACTCGACTCAACCTCACGATCCTGCTATTTGACGGTGGCTTCACTCCGGATTGTTGACGGTTCTCCCTCGGCACCCAGATCGCCGGCTTTCGGAATGCCGATGTCGAGAACGCCCGCCAGCTTGAGATCTTCACTGTGGTGGCAGGCGGCGGCGTGCCCTGGTTTCAGCTCACGCAACGCCGGACGGATCTCAGTGCACGCCTCGCCATCGGCATAGGGACAGCGGGTGTGGAAGAAACATCCCGACGGCGGGTTCGCCGGATCGGGGAAGTCGTCGGACAACCGGATCCGCCGGCTACTGTCCCGCAGCTTCGGGTCCGGGCGCGGCACTGCCGACAGGAGCGCCTCGGTGTAGGGGTGCTGTGGGTTCCGGTAGATGGCGTCGGTATCGGACAGCTCGACGATCTTGCCCAGATACATCACTGCAACCCGATCGCAGATGCTCTCAACCACTGACATGTCGTGGGAGATGAACAGATACGTGTGCCCCAGTTCCTCCTGGAGATCACGCAGCAGATTGAGAACCTGGGCACGAACCGACACGTCCAAGGCGGACACGGCCTCGTCGGCGATCACCAGCCGCGGGTTGGTGATCAACGCCCGGGCGATGTTGACCCGCTGCCGCTGTCCTCCGGAGAAGGCATGCGGGTATCGGTTCGCGAGGCTCGGCGACAGGCCGACGCGTCGCAGCATGTCCCGCTACGCGATCCTCGAGTTCCGAACCCCGGGCGATCCCGGCGGCTTTGAGTGGGTCACCGACGATCTGGGCGATCGTCATCCGCGGATTGAGCGCGGAGAAGGGGTCCTGGAAGACCTCACGGATCTGACGCTGGTACGGCCGCAGTTCCGCGGTCGACATGGTCGCCAGGTCCACAGTTGCGCCTTCGGCGGTGCGATACAGCACGCTGCCCTCTGACGGCTGCTCGCTGCGTACGATGCAGCGTCCGAGCGTCGTCTTGCCGCAGCCGGACTCGCCGACGAGGCCGAGCACCTCCCCCGGCCTCACCTCCAGGTCGATGCCGTTGACCGCGTGCACCCAGCCGGTACGGCGCGACAGGATGCTCCGGCGCCTGATCGGATAGCGCATCGCCAACTGCTCGATCTTGAGGATCGGCTCGGCAGTCGTCACATCAGGCTCTGTCATCTCAGCCGTGGTGATCATCGGGCAACCTCGACAGCGGGTGTCTTCTCAGCCAGCAGTTCCGGGTCGTGCAGAACACACCGTGCTCTCCTGCGGTCACCGAGCCACACCGTCGGCGGCTCGATCGTGTCACAGACGCCACTGATCGCCTCCGGGCAGCGCGGATGGAACGGGCATCCGGTCGGATAGTTGAACGGGTGCGGCACCTGTCCCTGAATTGCCGACAGCCGCTGCCGTGCTCCGGATCCCATCCTGGGGACCGACGCCAGCAATGCACGGGTGTAGGGGTGTTGCGGATGTTCGAACACATCCTCGACCGGGCCCTGTTCCACAACGGTTCCCAGGTACATCACCACGACCTCGTCGGCGATCTCCGCGACCACGCCGAGATCGTGCGTGATGAACATCATCGCCATACCGCTCTCCTTCTGGAGGTCGCGGAGCAGGTCAAGAATCCGTGCCTGGGTCGTGACGTCCAGCGCTGTCGTGGGTTCGTCGGCGATCAGCAGCTTCGGATTGCAGGACAGCGCGATCGCGATCATGACGCGCTGGCACATACCGCCGGAGAGCTGGAACGGGTAGGCGTCCATCGTCTGGCTGGGCCGCGGGATGCCCACCTGGGCCAGCAGCCCCAGCGCCCGCTCCGCCGCCTCCGACTTGCTCACCGTCGCGTGCAGCCGGATGGCCTCGATCAGCTGGTTCCCGACCGTGTACATCGGCGACAGCGACGCCATCGGCTCCTGGAAGATCATCGCGATCTCCCCGCCGCGGATGTCGCGCATCCGATCACCGGCGGAATCGAGCGTAAGCACATCGATGCCCGATTCGTCGGCATCCTGATCATCGGTCAGGTTACGCGTCCGCCTCCTGGACGGCCGCGACCTGGCCTGCTCAGCGCTGTCGATCGCCGCCTGGGAGCGCCACCAGATCCGGCCTCCGGTGATCTTGCCCGGCCGGTCGATCAGCTGCAGGATCGACCGGGCAGTGATGCTCTTGCCGCAGCCGGACTCTCCGACAACGCAGACAGTCTTCCCTGCCGGCACACTGAGACTGACGCCGTCGACAGCGCGCACGACCCCGTCGCCGAACACGAACTGCGTGTACAGGTTCTCGATTTCGAGAAGATCCACGGTGGAAATGGCGTACTCCTTGAGGACGTCTATTGCTTGTACGGGTCGGCGGCGTCCCGCAGCCCGTCTCCGACGAAGTTGAGCGAGAGCACGGCGATGACCACCATCAGACCGGGCAGCATCAGCCAGGGTGCCGACGCGACGACCCGGACGTTCTGCGCCTCCTGCAACAGCACACCCCAGCTCACTACTGGCGGCAACAAGCCCAGCCCTAGGAAGGACAGTGCTGTCTCGGCGAGGATCATCGCCGGGATCGACAGTGTCAGGGACGCGATGAGGTGGGAGGTGAACAGCGGCACCATGTGACGGAAGATCAACCGCGGTGGCCGGTTGCCGTCAAGCCTTGCGGCCGTGATGAAGTCCTCCTCGCGCAGTGAAAGGAAGCGCCCTCGCGTGACTCGAGCGAGTTCCGTCCAGGCGAACAGGGCGAGGATCGACGTGATCGCGAAGTAGCGATTGATCGGACCCCAACCCGGCGGAAGCGCGGCGGCGAGCCCCAACCACAGCGGCAGTGTCGGGACCGACATGAAGAGCTCGACCAGCCGCTGGATCAGCAGATCGATCTTGCCGCCCGCATAGCCCGAGATGCCGCCCATCAGGACACCGAGGAAGAACGCGATCGTCACGCCGACGAGTCCGATGGTCATCGAGATCCGGGTGCCGAAGATGATCCGCGAGAACTGATCACGGCCGTTGCGGTCCGAACCGAGCAGGTACATCGGACGGTTGTCGTCGACCGGCCCGATGAGGTGGATGTTCGTTTTGATCAGCCCGAACAGCCGATACGACTCCGCCGACCGGTCGAACAGCCGGACCGGGATCTTCTTCGTCGGGTCGACGGTGTACTTCACTGCCAGAGATTCGTTGTCGAGGCTCTGCTTGAAGTCGTAGACATACAGTCCGACCCGGGTCCCGCCGCCGCTGTGATCGATCAGGTGCAACCGCTGCGGTGGCGCGTAGGGGTACTGATCATGAAACATCGTCGTGTTGAACGGCGCCAGGAACTCCGCGAAGATCACGGTGAGATACAGCAGCGCGGTGACAATGGCGCCGGCCATCGCCAACCGGTGTTTCCGAAAGGCCTGCCAGACCAGGCGCGACTGGCTGGCAGTCGATATCCTCTCGTCACCCTCAGCAGTCGTCGCCGCAGCTTCGGGCGGATCGAGTGGCTTGCCGGGATGGACAGCGGCAATTACAGGATCAACCACACCGTCACCTCGCCATCCGGAGTCGTACCCGCGGGTCGAGCCAGGCCAGGGCGAAGTCTGACAGCAGGGTACCGATCACGGTGAGCAGGCTGGTGACCAGAATGATCGAGCCGGCCAAGTACATGTCCTGACTTGTCAGGGAGCTCAACAGGACCGGCCCGGTTGTCGGCAGCGACAGCACCTGAGCGACGATCACCTCTCCCGCGACCAGCGCCGGCAGCACCCAGCCGATGGTGGAGATGAACGGGTTCAAGGCAACTCGGAGTGGATATTTCAGGATCAGTTTCCGCTCCGGAACGCCCCGTGCCCTGGCCGCGACGACATAGGGTCGGCGCAACTCATCGAGCATGTTGGCCCGGAGGATGCGGATCAGGCCGGCCGTGCCGGCGCTGCCGAGCACGATGATCGGCACCCATAGATGGGACAGCAGATCCAGAAGCTTGCCGAGGTTCCATTGCGCATCGACATAGTCCGGCGAGAACAGGCCGCCGACGCTCTGTCCGAAGTAGCGGTAACCGATGTACATCAGCACCAGGGCGATCATGAAGTTCGGGACGGCGAGTCCGAGGAACCCGATGGTCGTGGCGATGTAGTCACCGATCTTGTACTGCCGGACGGCTGAGTAGAGGCCGACCGGCAGTGCGACGATCCAGGAGAACATCAGCGTGCAGAACGAAATCACGATGGTCAGCGGAAGCCGCTGGGCCAGGACACTGGAGACCGAGCGGTTCAGCTGGAACGACTCACCGAAGTCGCCGTGGAGCACCCCGCCGATCCACTTGAAGTACTGGACCCACAACGGGGAGTCGAGCCCGTAACGCAACTGCAGCGCCGCGATCCGGGACTGATCGACCTCGCCGCCCTGCGCGCGCATCTGCGCGATGATCGTGGTCAGGTAGTCGCCCGGTGGCAGCGAAATGATCACGAAGGAGGCGATGCTGATCAGAAACAGGGTCGGGATCATGTAGAGCACCCGACGGACGATGTAAGCGATCATGACTGCGGATCGATGTAATACGTCGTGACGTTCGTGATCGCCGGATACGGCGCCTTGAAGGAGATCCACATCTGCCCGTCGCCGGGGACGTTGTGGGTCCGGTCGGAGACGATACAGAACGGGTCGCCCGGCAGGGAGACGCCGATGGTCCAGAATTCGTCCTTGGCGATATCGATGATCTCCTTCAGCGCCGCATACTGCGTCTTCTGGTCCGAGGAGCCGATAACGCGCTCACGATAGATCGACATCTGCTTCTGCATCGCCTGCGGCGGTGCTTCCCGCGGACTTCCGCCCTCGTACCAGTTCGACCACAGCGGGGCGTAGGACGAGCCGCCGGTGGAGAACAGCCAGCGCGGATCGGCGATCAGGTCGACGTAACCGAGCTCGCCCTTGTCCAGCGTGCAGTCGTAATCGTTGGCGGTGAGTCGCTCCGACACCAGTTCCGGACTCGCAGTGTCGATCCGCAACTCGATCCCGACCTTCGCCCAGGTCCCCTTGACGAACTGCATCGCATCGATCATGTCCGGGTAGCGGGACTGGCAGAGGACGGAGATGACGATCGGCTTGCCGTCCTCGCCGAGCAGTTTGCCGGCCGAGTTCTTCCGGCTGTAACCCGCCGCTGACAGGTGCTGGGCGGCCTTCCCGAGATCGAACTCGGTGTACTCGGTGCCGAACTCCTCACCGGAGTAGAACGGCACGTCAGGCCGCGGCGCGGTCTGCCACGGACGGCCCTGCCGCTGATAGACGAGGTCGATGATCTGCTGACGGTTGATGGCGTAGGACAGCCCGATGCGGAAGTCCTTCTTCTGGTACATCGCCCGCTTGGCCGAGTCCTTGCTGGTCAGGTTCAGACAGATGCCGATCGTGTTGTGGTTGGGGTCCTTCACTCCCACGAGCTTGTACTTGCCCGTCTGCTGCCCGTCACTGAGCACAGGACGGTTCTTGGGAATCGTGACCTCCTGCCTCATATAGAGGTCGACGTCGCCGTTCGCGGCCGAGAGCAGCAGCGGATTGGGCTCGTTGAAGAACGTGAAGGCGACCTCGTCGATGTAGGGCAACTGACTGCCGTCGGTGTCGACCTTCCAGTAGAACGGATTGCGCTCCCAGACCTGGCGCCCGCCGTCCCCGTGCGGGTTCTTCGGCACCCACGCGCTGAGCACCGGGAGATCGACATTCTCGAGGTTGTCGATCTTGGACAGGAACGTCTCACTCCAATCGTCGGGGAGGTCCGGATTGAACTTCTTGTGGAACTGCTTCAGATAGTGCTGGGGCAGGAGCCAGAAGGGCGGTCCGTGCGGCGTCAGCTGTTGCAGGAACAGGGCCTGCGGCGACGGGAAGGTGAATGTGACCTGCCAATCACCGTCAGCAGTGACTTTCACCGGCTCGTTGTTGATCTTGAGTGCACTGGGGATGACCGGCGTCAGCTGCTTGTTCAGCAGCACGTTCTCATACCACCACGTCAGATCCTGTGAGGTGAACGGCTCACCGTCACTCCACCGCATTCCCTCCCGCAGGTGGAAGACGTAGACCTTGCCGTCCTCGAGCACCTCGAACTTCTCAGCGACATTCTCGATGATCTTGGAGTAGGTCGGATCCCAGGTGACCAGGTGATCATTGGTCACCGTCATCCAGAGCCAGCTGGGGTCCGTGCTCTCCAACACGGTCCGCAGCGTGCCTCCGTAGATGCCGACCTTCTGCAGCGGGGTGATCACCCGCGGATTCTTCGGCAGACGCTCCGCGACAGGCGGAAGATCGCCGGACTTGACCTTCGCGGCCAACGCCGGCGCTTCCTTGCCCTTGGCTTGCTTGGGACCGTTGTCCGAACCCTTGTCGGGATCGG
Source organism: Microlunatus sp. Gsoil 973 (assembly GCF_009707365.1). Lineage (GTDB taxonomy): Bacteria > Actinomycetota > Actinomycetes > Propionibacteriales > Propionibacteriaceae > Microlunatus. The sequence goes on from NZ_CP046122.1 coordinate 3,767,992, forward strand.
TGGAGAAGAAGCTACAACCGCTCAGTGCGGCGAGCCCGGTGACAGACGCAGACCCCATCAGGATCTGCCGGCGCGACACGGACATGGACATCGCAACGACCTTTCGTCCTCGTAAGGTGTCCCCACTCTAGGGGCAAAACTCCATTTTGTGAGAGGTTGATTTCATACTTCGGATAGAGCTCGACGTGATCTTCTTGCCGTTCGGTGTCCATCCGGGGGGAAGGTGTGCGAACCGACTGTGAATGCTGCCGACGGATCAGTCGACGGGGGCCGTGATGACGTAGTACGGCTGGTTGGCCAGTGCTTCGTCGAAGCCCGGATGCCGGGTCACCGCACCTCCCTCCTGCTCCACCGTGAAGCTGTACATCAGCGAATAGCTGCTGTCGCTGTAGTCGCCCGGGATCTCGGCCCGGAAGCCGCCGTCTGCGCGTTGCATCTGGACCGACTGCCAGTCCTCGGCCTGATTGACGTGTCGGTAGCTCAGCACGACACCGACGACGCCCTCGCCGGCGGAGACCTCGAGTGGGACGGGTTGCGCACGCGTGAAGTCGCTGGGTGGGGTGTGCCCGAGCCCGGCTTGTGCCGGTCGAGATGGCACCGCCGCGCTGAAAGTCCCGGCTGCGTCGTTCGAGGCGTTGCGCAGTTCGGCCCACATGGCGTCGACGTCGGCCTCGACGCCGGGGCGACGGTCGCTCCAGCCGCCGTGTTCGCTGCGTTCCGGACCGAATCGCAGATTCGCCTGGTACACGCCTTCGACCAGGTCACCGATCTCGGTCCACACGTCGCAGGCGAACCTCAGCTGGTCGTACGCCCTGGCCAGCAGGTCGCGATCGCCGCTGCGCTGCCACAGTGCGTAGTCGGCCGCCGAACGGAACTTCGCCGCGAAGAACTTGCCCAGCCGCAGCAGTACTTCGGCGTCGATGGCGGTCCGTCGCAGCTGTGCCGAGGGTTGCTCGACCGCGGACAGCTTGGCCACACCGTCGGCAGCCTCGTCGACGAATCGCTGGATCCAGTCAGCGACCTCCAGGGGCGTGTAGCGCCCGTCGAGCCGGCCGGCGATCACGTCGTCCGCCCACTCGTTGATGATGTAGAAGGTCTGGGGATCGAACGGGCTCACGGTTCCCCACATCGGGGGCGCTTCGGTGTCTGTGCCGTGGTGGCCGGCGTAGGCACCCTCGGTGACCGGGAGGTTGGTGTAGACCTCGGGCCAGTTGCCGTTGTTCGACCCGCCGACACCGTGGACGACGGTGACCAGTGGCAGGATGCGGCTCAACGGAGCGAGGGTCCGTTCGACGGTGTCCCCGTGTTCGCCGTAGGTCTGGTGCAGATAGCCTTCCCACTCCCTGCGCGGCGCGTCGGGGTTGTAGAGCTTCCGACCCCAGATCCGGTACGTGTAGGCGTACTTGGTCCAGTCCTGCAGCCCGAGCTTCAGCTCGGGATCGATGTACGGGTCGCGACGGCCCGGCGCGCCGGAACCCTTGCGTCCCTTGAAGAACAGTGGCTCGCAGATGTCCACACCCAGTGCGCCGCCGAATGTGGACAGCCGGCCGTATCCGGCGGCATGTTCGGGGTCACCCCACAACAGGAGCTTTTGGGTACCCGGCCAGACCCGGAAGATCAGGTCGGCCCGACGATCCGAGCCCAGGAAGTCGGCGTAGCCGTAGCGGGTGAACCTGCGCGCGAACTCGGTGATCGACGTCAGCTCTCGACCCGGCGGCACCGGCTTGGCCTCTTCGCGCCGGCGGATCGCTGCCTGATGGTAGGGCAGTCCCTGATGCTCCGCCCAGTACTTCGCGCCGAGTACGGGATGCAGGCCGGGCTTGTTCACCGCGTCGAGCAGCGCGTCGTCGACGCCCTTGGCGTGCATGTCGACCTGCAACGGCTTCCCGCTGCGGGACAGTGCCTCAAACACAGGGTCCCAGAACTTCTCATGACCCTCGTCGGGGATGCCACCCTCGTAGTGCACGCGGAAGCTGAAGCCATCGATCTCCGGGCAGACGCGGAGCAACTCCGAGATCGCCGCCGCACAGTAATCGGCGTGGGTTTCCGGGGTCAGTCCGGTGATCGGGAACCGGTGGACGGAGTTGCGGCCGTAGTCGTATGCGTGATTCCAGAGACCGAGTTGGAAGTCCATGCCACGGCGCTTGGTCTCCTTGCCGATGAACTGGAGCATCCGAAGATTGGTCTCCCGTTCCTCGGCGGAGACCCCTTCGGCCACGACGTCCCAGCCAGGCACGTCGAGCAGGAACGGATAGGCGAAGCACAGGTAGTTGTCGGTGGCACCGTGGCGATCGGCGCCGTAGTTGTACTGCATGCCCAACGCCAGGTGGAAGCGGCTGAACCGCGCCTGCGCGATCCAGTCCAGATACTCGGTCCAGAAATCGGTCGAGGTGAACCACGGGTGATCCTCGTCGACGCTGGAGAAGGACCGCATGATGCCCCGCACCGGCATCGTGGTCGACGACACCACGCCATCGAGACTCTCGAACGCGCGGCTCAGTTCGCCGACGATCTCCAACTCGTCTGCGAGCCCGACCAGTGCGTAGGAAGCTCCGACCACATCGGTGGCCCGGATCTGCAGCCCGGCGCCGGCTCGGGCGTAGGAGTAGCCCTGGGTTCCTTGATCGTTCTGCTGGAGAACCAGCGAGGGTTCGTCGGCCTCCGACTCACCGACCTCGACCCGGACATCAGCACCCGATCGGCTACGCAGCAGGTCGAGGGCCCAATCCACGGCCGGCCCCTGCAGTTCCGGGTCTACCTGCACTCTCACTGCCAGCATGTTGTCGTCCATGACACCTTCCAGATAGTGGAGATCGCTGCTCATATAATGGAGTACTTTTGGAGCGTCCGCAATCGTCTGGCCGAGATTGGAGGAAACTGATACTGATTCAGGACTGAACGACGATTGCCCTACATCGATTCGGGCGCATACTGCGGGTCAGACCCATGTGCTAACTTCACGCTGGCTTGACTCCGTCGCGCGCAGACAGTGATTGATCAGAAGGGGAGGATGGCGCCCGTGACGAAGAAGGCCGGAGGCGTCCAGTCGGTCGAGCGAGCCTTCGCCTTGCTCGAGCTGCTGGTGGACCGGGGCGACCAGTCGTTGACGGAGTTGTCGCAGGCGATGGACCTGCCGGTTCCGACCACCCACCGTTTCCTGCAAACCCTTGTCTCGTTGGGATACGCGAGGCAACGCGAGAATCGCCGCTACGGACTCGGACTGGGGCTGGTCCGGTTGGCGAGCCCGGTCGACACCCATTTCTCACCGGTCGCCGAGCCTCATCTGGCCAGCCTTGTCGCCGGACTCGGGGAGTCTGCGAACCTCGCCGTCCTGGACGGCACCATGGTCGTCTATGTAGCTCACGTCCCGTCCCCGCACGCAATGCGCATGTTCACCGAGGACGGGCACCGGGCGCACACCCACGCGACTGGTGTCGGCAAGGCGATCCTGGCGCAACTGCCGGAGTCCCAGGTCAACCGGATCCTTGATCGTGCGGGCATGCCCGCAGCAACCTCGCGGACCATCACCGACCGCGCCAAGCTCCACCGGGAACTGGCAAAGATCCGGCGCCAGGGCTACGCGACCGACGCCGGGGAGCAGGAGGACGGCGTCTTCTGTTACGCCGTTCCCGTGCTCGGACTGCCGATCTCGATGGCCGTCTCGGTCTCCGGTCCCACCTTTCGGATGACCAAGGAACTGGGTGCGAAGGCGATCCCGTTGCTTCAGGCCAAAGCCGAGGCACTCAGGGCCGAACTCATCGGCCCGCTCAGCGAGACGCCCTAGGAGGTAGGCAGCTGCGACGGGGTTCGCCTATCCACTGCGCAAGCCGCTGCTACGGGGCATAGTGAGCTGCACCGGTCCCGCTGGAGAACAGTCCCCCAGGCAGCCGAGCGACGAGGCGATCAGATGACACCTTCCTCTGCCGATGAGCCCGGATCGTCCCGCCCGCGAGCTGACACCGCTAGCTCCGGTGACCTGCAGGGCGGAAACGTCCGTGCAGGGTGGCCCACTCGGCGGATGACGGCGATCGTTGCGGGCTCATTGGCGATCGGCTCGGTCGCAGCGCTGGTGCTCGTCTTCGCGCCGTTCATACCGGTGACCGAGAGTGCGATCACCGGCGCGCTCCTGTGCGGGATCGCGATCGGCTGGGCGATGCTGGTCCTGCTCTCGACGCGCCTCACCGATCAACCCCAGCACTGGGCAGCGGTTCCTGCCCTGTTCTTCGGCGTCAGCGGTCTGTTGTTGATCATGTTCGGATCCTCGGTGGACGAGGCGCTCGGCTGGGTGTGGCCGCCGCTGTTGCTGGCGTTGGCGATCTGGGTGATCACTCGCGTCCACCGACGGATGCCGAGTCGCAGCGGCAGGGCGCTGCTGTTCGTGGTCTGCGGCGTTCTGATCATCTCCTCCATCGGCGGCGGCTACCAGAGAGTCGGTGCAGCCGCCGATGCGAACGCCTTCCCGGCCCCCGGAAGATTGATCGACGTCGGCGGACACAGAATGCACCTGAACTGCACGGGCTCGGGCAGCCCGACCGTCATCCTCGAACCCGGTGGCGGGGAGATGTCGTCGAACATGGGATGGATCGCACCCGCGGTGGCCGGCCGTACCCGGGTCTGCGTCTACGACCGTTCCGGGCGGGGCTGGAGCGAGCCCGCACCCACCGGCGCTCCTCAGGACGGCAGCCGGATCGCCACCGACCTGCACAGCTTGTTGCACCGGGCAGGAGTGACCGGGCCGTACGTGTTGGCCGGGCACTCGTTCGGCGGGCTCTACGTTCGGGTCTTCGCCGCCCAGTATCCCCACGAGGTCGCCGGTCTGGTGCTCATCGACTCGACGGCGGCGAAACCACCGGCCAGACCGAACATGCCAACACCCGTGGTCCGCACCGACGGCGTCCTGGCCCGAACGTCCACACTGATCTCCGTCTCGGCCCGGCTCGGGCTGGCGCGCGTCACCGGTCTCACCGACTTCAGCTCCCTTCCGCCGCGTTCACGTGACGAGCTCCGCGCCAATGCCGCCCGGGCGAGCACCATCCGGAGCACCATCGACGAGTACGCCGGCGCCGGGGCCGCCGTTCAGGAGGCCGCTGCTCTGCGCGACGTCGGCGCCAGGCCGCTGATCGTCCTGACGGCCACCGTCGGCAACGCCGACGACTGGTTCGAAGCCCAGGATCGGTTGGCGAGACTGTCGACCAACAGTGCGCATCGCGTCGTACCGGGAGCCAGCCACGAAGCATTGGTCGGGGAACGCGAATACGCCGAGATCACCAGCCAAGCGATCCTGGACGTGGTCACCGCCGTCCGCGACCACACGCAGCTGACCCGGTGACAGCCGGTGGTCGAACCCTCGACGGCTGCCGCGGGTGGTCAGGTGATCAAGGACGGCCCCGACGGTCAAGGAGCCGTTCCTACTGCGCTGCCGCAGTCGGCTCGTGCTGCGGCGGGTAGGTCAGAACAAAGCCGTCGCCGATCACCGGCAGCGCACCCCAGCGGCCCAGTACGTGCCGGCGCGGGGGATCGTCACCCATCAGATGCCAGACGACCCAGCCCCGAGCCGCCAGCGTGTTGGAGATGAGCAGGCGGTGGCACCGCCATGGCATCGGCTCCCCGCACATGATCACCAGCCGACGGATGCGGGCGAGACTGGTCAGGCGCGCGATGCCGTCCCGATAGTTCGCAGTCTGCGTGTAGTCGGCATAGTTCTTAAACGATGGCTGGCTCCAGCCCGCATTGAGTTCCGGATCGACCTGGGGTTGCTTCGGGCGCCGTCCACCGAGTTCGCCGAAGTGGATGTAGGCGAGGCCCGCATCGGCCAGCCAGCCGGGCATCTCGTCGCGGCCGAACTGCGGATTGCGCCGGGAGCCGGGGTGGGCGCGAACATCGGCCAGCACTTCGATGCCGTTCTCGTGCAGGGGCCGAAGGAAGTCCGGCTCCGGGCAGGTCCAGTGGCCGATCGTCCAGACTTCTGGTGCGTTGTCGGTTGCCGAAGCATCGCTTGCGCCGGTTGTCATGGTGGTTCAAGCATGCCTCCGCCGATACCGTTCGACGCCTTCGGATGTCAGGGCCTGCGACCCCTGACTAGGGACCCCATCCGGCGAAGCTGCCCGGGACCGCCGACAGACTCCGGTACACCGCCCCGCGGACGGCCGGATTCTGTGGGATGACGCCGGCCAGATATTGGATGTACCGGTCACGTTGCGGCTTGTCCGCCAGCGCCCGGGCCACTTGATACTCCTGGGCCAGGCGTTCCAGCCAGGTGTTGGTGAAGTCGCCGTTGGCGTCGAATGCCACGACGCCGCCGGGATGGGTGGCGGTCCTGGTTGCGGCGATGATGGCGGTGCCGATGTCGCTCCTGCGGATCAGGCCGCCGTGTGAATTCAACCGGTCGACGAGGTGGCCCGGTGCGTTGATGTGGGCATCGAGCAGCAGGGCCGCGCCGTACTCGGAGGTGAACAGCTGGCTGACGGTGAAGCGGGGCACGGGGGTCCCTGGCTGATGCGGAGCACCGGGCACGGTGAAGTCACCGGCGTCGTTGGTGTCCCTGAAGATCCGATCGAACCGTTTCGCCGCGGTCTGCGCTTCGGCGACGCAGTACGCGATCGAGCACAGCGCCGCGAGCCGGACCCTGGCCGACCAGGTCTCGGTGAAGGTGTAGACGCCGCCGGCCACGCGTCCGCGGAAGTACGGCAGCCGTGGACCGGCGGGCACGTTCCCGGCAGAGGTCGGCATCCGCACCGGCGCCTGACCGGCGTCGACCCGGAGCAGGGTGACGAACCGGGGGAAATGTCGGTCGGGATCGGCGGGAACCACCTGGGGGAAGGCGAGCACGTTCGGATCGGCCCACGGATTGGCCGCCTGGAGGTCTGCCGGCGTCGGCGTCGGGCTGGCCGCAGTGTCGCTGGCTCCCCAGATCTGCGTACGCATCCCGTAGAGCCCGAGGAACAGATCGAAGTGGTCCGGATCGAGACCGCGGAAATGTTCCCAGAGCACTGTCGCCTCGTCGTCCCCGTGCACCGTCCACTGCTGGATGCCGGTCGACACCATGCCCTTGTCCCGCAACCGAGCGCCGTCGAGCCAGCCCTCGTTGTGGGTGATGGCCTTGACGACCTTGAGCCGGTCGTCCATCACTGCCTGCGTCGGATCGGACCCGATGGCGTCGGCGTAGTCGTCGATGAAGTCCACCGGATCGACCCGGCCGCCGTAGGACGGACCGACGAACACACCGTACTTGTCGATGCTGCCGCCACTGAGCTGGCGACCGAGAACCATCGACTGCTGGCCGTCCGGGCTCTCCGCGGCCGCGACCGCCGCCACCTCCAGAGCGGGTGCTCGCCGCCGAGGGGAGGCCGAGGCGGGCAGGCTGAATTCCCGCGGAACCACGGTTGGTCCGATCTCGAGCGGTCCTTGCCAGCTGTCCGGTCCGGTTCCGGTCGCCAGTCCGAGAGCCGTGGCCACCAGCCGACGGCTGCGCACCAGATCAGCCTGCCGTGCGGCGGGAAGTGCAGCCGCCGCCGGAGTGGACAACGCCGACCACAGCCGGCGAAGGACGGCAGCTCCCCCGGTCGTTGTGGCCAACAGGTTCGCCTGGTGCTGGACCAGCACGGCCAGGATCGCGATCCCCAAGCCGGGCTCATCGTCGGTGCGGTCGGTGTGCACCTGGCGGAACAGTTCGTAGAGGTAGAGGACCGGCTCGTACGGGTTGCGGAGCGTTCGGGCCGCAAGCGCCGGCCCGAGGTTGGTCAGATCCCCGACGCCGGCCAGGTCAGCGGTGACCTGGCTGCGTACCGCGTCCGGATCGTCGATGGGCAGTCGGGCGACGGCGGTGTCCCGGGCGCTCTTCAACAGGGCGGATGCCAGTGGGCGCCAACCCTGGATCGTCTCGAGGTTGGTCACCCAGGTTCCGCCGGCCTCGTCGATCTCGACCGGCAGCGGCATCCGGAAGCCGACCACCAACCGGTCGGTCGGAGTATTGGTCAGATGGGTCGCGCTGTAGGTGAGCAGAGCCTCCAGGACCTCGTGTGCCGAAGGCAGGGGCGCCGCTGTCGTCCGATCGGTGATGTCGTCGAGCAGGTCGGCGAGCAACGTCGCGACGCCGGCCAGAGTGGCACCCGGGCCAAGCATGACGCTGACCCGTGGGCGCAGCGCGTTGTCCCGGGTCAGGTCACCGGTCGGGTGGGCCAGTACGCCCTCGACCAGTCGCGGATGCCAGCTCGCCGCCGGTGCAGGCGTCGGCGGCGGCCAGAAGAGTACGTTCTTCGCTTCCTCCGGGACGTACAACAGTCCGAGGGAGTCCAGAACGTCGGTGAGGATCGACATGGCCTCCGCCTCTCACAACCGCACCGCCGAGGCATCAGTGCGCCGACCGGCGGCGGGAGTCCTCCCGCACAACGATCTTCACCTGGCGAGGCGGCAGTCCGGAAGGGCCGGAAGGGCAGACCTGAGCTCGCTCGGCTGGTTCTTTCGGCGCCGGCCAGCGCCCATGCTCCTGCACCATCGCGTAGTCCCGTCACTGGAACGCGGGGTCGCGGTCCTCGTGCGAGGGGGCCGGGACAGGGATGCCCGGTCGGGTGTCTGGAGTAGTGGGGCCCGCGGGTGAGGCCGGGGGTGGGGCCGGTGGGGATGGGGGTGCCGGAGGTGCCTGGGCCGGCGCCGGCGCGGGGGGTGGCGACGCGGGCTCCGGGGGCTTGCCGAACGATTCCGGATGAACGGTCTCGCCGTTGGGTCCGTAGGAAAAGGTATCGACGGTGGCTTTGCCCGAATACACGTTTCCCGCGCCGTCGATGAAGTAGATGTTCGCCTGCTTCTCGCCTTTCCAGTAGGTGCCGTTGGTAGCCCGGTGTTCGGTCGCACCCCAGGCGTTGCCGGTTTCCGCAGGCATCCTGGCGAGGAGCGCGCGGGCTGTCTGGACGCGCTGACCCGGCGGGGCAGCCAGCACCTGCTGCTTGATCCATTGGAACTTTTCGTACGCCGTGCCGGGCGGAAACTCGACGGTCGCCGGATCTGTCGCTTTTGGCCCACCGGTTTCCGGTGCAGTCTCGCCCGCCTCCGGTTTCGCCTCGGGGCTGCCGGGTTTGACCTCGGGTTTGACCTCGGGTTTGACCTCGGGTTTGACCTCCGGCTTCACCACGGGAGCCTCGACCGGTCCGCGGCCGAACAACTTCTTCGCGCCGCCCGCGAACATGAGTGCGGCAAAGATGACGCCCTCGGTGCCGCGTTCCCACTGTTCGAAGTCAGTCATCGGTCGGGGCGCGAACGCCCTGTGCCCGATGCCGGCCTCGACGATGTACGGGATGCCGGTGATGTCGGCGATGCCGAGTGCCACAACACCGACGGCGTTCCACCCTCCCGGGCCCTGCCCGCCGTGGTCGGTCTGGTACTCCTTCCAGCGCGAATAGATGCCCATGCCGGCACCGACCACGAAGAGGGCCGCAAGCACGCCCCAGCCGACCGGGCCGGCGAGGATCAATGCACCGGCCACCAGGAGGGCGGGAATGGCCAGGATGATGCCCGACACGATGCCGCCCAGGACATCGCCGAGCTTGTCCTTGAGCCACCTGCGCATGCTGCCGACAATGGCCTCGAACCAACCTTGCACCTGCGGTCGGTCCTTCGCGGAGGCCTCCTGGGCCAGGGACGATGCGGCGGAATCAAGGTCTGAGGACCCCCGGTCGCCGGCGCTGCGAGCCCGATCGGCCCACTCCGCGGCCTTGATGCCGGCCTCGTCGGCCTTGTCGCGCATTCCATCCAGTCCGGTTCGATGGGGGCGTGCCAGGTGGGTGTCGAGCCGGTCGGGGACCGCCCGGAACTGCTGACCCGCCTCGCCTGTGGCCGCGTCGGCCGTCGTGCGGAAGCCGCTGGTTACCTGCCGCTGGCCGGAACGGACCGTCAGGCCGAGTTCGACCACGCGTTGTTGGGCCTGCTGACTCGACGCCGCGACGCCTGTGGCGTGCTGCCGCGCGAGTTGCGCCAGGCCGTCGTCGAGGCCCGCAGCCGACTCGGTGATGGCTGCGACCATGTCGTCAGTGCTTTGCCGTAGCCCCTCCTGGACCTCGGTCCTGGCCGCGTCCAGAGTTTCACCGGCGGGCAGCGCCACCAGCGCCTGGGCCTCGAACTGGTGGGCACCCGCGAGTACCTCGGCCCGGAAATGCTCGGCCGCCTCGCTGATCTTGCTGCGTGCCGCCTCTTCCCAGGCTGCAATGTCGTCGGTCGCCAGTTGTTGTCCGGAATTGATGGCCCTGGTCAGCCTGCCCGCGGCCTTGGCAGATCCGGCCGCGGCTTCGCCGGTGATCCGGCGGACGGCAGCCTGGGCTGTGCCCCGTCCCCCGTCGATGCCCTGCTCGGCCTGTGTGGCGGCCGCCTTGATCTTGCTGTTGGCGTCGGACTTCGCTGGGCCATACAGCTCGGACTCCAGTTGTTGTCGGCCACGGGCCATGCTGGCGGCGGCCTGATCGCCGGCCCTGGACAGCTCGGTCCCGGCCTTGTTCCGGACCGTGGCCGCTATCTTCTCTTTCCCTTGCCGCACCTCTTCGTCAGTGGCGGTGCCGACCACCGGGTCGGCGCGTTGCTGCTGACCGATCGCCTGCGACCTCGCTCGGGCCGACTCCTGGCCGACGGTTCCAGAAGCCTCCGACTCGAGACGGTCGACAACATCCTGGGCACGGGTCCCGGTCGTCACCGCCTGCTGTTCGATGGTCGACTTCGCCGCCGCTCCTGCGGCGCTGATCTGGGCAGTCTCGGCTGCCTCGCCCGTCTTCGATTGCGCCTCGAACAGTCGGAGACTCCGTGTCACCTGTTGTGAGGCGGCGCCGAACGACGCGTCGACCTCTGCCCGCCGGACCGCGGCGGCAGCGGCCAGTCGACTCAACGCCGACTGCTCTGCTTGGTCGATCCGGGTCAGCGGATCTGCGGCGACCGTAGCGGCCACGCCGGTCGGGTCCACCGAGGCGGAGGTGACATCCCGCTGAACCGGGACTCCGCCTGCGCGCCGGCCGGACCCGGCCTGAAGCAAGGGGATGACGGCACGATTCCCGGCGAGGCGTTGGAGTTGGAGCACCGATCCCAAGGCGGTCTCGCCGAGCTGACCATGCTGGCTCACAGCATGTGCACCGCTCACGGCCGGGGCCGTCCGTGCCACACCTGAGTCGGCGCTCTCCCTGTCGGCATGCTCGTGCATCTGCACCCCTCGCCGATAGCCGGAAATGCACACCAGTTTCCGTCGTGGCGGCCCTTGAGGACTACGTCCGAACGGGACAAACCCCGTTGCCCGATCGGGCCAAACAGACCACTCCCTGCGGTGCGACCGTTATTGCCGGGCGTCGGAGGCAGTCATCACGGCTGCTTTGTCCTGCTCATGCGATGCCACGAGGTCCGTTCGACTCACGAGGGCAGCGAGCTGAAACGTTCATACCTATTCCGGGGTAGGGCGGGTGTCGATCCCGCCCGGCCGGAATTCGTGGCGGGGGTCCACAACCGGGCCGGGCGGGTCAACAGGGATGAGACCGCAGATCTTCTGGGGGGAAAGGTCTTCAACGGGTCCCGCTCCACTCGAAGGGCTGGTTAGCCCCTGCGATTAGATTAGCGATGTGTCTGTGAGCTGACTGAGACCTCAGTGATCATTCCCAGATGCTGACCATGTATATATTCCGAGGGCTCTGGTGGAGTCGTAAACGGGCCAGCACGGTTGGCCGGGGGAACAACCGCAGCGTCCGATACGCTCCGTCGGAGCCGCCTCAATCTGAACGCCCTTCGTTAGTGGCGCGGATAGTGGATTCGACCAGAAGTCGGGCCGAACCGATCTAGCCATTTCGGTCGCGGGCCATTAGCCTGCCGCTGTACTTGGCGATGACACACATGAAGTGCTGACAATTCGGCGTGCTGTTCGGCGACAGGATCGGAGTTCGGGGTGCGAAACGGTGCGACGTTCACCGGGGCCGCCGGCGGTGCGTTGGGTTCTGGGCCACGGATCAACCGGGTCGCGTCCCGCCTCAATCGGCCGGTCTGCCCGCGCCCGACCAGGTCGGCCCGGGAACGCTGATGAGCACACCCTCCGGTGCTGGTTACCCCCACTTCGCTGCTCGGGTCGGCACCGGATTCGCGCTCCACCTGCCTGACGGTGACACGGCACCCCTGGTGCTCACCGAATGCACAACCAGCGGCCCGGGGTCCTTCTCGCTGATCTTCAAGGCGGGTCCCCGGGCACCGATCGAGCAGGCGAACTATCAACTCTCTGCGGACGGCTTCGGGCCGGAGCCGGTATTCCTCGTACCAATAGGCCAGCGACCGAACGACGCGCAATTCCCGCTGGAATACCAGGCGATATTCAATTCTGTTCCACCCCCGGGTGCGTCGCCCTGACCCAACCGGCTTGATCCCCCGCATCGAGGAAGAAGCACGATGAGTACTCCCTACATCGGCGAGATCCGCATGTTCGCCGGCAACTTCGCCCCGGTCGGCTGGCTGCTGTGTCAGGGCCAGGTGCTGCCCATCGCCCAGTACGACACGCTGTTCACGCTGATCGGCACCACCTACGGCGGTGACGGGCAGGCGACCTTCGCCGTGCCCGACCTGGCTTCCCGAATCCCCTACCACCAGGGGCCGGGCTCGGTGATCGGTCAGATCGGCGGCGTCGAACAACTGACGCTGACCCCGGACCAGCTTCCGGCGCACACCCACGCCGCCAACGCCAGCACGGCCAACGCCGACCAGCCGGCGCCCGAAGGCAACGTCTGGGGATCCGGAACCCTCAGTGCGTACGCCTCGACCCAGACGGCGAACCTGACCATGAATCCTTCGGCGTTGAAACCAGCCGGCGGCAACCAGCCGCACGAGAACATGCCGCCGTTCCTGTGCCTGAACTTCATCATCGCGACCGAGGGCATCTACCCCACCCCGAGCTGACCACCGCACCTACTTTCGGAGCCAAGCATGAGTGATCCGTTCCTCGGAGAGATCAGACTGGTCTCGTTCAACTTCCCACCCAGGGGATGGGCGTTCTGCAACGGCCAGTTGCTGCAGATCAACCAGAACCAGGCACTGTTCTCCATCGTGGGCACCACCTACGGCGGCGATGGCCGGACCACGTTTGCCCTGCCCAACTTCGCCGGGCGGATGCCCATCCACCAGGGTCAGGGCTTCACCGTCGGACAACAAGGCGGCGAGGCGACGCACACGCTGACTGTCGCGGAGATGCCGGCCCACAACCATCCGGCACTGGCCGGCGGGGCCGCCAACGGCTCCAGCCCGAACGGCACCACATGGGCCCCCGCCGACGGCGCGCTGGAATACAGCAATGCGGCGAACACCACGATGAGCCGCGCCGCAATCGCCGACGGCGGCGGCAACCAGGCCCACGAGAACCGACCACCGTTCCTGGTGCTCAATTTCATCATCGCCCTGGTGGGCGTCTACCCCTCAGCGAACTAGACCGGCCAACAGGAGCCCCGCGATGCCTGAACCTTTTCTCGCCGAGATCCGAATGTTCAGCGGCAACTTCGCCCCGAACGGGTGGGCGCTGTGCAACGGCCAACTGATGGCCATCTCCCAGAACACCGCACTGTTCTCACTGCTCGGCACGACCTACGGCGGCGACGGCCGTGTCACCTTCGCCCTGCCCAACCTCATGGGTGTTGCGCCCATGCAGCAAGGCCAGGGCGCCGGGCTGTCCGCGCGCCGGCTCGGCGAGATCGGAGGACAACAGAATGTGACGGTGGCGGGCCCGCAGATGCCTGCGCACACCCATCTCGCGAACGCGGTCGACGCCGCCGGCGACGCCACGACGCCGAACGATGCGATCTGGGCAAGCGCCCGGCTGGGTCGGATCGGTACCAACATGTACGCCGACAACCCACCCGACAAGTCGATGAGCCCGAGCGCGATCGGGATGACCGGTGGTGGTCAGCCGCACAACAACATGCCGCCCTATCTGTGCGTCAGCTTCATCATCGCGCTTCAGGGAATCTTCCCGCAGCGGCCGTGACCACGGGGCTCGTCCCTGGGCGGACGGGTATGTCGACAGATTCTGTGGCGATGTCTATGGCGATTCGCTGCCGTATATGTATGCGGCGCGTGCAATGCCCTGAATGGGAACCGGCTCGACCGGGACTTTGTGCTCTGGCCAGCAAATCGGTTCATTCATACGCTATCCGCCTGACCTTCCGCCTGTCGGACGGGCGCACCGTCGCGCTGACGGTGGCGTGAAGGCCGGCGGAGGTAACTGTGCCGCGACGATCATTCCGCATTGGTCTGGCCCTCATTCTCGTGGTGGGCACGATCGCGGTATTCCCGGTTCCCCGGGCCCACGCAGCGGTGACGCTGAATGTGTCCACCACGTCCGACATTTCGGCCGGCAGCGGCGCCTGCGGCAACTCGAGCACCACGCCGCCCTCACCATTGAGCCTTCGTGAGGCCACCTGTATAGCCAACAATTACGGCGCCGGCCAGGCCGTGACGATCAACGTGCCAACCGGGACGTACCCGCTGACCGGCGGCGAGCTGCGGCTCGGCACCGTCACGGGTTCGAACATCACCCTGACTGGAGCCGGGCCGGCGAACACCGTCATCGACGGCAACCATGCCAACCGAGTGCTGGAGATCGATCCCTCCATCGTCGGCGGTGTGCAGACCAGCATCTCCGGCGTCACGATCACCAACGGTCGGGATGACACCTTCGGCGGAGCCGGCATCGCCGCGGGATCGGGTGACCGGACCGACCTGGACAGCCTGACCGTGACCGACTCGGTGATCAGCAACAACCAGGCCAACTTCACCGCGCCGAGCACCAGCAACAACCCCGGCGGAGGCATCCTCTTCCAGGGCGGCAGGTTGACCCTGACCAACGCCACCGTCAGCGGTAACCAGTCCTTCTCCAGCGCCGGGTCCGGCGTGTTCTACCAGGCCGTCGGCTCGACGACCGGACAGACGCTGACCGTCACCGGCTCCAACTTCACCGGCAACTCCACCGCGAACTCGGGCCGGTCCGGGACGTCCGGCGGCGCACTGGCCGTATCCGGTGGGTCGTCCACCGTGACCAACAGCCGCTTCACCGGCAACGCAGCCAGCTCTACCGGAGACGAGACCGCGGTCGGCGGCGCCATCTTCCAGCAGACCGGCAACCTCACCGTCACCGGCTCCACCTTCACCGGCAACTCGGTCACCAGCCCCGGCACCAGCGGCGGCGGAGCGATCCTCTACACCGCCGGCCAGGCGGTGCTGCAGCACAACCGACTGGTCGGCAACGTCGGCCCCGGCGGCGTGATGACCAACAGCCGGACCGGCACCGTTGACGCCACCGCCAACTGGTGGGGCTGCAACAGCGGGCCCAACACTGCCGGTTGTGAAACCACGACCGGCACTGGCATCACCACCGAACCAAGACTCGTGCTGACCGCCACCGCCGATCCGACTCACGTGATCGGCCCGAACGGCACCGCGACCCTGACCGCGTCACTGCTGACCGACTCGGCCGACGGCGCGGTCGGCTCGGCGGAGCTGGCACCGGCCTTCGACGGTGTCCCGGTCACGTTCGCCGACCCGCCGGGCGATGCAACCGTGACCGGCGATCCGGGTGCACACAGCGTCAACCTGGCCGGCGGCGAGGCCAGCATCGACTACCACTCGAACACCACGACGGGCCCGAACAACACCCAGATCACGCTGGACAACGCCACCGTCACCGCCGCGCTCGAGGTCGACCAGCCACCCGCCATCACCAGCGCCGACACCGCGAGCTTCATCCCCGGAACCCCAGCCGGCTTCACGATCACCACTACGGGCTACCCGGCGGCGAGGATCACCGAGGTCGGCGGTCTTCCGTCCGGGTTGGCCTTCCAGAACAACGGTGACGGCTCGGCGACCATCTCCGGCACTCCGGCGGCTGGCACCGGTGGCAGCTACCCGATAGACCTGACCGCGGCCAACGGCGTCTCCCCGAGCGCGACCCAGACGCTGACGATCAAGGTCGGCCGGCCGCCGGCGATCACCAGCCCGGCGACGGCCACCTTCCGGATCGGTTCGGCGGGCACCTTCACGGTGACCACCTCCGGCGACCCGACGGTGTCCAGGATCACCGCGTCCGGATCGCTACCACCCGGGGTGACGTTCTCCGACAACCGCGACGGCACCGCCACTATCGCCGGCACCCCGACCGGAACCGGTAACACCTACCCGGTGACGCTGACCGCCGCCAACGGAGTGTCACCGGACGCCACCCAGAATCTGACCATCCAGGTCGACGAGGCGCCAGTGATCACGCTGAACCCCAGCGACCAGACTGTTGCCCCCGACACCTCGGTGAGCTTCAGCGCGGCGGCCTCCGGTGTGCCGACCCCGACTGTGCAGTGGCAGCGGTCCACCGACGGTGGGCACAACTTCGCCGACATCGCCGGTGCGACGTCGACCACCTACGCCTTCCGTACGACGGCAGCCGACGACGGCAACCAGTACCGGGCGGTGTTCAGCAACGGCGTCGGATCGGCGGCCGTCACGACCGCCGCTGGCCTGCACGTAGGGAGCGCGCCCAGCTTCACCAGCGCCGACCAGACCAGCTTCCTTGTCGGCCGACCCGGCGTGTTCCCAATCGGGACGACGGGCGTACCGAAGGCAACGCTGACCGCAGCCGGAGACCAGTTCCCGGCCTGGCTGACCCTGAGCGACAACGGCGACGGCACCGGCACGCTGTCCGGAACCCCACCGCCAGGCAGCGCGGGTAGCCACCAGTTCACACTCAAGGCCGTCAACGGGTTCAGCCCGGCCGCTTCGCAGGACTTCACCCTGTTCGTGGATGACTCGCCGGTGATCACCAGCGCGGACCGCGCCACGTTCACGGCCGGACAGGCCGGCAGCTTCGCGGTGACCACAACGGCCGGATTCCCGTCCAGCACGGCACTGAGCGCGTCCGGTCCGCTGCCGTCCGGCCTGACGTTCCACGACAACGGCAACGGCACCGCGACCCTGGCCGGCACCCCGGACGCCGGCACCGGCGGCTCGACCACGATCACCATCTCCGCCACTGCGGTCGGCGGGCAGGCGGACCCGGCCACCCAACGCTTCACGCTCACCGTGCTCGAACCGCCGACCATCAGCAGCGCCGATCACGTCACCTTCAGCGAAGGTTCGCCCGCCTCGTTCACGGTACGGACCATTGCCGGCAACCCGAAGCCGGTCGCGCTCTCCAGCCTCGGCGCCCTGCCGTCGGGTGTCGACTTCACCGACAACCGGGACGGCACCGCGACGATCGCCGGAACCCCGAACGCGGGGACCCGTGGCGTGTACACGATCACCGTCACCGCCAGCAATGGTGTGGACCCGGACGCCACGCAGACCTTCACGCTGACCGTGAACGCTGCGCCGCAGGTCACCAGCACCGACCACGTCACCGTCGTCGTGAACACGGCGGGCACCTTCACCGTGACCACCAGCGGCCGGCCGACCCCGTCGGTGACGCAGTCCGGCAGCCTGCCACCGGGCATGACCTTCACCGACAACACAGACGGCACCGCGACGCTCGGCGGCACTCCGACCGCCGGAGGACGCTTCACCTTCACCATCACCGCAGCCAATGGCGTGCTCCCGGACGCGACCCAGAGCTTCACCGCCACTGTGAACGCCGCACCGGTGATCACCAGCGCCGACCACACAGCCTTCGCGGTCGGCTCAACCGGCGCATTCACGGTCACCACGACTCCAGGGGTTCCGGACGCGACAACGATCACCGAGAGCGGACGGCTACCGTCCGGTGTCAGCTTCCACGACAACGGCGATGGCACCGCAACGTTGGCGGGAACGCCGGCCGCCGGAAGCGGAGGCAGGTATCCGCTGACGCTGACCGCCGGCAACGGCGGACCGCTGGACGCGAAGCAGTCCTTCACGCTGACCGTCACCGACGTTCCCGCGATCACCAGCGGTGATCACACAACCTTCACCGTCGGCGACGCCGGCCGCTTCACGGTGACCACGCGCCCCGGATTCCCGGCGGCGGTGAACCTGACCCAATCCGGCGGCCTGCCGTCCGGTATCACCTTCACCGACAACGGCGACGGCACCGCGACCCTGGCCGGCACCCCCGCCGCCGGCACCGGTGGGTCCTATCCGCTGACCATCACCGTTGCGAATTCGATCGGCGACTCCGGCCAGGCATTCACCCTCACGGTCATCCGTCGGCCGCAGACCATCACCGTCACCACCATCCCGCCCGCCACCGCCGAGGTCGGCGGCAGTTACGTGCCGACGGCAACTTCGGACTCCGGGCTGCCTGTCACCGTGTCGATCGACGCGGCCACAACGAACTCGGCGTGCAGCATCAGCGGTGCGGCCGTGCACTTCGACGCCGCGGGCAGCTGCGTGGTGGACTTCGAGCAGTCCGGAGACGGATCCTTCGCGCCGGCGGCCCAGGTGCAGCAGACGATCACCGTGTCGAAGGTAGGGACCACGATCGCCGTCACCGCCTCGCCGAGCTCCTCGGTCTATGGGCAGTCCGTCGATGCGACCGTGACAGTGGCCGCCGACTCCGGCACGCCGACCGGATCGGTCCAGCTCGGAGTGGACGGTACGAAGGTCGGCGCCCCGGTGGCGGTGACCGGCGGTTCCCCGGTCCGCCGAACGCTGACCGGTCCCGGGGGCGGACCGCTGGCACCCGGTTCGCATGTCGTGACGGCGTCGTTCACGCCGACCGACAGCACCACCTACGCCTCTGCCACCGCTTCGGTCACCCAGGTGGTCCTCCAGGCAGCCACCAGAACCTCGCTGAGCGTTCATGCGCACACCCTGCGCGCCGTCGTGACCGCGGTCGCCCCCGGAGCCGGGACGCCGACCGGCACGGTCAGCTTCCTGGTCGGCGGCCACCGGGTCGGCACCGCACGACTGACCCGCGGCGTCGCGAACCAGACCTATACGGTGCCGGTCGGCCGGGCCAACAGGGTGGCCGCCAGCTACTCCGGCGACCGGAACTTCACCGCCTCCTCGGTGTCGACGAGTCGGCATGATCCCAAGATCACCGCCAGCTTGAGCAGCGCGCATCACCGCAGCCGGTTCGGCTGGTATCGCTCGCCGGTCACGATCAGATTCACCTGCACGGTGACGAGCGCGCGTCTCACCTCGCACTGTCCCGCGCCGGTGGTGCTGCGTCACCAAGGCGCCAACCAGTCGGTCTCACGGACGATCGCGGCCGCCGACGGCGGCACGGCCACCGTTGTGGTGCGCGGGGTCAACATCGATCTGACCCGCCCCAAGGTATCGATCAAGGGACCGCGGGACGGCGCCACCTACAAGGGTTCGGCGCCGCGGGCCCGTTGTGCGGGACTCGACCGGCTGTCCGGGGTCGCCTCGTGCCGGCTTACCAAGAAGACCCACGGCGACCGGATCAGCTACCGAGCCACGGCGACCGACCGGGCCGGCAACACGGTTCACCGCTCGGTGGCCAGCACCGTGCTTGCCTATTACGTGATCGGTGCGCGATACCGGCACGGCGCCTTCACGGTGCGGGCCGGGCACGCGTACACGCTGGTCGCCGCCGGACCCAGGCACCGGCCGGTCTACTACGACGCCGCGGTCCATCCGAAGCGGCCGGGCAAACGCGACAATGCCTTCCATCGGGCCGGATATCGAAAATGGACCCTTGGTGTCTATCTGGAACGGGGCATGCACCGACACCGGTACTGGAACATCGGCATAAAGGCCGGCGGCACCCTGCACATCATCAAGATCCGGGTCAGTTGACGCAGTGGACGCATGATTTCAGAACGGGTAATCCGGCTGGTCCGAATATTGCACGCATCGAGGGGTAACACGGCAATGCGTGTCAGGAGTGGCAGCGGTCGGGCGGTCCATTAGAGTCTTCGGCATTACTGGACCGTTGACAATTCCTCAGACTGGTGCGTTAATCATCGCGGTGTTGGATTGCGACCATATCCGCCACTCCCACGGATCGAGCGGCATGCCGCCGGAAACGATACGCCGCGGTCGGACACAGGAAGCGATGTGACAAATCGATGGCAGTCCTGGTTGTTGTGCCGGCGCCGTGGTGCGCGAAACGCGGCCATCGGCGGGCGGTGGTCGATACCCTCCCCGGCCTGGCGTTGAAATGACGCGTCGGCCCGGCGGTTGGCGTTCGGTCCTGCGTCGCTTCTCGGTCCAGCTCGTAGCGGTGATGCTCCTGGTGTCGGTACCGCTGATGATCGTGCTGGCGATCGTGCTGACACGTGCGGCATCCTCGAGCCTCACCGATGCCGCCGGCCGCCAAGGGCAGGACGTCGCGGGCGCGCTCTCGCTCCGGGTCGACGACTGGCTGTCGGAGAGGCGCGCGGACGTGACCCTGGTTGCTGACACCCTCTCCGGCAACGGAGAACTCGGCGGAAAGCAGACCGACGCGCTGCTCGCTCGGTACGACAAGACCTATCGCGACTACACGGCTCTGGAAGTCGTGGATCCGCAGGGTCGGGTGCTCTCCTCCAGCGGCGCAACATTTCAGGCCGCACGGCAGTCGTGGTTCCATGAGGCACTCGGCGCAAACGCACCGGTGCTGACGTCGCCGGAACCTGCCGGTGATCACGTCAATTGGGTGGTCGCCAGGCGAATACTCGACCCGAACGGTCGGGTGGCGGGGGTTGTCGCCGGCAATCTCAGCCCCACTTCGCTCCCCCATCTGTTGAACACCGATCTCAACAGCGGCGCTGAGATCCTCATCGTCGACACCCAGAACCGTGTCGTCTACGACACCAATATGGGCAGGATCAGCGACGACAGCGCGCTTCTGGACGCCGGCGGGTTACGCACCACAATGTCGGACAACATCGCCGTGTCGATGGCCCGGCAGAATGACACCGGCGTTGCCCGATACAAGAACGCGTCAGGTGACGACGTGATCGGCGGATACAACCTCGCCGAGGACCTGGACTGGGTGGTCATCTCCCAGCAGCGAGCCAGCACAGTGCTGGCGCCGGTGATCAGCGCACGGAACCGAGCCATCGTCGTCGTCGCCATCGCGACCGCCGTGGCCGCTGTCGTGTCGATCGCCCTGGCGAGGCGGAGCACTCGTCCGGTCCGCCGGCTGACCGGCGTCGCCCGCCGGGTGGCCGACGGCGACCTGGACGCCCGCGCACCGGAGACCGGCCCTGCAGAGTTCGCCGAACTGAGCCACACGTTCAACGCCATGCTGGACACGACCCAGCAACTCATCGACCAGGTCGGGGCTGCGGCCGTTGAGGTCAACTCGGCGGCGGCCGAACTGTCGGCCTCGTCCGATGAGTTGGCCGCCACCACCACCCAGCAGAGCGCCGCAGTCACCGAGGCCACAGCGACAACCGAGGAACTGGCACGGTCCTCGGCAGCGATCGCGGACACGGTGGACGGTGTCAGTCGTCAGACCGCGGAGACCCGAGACAATCTCGCCCAGGCCGAAGCCGACATCGCCACCTCCAGCGAGCGCACCCTGACACTCGCCGGTCGGGTCAACGAGATCGATTCTCTCCTGGTCCTGATCAACGACATTGCCGACCAAACCAATCTGCTGGCGCTGAACGCCGCCATCGAGGCCGCTCGAGCCGGCGAGCACGGTCTCGGGTTCGCGGTGGTCGCCGATGAGGTTCGCCGCCTGGCTGAACGGTCGAAATCCTCGGCCGGAGATATCGCCTCGATCGTTTCGGCCGTGCAGGACGAGACGAACGCCACGGTCATGGCGATGGAGAAGGGTGCCAAGCAGATGCAGCTCGGCCTGAACCTACTCGACGGTGTAACCGACGCCAGCGATCAAGTTCGCCTGACCACCCAGCAACAGCGCAGCGCCACAGCACAGGTGGTGGAGACCATGGAACAACTCGCGGACGCGAGTCGGCAGGTCTCGGCGACAGCGCGGGAGATCGCCGGTGCCGCCGGAAACCTGGCCGAACTCGCCGGCAATCTGGAGTCCAGCGGCGCCGCGACCGTGGTCCGCTCGAGCGACGGACACCGATGACCGCGGTCCATGCGCTGCTCCTGCCGGTCGCCGCGGAGCTGTACGCACTCCCGATCGGCTGGGCACGAGAGGTGGTGCGCGCACCGACGATAACGTCGCTGCCGACTGCGCCGCCCACCCTGCTCGGCCTGTTCAACCTACGGGGGGAGATCGTGCCGATCCTTGACACCGCAGCCCTCCTTTCGATCGGCGCCATCCCGATCCCCGCATTCGCGGTGGTGGCGTCGAGTCCACATGGACCGGTCGGGCTGGCCACGACAGGTGTGCCACAGCGCCGGCTGCTCGACCCACCGGTGGGTCCCTCGGAACTTTGGGGAACATCGGGGTCGTATCGGGTCGACGATCAGGTGGCGACGTTGCTCGATCCGTCCGTGCTCCTGACGCCGGGACGCCTTCGCGGCCAGCAACCGAGTGAGCTCGCCGCCTTGGAGCGCTGATGGCGGGGCTGGGGGCCGAGCGGCTGCACCAGCTGTTCGCCCAGGAAGCCGATGTCCGCTTGGCAGCGCTGGACGCGTTGCTGCTCCGACTCGAAACCGACTCGGATCCGGAGCTGGTCCGCTCGATCTTCCGGGAGGTCCACACCCTGAAGGGGTCGTCGGCGGTAGCCGGTCTGGACCGGGTGAGCGGTGTCGCCCACCGGCTGGAGGAACTTGTTGAAGAAGTCCGCGAGCAGCGGCAGCCGGTGACGAGTGACCTCATCGACACCCTGCTGCTCGGGGTCGACGAGCTGAGGGAAGCCATCTCGGCGGCGGGCGTTACGGACGGCCAGGACGTATCCGAGGCCCCGCACGTCGCAGTGCCCGCAGTCCCCAGACCGGCTGATCCTCCGAGCGATCCTGCGGCAGGGCCTCCACTACCGGCCCCGCGACCGTCGGCCGCGTCTCACACGAACGGCCTGCGGACCGGGGCCGGTGCCATCCTGGTCCCGGTCGAGCGGCTGGAGGAGCTGACCCGGTTGGTCGGTCAGACCACGTCGGCGCACTTGCGCGTCGGACAGCTGCTCAAGGAGCAGTTCGGCATCGACCCGGCCACCTGCAACGAGTTCAATGAACTGTCCCGCTCGCTCAACGATCTGCACGATCGCGCAATGCGCACTCAGATGGTGCCGGTCACCACGGTCACCGATCAATTGCACCGGTCGGTACGCGATCTGGCTCGGGCCCAGGGCAAGCGGATCAGGTGGGAAGTTGCCGGAACCGATACCGAGCTGGACCGCGGTGTCCTGAACCGACTGGCGGATTCACTGCTGCACCTGATTCGCAACGCTGTCGATCATGGTGTCGAGTCAGCTGAACAGCGAGAACGCGAGGGGAAACCGGCCGAGGCCACGATCCGTCTGCACGCCATGCAGCTGGGTGGCGACGTGGTCATCGCAGTCAGCGACGACGGCCGGGGAATCGACACGACAAGGATCCGGCGCGACGCGCACCGGCTCGGCATCGACACTGAAGGACTCGCCGAACAGGATCTCGTCGACCTCAGCTTCCAGCCCGGCTTGTCAACCGCACAGTTCGTGACCGACGTCTCGGGCCGTGGCGTGGGTCTGGACGTGGTCCGCAGCAACGTCGAAGCTGCCCACGGTCGAGTGGAAGTACGATCCGAGGCCGGGGTCGGGACCGAGTTCCGAATCATCGTGCCGATAACCGTCGCCGTGTTGCGCTGCCTCCTGGTCGAGGTCGGCGACGAAACGTTCGCCCTGCCGTTCCATCGGGTGCAGTCGACCCGGTCCGGGAGCGGGTCGCAGGCACGCGCCGAGGGCCGTCCGATCGTCTGGGCGGATCATCATCCGGTGCCGGTCACCCCGCTGTGCGATGCCTTGGGATTGGCCGGTGATCCGGCGGAGGGTCCGGTGGTCGTCTTGGGTGACGCCACCCGGCGTCACGCCTTCGTCGTCGACCGGCTGGTGGGTCAGCGCGACGTGGTGGTCAAGACGCTGAGCCCGCTGGTCCCGCAGTTGCCTGCCGTCGCCGGCGCCAGCTGCGAGGCGGACGGCTCGATCATGATCGTGCTCGACCCGCCGGGACTCATCGAACGCGCGCAGGATGTCAGCCGGACGGTCGGTTCGGCGGCGTCAGCGGCAGCTCCGGCGCCTCGACGCAGCGTGCTGGTCGTTGATGATGCGCTGATCGTGCGTGAACTGCAGCGCGGCATCCTCGAACGCGCGAACTTCGACGTCCGAGTCGCCGCCGATGGCCAGCAGGCCCTGGGCCTCCTGGCCGAAGAGCCCAGCGATCTTGTCGTCACCGACATCGAGATGCCGAGGATGGACGGTTTCGCGCTGACAAGGGCGATCCGCGACCATCCGACGTTGACCAACATTCCGGTGCTCATCGTCAGCTCGCGCGCGAGTGACGCAGACCGCGCACGTGGCCTTGATGCCGGCGCCGACGGGTACATCACCAAGAGCAACTTCGACGATGCCAGCCTGCTGACTGCCGTGCACCGGCTGCTGGGGACGACCGGATGAGCAGAACCGGCGATGGCCAGCTCCGCGCCTTGCTGGTCGAGGACCTGTCGACTCAGCGCGTCCGCCTGGTCTCGGCGCTCCAGGCGGATGGGGACATCGCCGTCGACTGCCTGTCGACCTCCGATGACGCGGTTGAGCGAGTCGAGGCCACCCGGCCGGACGTGGTGATCCTCGATCTGAGTTCCACAGACGGCCATCCGACACACACGATCGAGCAGATCATGGCGCACATCCCCACGCCCATCCTGGTGCTGTCGACCCGCATCCATGATCGCCAATCCCCGTCAGCTGTCGATGCGCTCGTTGCCGGGGCACTCGATGCGCTGCCCCGACCCGATCAGTGGTCCGCCGAACTCGGCGTCGAACTCCGCAGGGCGGTCCGGCAGCTCAGCAAAGTGCCGGTGATCCGTCACCCCCGTGGCAACCGAGGCTCCGCGCCCCGACGGCCAGGGGTGCGGACGCCGGCGGAGCAGCCGGTCATCGCCGTGGCCGCCTCGACCGGGGGACCGAGCGCGCTGGCCACCTTGCTTCCCGGCTTGGCCGGGCTCAACGCACCGGTCCTGGTCGTCCAGCATCTGCACCCGGACTTCACCCGCGGCCTGGTCGAATGGATGTCCCGCGTGTCCGCTCTACCAGTTCGGACCGCGGTCCATCAGGAGCTCGCCCGACCGGGACAGGTCTACTTCGCGCCGGGAGGCAGGCATCTGCGGTACGCGCCGAGCGGCCGGCTCCAGCTGTCGGAGAGTCCCAAGACGGCCCACACGCCTTCTGCCGACGAACTGTTCGTATCCATCGCGGAAAGCGCCGGGCGGTCGGCGATCGGTGTGCTCCTGACCGGCATGGGCGAGGACGGAGCCCTCGGGCTGTTGGAGATACGCCGGCGCGGAGGCCGCACGCTGGCTCAGGACGAGGCCAGCTCGACGGTCTTCGGTATGCCCAGAGCGGCCGCCCGCTTGGGCGCGGTCAGCGAACTGCTGCCGATCGAGAAAATGGCCGACGCGATCCAGCGAGCGGTTCGGGAGCTGACCCTGACGTGACCCCAGCCAGCCTTGAGAACGTCGTCGCTGTCGTGGCCGAACTGCTCCACGACCGGATCGGGCTGCGGCCGGACCAGAACCTGCGAGGTCGGCTGCGCCGCGCGATCATCGAGGAGGCCGCGCGACACCGTGATGCGCCCACGGCCTACGCCGACCGGCTGCTCGCCGACCGGGCAGCTCTCCAAGGTCTGCTGAACGTCGTGACCGTCCAGGAAACGAGCTTCTTCCGTCACCCGGAACAGTTCGAGATCCTGGCCAAGGATGTATTACCAACGCTCGCGCCGCCGGTGCGGATGTGGAGCGCGGGCTGCGCCAACGGCCAAGAGGCCTACAGCCTGGCGATGGTTCTGGAGGAGCAACAGATCTCCGGCGAGGTCATCGCCACCGACCTGTCGACCACAGCCCTTCGGCGCACTGCCGCCGGCCGGTACACCAAGCGTGAACTCTCAGGCCTCAGTCCCGAGCGGCTGAGCCGACATTTCAACCAGTACGGCGACACCTGGCACGTCGACGAGCCGATCCGTAACCGCGTCCGGACGCTGCACCATAACCTCATCGACCCGCTGCCCGCAGAAACACGGTCCTGTCACGTCGTCTTCTGCCGTAACGTTCTCATCTACCTGTCGCCCGAACAGGCAAGACGGTTCCTCGACCGCCTCGTTGATGCGCTGCCCGCGTCGCTGACCCTCTTCGTCGGCACATCGGAGACCATTTGGCAGGTCTCTGATCGCTTCGAGGCAGTCCAACGGGCCGGCAGTTTCTTGTACCGACCGAGCGACCGGTCGGTTACCGTCACCCCGACGCCCGCCACACCGACGCCCGCCACACCGACGCCCGCCACACCGACGCCCGCCACACCGCGTCCTCACCCGAGGCGCAGCCGACCGGGCCACGGCTCATCTCGCAACGAGCCGAGGCCGGGAGCCTTCCCCGGCCTACACCAGCCGCGGCCGACCGGCCGTCGTCGGCGGCCGCCGGCGAGGCATCCGACCGCGAGACGGACCTGACCGCAGCGCAGCTGGAGAGGATGGGCCAGGACGCGATCGCAGCCGGCGAGTACTCCTCGGCGGTCGTCGCGTTCCGCAAGGCCGCCTATCTCCGCCCACAGGATCCGTTGGCCCAACTGCACCTCGGCCTGGCCCTGGAGGCGATCGGTGACGAACGCTCGGCACGGAGAGCGTTCGCCGCGGCACGGAGTCGGTTGCTGGACGAGGCTCCCGATCGGGCCGTCGACGGCATCGAGGGCTACTCGGCAGCGGAGCTGCTGCGATTCCTTGAGTCCAGAACGTGACAGGAGAGCGGATGGAGACGATGGTCAGATTCGAGTCGGGCGGCACCGAATACTGTGTCCCGGTGCGTTCGACCAGATCGGTCCGTACGGCCGCCGGCATGATCCCGCTGCCGGAGCCGGCGGCCGGCGTGGCGGGTCTCATCCCGGGAGATCCTCCGCTGACCGTCATCTCTCCACTGGGAGCCCGCGGCCGACACATTCTCGTGATGGACGCGGGCGACAAGGCGTTCGGCCTCTTGGTCGACTCCGTTACCGGGATCTGCCGGATCGCCGAGGAGGAGATCCGCCCTGCGCCCGAGGGACAGGGCCGGTGGTTGGTGTCCGGAAGCTTCGATGATGACGGCCGCCTGATTCTGGTCGCCGACCCGATCGAACTGGGAGCACGCCTGTGACCCCCGCCAAGGTCCTCATCGCCGATGACTCGCTCACCATCCGCGCCGTTGTCCGCGCTGACCTGGAGAATGAGGGTTACCAGATCTCTGAAGCACACGACGGTGTGACCACAGTGCGACAGTGCGAGGAGGACCCGCCCGACGTCGTGCTGCTCGACGTCGAGATGCCTGGTCTGGACGGCTATCAGGTCCTCGCGAAGCTCAAGGGAACTCCGGGACTGAAGGACATCCCCATCGTGTTCCTCACCAGCCGCAGCGATATGGACGACGTCGTCGCCGCACTCCGCGGCGGGGCCCACGACTACCTCAAGAAGCCGTTCCAAACCCCCGAGCTGCTCGCCCGGGTCGCATCGGCCCTCCACGTGAAACGACTCCAGGACGAACTCCGGCTCCGCAATGTCGAGCTCGATCGGCAAAGCCGGACCGACCCGCTGACCGGCCTGTACAACCGCCGGCATCTCGATGAGCAGTTGGTGCGAGTGCACAGCGATGCGGTCCGCCACGACGAAAGACTCTCCCTGTTGCTTCTCGACGTCGACCACTTCAAACGGATCAACGACACGTTCGGCCATCCGTCGGGGGACGAGGTCCTGCGTACCCTCGCGACCCGGCTCCGTGGCCAGCTGCGCGCTGGAGACATCGCCGGACGATGGGGAGGCGAAGAGTTCCTCATCATTCTTCCCCGGACCGACCACGACGAAGGTTGTTCGCTCGCCGAGCGCGTCCGCTCGGTCTGCTCGGCCGACCCGATAGTCGCTGACGGCCGAGAGATCACCGTGACCGTAAGCGGCGGCCTGGTTACCGGCCCCGGCGACTCAGCCACCGCCGTGGTCCAGCTCGCCGACGATTGCCTCTATGAGGCCAAGATGTCGGGCCGCGACAAGATCGCGTCTCGGGTCTCGTGAGTCCGATGACCGAAAGCATTCTGCTCTGGTTCGCGTTCGCCGCCGGCTGGGCAGTCATCGCCGCCGCGAATCTCTCGGAGAATCCCGCCGGTCCGCCCGTGCGCATCACACGCTGGGGGGCCGCCCTGTGGCTCATCGTCGCCATCCCCTCGGTCGCGCAGTTTGCGCAGCCGCGGCTTCTCGCGCTCGGAATGCGCAACGGCGACATCCTCCACCACGGCCAATGGTGGCGAATAGTCACTGCGAACCTGCTCCAGGACGGTGGTGCTGCCGGTGCGGTCAGCAACCTCACCACATTGGCCGTCACGCTCCTGATCGTCGGGCGTGCGGTGTCAGCTCGTGACGCCATATCGGTCTTCGTCCTGGGCGGCATCGGCAGCATGCTGCTTCAGCTCCACCATCCGGGCGCTGGGAACTCGATGGCAACGCTCGCTCTGCTGGCGGGAACCGTCGCCATCGTCGTCGTGCGACGCAAGCCCAGCCCGGCTCAAATCATCGGATCGACAGTCGTCGTGACTATCGCGGTTGTGCTGACCGTCGTCGCCAACGAGCATGGACCAGCCATCATGCTGGGGCTGATCCTCGGTGTTGCGATCCAGGCGACGGCGATGCTACGGCGCCGGTTCGTCGGTGGTGAGGCACCGACCGGCTAGCGGGAACGTCGAGGGTTCGCCCGAACGACCGGCTCCGGCGATGGTCCCGCCGGGTCGTACGGCAGCCTCAGTGGGTTGCTCTAGTCTTGCCGATCAGCAGTACGTGTATCGCACGCAGTTGCTTGCACCCCCGGACCCCTACAACGGGAGACCACATGCCGATCACCGCCATACTCGACGTGCACTTCGCTGCCGACCACTCGGTCGACGGCCCGGCGATGTTCATCCAGATGCTCAAGGACACGCGGAACTTCGCGGGTTGCATGCATGTCGACCTACTCGCAGACATCGCCGACCCGGAGCATTACGTCGCCTATGAACTCTGGGAGTCCAACGAGCACGATCTCGCCTACCGCGCGTGGCGGCGGGGCGAAGGGGCGACCAATCTCCGTGACTACCTGGACCGTGATCTTGTACTCACGAAGTTCGAGACCGTCGTGGAGTCATAGCTTCTTGGGTGAACCGGGTCCGGCGGTCGATCGAGGGCTCAACCATCCCGATCACCTCCGTGCTCCGCAGGCTGCGGCGCCGCGCGCGAGGATCCTCCGACGCGTAGCGGCCGTCGGTCGACTTCCCTGCCGTGCCGTGGGCAGGTCACACCTTCTGATTCACTCCTGTCCCTCGGACTGCAGCGCCAGGCGATCGATCACAACGAAGCAGCAACGACGCGTTCATCGTCGATCTCAGAGGCTCCGGGAGGTTCGAACGGGCCGCCAGCGGCCGTTCTGACCGCAGCGGCCACCGCCGTGTGCACGTCGGCGTGGAACACACTCGGTGTGATGTACGCGGCGTTCAACTCCTCGTCCTTGACCACACCGGCCAAGGCGTGGGCGGCAGCCACCAGCATCGGCGTGGTGACCTCCTTGGACTGGGCATCCAGGAGGCCCCGGAACACGCCGGGGAAGGCGAGCACGTTGTTGATCTGGTTCGGATAGTCCGACCGCCCCGTCGCCACCACAGTCGCATACCGGAGCGCCTCCGCCGGATCCACCTCCGGATCAGGATTCGCCAGAGCGAACACGATCGACCGATCGGCCATCTTGGCAACATCATCACCCGTGATCACATTCGGCGCCGAGACGCCGATGAAGACGTCCGCGCCGACGATCGCTTCGTGGATGGTGCCATCCAGGCCGACCAGATTCGTGTGCTCCGCGATCCACCGCAGCTCACCCACGATTCCCTCGCGGCTCGCATGCACGACCCCGTCGATGTCGGTCACAACAAGGTCTTGTGCGCCCGCGGCGAGCAGAAGCTTGATGATCGCCGTTCCCGCCGCCCCCGCACCCGACATCACGATCCGTACGTCGTCGATCTGCTTGTCGACGACCCGTAGGGCGTTGATCAGTGCGGCCAGGACGACGATCGCCGTCCCGTGTTGATCGTCGTGGAACACCGGGATGTCGAGTTCCTCGCGCAGTCTGGCTTCGATCTCGAAGCAGCGCGGTGCAGCGATGTCCTCCAGGTTGATGCCTGCGAAGCCCGGGGCGACAGATCGCACGACGCAGATGATCTCCTCGGTGTCCTGCGTGTCCAGGCACAGCGGCCAGGCGTCGATCCCACCGAACCGTTTGAAGAGCGCTGCCTTGCCCTCCATCACCGGCAGGGCGGCATAGGGACCGACGTTGCCGAGGCCGAGGACCGCTGACCCATCGGAGATCACAGCAACGCTGTTCCGCTTGATCGTCAACCGCCGCGCATCGTCCGGATTCGCTGCCAGCGCAGTCGAAACCCGCGCGACACCAGGCGTGTAGACCAGCGAGAGATCATCGCGGTTGCGGATCGGCCGCTTGCCGTCCATCGTGATCTTGCCGCCGATGTGGGCAAGAAACACCCGGTCGGAGACCTTGCCGATCACCACCCCGGTGACTGCCTGCATCACAGTGACCAGTTCGTCGGCATGCGTCGTGTCCCTGGCCGCCACCGTTACGTCGATCTGTAGCCGCTGATGCCCCGACGCTGTCACGTCGAGCGCGGTGATGCTGCCGCCGGCCTGCTCGACAGCGGTGGTCAGTGCCGACACCGAAGATCCCCCCGCGGGCACCTCGAGGCGGACCGTGATCGAATTCGATACGGACGGAGCGGTGCTCATTGCCCAGCACCCTTCTTCGGCGGGTCCATCGGCGGTTGCACACCCCGGATGGAGAAATCGATGAGCTGGATCGGGTGGTAGAGCGGAACGGCATCATCCCGCTCGGCCAGGTAGCGGCGCACCTGCAGCAGGCAGCCGGCGTTGCCGGTCGCGATCAGGTCGGGTTCGGTCGTGATGATGTTGGCGACCTTCCGACGGCCGAGCTTCTCGGCCGGCTCGGGGTTGGTCAAGTTGTACGTTCCGGCCGATCCGCAGCAGATCTCCGACTCCGGAATGTCGCGTACCGTCAGTCCCGGGATCGTTCCCAGCGCCGCCCTCGGCTGGGTCCGGATCTGCTGCCCGTGCGCCAGGTGGCAGGCGTCGTGGTAGGCGACCGTAGCCTTGATCGGGTGCCGGTCGGCGACCGGGCCGAGTTCGTCCACCAGTTCGGAGATGTCGCGACACTTGGCCGAGAAGACGGAGGCTCGCTCGGCGTAGGCCGGGTCGTCACGAAGCAGGTGGCCGTACTGCTTGATATTGGCCCCGCAGCCGGCGACGTTGGTGACGATGGCATCCAGGCCGAGCGGCTCGAAGGCGTCGATCAGCTTCCTGGCCTGGTCCAACGCCACCTCCTCGCGTCCGACGTGCTCCGACAAGGCGCCGCAGCATCCCTGCGCGGCGGGTGCGAAGACGTCACAGCCGTCGGCGACCAGGACACGGACCGTCGCCTCGTTCACGTCGTGGAAGAAGACCTGCTGTGCGCATCCGGTGACGATCCCCACGCGTCGCCGGGGTTGACCGATCGCGGAAGAGCGCTCGGGCAGACGGGCCGTGATGTCCCCGACCCGCACCGGAGGCAGGAGCGCCTCCATCGCCTGCAACTTCTTCGGCAGCCGGGCCAGCAGCCCACCTCGGGCAAGGACCGGGCGCAGTGTGCGCTGATACACCGCCCCGGCGATGGCGGCCACCCGAAGACGTTCGGGATGCGGGAACAGGGCGAAGATCATCGCCCGCCAGATCCGGTCACCGAACCCGCGGCGGTAGTTGCGCTCGATCTGCGGCCGGACCTCAGTGATCAACTTGTCATACTGCACACCGCTGG
Organism: Microlunatus sp. Gsoil 973; assembly: GCF_009707365.1. GTDB lineage: Bacteria > Actinomycetota > Actinomycetes > Propionibacteriales > Propionibacteriaceae > Microlunatus. The sequence goes on from NZ_CP046122.1 coordinate 3,799,853, forward strand.
GACAGGCAGTCGTGCAGGCCAGACAGCCCAGACAGTTGTCGAACGACTGGACGAACGCGTCGTCGAGCTCGACCGTACCCTCGTTCCCGGCCTTCATCAGGTAGATCCGCCCCCGCGGGGAGTCGACCTCGTTGCCCCACAGCTGGTAGGTAGGACAGGAGGACAGGCAGAATCCGCAATGCACGCAATCGGAGATCAACTCCTCCTGTGGCGGGTGATGATCATCGAAGACGGCACGCGGCCGGTCGAGGATCGATTCGCTGACGAACACATCGGACGGTCGGCTCATCGCGGGTCCCTCCAGGGCATCGACATGGTTGGTCTCGTCGGCTCAGAACCAGGGGGTGAAGCGGCCGGGGGCCAGCCGATGATCGGGATCGAAACGGTCTTTGACGGCCCGTTGCAAGGCGGCGGTCTGCGGTGGCTGCGGCATCGGCGCGGAGGTCCCGCGTACGCGATCAAGCTCAGCATCGCGATCGCGCAGCGCGACGGTCCCGTCCAGCCGCTGCACGGCTGTCCCCAGTTCGTCGATCAGTGCCGCTTGTCCTGCGATCGGGCCGGACAGCCGGACAGTGTGCAGGCCGAGTCCGGTACTGCTGATCAAGAAGGCGGTCAATTCGTGGCGGGCAGCCAGCCCCTCAAGCGTCTGGCTGATCAACGGAAACTGATCGGGAAGCACGCCGATCCGGACGGTCGATGGTCCGGGGCGCCCTTCGGCGAGCACTGCGCCTCCTCGGTCGGGTGACGGGCTTCCGGACACGATGTCCAGGTCGTCGACCCCAACCTCTCGCAGTGCTGCTACGACGTGTGCGGTGGCGCTTTCGATCGTCCGTCCTGTTCCGTCAAGCCGGACCAGCAGGGTTCCGGCATGGGAGGGAGTACCGTGCCATTCGACGGCGCTCGGTTCGACGCCGGATCCGATCACCGCGGCAGTCGCCCTGGTGGCGCCAGTCGGGCGCAGCGCGCAGCTGATCGTACGACTCGCCGCGGGGAGTGGACTCAGCCGGAGCACGACCTCGCCGACCAGCGCCAGTGTCCCCAGTGAGCCGTACATCAGCTTCGTGAGGTCGTAGCCCGCGACGTTCTTGATCACGTGGCCACCGGCGCGGGCGATCGTGCCGTCGGCCAGTACCAGGGTGCAGCCGATCGCGAGGTCTCGCAGCGTGCCGTGCCGCAGTCGGCATGGACCGGCGTCACCCGAGACGAGCAAGCCGCCGATCGTCGCCCCGGCCGTCTCGGTGGGCGGGTCGATGGCCAGCCATTGCCCGTGTTCGGCCAGGATCGGTTGCAGCACAGCCAGCGACATGCCGGCCTGCACAGCAACTGTCATGTCGCCGGGCCGGTAGTCGATGAGCCGATCGAGCCGGCCGGTGTTGATCTTGAGATCCGGCGCGACCACCCGACCGCCCCAGCCGAGTTTGCTGCCGGCGCCGCTGATCAATACCGACGCCCGCTCGGCTGCACTGTCACGCATCAGGGCGGCCGCGGCTTCGACGTCAGCCGGGCGCTGCTGATCATCGATGACGGCGACCGGGCCGACAGTCATCAGCCGCGTCCGATCAGGCCGGAGGTCTCCAACGGATGCGGTCGATACTTGCCCGACTTCTCACCGCACAGCCGCGGGGTCGGAAAGATCTTGTCCGGGTTGGCAAGCCCGTAGGGGTCGAAGGCAACCCGGACCCGCTTCATCGTGTCCAGGTCGTCGGCGGAGAACATCGTGGGCATCGAGCAGGCCTTGTCCGCGCCGATGCCATGTTCTCCACTGAGTGATCCACCGAAGGCCACACAGAGCTCGGCGATGTCTGTGGAGAGACCTTCGGCGCGTTCGGTCTCCTCGGGGTCGTCGGAGTCGAAGAGCACCAGGGGGTGCAGGTTTCCGTCCCCGGCATGGAAGACGTTGGCAACCCGCAGGGCGGCCGAGCTCGCCAGTTCGTCGATGCGGGTCAGCACTTCGGCCAACCGGGTTCGTGGAATGACGCCGTCCTGCACCAGATACGCGGGACTGATCCGGCCCATGGCGGCGAACGCAGACTTGCGGCCCTTCCAGATCAGGTCACGTTCGCGCGAGGTCTGCGCGATCCTGATGCCGGTGGCGTGATTGTCCCGGCAGAGCCGTTCGGCGATCTCGAACTCCTCACCAACGGCCGCCGCGAATCCGTCGACCTCGATAACCAGCGCTGCGCCGGCGTCACGGCTGTAGCCGGCATGGGTGGCCGTCTCCACGGCCGAGATCGCCAGTTGATCGAGCATCTCGACCGCAGCAGGGATGACGCCGTGCGAGACCAGGCCGCTGACCGCGTCGGCCGCCTGTTCGGCGGTCGCGAAGTCGGCCACCAGGGTCCGGACCGCGATGGGGCGGACCAGCAACCTGACGACGATCTCGGTGACGGTGCCCAGCGTTCCCTCGGATCCGATGAACACGCCGAGCAGATCGGGGCCGATCGGATCTGCCGAATTACCACCAAGCCGTACGACTTCGCCGGATGGTGTCACCACGGTCACGGCGTAGACGTGGTTGGTGGTGAAGCCGTACTTCAGGCAATGCGCGCCGCCGCTGTTCTCGGCGACGTTTCCGCCGACGCTGCAGACGATCTGGCTCGACGGGTCTGGCGCGAAGTAGAGCCCGTACGGTTCGGCGGCGGCCGACACGGCAATGTTGGCCATCCCGGGCTGGACGGTCATCCGCCGGTTGTCGGCGTCGATCGCCAGCACCTTGCGCATCCGGGCGGTGCTGATCACGACGCTGTCCGGCCCGGGGAGCGCGCCGCCCGACAGGCCGGTGCCCGCGCCACGCGGGACGAAGCTGACGCCGTACCGGCCACAGATCCTGACCGCGGTGGCGACGTCCTGCGTGGATTCGGCCAGGACGACCAGCGCCGGACGCATCCGGAAAGCGGTCAGCCCGTCGCACTCGTATGCCTTCAGTCCGACCGCGTCTGTCACGAGCTGACCGTGCCGAAACGCTGCCAGGAAGGCAGTTCTGGCCGCATCGATACCGCCGATCACCTCGGCCGGCTGCGCACCGTCCGACTGTGCGGCCCTCGCGGGGTGGGAGGTCGGATGGGGCAATGCGTGCCTTTCGCAGCAGGATGGTGGTGAACTCAATCGGGCTGGGGTCGGTTCGTGATCAGCCTACTTTTGATCAGTCTGCGGTAGCGAGCAGGATCGGCGTCGGTGCAGCCCCTTCGCTGCCCGTCGCCACACCCGACCAGAACCCGGTCCGGGGTCGGGTCGAGAGCCTGGCACCGCTACGTCCTCAGGGTCGGCCGGTCCGGAGATATTCCGCTTTCTGGAACGTTCTCTCCGCCCAATGAAATTAATGTAGGGCATTCCGGCCGTCCAGTCAACGCCGAGGAGGGCGCACCGATGCTTGCGTCGGTCGGGTTGTCGTCGCCAGGTCGCCGGTAATCCAGGCCGCCCGTTTCTTCCTACAGTGCCGAGACTTGCCGATCCATCCCTGCAGAGTCTTCTCGGAGATCTCAACTCCTCAGCCTGGTTCGTCGGACAGCTCGATCTCGCCGTGACGAGCGACGGGAACGGCTCGTAGACGTGCATCGCCGACGCGTCCTCGATCGTCCACTCATGGAACAGGGTGTGCTCGGATCTGGACCGTTGCCGACCGGTGTTGGGGATGTCGGGAAGGTGTCGGAGTTCGATGGTTACCGGCGCGGAAGTTGCTCGAGCAGGTCGAGTCGACCCGCAACGGCCCAGTAGTAGACCCAGGTGCCACGACGTTCGCAGTCGATCAACCCCGCTTCGCGAAGCTTGCGCAGGTGGTGCGACACGGTCGGCTGGGAGACACCCACGTCCTGGATGTCGCACACGCACACCTCACCGCCCGACCCGGCGATGCGCGAGTACAGACGCAGCCGGATCGGATCTGCCAACGCCTTCAACAAACCGGCCAGACCCTCGGCCTGATCCGTCGACAGCTCCTGACCGGTGGCGCACGCTGCGCACACCGCACCATCGGCACCAGCCATGTCGGCCAGCTGCAGCTCTTCGGTGGAGGCGTTGGTCACAGTCACCCTTCCTCTTGACAGCTGCCGATGTTGCCAGCTGCTCCGATGCTGAACAGCCAGAGATGTTGCCGACCCTCGATATTGACGCGTATCAATATTGACAACTATCGATATACCATGCAAGCTTGCCTGCATCGACATCCATCTAATCACGTCTCCGATCGAGGTGCATCCGATGTCTGAGTCCTCGTCCGATACTGCCCCAGTCGTTTCTGCGCTGGACAACTCCGGTCTGCCGGTGGTCGTGCTGGGCGCGGGACCCGTGGGTCTGGCGGCTGCCGCCGAGTTGGTGGGCCGCGATCAGGACGTCCTGGTCCTGGAGGCCGGCCTGCAGCCTGCCGCCGCTGTCCGCTCCTGGGGCCATGTGCGACTGTTCTCCCCCTGGTCCGAGCTGACCTCGCCCGCAGGGCGCGCCCTGCTCGAACCGTCCGGGTGGAAAGTCCCCGACGGCGATGTCTACCCGACCGGTACTGACTGGGTGGACGGGTACCTGGCCCCGCTGGCGGCGGCGATGGACGACCGGGTCCGGCTCGGCCACCGGGTGGTCGGAGTGGCCCGCGAGGACCGTGACCTGTTGGTCGACTCCGGCCGCGATGATCATCCGTTCGTCGTCCAGGTCGCCACCCGAACCGCCGGTGGCGTTAACGCGGTGAAACGGATACGGGCTCGCGCGGTGATCGATGCAACCGGCACACTGGCCCAGCCGAACCCCCTCGGGTCCGAGGGCTATCCGGCCGCGGGCGAGGCCGCAGCCGCCGACCGGATTCTGTACGGGATGCCCGATCCCGAACGCGATACCCACCGCTATTCGGGTAGGGCAACGGCCGTGGTCGGTTCGGGTGCGTCGGCGTTGACCGCCTTGATCGCCCTGACCTCAGCTCCCTTTGTACACACGGGATTCGCGCGTGCTGTGGGTGGTGCGCCGCGGTTCGGTCGGTGGCTCGTACGGTGGCGGCGAGGCGGACGAGCTGCCCGCTCGGGGAGCCCTGGGCATCCGAGTCCGGGAAGCAGTCCAAGCCGGCAAGATCCAGGTCGTCACCGGTTTCCGCACCGTCGGCGTCGATCGCGACCACCGCACCGAGCGGGTCGGCTTGATCGGTTCGGACGGTAGCCGCGTCGACGGTCTGGACGAGATCGTCGGCGTGACCGGATTCCGGCCGGACATGACGTTCCTGTCCGAGGTTCGGTTGGAGTTGGACAACCGTCTCCAGGCGCCGGTCAAGCTGGCGCCGGAGATCGATCCGAACTATCACTCCTGCGGCTCGGTCCAACCGCACGGCCATCGGGTCCTCGCCCAACCCGAGCCGGGCCTGTACCTCGCCGGGATGAAGTCCTATGGCCGAGCGCCGTCGTTCCTGGCGATGACCGGTTATGAACAGGTCCGCTCGATCGCCGCCGCACTGTCCGGTGACCTGGCAGCCGCTGACGATGTCCGCTTGGTGCTGCCGGACAGCGGTGTCTGCGGCGGCGCCGGTCTTTTCGACGACGACGCCTCGGCGGGTGGTTGCTGCGGTGACGCACCCGCGACCCAGGCGGTCGAGGACGTGCCGGCCCCGGACTGCTGCGGAGGAGCCCCAGCGAAGCCGGAGTTCGTCGAGTTGACCGGGCTGGTCACCACCGGTGCCACCGGCGGCCGGGCGACCGACTGAGCGCATGACCACCGACCAATCTGCGCAAGCAGTCGGCCAGCACACATCCCCGGCCGGGCGACTGTCCCGGCTGGACCGCTTCCTGCCGGTTTGGATCCTGGCCGCAATGACCGCAGGATTGCTGCTCGGCAGGCTCATCCCCGGTCTCGGTGGCGCGTTGAGCAAGGTCGCAATCCAAGGGGTCTCGCTGCCCATCGCGATCGGATTGTTGATCATGATGTATCCGGTACTGGCGAAGGTCCGCTACAACCGGCTGGACACCGTCACCCGCGACGCCAAGACCCTGACGTTGTCGCTGATCTTGAACTGGATCGTCGGTCCCGCCCTGATGTTCACCCTGGCCTGGCTCCTCCTGCCCGACCTGCCGGCCTACCGAACCGGGCTGATCATCGTCGGCCTGGCCCGGTGCATCGCCATGGTGATCATTTGGAACGACCTGGCTTGCGGCGACCGCGAAGCCGCAGCCGTCCTGGTCGCGATCAACTCCGTCTTCCAGGTCATCGCCTTCGCCGGACTCGGCTGGTTCTATCTATCCGTGCTGCCTCGATGGCTCGGCCTCGAACAAGCCAGCCTGGAAGTCTCTCCGGCAAAGATCGCCATCTCCGTGTTGATCTTCCTCGGCATCCCGCTCATCACCGGGTTCCTCACCCGCCACTACGGTGAACGCGCCCGCGGCCACGAATGGTACGAGCACCGATTCCTGCCCAGGATCGGGCCCTTCGCCCTTTACGGGCTGCTGTTCACCATCGTCATCCTGTTCGCCCTGCAAGGTGACCGGATCACCAACCAGCCCCTCGACGTGGCTCGCATCGCCCTGCCCCTGGTGGCCTACTTCGCCCTGATGTGGGCCGGCGGATTCGCCCTCGGCAAAGCGGCCGGCCTGCCCTACCAACGCACCACCACGCTGGCGTTCACCGCAGCCGGCAACAACTTCGAGCTTGCCATCGCCGTCGCGATCGGCACCTTCGGATTCAGCTCCGGCCAAGCCCTCGCAGGAGTCGTCGGACCGCTGATCGAAGTCCCCGCCCTCCTCGGCCTGGTCTACGTCTCCCTCGGACTCCGCCATCGCTACAAGCCGTCAGCCGCAGCCGTCCCGACCGGAAAGTAGTCGTCCATGTCCCGATCGAAGCCGACTGTTCTCTTCGTCTGCGTCCACAACGCCGGTCGATCCCAAATCGCCGCGGGTTACCTCAGCCACTTCGCCGGGGACACGATCGAGGTCCGCTCCGCAGGCTCCGAACCGGCCGACAAGATCAACCCGATCGCCGTCCAAGCCATGGCAGAGGAAGGCATCGACATCACGAACCAGAGACCCAAGATCATCACCGATCAGGCCGTCCAGACATCGGACCGGGTGATCACCATGGGCTGTGGCGACTCCTGCCCCTTCTACCCCGGCGTGAAATACGAGGAGTGGATCCTCGACGACCCTCAAGGGCAGGCCATCGAGACCGTCCGTCGCATCCGCGACGACATCAAACGACGCGTGCTCACCCTCATCGCAGAACTGGTACCCAGTCAGCGCCGGGTCTGAACGATGCTTGCACACGTCCGGAGACATGGGCAGCTCACCGTCTCAAGGCCCAAGAGGGCGCCCAGCGATATGCTCATTGCTGGTGACACAGATGGATCGGGCCCAGGTCGAAGGCGAGCTGGTTCGGGTCGAATCGGACTTTGAGCAGCTGGTTCGAACCCTCACGCCGTGGCAGCTGCGTCAACGCAGTGTCGGTACCCGCTGGACGAACCGCCAGCTGCTGTTTCACATGGTCTTCGGGTACCTGATCGTCCGGACTCTGCTGCCTCTGGTGCGTGTCCTGGCCAGGGCTGGCCTGAGCCGCCGACTCGCAGCGACCTTGAACGCCGCGGAACGTCCGTTCCACGTCATCAACTACCTAGGATCCGTCGGCGGTGGCCAAGTGCTGCCACCTCCGGCCATGCTCGCGCTGTTACGTCGAACGTTGCGGGTACTGCGGAGGCGGCTCGAAACCGAGTCGGAAGCCAGCCTCGCCCAGCGCATGTCCTTTCCGATCTCGTGGGACCCGTACTTCCGGTCGACCATGAGTGTGCTGGACGTCTATCACTACGGGACGCAGCATTACCAACACCACCGCCGCCAACTCGCCACCTCTCCGGGCGAGCCGACGTCTCCCGGCGGGAGTCCGACGGGTCCGCCACCGTAGGCACGGTGGGATATGAGCGCGGGCGCGACAGGGACGTCGACCCGAGGCTCGCCTTCGACAAGATCATCTGCCCGGTGTGCGCCGTACCGGGTGCCGATGAGGCGTCCTACGCTGGTGCATTGGCCGGGGCGCGTGTGGCCGCTCATTCACGATCTTGAGCGGTCCGGGCTTCAGGCGTCCGGCGCCCTGTCGGAGTAGTTTCCGCGCAGGTTCTGTGCGCTGCGGTGGACGATCTCGAGCATCTCCAGCAGTCGGCGCTTGTCCGACGCGCTGAGAGCAGAGGTCAGCGCATCGTCAAGGTCGGTGCGCTCACGCTCGACCGGCCCCTGCAGATCCCGACCCTTGGCGGTCAGCCACAGTCGGACGAGGCGGCTGTCCTTCTCGTCACGAGCACGCCTGACCAGACCCGCCTCAGACATTCGGTTGGCCATCTTCACCACCGCCGGCGTACTGACATCTGCCAATGCAGCGAGCTCACCCGGAGTCTGACCGTCCCGTTCCCACAACGCTGCCAATAGGTGATCCTGCCCGAGGTGCAGTCCGTGGCGTTGTAGGGCGGCATCGGCCAGGGCGCGGATCGCTTTGTTCGTCCTGCCGTGAAGGTCCAGAAACTCCGGCATGGCATCTGCCTCCTCAGGTTCCGATTTGCAGCCTGCCTGATCGTTAGCCGGTCATTCTTGTATCACTAACCAGTTCATGATTGGCTGATCATGATACTCATCACCGGAGCGACGGGGCGCGTCGGAAGGACGCTGGTCAACGAGCTCATGCAACGATCACTCCAGGACGGCGCTGCGCGAGGTGGCGTTCTACCGAGCGGGTTCTTCGGTACGGTTGACGTTCGCCTCGTTGGCGCCGATCCATTCGAGGGCGATCTGTGCGACTTCCGTCCAGCCGGAGTCGATGGTCAATGAGTGGCCCTTGCCTTCGATTGTGCGGTAGTCGGTTCGGGACGGGCCGTCCGCGTACAGCTTGACGACCTCTTCGGTCACTTTCTGCGGCACCACATGGTCTTCTGTGCCCGAGATCAGCAGGAGTGGCCCGCGCTCGGCGTGATGGGTGTCGACGGCGGCAGGTGAGTTCCGCACGAAGTTGGCTGTTGCATCCTCGAACAGTGGCCGGCCAGGGCCCGGAATCGTCCACTGCGCGTGGAGGGTGTCGGATTCCTCCTCGCTCAGAGTGTTGCCGAAGCTGTAGCGGAACTGCTCGCGGGTGAGCGCGACTGTTCTGTTCCTGTTGGCGGGGTTGCTCAGCACCGGCCAGCCCGACTTCAGTTGGGAGAACGGGAGCGCCTTGACGCCTTTGATCGGCGCCGGGTCGATGGCCACAGCTGCAGCCGCGTAGCCGTTGGCAAGGAGTTCTTGGGCGATGAGACCGCCGAAGGAATGGCCGACGACGATCGGAGGCGCCGGCATGGCATCGATCAGGGCGGCGTAGTGGCGACAGATCGCCTCTATGCCGACGCCATTGAGTTGCTCGGCGTGGTCACGGGTCTGCTGCACTGTGGCGCTGTCGCCGGGCCACCCGGGTGCCGACGTGGTGTAGCCGTGCTCCTCGAACAGGGATTGCCACGGCGCCCAGGCAGTCGCGTGGATCCATAGACCGTGGACAAACATCACCGGCACGCTGCCGGACAAAGGCGAATCAGACACAGCAAGACTCCTTGGGACGATGAAATTTCAGGATCGGTTGGATGGACGGATGACTACAGGGTTGGGATCAATCCGCCGTCGACGGTGAAGTTGGCACCGGTCACGTTCGCTGCCCTGTCGCTGGCCAACAGCAGGACCAGATCCGCGACTTCGTCGGGACGGGAAAATCGACCTGTCACCGACCCGGCAGCGGCGTCGGCCGCTACCTCTGCCGGAGCCCGTCCCGCGTCCCGGCCAACCGTCTGGGCCACGCCGTGCTCACCCAGCCAGAGGTCGGTCTCCACCGGACCGGGGCCGATCGTGTTGACCCGGATCCCCGCCGGCCCGACTTCCTTCGACAGTGACTTGGAGAAGTTGGTCAGCGCGGCTTTCGCCGCCGAGTAGTCGATGACCAAGGGGTCAGGAAGGTAGGCGTTGACCGAGCCGATCGTGACGATGCTGCCGCCGGCTGCCATGTGCGGCAGCGCCGCGCGGATGGTTCGGACCGCCGCCAGAAAGGTCAGGTTGAATGTGCGGTACCAGTCATCGTCGGTGACCGTTGCGAAACCTTCCGGCCGGGGTGTGACCCCGCCGACGTTGTTGACGACGATGTCGACCCGACCATCAGCGAGTTCGACGGCCCGATCCACAAGCGTCTGTGGGCCGGACGGGGTGGATAGGTCGACGGGAACGAACGCCACACCGCCGGCCGATTGCAGCGAGGCAAGGTCCGGCCCCAACGTACGAGCTCCCGCCGTGACCTGAACACCCTCCCCGACCAAAGCGCGGGTGATGGCAAGACCGATTCCCTTGCTGGCTCCCGTGACGACAGCCGACTTCCCGGCCAGCCCAAGTTCCATGGCCCCCGACCCTTCCCCGATACACAGCACACTGCGCAGGGAGCCCGTTCAGCCCGATCGCCGATGGCGACCTTGCAGAAACCCCGAGCCAAGTAGACGGATCCGTCTATCTACAATGGGGGATTATTGTCCAGCGCGACATCACCGGTCAAGAGCCGGAAGGGAGGATCACCCATTTCCTCGGCAGCCCCCGCAGAATCGGGCGCCGCCCGCCCGTCACCGGCACGCGACCGCATCCTGGGCACCGCCATGCGGCTCTTCACAAGCGTCGGCGTCCGCGCGGTCGGCGTCGACCGGCTTATCGCCGAATCCCGCGTGGCCAGGATGACGTTCTTCCGCCACTTCCCCAGTAAGAGTGACCTCGTCGTCGCATTCCTGACCGCGCGCGCCCGCGCGGACCGCGAAGAACTCTCAGAGATCCGCCGCACACACGGACCCCGTGCATTGCTCGCTGCGGTGGAAGCGGGCATCACCTCAGCGACAACCGCCGATGGATTTCGTGGCTGCGAATTCATCAACACAGCCGCAGAATTCTGCGACCGCGACCACCCGGCCCGCGTCGTCATCCACCAGCACCGGGCATGGATCCGAGACCAGATGAAGGACGCCCTTACCGACCTCGGCCATCCGACACCCCTCGCCACCGCCGAGACCCTCCTCATGCTCCGCACCGGTGCGATCGTGGCCGCATCACTCGAAGGCCTCGACAACACCGGTGAACTGGAGAAGTGCTGGTGGACCCTCGTCGACAGACCCGGTAGCAGTCGGACCGCCTCGACCAGCTGATGCCCGTGGTGAAGACAGCCGCGCTACGCTGCCCAACCCGTCACCACAACCCGCCACCACAATTCGTCACGACAGCCCGCCACCACCACCCGCCATCAGAGCCGTCGTCCCCGGCGAACCCTGGTCAGTCGCGCACGGCGACGATCAGTTCGATCTCGACAGGTTGGTTGTCCGGCAGGTTGGAGGTGCCGATCGCACTCCGGGCGTGCCGGCCGCGCTCGGCGCCGAACACCTCGATCATCAGATCGCTGAAGCCATGCATGACCGCCGGCTGCTCGTGGAAGTCGTCGGCGCTGTTGACGAAGCCGAGTGCCTTGACGATGTGATCAACGCGATCCAGGTCGCCGAGATAGTCCCGGATGCTGCGCAGCAGCTGGATGCCAGCTGCCCTGGCCGCCTGATAGGCATCCTCGCTGCTGACCTCGGCACCCACCCGGCCGCGGTAGAGCAGCGTTCCGTCGTTGGACGCCGGACCGTGACCGGACACAAACAGCAGGTCCCCGTGTCGCACCACCGGAACAAGGCCCTTCCCTGCGGGCACCTTCGTCGGTAGCTCGATGCCGAGTTCGCGCAGCTTCGTCTCAATGGCTCCCATGATCAAGTACTCCCCTGTCGGGCCGGAGGACATCCAGCACAGCCTGCAACACCAACTCATCCTCCCCGGGCTGGAGTGTCTGCGGATTGAGAGCTATGGCGTCATCGCCTGCGGTGCCGACGGCGATACGGGGATCGTGGTCCCACAGCGCCGCCACCAGTTCGTCCCGGCCGAGCTTTGCGCCCGGGCCGAGGTGCACCACAGCTCGGCCGTGCGGCTGACCTGCTTCGCTGGGAAAGGCCCGCTCGGCGCGAACGCCGGAGATCCCAGCAAGGCCGTCCACCCAGCGGGTGACCGACGCCTCGTAGCCCGCGATGATTCCTGGTTCGTCCTGGTCCAGCGCCCATTCCACAGCGGCGAGAAGACCCATCAACTCCTCCTTGCCGACCTTCATCGGGCGTCCGATGCCGTGATTGGGGCTGCCGTTGAACCGGCAGCCCTCGACGAGGTCCCGGCGTCCGAGGATCAGCCCGCTGGCCTGCGGTCCTCGCAGACCCTTGCCGCCGCTGAGGATGACCGCATCCGCCCCGTACTCCCCGGTGAATCGCCAGAGCGTGGAGATCGGCGGGATCTGCGCGGCCGCGTCCACAATGACCGGAACATCCCGCCGATGCGCCGCCATCACCACGGCGTCCAGGCCGAGGGTGCCCGCAGCCAGCACGCCGGCGAAGTGGAGCACCGCTGCCGTCCGTTCGCTGAGTGCGGACTCCAACGCATCGGCGGTCGGCTCGATCTCCACGACCCGGGCTCCGGTCTGACGAACGGCGAGGTCGTACACATTGCGCTGGCCGCGTTGAATGATCACCTCGTTGCGGGGCAGGGTCGAGGTGTCCGGCAGCAGGACTCGTCGTTCCGGAACCAGGCCAACGAGGCAGGCGGTGACGGTGAGCACGATGCCTGCCGTCGCTCCACTGGACACGTAGGCCGCTTCGTTACCGGTGAGGGTCGCGAGCCGCTCGCCGACCTTGCGATGGAGCTCCTCCAGGTCGACGAAGCTACCGGCCGCGTCCGCCATTGCCTGCACCACCGGGGCGGGCATCAATGAACCGCCCAGCCTGGTCAGGGTGGCCGAGGCGTTGATCACGCCGCGAACCCCGAGGCTCCGGTAGACCGACCCCAGGTCAAGGGCGGTCATCCGATCGTCCGCGCAAACCGGCTCATCGCCTGGACGCCGAGTTGTTCGGCGACCATGGCGTCCAGACGATCATGGTCGGTGCCGCCGGCGAAACTCAGATCGTAAGTGCTGACCGGTCCCCCGAGCGCTTCAAGCAACGGCGCCAGGAAATCGGCGCCGCTGCTGGTGCCCGGTGCGCCGACACTGATGATCGTCCTGGCCGTGATCCTCGACGCATGAACGAGCGGATCGACCAGCGCCAGTGTTCGTCCGATCTGTGGCTCCAGCTCCGGATGCAGACGCAGCAGATCGTTCAGTTCCTCGATGGGATAGTCGCTGGAGAGCTGCCGCGCCTCGAGCGCCCGGTAGAGCATCGGCGTCGCATAGCGGATCAGGGAGAACCCGGGTCGCCGCGCCGCAGTGATCAGCGCCAGGTCGTCTCCGGCCACCGACACCCTGTGCGGATCCACCTCGGGACGGCCGAACAGGAACTCCGCGCCACGGAGGCAGTCAGCGGCGATCGCCCGGTAGATGTAGGTGGCCGGATCCTCGATGCCCAGCGTGAGCAGGCCGGGATAGGGGGCGACGAAGGGCGAGTCGGCCAGCCGTTGGCCGCGGTGCATCACCACAAGGACCGCGTAGCGCAGCCGGTCCAGATGATCGGGGACGTGGTTGACGCTGCCGTAGCGCGGCACTTCGTACACGGCCGGGAACGGGCCGTCACCGGTCGGCACGCTGTAGTAGGCGAAGAGCCGATAGGGACCGATGCCGGTCAGCCGCACCCGATAGACGGTGTACGCCGCACAGGACCGTTCATGATCGACTTCGAGCGACGGCCGGGCCGGCATCGTCGCCAACTCGTCGTCGACGGCCTGCCAGTATGGGTTGAACTCCTGCGGCTGCATGGGTGCGTCGGTCATGCGACCGGCTCCATGGCGACCACCGGAACAGGCCGCAGCTGCTCGGCCAGGAACGCCTGCACCTTTGCGTTGACCCAGTGTGCACCGGCGTCATGAGCGCAGCGTGGGGTGGCGATCAGCTGCTTGGAACACTGCAGCGCGGAGTAGACCGCAAAGCCGGTCTCCGGCGGACACACGTCGTCCTCCAGTCCGATGTAGACCAGCATCGGCGCAGTGATCGCCGGAGCGAAGTTCAGACCATCGAAGTACGGCAGTGTCTCCTCGATCGCTTCGCGTTCCTCGGGGTGGGCACGCAACCGCTCGGTGATCTCGTGGTACGGGTAGGAGGTGGTCAGCCGGGCAGCATCAACGAAACCGCACAGGTACGGCGCTCCCGCCGCGCCGCAGGCGACCAGATCCTTCCGCAGGGCAGCCATCACGATCGTCAGCGCCCCACCCTGGCTCGATCCGTGTACGCCGATCCGGTTCGCGTCCACCTCCGGTCGTTGGGCGACGACATCGACCGCCCGGCAGGCGTCGGCATAGAAGGCGCGGTAGCCGTAGGTGAACCGGTCGACGCTGTTCTCCACCAACAGCCCCGGATAGTTGGCATCGGCCGCAGAGCGGGAGCGGACCTTGCCCCGGGGTGCGACCGCGAGCGCGGCATATCCCAGTTCCGCCCAGCTCTTGGGTATCACCGGGTCGGAGATGTAGCCGGGGACGATCAGCAGGCCCGGGTACGGCGGTGTCACCAGCTCCTGGCGGGGGCGCGCGTACCAGGCTGAGATCCGGACACCGTCCAGGCTGGTGTAGCGGACGTCGTAGACCTCGACCCGATCGGTGCTGCGCAGGTCGTCCCGGACGAACTCGGCGTCGATCGGAGAACAACCGAGTTGGTCGGAGACTTCGGCCCAGAAGTCATCGAAGTCATCGGGGCGAGGTACCTCGATCTGATAGTTCTCCGGGTCCCTGGTTCGTGTCATCGACTGCTGCTTCCTCCTTGATCAACACCGAGCCGGCGGCTGAGCGCACAGGTAGCGGTGGAGTGCCTCATCGATCAACTCCGCGTAGCGAACCGGTCCATAGATCTGGCTACCGTGATCGCACAAGCGGCGCGCGCTGCCCTGGTTGGCGCAGAGATGGATCGGGTGATATCGGCCATTGCTGGTCCTCGATGCAATGACCCATACCTCATCGGAACTCGATTCGCAGCTACCAGCGCTCTTGTCGAAGTCAAGCACCTGCTGGGCAACTCGCTCCGGCTGTCCACCGGCTGCGTCCAATGCTTCTCGCTCGGTCCGAAACACAGCCTGCATCTCAAACGACGCCGCGTCCTGAAAGAGAACCCACACGCGACGGCTCACCCTACTCAACGGCAATCCTTTCCGAACAGGTGCTACTTACATCCCTGCAGAGCTTCCTGGAACTCCTTGCGTGCCGTGTCTCCACCCTGGCTCTTCCACTTCTTGATCGCGTCGTCGAGGTAGGACATCGGCTGACGTCCGACGGCGATGCTGTTGAATGCGTCGGTCTGGATCTGCGTCAGGGTTCCCGACTTCTGTGCCCAGGTGGGCGAGTACAGCCCCATGGTCGGATCCTTGATCGCATTTGAGATGAGCTCATCCTGGAAGCCTTGGATGCGTTCCACTTGGCCCGGCTGGCCGGGGTAGAAGTAGTTGATCTCGGTTTGGCCACACAGATAGTTGATCCCGTCGGTCCACGTGCTCGGGGCGCCGGTGACGGACTTCGGCGCGCCATTGTCGTCGTAGTGGAACATGGTGCCTTCGATGCCGTAATAGACGTAGGTGTACTCCACGCTGCCGTACGGTGCGGCCCAGTACTCCATCAGATGCAGCAGTTCCAGGATCCGCTTCTCGTCCTTGATCGAACTGGGGATCGCTCCGAATCCGTACGACGCGGAGCCGAGAGCCATCCTCGGGCTGCCACCGTCATAACCGGGCGGCAGCCAGGGCTGGGAGTCGGCCTTCGGATCATGCTGCGTCGTGAGAGCCATCACCGAGTTCGGCGCCGATGAGAAGTAGCCGGGGCCTCCGCCCAGGACGAGACCGGTCCTGCCCGACTCGTACTGCTCCAGCCATTGGGTTGACGACATCGTCAGGGTGTCCGGGTGGATCGTCCCGCTCTTCCACAGCTTCTGAGTGAACTGCAGCACGTCGCGGTATTCGTCGGACTCCCAGTCCTTGGACAACGTGCCGTCCTTGTTCAGGCGCCAGTTGTTCGGACAGTGATACATGCCGTTCCACAGCCCCGTGACCATCTCGGCCATCCCGTAGGTAGGCTTGCCGTCGCCGTTGGGGTTCCCTGTGTGGAAGGCGGTGAACATCTCGAGGACGTCATCCGGCGACTTCGGGTCGTCGACGCCGAGCTTCTTGGCCCAATCCTTGCGGTACAGGGCCAGCAGACCGTTGACCGGTTGGATGGGATAGGGCACCCCGAAGAGCTTCCCCTGGAAGGAGCTTCCGACCCAGGTCAGCTTCGGGATGCGTTGGAGGTTGGGGAAATCCTTCAGGCCGTCGCCGCTCAGATACTGCGTCAGGTCGTGGAATGCGCCCTCGGACACAGTTCGCTGGAAGCCGGCCGCACCGGACACGGTGAAGTTGACATAGGTGATGTCCGGGAACGACCCGCTGGCCGCCAGGGTGAGGAGCTTCGCGCCGTAGTCCTGGGCTGCGGCCAGCGTCGGTTGGACGGTTACCCCGAGTCGCTTGTTCAGTCCTTGCCACCATGGATTCTTGCCCACGCCCGGCGGTGGCGCACCCCACAGGATCTGGTAGGTCGACACGTTTCCGCCCTTGCCCGGAGGCTCGGGGACTGTGACGTACGGCTTCGGGTAGTCGTGCCAGCCGATCGGGGTGCCGGCAACCTTCGGGATGATCGCCGTCGAAGCCGGTGGTTTGGGATTGGGAAATTTGAGGGCCGAGGTGCAGGCAGCGGTCGTACTGGTCTTGCCGGTGCTGCTGCACCCGGCTGCGGCCGCCAGGGCGGCGCCGGCGAGACCGGATAGGAGCAGTCGCCGACCGACCACCGGTCGGGCGGGGTTCTGGGGAATCTGCAGCGGGTGTTCGGCAGTCATGGCCAGTCCTTGGATCGCGTGATGGTTTGGGGGATGGTTCAGCCCTTGATCGCTCCCGAGAGGACGCCCTGGGTGAAGTACTTCTGCAGGAAGGGATAGACGATGATGATCGGAAGGGTGGCGATGATCACCACCGCCATCTGAACCGTTTGCGGAGGTGGCAGTGGTTGGCCCGACTGCTGGGTCGGGTCGGCGGAGCCAAGGCTTTGGCCCTGGAGCACGAACAGCCGCAGCACAAGTTGAACCGGCCACTTACCGGGGTCGTTCAGATACAGCAGGGCGTTGAAGAAGTCCGACCACAGTCCGACGCCGTAGAAGAGCGCGATGACGGCGAGCACCGCCTTGGACAGGGGCAGAACCATGTACCAGAAGATCCGCACTGTGCCAGCGCCGTCGACTCGCGCGGAGTCCAACATCTCTTCGGGGATGTTCATGAAGAACTGTCGGACGACAACCAGGTTGAACGCGCTGATCATGCCTGGGACGATCAGTGACGCATAACTGTTCAAGAGCCCGAGGTATCGCACCAGCAGGTAGTTGGGAATGATCCCGGCACTGAACAGCAGCGTGCCCAGGGCCAGGAGCAGGACGAGCCTGCTGCCTGGCACATCACGGGTGCGGGTCAGGCCGTAGGCCAATGTCGTTGTCATGATCATGCTGAAGAGGGTCCCGACAACGGTGATGCCGATACTGACCTCTATGGAGCGGATCACGGCTCCGTTGCGGAGGATCTGACGGTAGGCCTCGAGCGTGGGGTGCTTGGGGATGAGCGACACGGTCGAGCCGTTGAGGTCACCTTGGGACGACACGCTGACAGCCAGCACGTAAAGGAAGGGGAAGAGCATCACGGCTGCGACCACGAACAGGGTGATGGCCTTGGTGACGGTGACGGGAATCTTCGGCCGCTCCATCCAGAGCGGACGTGAGGCGATTGACCGGGTCGGCATCAGAACACACCTGCCTCACCCATCATGTGGGCGATCTTGTTCGCACTGATGACGAGGATCGAACCCACCACCCCCTTCACGAGTCCGACCGCGGCGGCGAGCCCCCACTGTCCGCCGACGATCCCTTCGAAGTAGACGAAAGTGTCGAGCACCTGTCCGGCATCGGCGCCGACAGCAGGTTCCTGCAGCAGGATCTGCTCGAACCCGGTGGTGAGGATGTTGCCCAGGTTGAGGATCAGAAGCAGGATGGTGATGCCGCGGATCCCCGGCAACGTGATATGCCACATGCGCCGCAACGAGCCGGCGCCGTCCATGGCGGCAGACTCGTACAGCGCGGGGTCGACTTTGGAGATTGCGGCCAAGAAGATGATCGTGCCCCACCCGACGTACTTCCAGATGTACTGCAGGACCATCATCGGCTTGAACAGATCGGGGTTGCTCATCAGGTTGATGGGACCCATGCCGTGGCTCGTCAGGGTCTGATTCAACAGACCGTCGCCACCCAGCACCGATTGCCACACGCTGACGAGTACGACCCAGCCGATGAAGTACGGAAGGTAGACGACCGTCTGGATGACCCGTTTGACCGTTTGACTCAGGATGCTGTTGAGGAGCAGTGCCAGAGCAATCGGTGCGGGGAAGAAGAAGATGATCTGGAGCCCGTTGATGATCAGAGTGTTCTCGATAGCTGTGACGACATCGGGGTTCGTCACCAGGTTGACGAAGTTCTGCAGTCCGATCCACTGACTGTGCAGTACACCGAGAAACGGCGAGTAGTCCTGGAATGCAACGACATTCCCCAGGAGCGGGATGTATCGGAAGACGACGAAGAACAGAAAGCCCGGGATGATGAACAAGTACATGCCCCGCTCGTACCAGACCCGAGACCAGAGCGATTTTCGTCGTGGCCGCGGGAGTTCCGCAGACGTCGCAGTGGGCGATTCCGGGCCGAGTGGCGTTGATTCGGAGCGTACGACACTGGTCATGCGAGGGATCCTCCCTTCGCTAGATCTGCAGAAGGTTCGAGCCACCCGGTGAGTTTGACGTCCGTGGCGCTCCGGGCAGGTCGGAGTTCACCGCCGTCGCCGACGGGCTTACTCCCACGGATCGACGCCCAGCAGCTTGCGACCCAGCTCCGTCAAGTGCGCCGGCTCGGGACGCGCTTCCTCGATGCCGCGTGGGTCGCCGGGGAAGGCCTTGCCGGCCGGATGGGTGTTGCGCTGCCAGATGTCGACCCGTCGGCGCGTGGCCTCCGGATCATTGGTCGCCGGGTTCATGCTGATGTACTGCGCAAAACGCGGCTTCCCAGACGTGTTGTGGCCGTTGCCGTGCAGCAACATGTTCGTCCACACGATCAGGTCGCCGGCAGCCAGGCGTGGGTGGGTGATGCTGTAACCGGTGTAGTCGGGATTCCTTGAGGCGATCTGCTCCGGAGTCTGGGTCTTGAGGAAGTTCTCCAGGTCCTGGTAGGTCTCCGGGATGCACTGGAACCCACCCATGTCGGGCTCGGTATCGGTGAGCGCAAGTACGCCCTGGACGTGGAACGGAATGTCCGGGAACGACTCCATGTCGGCGTCCCAGTGGATCATCCCCTTGTGGTTGTATTCGGGGTGCGCTGGGTCAACAGGCGGCTTGAATCCGACTCGATCGATCGATACTGAGAGTCGATCGGTCCCGTGTATCGCACGGAAGATCTCATACAGCCGTTCGTTCTGCCGGTTGTTCCACATCGACTGGTAGTGGTACATCTCCACCATGCCGCCGGGGCGGATGATCTCCGGCTGGTACCAGGAGTCACGGTCGTCGGGGCTGGCTCCGGTGTGTGCCCACAGGTCGTTCAGGACGGCATCGAGATTCTCCTGCGGGACCACGTTGTGGATGATGACGTAGCCGTAGGTCTTGATGTGGTCGTGCCAGGTCGTCGAATCTTGCGGGTCGTGGACGGTCGCGGTGCTCATCGTGCGCACTCCTTGGGATAGTGGGGGTTCGGTGTCCGGGCGGCTGGTTGCCTTCGCACTTCGGCGATCACCATGCGCTGCCGTAGCTTCCATGGACAGGCCCGCGACTGGTTGATGTCGGACCGGACGCGGAATGTGCGTGATCTTCGTTGTTATCGTCGCGCGGGTGATGATCTTGGTTGCAATCTTGATCTTGGTCGTGATCCTGATCTTGGCAGCGATCCCGAGCCTTGGCCCCGGCTTGCGCAACGCGGCGTGCTTCGGCGCAGTACTCGCTCGGCCTTCAGCTGATGCTCATCGGCCACCTGTGTCCGCTCCTTGGACGTCATCGACCCGATGCGGTTAGATACAGTATGCATAAAACGGCGGAGCTGCGCTACCCTCTTCTCAACCCCTTCTGATGTCTGGCATGTTGCCGGGCCCCGCTGCCTGGCCATCTGCTAACCAATTCGACAGGCCATGCGCGGCCACGCCGCAACGCACACCTGGCCGGAGAAGACGGAGTCCGCGATGGAGCGACCCAGGATCGCGTTGATCATCACCACCTATTTCGATGCTTCCCACGCCGACGTCATCGGCACGCGGCTGATTCAGGGATATCCGTGGCAGGGCACGTTGCACGAGCCCAGGGTCGAGGTTGTGTCGTTGTATCTGGAGCAGCTCGGCGACTGCGGATGCCGGGACGGTGCGGTGCGCGACCGCCCGGACATCGGCGTCGACATCGCCCGGAACGCGGGGGTGCCGATGTTTCCCACCGTCGCGGAGGCGATCGGGCTCGGCCGCGGCGGGGTCCAGGTCGATGGTGTCGTGATCATCGGTGAGCACGGTGACTACGAGGACAACGTCCTGGGCGAGAAGCTGTATCCACGCCGGCGTCTGTTCGACGCCGCGGTATCGACGATGATCAGCGCCGGCCGGTTCGTTCCGATCTTCAACGACAAGCACCTGGCCTGGTCCTATCAGGATGCGCGGGCCATGTACGAGACCGCGCAGCGGCTCGGCATCCCGCTGCTCGCCGGCTCCAGCATCCCGTTGGCGTGGCGCGTGCCAACCGGTGCCCGGTGGCGTCTCGGGGCGCCGATGTCGGACATCGTCGCGGTCGGCCACGGTCCGCTGGAGGCGTACGGATTCCACAACCTCGAAGGAATGCAGGCACACGCCGAACGGCGGGCAGGTGGTGAGTCCGGCGTGGTCTCGGTCCGTGGATTGTCGGGAGCCGACGCAGCTGCGGCGATGGCCGACGGCAGCGTCGACCGTGACCTCTTCGAAAGCGCCCTTTCGGTGTTCGATCTCGATGATGACCAACGACGGCGCGCCCGTACCCAACCGCAGGACGTGTTCCTCGTGACGTACGCGGACGGATTGCGAGCCGCCGCGGTCAACTGCACGGGCTCCTTGACCGGCTTCGCCGCGTCCGCTCGCGGGCCAGAGGATGAGCTCACCTGCAGGACGTGGCTGCAGGGTGGGCCGGAGCACGGCCATTTCATCTTCCTGACCCGGCAGATCGAATCGCTGATCAGATCCGGCCGGTCCCCCCTATCCCGTCGAACGAACCCTGCTCACCGGAGGGATCCTCGATGCTTGCCTGCGTTCCCGACACGACGGCGCCGTCGAACGAGCCACACCCGAGCTGAACATCTCCTACCAGCCGGCTGGTGAGGTTGCCGACACCGGAGTCGATCTGCCCCTGCCTGATCCGATCGAACTCGGAGTTTGAACGCTGAAGTACTGGCGTCAGATTCATGCATAATGTATGACACCTAAAGCGCCCAGCAAACGTTCTGCGCGGCGGAGTCGCTCATCCTGGGGCGTCGGGCTGGTCGAGGGTGAGGGGTCGATCAGGGAGGTAGCAGTGGTGGCAATGCGAACTACACGGTTCGACGACCTCACCCGTGAGGAGCTTGCACGCTTGGCGCCCGGCGCCACAGTGGTTGTCCCGATCGGGTCGATCGAGCAACACGGTCCGCATCTGCCGGTCTGCGCGGACACCGAGATCATCACCCATGTGGCTCGGTCTGCGGTCGAACTGGCGGCGGAGACTGCGTCTGTGCTGGTGACACCGACGCTGCCGTTCGGGCTTGCGCAGCACCATCTTCCGTTCGGGGGCACGATCTCCTTCTCCTCGAAGGTGTATCTGGATCTGCTGACGGAGATCGGGACCAGCCTCGTCAATGACGGATTTCAGCGCATCCTGTTCCTCAACGGCCACGGCGGAAACGTCAGCGCCGCGGCCATGGTCGCCGACCGGCTCGCGTACGAGTACCGTCTGGACGCCCACATCGCAGCGGCGTCCTACTGGGAGTGTGGCGCAGACTCCTTGGCCAAGCTGGATCTCGACGGAGCACCAGCGCCTGGGCATGCGGGGTCATTCGAGACCTCGTGCCTTCTGGCGTTGCGGCCGGAACTGGTGCACACGGATCGCATTCCACCAGCAGAAGGGGAATTGCAGCCGCTCGCCGAACAGTCAGCCTTCACCTCGACCGTGCGGCTTCCCGAGGTGTGGCAGCGCAGCGACGGCAGGACCGATGACTCGCACAGCGCATCCACCGAACTCGGGCACATCGCACTGAAGATGATCATTGCGGATGTGGCCGAGTTCATCGTGCGCTTCCACCGCACCTGATAGCGACGGGCCAGCCGCTCCGCGGGCTCGCCGGCATCAGATCACCGCGACTGCACCTCCTCCATCTGTGCCAGCACGGCGTCTCGGGTCCACTCCAGGTGTTTCCGCATCAGCGACTCCGCTCTGTCGGCGTCACCCGCGGCGATCGCCTTGAGGATCTCCTGGTGTGCCTTGTGTGCTGCGTTCCGGCCGCCCGGGACGACCGCACCGACTCGCGCCTGCACGGCTTCGATCTGCCGGGTAGCATGCGAGGCCAACTCTGCGATGACAGGATTGCCAGCCAGAACGGTCAATGCCTGGTGGACCTCGGCATCCAACGGCGCGGTGTGCTCCTGATCCGACAGGGATGCCTTCTGTCGACGCAACATCTCCCGCGCCTCGGCCAGTTCAGCCTTCGCCGGCTTGCGCTCCGCACCCTTGCGAACGGCGTAGCACTCAAGTACCAGCCGCGTTTCGTACAGATCTGCGACCTCATTCGTGCTGAGTGAGGCGACCTGTGCTCCACGCCGCGGATAGATCTTGACCAGCCCCTCATGCTCCAGGCGTCGGATGGCTTCTCGGACCGGGGTGACCGAGCATCCGAAATGGGCGGCCAGCGCCATCTCGCGCAACCGATATCCCATCGGAAGTTGACCCTGCGAGATGGCGTTGCGCAACGTGAGGTGAATACCGTCCACGACCGTCGGCGATGAGATCAACGTCGAGGGGAGTCGCTCGGTCAGATCGGTCATGCCTACATTATGTAGGATGTGCGCCGCGCAGCCGTCTGCTCTTCAATGCTTCGGGTTGACTCCGAAACGTCTGCCGCTGGACGCCCACCGGGTGGTGCGAGACGCGCTTCCGGAAGACGATCCAAGATCGTGATCATCGGCGATGACAACCGGTGCTGGCACCGAGAAGATTGAGACGGCTCCGACAGAGCGCGCTCCGGTGCGCTCTGATTGTTCCCCCGACCAACCGAACGTGCCCCCGTCGCGACTCCATCAGAGCCACCAGTGATCATTTATACCTGATCAGCTCGGGACGTGATCATCGGGGTGTTGTCCGAAGTTTCGGCAGAAGTCCGCACCTGTCGCTAGGCTATGCGCGGGGCAACCGCCCCAAGTGGATGGAGATCCTCACAGACGCTTCCCCCCAGAAGATCTGAGATCTCATCCCTGTTGCCCCGCCCGGCTCGACCGTGGACCCCCGACCGCGACTCGTGGCCGGGCGGGGACAACAGCAGCCCCCGATCCGCTCCGGCCCGTCGGGGTTTGCCTACCGGAACCGCTGGTGACGCACCCGAAACGCAGCAATGTCTATCGCGAACCTGGCCGGTTCGCCGCGTGGCCGGCGAACTACGGCCTGTGGAGCTGGGGCGAAGAGGTGGTGGCGATCTTCGTCTCCGGATGGATCGGTCCGGACACCGGATTGCACCCTCGGGACAGGTCCCGGCCGTTCATTCCCGTGGTCGCGCGCAGCCACGACGGTGGGCAGTCCTGGACCCACGAGAAGTTCACCGGAAGGATTCCCGGGGGTTCACAAACACTGTCCGGCGACGAACACGTCGGCCCGGATCTGCAGATCGGTCCACGTCTGGACGACCGTGACTTCGTGCGGCTGTCCCGGCCGATCGACTTCACCGATCCGGAGACGATCGTGCTCGTCGGACGCACCGGGATCGTGGCCGGGGCGGAGTCCTGGTTCTACGTCAGTGCCGATCGAGCTCACACCTGGAGTGGTCCGTACCGGATTCCGCGGTTCGGTCAGACGGCCGTCGCCGCTCGGACCGACATCGTTCCCCCTCGGCCCCGGCGAGGCACTCTTCCAATTGACCACTGGCAAGCCGGACGGTTCCGAGGGTCGGATCCTGTCCACCTGGACCGGGGATGGCGGCCGTACCTTCGAGCCGCGAGGCTGGATCGGAGAGACACCTGCCGGGTACGCCATCATGCCGTCCTCCGTGGTGATCAACGCCAGAACTGTGCTGTGCGCCAGGCGCTGCGCCGCTGAGCGTGCCAGCTGGATCGACGTTTATGCCAGTGCCGACCGTGGTTACCGCTGGCAGCTCGTGGGCAGGCCGGTGCCGGATACGGGCAATGGTGGGAACCCGCCGGCGCTGGTGCGACTGCCGGATGATCGACTCGTCCTGGTCTATGGGAGTCGGGCCGAGCCGTACGGGCTGCGCGCTGTCATCAGCGACGACGACGGGAAAAGCTGGTCGCCGTCGGTGCTGACCGACGACATCGCGGTCCGTGACATGGGATACCCGAGGGCCGTCGTGATGGACGATGCCACGGTCTTGGCCGTCTACTACGCGAACTCGGCAACCCGTTCCGAGCGCTACATCGAGGCGGTGCGGTGGCGCCCGTGACCGGGCTATCCGCTTTCTGGGGTCAGCTCCGGGCCTTCTCGGAGGAGCCCTTCAGGACCGCTCGTCGGCTTGCCCAGCGAGCGGATCGAGTAGGCGACGGACCTTTACCGCGTGAACACCACGTCGCGGAAGTAGTTCGAGTTCTGCCAGGAGGACGTTGGGTACGACCCGACCGGGCCGTACCGGCCGTTCGATCCGACGACGGTCTTCAGATCGCCGCTGGTGATCTGCGAGCCGAGCCCACCGTCGGTTGTGGCGTAGTAACCATTGCCGGTGTTCACCGTGACCAGGTATTCGGTGTTGGCCGTGATCGGCAGCGGCGTGGCGAGTAGCTGCTGTTGCCACCCCGATGCCGACTCTCCCGTGAACACCACCGACGCCAGCTGCTGACCCGACGAGCTCCAGATCCGGCCGGTGTGGGTGTCGCTTTCGTTTGCTGCCTTGTAGAACCGGATCGCGGTGATCTGGCCTGACGACGCGGAAGTGAATCTCGTTCCCAGCTCGTAGGGGACACCGTCGGTTGTCGAGGTCGCCGGCGTTTGGGTCGTGAAGATCGACTGCGGGTCGTTCTGCGTCGTGGACACGGTGACCGTGGTCGTCTTGGTGACCGTCCCCAGACTGTTCGTCGCGGTCAGGGTGTATGTGGTGGTCTGGGTCGGCGAGACGGTGATCGATGAGCGGCCGGAGACGTCACCGATCCCGTTGTTGATGGTAACGGTGGGGGCGGGGTTACCGGTGATCGCCCACGAGAGCGTTGCCGGCTGCCCCTGGAAGATCGTTCCCGGTGACGCGGTGAACGATGAGACCACCGGTGCGGCGGGCCCGGAAGCCTCGGCCTTGCGCTGCTGGAACACCGTCTTCGCCTGCTGGTACCTGGCCTGGGCGGCGGCGAGCTCGGTCGGGTAGTACTTGTTCCACGGCCCGCCCGGTGAGGTCTTGGTCAGCAGGTTGTCCATCCAGTCGATATAGAACTGGGCGTCGTCGGCGCTGGCTCGAATGGGCGCATCGTTGACGAGAACGAACGCCGCGGCGGTGTGCACCTGGTGGTCCTGGCCGTCGGAGTTCATTCGTCGGGCGGCCACCCAGCCGCTCTTGGCGAAGTCGACGTTCGCGGTCAAGGTGACCGGGGAGCCGGCCGTGACCGTTGCGGACTTGCTGGCGATGACCTCGCCGTTCTGCACCAGCTGGAGCTGCCCGGTGTAGCTCTGCTTGGCCGTCCAGGTGACGCTCACGGGGACGCTGCCCGCACTGGCCAGTCTCACCTCGTCACCCGGCCCGGCCGAGCCGTTCACGGTCATGTTGAGGAACTCGTTGTGGCCGTTGCGGGAGATCACGGTCTTGCCGGATTTGATCGCACTGATCCAGTTCTTGTACGTGACGGATCCGTTGCCCACATTGGCGTAGGTCAGCCTCGACCCGATCACGTTGATCCCGCAGGGGTAGTCGGTCCCCGCTGCGAAGCCGGGTCGGAAGCCGGTGTTGAGCAGCTTGTAGTAGGCCTCGA
Organism: Microlunatus sp. Gsoil 973; assembly: GCF_009707365.1. Lineage (GTDB taxonomy): Bacteria > Actinomycetota > Actinomycetes > Propionibacteriales > Propionibacteriaceae > Microlunatus. The sequence continues at coordinate 3,826,068 of NZ_CP046122.1, forward strand.
TCCCGGTGTCACCGGTGTTGGTCACGTCCTCGGAGACGAAGTCTGCCGCCCCCAGGGCAACCTCGACCGGGTACTCGACCGGGGTGCAGCAGTCGAGGCTGTTCGGGATGCCGCTCGGCAGGTACTCCATGTGGGCGAAACCCGAGATGCCACCCTGCGAGTGCACCTGGTTGATCACGGTCGAGGGCATCTCGTCCCAGATCTGCCGGGCGCTGGTCTCACCGAGGTTGACCAGGTGCCCACCGAGTGCCTGGTGTGGGTACTGCGTGTAGGTGGCGTCCCAGTGCCACTCGGTGTCCCAATGGACCGTTCGGGTGGCTGTCGAGATGGACGCGTCCTGGCCGTTCACCAGCGGCAGGTCGGTGGTCGGGTTCTGCACCTCGCCGTTGCCGCAGTCTGCGAGCAGCGCGATGAATCGCAGATCCTCGGCGTCCATCTTCTGCTTGATGCTGCTCACCGATTCGGCGCTGCCTCCGCAGCTGCGGTGCACATGGATGTCGCCGGCGTACCAGCCGTTCGGCTCGGGGCCGTTCGATGTCGCTGCCTGCGTGGTGGCGGAGGCTGCCGTTGACTGGTCGGAGACGTTCCCGGCGGCGTCGTAGGCCGCCACGGTGTAGGAGTAGGTGGTGCTCGGGGTCAGGCCGGCGTCGGTGTAGTTCGTCGTGGGCGACGTGCCCACCTGGGTTCCACCGCGGTAGATCCGATAGCCGGTGACGCCGACGTTGTCGGTCGAGGCGGTCCACGACAGGTTGATCTGCGAGCTGGACACGGCGGTCGCACTCAGGCCCGTGGGTTTGGACGGCTTGGTGGTGTCCGGCGCGGTGACGGTCACGGTGGTGGTGGCCGACACCGTCCCCTCGCTGTTGGCCGCGGTCAGGGTGTACGTCGTCGTCTGGGTCGGGCTGACCGCCTTGGCGGTCAGGCCGGTCACGTCCCCGACGCCGTTGTCGATGGTGAGCGTCGGCGTTGGGCTGCCGTTGACAGACCACGAGAGCGTGGAGGAGTTGCCCGACGGAACCGACGCGGGTGAGGCCGACAGCGACGTGATCGTCGGAGCGGCAGGCTCCGAGGCGGTGGCCGGCACGACCTCGAAGTAGATGTGGGTTATCCGCGCACCGGACGTCGGCGCCGTCGTGGACATGGTGACCGGCGTCCCGGCGGTCGCCGTGGTGGCGTTCCGCTTGATGATCGCGAAGCTGTCCTCACCGGACACGTTGTACGAGGCCTGCACCGTCTCGGTGGACGGCACTGTCGGTACGCCCTTCTGTGCCCAGTCCCCGGTGGTGAGCCAGCCCCAGGAGCCGGCCGCCGTCGACGTGTAGCTGTCGCTGATCACGCCGGTCGCCCCGCGGCCTCCGCCGGAGGCCCCGATCGGCGCAGCTGTGTTCGCGCCGGTGAAGACCAGCACGGTGAGCATCCCGTAGTCGCCGTTGTTGCCGCCGATCGTGGCGGTGACGGTCATCGCGCGGGAGGTCGTGACCGGCGCCCAGTAGAGCTTGGCGTAGACGTCGTTGGTGGTGTTGCCCTTGGCCTGCACCTGCGTGTACGGCAGGTGGGAGCTGAGGTTGTCGCTGACGGAGATCGACTTGACGTCGCTGTTCCCGTTCGACTGCGCGGAGATCACCAGGACCGAACCGGCCGGCGGTGTGAAGCTGGCCGTGGTCAGCGTCTTGCCCGCCTTCTTGACGACTGCGGGCGTCGAGGCATCCAGTGCCAGCCCGGCAGCTGCAGCGGGTTGCGGCCGAGCGGCAACCAGCCCCACCAACGCCAGGGCGGCGCTCACCACGAACAAGAAAAGGACACGCGCGTACGACTTCATCGTTCCCCCGAACGCAGCTCGGTGGACCCCGGTGAAGCCCTCCGGCAAGCCGAGAATAGTCCACCACGGCCCGCTGTATGGCCGATTGGGAAAAGGGACCTTCGGTATGAGGATTTACATTCTTCGGCGCCGGTGTGGTCGACCCCAACATCGCCCTGGGCCTTCAGGAAATTGGCCGCCAGGCACTATTTGCAGCCGCGACGCGGAGGGAGACCGATCGACATGACACTTGTTGACTACCAGCGTGTTGCGGCCCGAGGGCAGTGATGCCGCGCCGATCAAACGCTTGCCCCGACGGTCACCGGGGGTCAACTCACCGGCCTCCGCCGTTCCGGCGTGTGCTGCGTGCGAACGATGCTGGATGATCGTCGCATGAACATCTCCGAGCCCGTGGCGCTGCTGATCGGGCGATCGGTCGAACTGGTCGACACGCTGTCCGAGGACGGCCGCCGCAACTCGGTCGTCAGGCTCCGAGTCACGTCCGGAGCCGAGGACGGCCGAACAGTGATCGCCAAGCAGACCGCCGGATTCCACGATGCCGAGACCAGCGATGAAGTCCGGCTGCGATTCTTTCGCGAGGCGGCGGCGGCCACCCTGCTGACCGAGCTGGCACCAGGGGAGCACACGCCACGGTGCTGGGGAGTCGACCCGCGCAACGGTCTGATGATCTTCGACGACCTCGGCACGGCGGCAACACTGGTCCAGCCCCTCCTGGAAGGCTCACCGGGCGCGGCGCGCTCGGCAATGATCAGCTTCGTACAGCGCCTGGCCTCGATCCATGCCGCGACCGCGCGACGATCGGCCGACTGGGACCGGACCGTCACCGCCCTGGGGGCACCGGCCGCGCTTCTTACCGAGCGGGTGCTGGCGCGGTACGGCCACGCCGTCGACGCCGGCCTCGGCGGTCTGGACAGACTGCTGGCAGATCTCGATCTGCCACCGGTCCAAGATCGTCTCGAGCTGCTCGTCGAGCTGGAGTCGGTCAAACAGACCCTCACCCGGCCGGGACCGTTCACCGTCCTGGTCCATAACGATCCCTGCCCTGACAATGTGGTGATCACGTCATCCGGTGCGCGTCTTCTCGATTTCGAATTCGGCCGACCTGGCCACGCTCTGATCGACGGGCTCTATCCGCAGTTGCCGTTCCCGTCCTGTTGGTGCTGTAACGCCGTCCCCGATGATTTCGGCGCGGAACTGGCACAGCTCTATCGAAACGGGCTGGAGGACGGAATCCCGGAAGCTGCCGACGATGATCTTTACGCCGAAGCGACAGCCCACGTAACGGCCTATTGGCTGTTGATGTCCTTCGAATGGATCGCCGAGGACGTGCTCACCCAGTCCCGCACCTGGGGCATCGCGAGCACCCGGTCTCGCGTCCTCAGCCGGCTGGACTCCTTCATCCGCGTCGCGGACGCCACCGATCGACTTCCGCGTCTAGCAGGACTTGCACGGCAATTGCGAGCCGTGTCGGCCGATCGATGGACGGGGGTCGACCCGTTGCCGGTCTACCCCGGGTTCGGCGTGGCCGCCAGCAACTGACCTCGATCCACAGTTGACAATGTCGCTACAGACAAGATCATCCGTCCGCGCCGACCGATATTCGATCGTAGGCCGTCCGGAACATCACTAGACTCGGCTGAGTGGCGAGGGTTGTGTTCATGTGCGGACCGGCTGGTGCGGGCAAATCCACGATCGCCCGCCGGCTGGAAGCAGGCGGCATGGAACGTCTCTCGTTCGATCAGGAGGCGTGGCGTCGAGGCATCCGCTCGATGCCGCTATCAAGGGAACTCCACGAAGAGATCGAGCGCGTGCTTCGGGCCCGCCTGCTCGAATTGGTCGACGCGGGTGCCGACGTTGTTCTCGACTTCGCCTTCTGGTCACGACGCGCACGCGCCGAATACCGCAACTTGCTGGTGGCCCGCGGCGTCGTGCCGGAGACGATCTACGTGGCAACGCCGCGCGAGGTAGTTCTGACACGGATGCGCACTCGTCGTCTCGGTCACGGCGACGACTACACCCTCGATGACGACCTCATTGCCAGCTACTTCGACCACTTCGAGCCACCGACCGAAGATGAGGGCCCATTGACCGTCGTCCGCACTGCCGACCAGTAACCCGGGTCTGTCCAGGGGCAGCCGGCCCGGAGGTTGGTGACGAGGACATCCTGCCCTCCCGACTCTCTCGATCTGGGACACGAATCCTCGGGCGCCGCCGCCATCGCGGGACCGTTCAGCTCCTTGCCCGAATGCCGGTCGATGTGGTGAGCCCGGTAACGACGTGAGAGTGAAGTTGTGCAGAGGCGACCATAGTGCTCCGGCAGATCGCGATGAGACCTGATCCAGGGTCGCCGAAGGGGCGAGGAGGTGTGGCAGCGTTGACAATCAAGACGGGATCGGCGGGCGGAGCTGATCTTGGGGTTGTTCCTGGTGTTCGGAGCCCTTGGTGTGCTGTTCGGCTCGGTGATGTTGAGTATGGTCTTCGCGATCGGCACCGCAGTGACCGCATATTGCCGGTATCGCCCCAACCGACAATGCGACCATGATCAGCCGGGCACCTGAATGCCGCTGTCCGGCCGGCTGCGCGCTCGTTGCGGCTTCCCGATCGAACGAGGAGCTAGAGGGCGGGGTCACCAGGAAGGTCTTGGGCCGGCCAGTCCAAGAGTCGAGCGCCGAGGACGGCAATGTGTAGTCCCAACCGTTGGTTGGGGTCGGTCGGGTCAGCACCTGTCAGGTTCTTGATCTTGGCCAGTCGATAACCGACGGTGCGCACGGACATATGGAGCCGTCGTGCCGTTTCGGTGGCGACAGCCCCGGTCGCAAAGTAGGTCTCGAGGGTTGACAGGAGGGGTTCCGCGCCGCCGCGGGATTGGGTCAATGGCTCCAGGAAGACCTTCACCACATCGATCAGGGCGGTCTGGTCCCGACTCAGCACCCGGTAGACAAGTACGTCGTGGGGTCGGATGGCCGCTGCGTCAAGGTGGAGTCGCCGGGCCAGAACCAATGTCTCGCGTGCCTCTTCATAGGAGCGTGCGATGCCGTATGCACCCGGGTACGACCGGCCCGCGGCGATCTGCCAGCGGCTCCTCAGCTGGGGGCGAGCCCGCCGAGGAGGAGATTGGCCGGCCGCACATGGTGTGCGTCGCGTTCGTGGCTCTGGAGCTCGCCGGGGATGATCATGACGATCATGGCATCCTTGATCGCCACAAGGACTTCGCGATCACCGTAACGGTCAACGATGACCCGTTCCATGGTTACCGCGATCCGGCTCAGTTCTTGGCGGTGAGCCGTGGTCGTCGTGGGGGCAGCGAGCAGGACCTCATGGGGCCGGCCAAGGTCCAGACCGAATGTCTTGGCTCGCTGCACCAGCCGCGGTACGTCGGCATCACCGCGGAGCAGGTCGTCGACGAACTCACGTCGAGCCGACTCCTCCTGTCGGATGATCTCTTGGCGGGAAGCCTGGTGGCCGTCGACGAGCGCCTCGACGGCATCGTTGACCACCCGGAGGACCGCTTCGGCGGCTGCGCTGACGGCATCACGATCCCGCGTCCGTACGACCGCCGGTATCTGCTGCCACAACCGCCACGCCGCAGACAGGTACAGGGTCACGGCCTGATCGGCATCAATGCCCTGTTCGGCCGCCTGCCGACCGAGGCGTCGTACGACGGCCAGTTGCTCGGTCTCTGGCCGGCGGCCGGTCAGGGCTGCGTCTGACAGCATGCTCAGGTATTCACCCAGCAGCTCGACGGGCGCCTTGGCATCTGCAGCGGCCGCGCGCGCGACACGGTTCAGCCACTTGCCTGTGGCATGAGGATCCTGCTGGGCATGGTGCTTCGTCACGACGGCCTTCCCGAGTCTCTCGACCATTCTTGAACCCATTGCAGAGCACTGGCAGCAAGGAGCACCAGACTGTTGACGATCGTGTCCTGTGATTCGAACCGGACGGCGGGCAGTCGGAGGCGCCGGCCACCAGCGGCGACCCGACCTGGAGGGTTTCGTCGGCGCCATTCAACTCGACCGGGACCGGTGCGCCGCGCAGTTTGGCGTTCCACCCGCGACGGCCCGGGATGACCGTCGACGCCGGCGCCGCCCATCCGGATCAGTGTTTACGCTGGTTGGGCTAACAGTTCGTCTCTGGCACGAAATCCCCAGAAAGGTTGAGACCGTGGCCACGGTAGCGGAGGTGCGGGTACGCCGGGTATACGACGAGCCGGAGGACGACGACGGTGTCCGGGTGCTGGTCGACCGGATCTGGCCGCGTGGAATGTCCAAGGCGAGGGCAGCGCTGGACGAGTGGTGCAAGAATGTGGCCCCGTCCACTGAGCTGCGCAAGTGGTACCGACACGACCCTGCGAAGTTTCAGACGTTCACTCAGCGGTACAGCGTCGAGCTTGAACAGGATGAGCGGGCTGAGGCTCTGCAACACTTGCGGGATCTGGCCGCTGACCGTCGCCTCACCCTCTTGACCGCGACCAAGGATGTCGAGATTAGCGAGGCAGCGGTGCTCGCGGCCATTTTGAACCGGTGAAGGGAGGCGGCGACGCCTGGCCAACCACTGAGCCAGCAGGCCGTCGAAGGGACAGTCATCACTGGTCAGGCCTTCGTTCTGGAGCAGGTCGACCACTTCGTCGTAGTCGGCGCCTACAGCAGCGATGTCGCGGAAGATCCGGGAGTGCCGAGGTGACGGTTGCCAGGCGCGCCGACGCCGCTGGTGGTGAGAACGGTGTGCCGTTGGTCCGCATTGTGGCCGGCTCGGGTAGTGGTCGGTTGTGGAACAGTGACCACCGGGCAGTCCGCGTAGGTGATGCAGTGCCGATTGACTGCCCCGGCCAGGTAGCGGCGGCGTCGAGTCGCCTGCCGGGTACCGAGGACCAGCAGTTCGGCCTGTTCGCTGAGCCGGACGAGGACGTCGGCCACATCCCCTTGGGCGAAGTGCAGCATCGAACCGGGCGGTGCGGCGACATCGTTGAACACTCGATGCATGCCGCGCAGGTAGAGGTCGGCGATCTCGTCCGGCTCGACTCTGAGCCGAGTGCCTGCCCTTTTCGGATCGCGCAGGCCGATCGGCCACTCCAGGACGTGGACGGCCTGCAATACGGTGCCGATCGCGTGGGCATAGCGGGCGGCCCACCGGTGCGCCGCGTGCGCGGGCGGCGAGTCGTCCAGACCGACCAGCACCGGCCAGGCGGTCATCGTCGCCGCCCCGACCGAGCATTTCCGCGCATGCGCCGAGTGTCGAGCCGGTACTGGCACGGGGTGCACAACCGGCTCATCGGCAACACCTCGAGTCGTTCCCAGGGGATGGGTGCGTCGCAGTCCTCGCACACCCCGTACTCCCCGGCGTCGAGCCGCCGTAACGCCGCGATGATCTCATCGAGAACGGCATCGGCGCTGACGGCGAGCATCCGATTGACCTGCAGACGCGCCTCGTCGCCACTTGTGAGAGTGTCGGCCATATCGCCTTCGAGCTGCTTGATCTGGTCCATACGGAAGTCCCGTTGCTGCTCCAACTCGGCACGGATCTTGGCGAGCGACACCTCCGCCGTGGGCTCCACTTCGCTGGCTTGACCCTGACGGGCCTGTTGAAGAAGCATCGGTTCTCCTTTCGGGGATCGACAAGACCGGCCCATTTCCGGGCCGGTCGTAGTGGAACTGGATCGCAGCGGTGCTCAGGCGCCGCACTGACCGGACAGCTCAGTAGGCGAGAGCCAGGCTCTCGGTGGCAGGTTGGACTGTGCACAGGTTGGACTGTGCACAGTTCTGCCAGCGCACCCGTCACCTCGTTGCTCCCGGGGAACTGCGATCCGTGGTCCTCTCCCATGGTCCCCAAACAACTCGTTGCGGACCAGTAGCAGCGCGAGACACGATCGTGGCCCGTAGTCTGCCGGAGACCGGCAACATTGGACTCGCCTCAACCTCTCGACGGCGCTCGGTCTGTCCCCTGGCTCGCTGCCTTCCAGTGTGGGATACGACGGCCGCGCCGACGCTGGACAGTGGCCTTACACCACGCCCGGTGGCTTCTTATCGCGATCACGACGGGCTGCTCGATGTCGCGAGAACCTGGCAGCAACGACGATCAGAAGCTCCGCGGTCTCACTTTGTTTCTACTAGAGAGTTGGTAAAAAAGGCGGGTCCAGAAGACGCCGCTACGATCGCGAACACCACGTTATGAGCCTCCTCCGCCGCGATCCTCTCCACTCTGGGCCTCGGCGTGCTCGATCAGCGCGCCGACCCGGCCGGCGTGCTCACCGGCGTCGATGAATTCACCTTCGGCCGCCATAGTGGAGGCGTACTCCTCCAGCGCGATCTCCGGGTGGTGCAGGTCGAAGGCCGGGGACTCAGAGCGTATTTGGGGCAGCGAATCGAAGTTGTGCCGCGGCGGCGGGCAGGACGTCGCCCACTCCAGCGACCGGCCCCAACCCCAGGGATCGTCAACCTTGACCTTGGGTGATCGACGCGTCTTCCAGACGTTGTACATGAACGGCAGCATCGAGGCGCCGAGCAGGAACGCGCCGACCGAGGAGATCTGGTTGAACAGGGTGAATCCCTCGTTGGGCAGATAGTCCGCATACCGGCGCGGCATGCCTTCCACACCCAGCCAATGCTGCACCAGGAACGTGGTGTGGAAGCCGACGAACAACATCCAGAAGTGCACCTTGCCCCACTTCTCATCCAACATCCGCCCGGTCAGCTTCGGCCACCAGAAGTAGAAGCCCGCGAACATCGCGAACACCACCGTGCCGAACACCACGTAGTGGAAATGCGCAACGACGAAATAGGTGTCGGAGACTTGGAAGTCCAGCGGCGGGCTGGCCAGGATCACACCGGTCATACCACCGAACAGGAAGGTGGTCAGGAAGCCGATCGCCCACAGCATCGGTGTGTCGAAGCTCAGTGAGCCGCCCCACATCGTGCCGATCCAGTCGAAGAACTTCACCCCGGTCGGCACCGCGATCAGGAAGCTCATGAAGGAGAAGAACGGCAGGTTCACCGCACCGGTCACATACATGTGGTGTGCCCAGACAGCCACCGACAGAGACATGATCGAGAGGGTTGCGCCGACCAATGTCATGTAGCCGAACAGCGGCTTGCGGCTGAACACCGGGATCACCTCGGTGATGATGCCGAAGAACGGCAACGCGATGATGTAGACCTCGGGGTGGCCGAAGAACCAGAACAGGTGCTGCCACAACAACGCACCGCCGTTGGCCGCATCGAAGATGTGCGCCCCGAACTTCCGGTCCGCCTCCAACATCAAGAACGCCGCAGCCAGGATCGGGAACGCGATCAACACCAGCATTGCGGTGATCAGCGTGTTCCAGGTGAAGATCGGCATCCGGAACATCGTCATGCCCGGCGCCCGCATGGTCAGGATCGTGGTGATGAAGTTCACCGAGCCAAGGATCGAGGACAGACCGACCAGATACAGGCCGACGATCCACAGATCCCCGCCCACTCCCGGGGAGTTGACCTCGTTGTTCAGCGGCGCGTAGGCGAACCAGCCGAAGCTCGCCGCACCCTCCGGTGACAGGAAACCAGAGATCGTGATCAGACCGCCGAACAGGAACAACCAGTACGACAACATGTTCAACCGCGGAAACGCCACATCCGGCGCACCGATCTGCAGCGGCATGATCGCGTTCGCGAACGCCGAGAACAACGGCGTCGCGAACATCAGCAACATGATCGTGCCGTGCATCGTGAAGAACTGGTTGTACGTCTCATAAGACAGGAACTGCAGCCCCGGGAACGCCAACTCCGCACGGATCCCCAGCGCCAACACACCACCGAACAGGAAGAAGACGAAACTGGTGATGAAGTACAGATTGCCGATCATCTTGTGATCGGTCGTGGTCAGCCACTTCCAGGCCACCATGCCCATCGGCCGCGGCCTGCTGACCTCCCGCGCCGGGGCGGCGGCAGTCCGCTCAGCGGAGCCCTCGAACGTCGTCACGACCCAGCACCCTCTCGCCAGAACCGGGCGTCGACCGCGCCCGGGTTCGGTAGACGCACCCTCCGCCGAGCGCCGCGTTCCGCGTGTCCACGATCAACGGTGGCCGAACCCGGTGGGGATTTGGCGGACAGCGGAGCGCTAGCGGCGGGCGACGCGGAGATGCTGTTCACAACCGGTTGATCACAGCCCTGGAGTCGCCGCCAAGGCGCCGCCACACTGTCGAGTGCCCGCGTACAGCTTCCTGTGCCCTCGACGGCTACTTCGATGTGGCTGTTCATCTCATCCTCCCGCCCAGAGCATGGGTCGGTGAGAGGTCTAGGAGCGCAACACATATTTACTATGCGTTCTCAAATAAACCGTAGCACCGATCCAGGCCGGCGGCGGTGGCAAGGATCAGCGAAGTTCTCGCGGGCCCCACGGACCCGCATCCGGAACGGTCGAAGCGTGGGCTGTCGGTTGTCGAGACGCGGACCGCTGCCGAACGCCTAGTTCTGCCGGGGGTCGGCAATGACGACCGTCCGATGTTGGCCGGGCTCGCCACTGGAATCCAGGCATCGCGGCAGCCAGACTTTGGGCACACCACGCGAACCGCGAACCACTGCAGAGAAGACTCCCTACAAGCTGCTGCGACCGGTGCGCAGGCGTCCCGGCCCTGCTTCATGTGAGGAGTTCTTGATATGGCTAGCGCATCGCTACCTGTTGCCCCGTCAGCAGACCGAAGGGCAGCGAGTCCGCCGACGACTCGCTGACTGGATCAGCGCGCAAGATCCCCGTTGATCAAGGAAGCTCGTCAACCACAATATATCGTTTTACGATATAAATAGCGGAAGCAGGGTGAATCACCGTGGAACAGGTCAGCGCTACTCGTAGCGCACTCCTCGCGCATCGCGGCAAGATCCTGCTTGCCACCCAGGGACGGGACCTCCTGAAGGACCGCCGCACTGCGTTGATCACCGAATTCAGTCGATTGGGTGCATCCGTTCTGCAATCCATGGACCTCATCGACCGGGACGCCGGCATTGCAAGCCGTACTCTCGGCTTGGCCATCGCAGTCGAAGGGCTGGAACCCATCGCCTCGGCCGGATTCGCCGCCGCCGCAGGAATTGGAGTCCGCGTCCGGACCCGAAGCGTCGCCGGGGTGGCGGTCGTCGAGGTGGACCGAACAACGGTACTGCGGGCACGCACCAGTAGAGGGTTCAGTTTGATCGGCTCGAGCGCCCGGATCGACGCCGTCGCTCGGAGTTTCGAAGTCGTGATCGAGAGGCTTCTCGAGCTGGCTGCGCTCGAACTCTCGGTACGACGTCTCGCCGAAGAGATCGCCCGCACCACGCGGCGTATGAACGCGCTGGAGCACATCATCGTGCCCCGCCTCATCGCAGAACGCGCCAAGATCGCGCTGATCCTCGAAGAACGCGAGTTGGAGGACCGGATCCGGCTACGCCGAATGCGAGCCAGCGACCGTCGGGCAGGAACGCTGAGATGAGCGTCCCCAAGACATTGCCGTTCGGCGGCGCGTTGAAGGCGGTCCAGCAGATCGAGCATGCCGCCCGCGAACGGGATCAAGCCCGTCAGGCGGCAAACACCGAATTGGCGTCTGCACAGGAGGCAGCAGAGAAGCTGCTGGCAGATGCGCGCGAGGCGGCCAGGCGCCTTGATCAGCAGCGACGCGACAACCTCTTGGCTCAAGCCGAGGAGGACGCGAGAACCATCCGCACGAACGCCGCGACGATGGCCGCCACAATACGCGAGCAAACCACCGCCGCCCTGCCGTTGCTGCTGGACCAACTGATGGCGCTTCTGCTCCCGGACGAGAGGCGGTGACATGCTCGTCCCAATGGCACGGGTCCGCATCCTTGGTCGCAAGTCTGACGCGGCCGACGCCCTGGCGCGACTCCACCAGCTACGGCTCGTCGAGCTGACTGAACTCGGGGTGCAGACTGGCCTGCATCCGCTCAGCGGACAGACCCACCATCAGCAGCAGCTCCGCGAGATTGTGACCGAGATCGATGCTCTTCTCGCCGCGTTACCGACGGGCGCCGGGGCAACCGATCCGGATGGGCGATTCGTCCAGGCCGCGGAGTCGGACATCGACGGAGCCGACGTCGCAGCTGAGATTCACCGCCTCACTGTCGCTGTCGGCGCCATGGATCAGCGGCTCGACTCGCTACACAACGAAGAACTGAACCTGGCAAGTCAGATGCGGCCTCTCAAGCAACTGGTGCCACTGGTCCCGATCATCGCGGCGCTGAATGGCGCGCAGCTTGCCCAGCTGCACCTGGCCACCGTGGCGCTCGTGATCAACACCGGCAGTGCCGGCATTCCGCAGATGCTCCGCGACGAACTCACAGCACGCCTCGGCAACACATTCGAGCTCGCAACGACTCAGATCGAGGACGGCTCGGTGGGCTGCCTCGTGATCTTTCCGTCCGAAAAGACCCATGTCGTTCGGGAGATTCTGGGTCGGGCCGCCGTCCGCAGCGAGGCACTTCCATCACGCTTCGAGGGTCTGTCCCTCACCTCCACGGTTGAGGCAATGCAGTTGCGCATCGACGAGATCGCGGCGGAGTGCGCACGTGTCGAACACGAACGGCGGCAGCAGCTGGCGCGCCGCCGATCATGGCTTCGAGGCGCTCGTGCGGCTGTCCTGACCGAACTGGACCTGACAGCAGCGGCGAGAACTCTGGTCGCGACCGAACGGGTCTTTGTTGCCGAAGCCTGGATTCCCCGGCGGCGGGTTGCCGAACTGCGGCACGACCTCGACTCCAGATTCGCTGGAACCGTCGTCGTCGAGCACCTGACAACCTCCCGATCCGACCACAACGCGCCGGTATTGATGCACAACACCAAGCCGGCCCGTCCATACGAGTCTCTGGTGAGATTCCTCGAGCTGCCGCGGGCAGGCTCGTCCGACCCGACATTCCTGATGGCGATCTTCTTGCCGATGATGTTCGGCGCCATGGTCGGCGACATCGCCTACGGCCTCATCCTTCTGCTGTTGGCGCTCGTCGCGCACTACAAGCTCGCGCAACGGCTGGTGCCGGCGGCAGAGCTGTCGGGTGTTGTGTGGGTGCTGATCGGCGGAGCGGCCTGGTCAATTGTGTTTGGAGTGTTGTACGGCGAGGCCTTGGGTGATCTAGGTCATCGCTTGTTCGGAGATTTCGCGTTGTGGCGGGACAGGACGTCCGGCGGCGCGCTCGAGCCTTTGCTACTCCTGTCGGTGGCAGTCGGAGCAGCCCACATCGTCCTCGGACTCGGCATCGGAGCCTGGCAGGCGATCAGACTGAACACACTTCGTGTTCTGGTGGAGAAAGTGGGCATGCTGCTCGCCCTGGCCGGTCTGTTCGGCGTCGTCGCCGTGGCCGCCGGACGCCTGTCGTCGACGGCGATGGCGCCGGCGCTGGCGGCGGTCGTCGCCGGCTTGGCCCTGATCATGTCATTGAACGGAGTCTTGGGTATTGCGACCGGGGCGCTGGACCTCCTGGCCAAGCTGGGAAACATCCTCTCCTACCTCCGCCTGGCGGCCGTAGGCCTCGCCTCGGCGCACCTGGCGAATGTCGCGAACCAGCTCGGCACCCTGGGACCGGTTTGGCTGGGGATCGTGATCGCCATATTCCTCCACGCGCTCAATCTCGCCCTTGCCTCGTTCAGCCCGCTGATCCAGTCCCTCCGGCTGCATTACGTGGAGTTCTTCGGGGCCTTCCTCATCGGCGGAGGTCGAGCATTCCAACCATTCGGTTCCACCTCGGAGCGGGAAGCCCTCGCCACACAATGAAGGAGCGACAATGGAGACTGGTCTGATCGCGATCGGAGCGGGACTGGCGGTGGGTCTTGCCGCCCTCGCTACCGGCTATGCACAGGCTCGAATCGGCGCCGCAGCCATGGGTTTGATCGCGGAGAAGCCTGAACTCGTTGGCCGAGCAATCCTATTGGTGGCTATCCCCGAGACGTTGGTCATCCTTGGCTTCGCCATCGCAGCCATGGCGATCGTGTTGCTGTGATGTCCGATGGCTCTGGACGATTTGTTGGCTGCCATCGAAGCCGACGCCATAGCTGAACGACAGCTGACCGAACGCACGACCACCGAACGTTCGGCAGCAATCCTCGCGGCGGCGCGCCGTGACGCCGCCGTGATATCGGAGGAGGGTGGCCGTGCCTCGGAGCCATCGGCTCGAGCAGAGGCCGATGAACGCCGAGCATTGGCCCGACTCGCTGCAGCCGGCGTGGTCAGGAACGCGCGAGAAGAAGCGTTCCAATCGGTGCTTGATCAACTTCGCGGGCGACTCGTCACGCTCCGAGACACTCGCCACTACCCGGCGCTGTTCCACGGACTGGTGATCGAGAGCCGCGCGGCACTGCCTACGGCGCAGGACCTGCGAATCGACCCCCGGGATTCCGAATTGGCGGCGGAGTTTGCCGATGATCTCAACATCGTGGAATCGCTCCACTGCTGGGGCGGTGTGGAGCTGACCGGCAAGGATGGTCGTACCGTGCGGAACACGTTGGAGGAGCGCCTCCTGAACGCCGATCTGTTGCTGCGCGGTCACTTCGGGCGATGGCTTGCGTCCGCCGCGGAGCAGGACACGGGTGATGGATCATGATCTTCTCCCGTGCTGCAGACTTCGGCTACGGCAATACAAGGCTGCGTGCGCGCCGGACCGCCATCTTGAGGGCCGACGACTACCAGCAGCTGATCGACCTCGATCTGGATGAGCTGCTGGACCTGCTTCAACGGCGCTCTGCCATATCGGAAACAGCGCCGGACAGTGGCAACTCGCTCCAGCAGCTACATATGCTGATCCAACACGATCTCGGCAGCGCCCTCGAGGACATGCGGTCCTTCTATCGCGGGCGGGCCCGGGAGTTGGTGGACGTCCTGTTGTCCCGCTACGACCTGGCCAACATGATCACAATCCTGCGAGCCGGCGCCCGCCCCGACCTCGCACCGGATCACCCGTTGCAGGCGGTGATCCCGGTCGGTTGGCTCAGGCCGCCAGTTGCGTCTCAGATTCTCCGATCCGACGGGTTGGCCGGAGTCGTCGAGCTGATGGCCCGGGCGTTGCCCGATCGAGACCAGGCTCGAGCCCTGCACAACTCCTTCGAACAGTATCAACGGACCAAGGACTTGGCCGCGCTCGAACGCGCCGTGATCGGTGATCATACGAAACGAAGCCTGTCCAGACTGGGCCGTAGCGACCGGAGCAGCCGGACCTTGATTCGGTTCCTGCAGCAACAAGCCGACCAGGACAACCTTCTTGTCACCCTCCGACTCCGCGATGCCATTCTGTCCGGAGCCGATGACACGCCACCCCCGGCGGAGACTCTGTTACCTGGTGGGGCGATCTCACAGAAGTCATTTGACAAGATTCGCCACGAACCAGACGCCGCAGCTGTGGTGACCTGGTTGGGCACTCGGTATGGCCATCCGCTCCGAACGCCGCTCCAGCGCTGGGTATCCGACGGAGATCTACTGGAACTGCAACGGACGCTCGACCGAAACACGATCGCAAGCACCATCCGTCTGTTCGTCAGCGGTGACCCGCTCGCGATCGACATACCACTGGCCTATGCAGCGGAGAAGCAGCTGGAGGCGCAAGAACTGCGCCTGCTCGGTGAGGCAGCCGCTCGAGGGATCCCCAGGGACGTCGTCAACAGCGAACTGAGCTTGTCGATGGGGTCGTCATGAGTCGACTGATCATCATGACGATTCCCGAACTGATACCCGGTTACCAGCTCGCTGGTGCCGAAACCATCCGAGTCGGGTCAGCCGCCGAGGCACAGACCCGGCTCGAGGAAATGCTGCTCGCCGAAGAGGGTGTCATCGCCCTTCACGCCTCGTACTACGACGCGCTTCCGGCTCCGTTTCGACGGCACTTGGACACGATCCAGGTGCCGCTTGTGGTTCGGCTGCCGGCCGGGACCGCTGCCGACCAGGCCGAGGACAGACGTGACCGTCTCCTGGAGTTGCTGCGGCAGGCAGTCGGCTACGGCATCACCTTTGGCAGCGAAGGAAGTACATCATGACGCTGGCAGATGCGCCCGCCAGGCACCTTCCCGACCAGCGGAGGCCGCGCGATGGCGAGGTGTGGAGAGTCGCCGGACCGGTGGTAGTCGCCCGCGGACTGCCCGGAGTGCGGTTGTACAACGTGGTTCGAGTCGGAAACGCCTCGCTGCCTGGCGAGGTGATCCGGCTTGATGGCGATCTTGTCACCATTCAGGTGTACGAGGACACTGCCGGCCTGTGTGCCGGCGAGCCGGTGCGTGACACAGGCAGACCATTGGAGATCGAGCTCGGCCCTGGCATGCTGGGGCAGATCTTCGACGGCACCCAGCGGCCGCTGCAAGTGCTCGGACGTTTGGGCGACCAGCCCTTCGGACAGCCGTTCCTGTCACCTGGTGTCAACCTCCCTGCTCTCGATCGCGAACGGGTCTGGACATTCGAGCCACTGACCGCCGCCGGCGCGGTCGTCACCGGCGGCGATGTGATCGGAGTAGTCCAGGAGACGGGGGCGTTTCAGCATCGCATCCTTGTTCCGCCCGCGGTGCATGGGCCGGTGACCCGGGTCCATAGAGGCCAAACTCGCCTGGAGGACCCCGTGGTCTGGGTCGACGATCAGCCGATCCCCATGCTCAGCCGCTGGCGGGTACGCCAGCCTCGTCCGTTCCGGTCCCGGTTGGCACCGACCATTCCCCTACTCACAGGTCAACGCGTCATCGACGTGCTGTTTCCGATCGCACGCGGCGGCGCCGCCATCATCCCGGGCGGCTTCGGCACCGGAAAGACCGTGCTTCAGCAGTCGTTGGCGAAATGGGCACACGCCGATGTCGTCATCTACATCGGTTGTGGAGAACGCGGAAACGAGCTGGCCGAGGTCCTTCAGGAGTTTCCGCAACTGACCGATCCTCGAACGGGAACGTCCCTGATGGAACGCACGATCCTGATCGCGAACACCTCCAACATGCCGGTCGCCGCGCGTGAGGCCTCCATCTATACCGGTGTGACGATCGCCGAGTACTTCCGGGATCAGGGTTATCACGTTGCGCTGATGGCCGACTCGACCAGCCGGTGGGGGGAGGCGCTCCGGGAGGTGTCGAGCAGATTGGAGGAGATGCCGGCCGAGGAGGGGTATCCGGCTTACCTGTCGTCCCGGCTGGCCGAGTTCTATGAGCGCGGTGCGGCCGTGAAGTGTCTCGGCTCGCAGGACCGTGAGGGGTCGGTCAGCATCATCGGTGCCGTCTCGCCTGCGGGTGGTGACTTCTCCGAACCCATCACCCAACACTCGTTGCGGCTGGCCGGCACCTTCTGGGCATTGGACACCCCCTTGGCCAGAGAGCGTCACTTTCCTGCCGTCGACTGGAATCGCAGCTACACCCTCTACGACCTGTCTGCCTGGTTCGAGCGTGAAGTAGCTCAGGATTGGTCCGCACATCGAGCCTGGGCACGCCAGCTGCTCCAGCGCGAGGCGCAACTCCTCGAGATCGTACAGCTGGTAGGTGCCGACACCCTGGCGCCGCCGGAGCGGGTGCTGCTTCAGACCGGCAGCATCCTGCGAGAGGACTTTCTCCAGCAATCGGCGTTCGACGAGCTGGACGCCTACTGCAGTCCAGCCAAACAGCTGGCGATGCTCCGGGTGATCAGAAGAGCCGACGCGGCCCTGAGATCGGCGGTCGACCGCGGAGTCGACGTCGCCCAAGCGGCGGCTGTGCCGTCGATAGCGGCACTGGCCGCGATGCGGTACTGGCCGTCGGCGGATGCTGCAGGCAGCGCGACAGCGCTCGCCGAGGAGATCGAAAGAGAACTGGAAAGCCTGACATGAGCCGCCTCTACACCACTGCCCATCGCACTGTCAGCTACGTCTCCGGCCCGCTGCTCATCGCCGAACACGCCGAGCACGTCAGCTATGGAGAACTGGTGGAGGTGGTCGCCCCGACGGGTCAACTGCGCCGCGGCCAGGTTCTCGAGATCGAGGGCGACCGCATGATCGTCCAGGTCCTCGGTGGCACGACAGATCTGGACATCAACACCACTGCGGTTCAGGTTAGAGCTCAGGCGGCCCGTCTCGGAGTGGGGCTTGAGCTGATCGGACGGGTACTCGACGGCATGGGCAGGCCGATCGACGGCGGCCCGCCGCTACTGCCCGAGGCTGAACGGGATCTCAATGGGCTGCCAATCAATCCGGTCGCCAGGGCGCACCCGTCGGAGTTCATCGAAACGGGCATCTCGGCGATCGACGGACTGCACACGCTCGTCCGCGGCCAGAAGCTTCCGGTGTTCTCCGGCTACGGACTCCCGGGTCTTGAACTTGCCACCCGGATCGCCCAGACCGCCCGGGTCCGTGGGTCGACGGAGGGATTCGTTGTGGTGTTTGCAGCCGTCGGCGTGACGGACCGCGAGGCGGCATACGTACGGGCCCAGTTCGCCGAGGGCGCGGCTCTGGAACATTCAGTCGTTCTCGTCAACCGCGCCGGAGAGCCGGCAGCCGAGCGCCTCACCTGTCCCCGATCTGCTCTCACCATCGCCGAATATCTGGCCTTCGAGCGGGACCATCACGTACTGGTCGTCCTCGTTGACATGACCAACTATTGCGAGGCATTGCGCGAGACGGCCGCGGCCCGGGACGAGGTGCCCGGCCGGCGAGGGTATCCCGGCTACATGTACTCGGATCTGGCCTCGTTGTATGAGCGGGCCGGCCGTTTACGCGGCCGACCCGGCTCCATCACGCAACTGCCGGTGCTCTCCATGCCCGACGACGACGTAACGCATCCGATCCCCGACATCACCGGCTACATCACCGAAGGACAGATCGTGTTGTCGCGAGAACTCGAACGACGCGGGATCTTCCCACCCATCGACGTCCTGCCCTCGCTGAGCCGACTCATGAACGCGGGCATCGGTGCAGCCAGCACCCGCGAGGACCATCGCGACATTGCCGACCAGGCGTCAGCACTCCTGGGTCGTGGGCAGGAATTGCGGCGGCTGATCTCCATCGTCGGGGAGCAGGCACTATCGGTCGAAGACCACCGGATCCTCGCATTCGTTGATCAGTTCGAGCAGCAGTTCGTCGGCCAGGACGCCGAGCGCCGTTCGATCGACCAGACGCTCGACCTGATCTGGAGGCTATTGGCGCCCATACCCGCCGTCGAGCTTCGACGGCTGTCCGCCGAGCTGATCGCCCGCTATCACTCGCCATCGCCGGGAGAAGACCAATCGGACCCGGCCACCTGAAAGCAGCCACTCTTAGCAGAGGAAGGCCGGACTCGGCGCGCGGAGCGCTTCGATGGCGGGCTCACGGCGGGCGGCGATCGAACCCGGTCAGGCCGCTTACGGCTGTTGGGAATGTCGCGACGATATGCGCCACATCGGAAGTTTGAAGGCGGTGCCCATCCGGCTCAGCTCGTCCCGGTGCAGAGCGCTCAGCATGCCCAGGACGCGTTCACCTTCGGCTGTGAGGCAGACCCGAACTGCCCTGGCGTCGGTGGGGTCCGCGTCGCGGCGGACCAAACCTTGGCTCTGAGCTCGGTTCACGAGTTCAACAACGCTGTGATGCCTCAGTTGGATCAGATCGGCCAGTTCCTTCACCGTGGCCCATTCCCTGCCCGGGAAACCCATAAGCGCCAACAGCAGTTGATATTGCTGCGGCGTGAGGCCACGGCTACGGACGATCTCCTCGCTGACGCGCAGATAACGCCGGATGGCGAATCGGAAGCGTGCCAGTTCCTCAAAATCAGACTTCGAGAGAGGCTCGGACCCATCAGATTCATCGGGAGCCGTCATCACCAAAACCCGCCACCCTTCCGTGTCGATCATCATAACCGGGCCGGTGGGCATCATCCGGGATGTGTAGTGAGAGCAGCACAGCGCCCAGGTCACGTAGCCCGATCAACACTCCGTGGAGCTGCGCCTGGTCTGCAACCGAGACGGTGATCATGGTGGTGCCGTCGGCCTCGCGGGTCAGCGTGGCATCGCCCAGTCGGGGCGACCAGTGATCGTCCAGGTGGCTGGCGACGCGGATCACATAGGTCGTGCAGGCAGTGATCACGACACCGTCCCCGCGTGCTCGGCACCCGTTGGGAAGGCGGGCCGATGATCGGTTCGGTGATGGCGGACAGCCCAATCGGCGACGCCCAGATTGATCACCCAACCGGCTGCCTTGGCCAGGTCTGCGGCGAGCGCACCGGTGCCGAAGAACGCCCCACCGATGCCTTCGGTGAACGCCTGGGTGCCTGCCGCCAGCCCGATCGCGTACGCCCGGATCATCCAGGCCCGATGGGTCGCGACGTTGCCTCGGCGGATGGCCGCGAAGCCGAGGACGAGGCAGCCGGCCATCGCGGATCCGAAGATCAACCGGAGCACATAGAGCAGGTAGCCGGTGCCGGGTTTTGGCTCGTAGAACAAGGTCATCCAGAGCGCCGAGACCGCCACCAGAAGGCCGGCGACGGCCAGCACCCGGCCGGCACGACGATGCCAGCCCGGATGCCGGCGGCGCAGCCGTGGCACGAACTGCAGACTTCCGATCAATGCGTACGTCGTCGCGCCGAGAATATGCACGACGAGCGGGAGCGGAAATCCGGCGAACCGGTGGTCGGCGGCGATGATGGCCGGCCCGCCGGTGAGCTGGACCAGTCGGAGCATTCCGGCCGTCAGCGGGATGAGGCTGAGTGCGACCAGTGTCACCGGCACCGGCCAGCTCCGCTCCCGGGTGCTCATCGGATCGCGGAGGCGTACGACGCGCCGGTCCTGGTGACGGCCAGATTGCGCCGGCTGACCCACAGGGAGACACCGAGTCCGATCATGGCGATGCCGTTCGGGAAGGCCAGCAGTCGGTAGAAGGCGTCCGGCATCATCGACAGTGCAGCGCTGACGAGTCCGCCGGCCGCAAGCAGCAGGGTCGCCCAGCGGGCCAGGACGCGGGCGCGGAACAGCGCGATACCGAAGATCAGGCCACCGGCGAGGTACGCGAAGCCCTGGATCTTGGCGACCATAGCCAGCGCCCCGATGTCGCCCACCGGTGAGCCGCCGGTGGTTGCGGCGATCACGTCATTGGCGTACTCGGGATTGGAGGCTGCGACGCTCGGGATCACGAACGCGGCGACGAAGGCCGTGCCCATCACCATCAGGTAGCCGGCGCTGAGCACCAGGTAGCCGATCAGTCCGAGGACGCCGTTGCGGCGCACCTGACTCAGGTACATGCCGGTGAAGCCGGCCAGGGCGAGCGCCGCCATGGCGACCTTCAGGGTGTCCCGGACCGCCATCTCGGTCGTCTGGATGGAGTGGGCGTCCAGATGCGGGTGCCCGATCTGGACGCCGATGAAGATCGCACCGGCGAGGGCGGCGCAAACCCCTGAGGCTGCCGTCAGGCGGTTGGTGGTGATGATCATGTCGATTCCCCGGTTTCGGTGCCAGGCGGAATGCCCGGCGATGTCCGGAACGCTACGAATCGACGCGGTGGGACCACATCATCATCTGATGTGATCCAGGTGGTGATTGCGCGTCATGACGACAGCAGGCCGCGATCCACCGCTCGACCGACCGCGGCACGCCGGGTGCTGACGTCCAGCTTCGTGAAGATGTGCTTGGTGTGCGTACGAAGGGTGTTCACCGAGACGAACAGCTGCCGCGCGATCTCCGGCCCGGTGAGCTCGGTCGCCAACAGCCGCAACACTTCCAGCTCGCGGGCGCTCAGCCCGTCCTCCGAGTCGCGGCGCGGGTGCGCAATCCCCGACGGCTCCTGGGTCGCCGCCAGGAGCCGCTCGGCGTGCTCCCCGACGTCCTCCGGCGCGCTGCCGGCCATCCGATCGAGCAGCTCGAGGAACGGGTTCCCCTCGTCGAGGAAGAGTCGGCTGTACCCGGCCGGCACTCCGATGCTGAGCGTGACGGCCAGGTCTGCAGTAGCTGCGCGGGTGTCGCCGTTGGCGTGGTGTGCGAGCGCCCGAACCAGGCTCGCCTCGATCAGGCTCCCGTCGCGGTCTGCCGCCTGCCCGGCGTCCAGAATCTGACCGAGCAGGTCGAGCGCCTCGCCGGCACGACCCTGGGCAACGAGCAGCCGGGCCAGGGTGAGCTGGTCGTACTCGGCGAGATAGGTCGGCGGGTCGGTCGGCGCGACGCCGCGATCGCGGGCCCAGGCCTGTGCTTCCTCGAGGCGGCCCTGGAGGATCCATGCCCGCGCCCGGGTCGCGGCGATCGGCCGTACGTCCGGAAAGTAGCCCGGCAGGAACGTCGGCTCGGCCCGGTCCAGCATCGCAATCGTTCCATCGAGATCCCCGCGTGCCTGCAGCAGTCCGGCCATGGCGGTATACCAGCGGTGCCGGTTCTCCGGGAGTGACGCTCGCTCGCCCAGCTCACGGGCGATGTCGAGGTGCGCGGCCGCCGCCTCGAGCTCGCCCTGCTCGCGGAGGACGTCGGCCAGGCCGACATGCAGGTCGCCGACGGTGGAGAGCACCGGGCCGGATTGCCGCTCCGCCGTGGCCAGCGCCTGCTCGTAGAGACGGCGCGCCTGCAGCGGCCGTCCGCGCCCGAGCCAGATGCTCGCCGTGATGACCGCCATGCCGAGTTCGTCGGTGATCATGCCGGCCGCGTGCAGGTTCGCCGCCGCAGCGGTGAACGTGTCCGCCGCAGTGCCGAGGTCGCCGGCCGCCCAGGCGGCCAGCCCGAGGAAGCCGCCGGCGGCGCCGCGCGCGAAGTGATCCTCGGGTTGCGCCAGCGCGAGTGCCCGGCGGGCCTGCGACACCGTACCGTCGACATCGCCCCGGGCCTGGGCGACCGAGGCGCGATAGATGGCGATCATGGCCGGAAGCGAACCGAGCTCAGCGTCCCGATCCCGTGCCGCGCCGGCAGCGGCGTCCCCCGCGTTGATCTTGGAAGGTGCCCGCAGCAGACCGGCCTCGGCAGCATCCAGCCATCCCTCCACCGCGTTGAAGTCGCCGTGGGACAGCCGACTCCAGCCGACGAATGTCGCCAGCAACGGCCGATCGCGTACGACGTCATCCGGCAGGGTGGCCAGCCAGTCGCGGATGGTGCGGTCTTGGCGACGACGGCGCAGGTCGCCGAGTGTGAGCTCGATCAGGTCGGCGACGCGTTCATGATCTGCACTCGCGATCCCGTGCCGTACGGCGTCGGCCAGGAATCCGTTCTGGACAAGCCATCGGCCGGCCGCGGCATGGAGCTCGACGACCCGGCCGGGATCCCGGGCGCCCAGCCGGGCACGCAAGGTGTCGGCGAACAGGTGGTGGTAGCGGTACCAGCGGCGTTCGTCATCGAGCGGCACGACGAACAGGTTCTCCCGCTCGAGCCTTTCCAACATGGCCCGACCGTCGGAGCGCCTGGTGAGAGCGTCACAGAGTTCTCCGGTCAACTGATCGAGCACCGAGGTCTCCAGAAGGAAGCCTGCGACCTGCTCCGGTTGCCGGTCCAGGACCTCCTCGACCAGGTAGTCCAGGACGAACCGATGCGTGCCGGAGAAGGATTCGACGAAGCGCGCGACGCCGCCGGACCCGTCGACGCCGGTATGGGTCCGGGCCGACAGCGCGGCCAGTTGCAGCCCGGCCGCCCAGCCCTCGGTGCGGGCGGCCAGGGCGGCCACCCACTCCGGCTCCAGCTGCAAATCCATCGTCCGGGTCAGGAACACTTCGGCTTCGTCGGGTGTGAACCGCAGATCGGCTGCTCGGATCTCGACCAGTTCGCCACGTGCCCGGAGCCGGGACAGCGACAACGGCGGGTCCGCGCGAGTGGTGATTGCGGCAGTGACCTGCGGCGGGAGGTTCTCGATCAGGAACGTGACAGCCTCGTGCACGGTCGGCGCATCGATCACGTGATAGTCGTCAAGAACCACCACCATACGGCCGTCGATCATCTCCAGATCGCTGACAATGCTGACCAGCACCGCATCGGCCGGCGGGACGTGATCACTCTCCAACAACGTAAGCGCCTCCGCCCCGACGTCAAGATCCGCGCTCCGGAAGGCGGCCACGAGATGGTTGAGGAACCGAGGAAGATCATGATCTTCCTCGTCCAGAGACAACCACGCCACCCTGGCGATCGGCCCTCGCTCTGATCGCTTCTGGTGGTCGGTAGTCCCGGTCGCCGTCAGCCATTGCGTCATCAGAGTGGTCTTCCCGAACCCCGCCGGCGCGGACACCAGCACGAGCCGAGGCGTCGGTCCGTCAGCGCCCGGAAGCAGCTCGGTAAGGCGCGGACGGGGGACCAGCGATCGCCGAGGCGTCGGAACGTGCAACTTGGAGCCGAGCACAGCCACCAGACCAGCCTAGGAGTGCAGCTCTCGGCCCGCTGGCGAAGAGCGGCTCTGCTCCGATCTCCGCCGGCGCCTGCCGCCCGACGTCGTCTCGAGCCGCGAGCCGGTGGGACACCATGATCACATCGCCGATCACCCCATGCTGTGATGCCGCGCCACCACAAGGCTGCCTAGATTCCCGACATCCTGCGGCACCCGCCGCTATCCGTCCGACAGGAGCAGAAATGTCCACCACGACCGCAAGAGCACACCGAACCCATTCCGACCTGTCGTTGCCCCGGCTGTACATCCTGCGGGGCGCCTACCTGTTCATGGCCGTCGGCCTCGCCCTGGTGAAGTGGCCGCTTCTCCGGCATGCGGCCGACCTGCCGCTCTACGAGGGCATAACCGTTTGTCTGCTCACCGCAATGTCTCTGCTGGTGTTTCTCGGTCTGCGCTATCCCGTCAAGTTGATTCCCGTGCTGCTGCTCGAAACGATCTGGAAGCTGCTCTGGTTGTCCCTCGTCGCTCTGCCGAAGGCAATCGGTGGTGATCTTGACGCAGCGGCCGCAACGATTCTCATCAACTGTTCCCTGGTGATCGTGATCATCGTCGCCGTCCCATGGCGGTACGCCGTTCGCAGCTACGCCCGGGTCGCCGGCGACCCCTGGCGTACCCGGACAACGCCGGACGCGACCGTCGGCTCAGGTGTTTAGGAACGGAAGCGTCAGTCACTGGCGGCTGGGCGAACCAACCAGGCATCCCGGCACCGGCATCACTGATCAACGACAGTCGTCTGAACGGCGTCGACAGCGGATCCGGCGCGCGTTACGGATCCCGCAGCGGCACCATGGAGGTCACGGCAGCGGCTTGGGTTCAGCGGAGGCGCTGCAGTGCTCGTTCTACGACGAGCTCGACGCGTGCTGTCATGCCCGACACGTCGATAGGGCGGCGCCCGGCAACCTGGCGGGAGATTGACTTCGGCGCGTTGTCGCTGTGGTGAAGCAGGGTGTACAAGTCCCACCACGGGTCAAGGAGGACACCCGCGATCGATTCATAGCGCGAGCGGAGCTCCTCTGCCCATTCGGGTGAGTAGAGCGCGGCCAGATACCGCCGGCACTGTCCGACATCGATCGCGCGAGACCCTCGGTGGATGCCATTCCAGTCGGTAAGTCCAGTGATTTTGCCGCGCGACCACAGCAGGTTGACGGGCAGGTAGTCACAGTGCAGGAAGACCGCAACATCCGCAGGCGGTGCTGACTCCATGGCATTGAAGGCGGCCTGCCAGACCGCAGGTTTCTGCGCGCCGGCCGGCACCCGAAACGTTCCTAGGGGTGTGATCCAGGAGTCTGTCCAAGGTCGAAACATTGGGGCTGGGAGATCAACCGAATGCAGGCGAGCGGCGAACTCGGCGATCCTCTCGATCCACGGCCGGTGCTCGGCTGGGTTGAGGTGAACGTGGCCAGGTAGCCGTGTCATCAGCAGCGATGGCGCACCGCCCGTAGCGGCACCGGCGACGTCCGCGGCCAATATCGTCGGGACCGGTAGTCCGCTGCCGGCCACAACCTTCAGGTTGGCAATCTCCTCCTCCAGTGCGGTCCGAAGCGCGATGCTCCCCGCCGGGTACTGCCGCAACACCACAAAGGTTCGCGTGTTGTCTCGCTCAACTGTCAACCGATGGACAGCAGAGTTGACGCCACCGGTCAATCGACGGTGGCCGACGATGCGACTGCCCTTGCCCATGGAAGCGGCAGCCCAGCTGAGCGTTTCGGTCGAGGGTCGACGCCGGAAGAACCTGTTCTCTCGCCAATCGCCATCGACCGTCAGCTCGGGGTCGACCACGTCGTCGCTGGTCACGTACGTCGACCCTACTGGTGAGGGGCTCGGGACTGAACGCTTTCAGATTCCACCACCTGCGTCCGCCCGCCCGAAGCGGATCCGGACCGGGCGGCAGCCGGTGCCTGACTGCGCACCCGATGAAGGACGCACGGTCCCGTCATCGGGCAGTCCTGGCGATCGCTGATCGGGCGGTTCGGCGACTCGAAGTGCTTGTGCGACCGCCTACGTGAGCGGTGTTCTTTGTTGATGGTTGTGATCCTGGTGGTGTTCTGAGGAGCTGCGGGAAGCTGAAATGACCTGCGCCTGTGCTGTTCTCGCCGGTATCGTCGCGCCGTGCAAAGCCAGAGTGAGCTCATCGTTGCCGCTCGAGACCTCCTGGCCCGCCACGGCTACCCCGCCAGCAATCTCGAGTTTCTCGGTTCAGGTGAGCAGAGTGCTTGTTACGGCAGCGGGCAGGTTGCGGTGTTGCTTGGCCTCAACGATCCAACAGAGCCGCCGGATCTTCTCGGACATGTCATCTGGACCGGCACTGGAACGATCGTGAGGAACGACTACTCGACGCTGCAGAAGATCATCGACCTTGCTGCAGACGGGGGCGTGCAGACACCGCGGATTCTGGCAGTTGGTGATGCCCCGCGATCGTACGCAGTGATCGAACGCGCCCAGGGGACACCGGCGACCGACCACCCCGATCTGGCAACCCAGGAGATGAGTTGGTTCGATCAGCTCGGAGGCCAGGTCGGCAAGACCAATCAGGTCAGGACCACGGGCTTCGGGATGTTCGCCCCGGACGGGTCCGGCCAGATCGTCGGTTGCTATCCGACCTGGCCAGATTTCCTCAATGCTTGGATGCAGGTTTACCTCTGCGTCGGTGACGCCCGGCCCGAAGACGCCAGGGTGCTGGATTTCCTTCTCAGCCAGCACATCGTCTCCGAGTCTGACCTGGCGAGGGTCGCCGCCGGGGTGCGGAGTGCGTCATCGTGGACGGTCGACTCAGTCCTCACCCACTACGACAACCGACTCAACAACCTCGTGATCAATAACGCCGCGGTCACCATGCTGGACTGGGATCTCTCTTGCGCCGGAATTGGCCTTCCGCAGGAGATGATCAAGCTCTTCGAGTCCGGCCCGGCCAGCATGGACAATCCACGAGTGGCAGCGTTCCTCCACGGCTATGGACTATCCGACGCTGAAGCCGACGAGGCAATCGACGCCGGAAAGCTGATGCTCGTAATGGACGGACTGGCCATGTCCCACGGCTGGGTCGACCAACCCTACCGCCTCGGAGGCGTTCGAGGCTGGTTGCAGACCGTCAGGAACATCAGCAGCATTTGGTGACCCGGCGACTCCGCACGACTACGACGCTGTCGCCTGATTCCGCACGTGCAGCCTGCCCGGTGATCGTTGCTTGCTTGAGTCGTGCAGGCTGCCCGGCTGGGTGCCTTGCCGGGCACACCCCTCGGGTAGCCTCAACGGACACCGGGATCGTCAGCGGACAACGGCGTGGCGTGGCCGGGGGTCAAGATCCGTAACAGCCGGGCCGACGGGATTGCAGCTCGTCACCCGCCTCCCCACCTTGGCTTTTGCTCCCTGCTGCGCTCAATGGATCGTCGAGCGCGCGACACCGAACAACTCCGCCACCTCACCGGTGCTGTACCGGCCTGACTCCAGCAACTCGATCAGATGCGCTTCCTGCCGGGCACTCAGCTTCGGCACCCTTCCGCGCAGGTGTCCTTTCGCCTTCGCGACCGATACCCTCAACGGCGCGCATCCGGATTAGATCGGCTTCGAACTCCTCGACCATGGCCAATACGTTGAACAGCAACCGGCCGATCGCATCATTGGGTCATAGACCGAGCCACCAAGGCTCAGTCGGACTCCTGCTGCGGTCAACTCTTCGCCGATGACTCGAGCATCGGGTACCGACCGGGCGCGGGCGCGACCACCTCGGCCTGCGGTACTGGAATCATGAAGCTGCCATGACTCCTGAACCGAACTTCGCCGACCTGAGGCCCGACACCGACGCGTCGATGCACGCGTACGAAAGGGATACGGAGCGTGATGACCCACCGCGACGTCCGCCCGAGCGTCCCCGCGCACGCGGGCAGTCGTCGGTTGCCGATCTCGCCTTCGAGCCGCATCCCGAAGTCCGTATCGGTCTGATCGGCGCCGGAGGGCGGCAGGGCGGACTGGTTTCCAGCCTCGCCCCGGTGGCAGGCGCCCGAGTGGTGGCGGTCGCCGATCGGCTTGCCGAGCCGGCCACCGCGGTGTCCGACCTGCTGGTCCGCCAGGGCAAACCGGAGCCCCAGACCTACGACGGAGACGACGCCGTGGACCGGCTGCTCGCCCGTGCCGACATCGACCTGGTGCTGATCGCCACGCCGTGGCCGTCGCATGCTCCGCTCGCGATCCAAGCGATGCGGGCCGGCAGACACGTCGGCTTGGAAGTTCCGGCGGCTCTCACGATCGAGGAGTGCTGGGCACTGGTTGACACGTCGGAGCAGACCCGGCGCCACTGCGTGATGCTGGAGAACTGCTGTTACGGCCGCACCGAGTTGCTCGCGCTGCAGCTCGTACGGGCCGGTGCGCTTGGCGAGTTGCTGCACGCGGAGTGCTCCTACAACCATGACCTGCGGGGCATGTTGGTCAACGATCAACCGTGGCGGCGGCAGATGCACATCGAACATGATCGGAATCTGTATCCGACCCACGGCCTCGGGCCGGTAGCTTCCTATTTCGGCATCAACCGTGGCGACCGGTTCACCCGGTTGGTCTCGATGGGCTCGCCCAGTGTCGGCCTTCAGAAGTGGCGGGATGCGAACGTGCCAGAGGGTGACCCGCGTCGCGACGAGGCCTATCGGTGTGCCGACATCAACACCTCGCTCCTGCAGACCGCCGCCGGGCGCAGCATCGTGCTGCAGCATCAGGTGATCGGCCCCCGGCCATACGACCGTCGCAATCAGGTGGTCGGAACCAACGGCATCTTCACCGACTACCCGCCGCGGATCTTCTTGGAAGACGATCCGGTGCTCGGAGGAATCCAGGGCGGTCAGGGCGCGAGCGACTCCGAGGAAGAGGAATACCGCGACATCGATGCCTATCTGCCCGCCTTCGAGCACCCCTTATGGCGACAGGAGGGCGACAAGGCGATGGCCAGCGGCGGTCACGGAGGCATGGACTACCTCGTCCTGCTGCGATTGGTCCAGGCGATGCGCGCCGGAGCCGTTCCGGACATGGACGTCTACGACGCCGCCGCGTGGTCGGCCCCCGGTCCGCTGAGCGAGGAGTCGGTCGCCAACGGCAATGCACCGGTCGAGTTTCCCGATTTCACCCGCGGCGACTGGAAACGCAACCGCCCCGGCATTCCGTGATCGGCGCAAGCCGATCCGCGAGTTCCCACCCGCCTGACCTGTCTCGGCGTCGCCGAGAACGGTCGTGCAGCCCCGCGTACCGACCGGAGATGAGTTCTCCCTGCGAGGTGTTGCGCCGTCCATCGACCAGGTCATCACCCCGCCCAGCCCTCGGGCGTTGGCGTTCCGGCCCTGCGTTGCAATCTCGGCCGGGTCGTCGTAGGTCCAGAACGTGGTCCCGTCGAAGATCCATCCCCGACGACGCAACGGTGGTTCAGGAGCCCGACTACGAAGCAGCATCGCGGATGCGGGACAGCACCCGCGCGATCCTCGTGCCTGCTGATACAACCCGACGAGGACCAACGCCGCCAGGTCGATCTCGCCGGCGTAGACCTCCTCCGCGTTGCTTACTGCTCGGCGAGTCTTGGACGCGGCCGGCTTGGGCCGCCTGACATCTTCGGCTCGACCAACGTCGTAAGGAGTAGAGCAAACTCTTGAAGGAGGAAACCGTGTTGAAGAAGGTCTTCTACACAAGCGTGCTGGTGAGCGACCAGGACCGAGCGCTCGACTTCTACACCAACGTCGTTGGACTGGAGAAGCGGAACGAGAACCCGCCCACGACCCCGGGCGGCCCGCGGTTCCTGACGGTAGGCGTCACGGGTGAAGACTTCATGTTGGTTCTCTGGCCCGGGACACCGGGACAGGCCGAGCCGGTGATGGGTCGGCCGCCGGCATCGATCACCATCGAGACCGACGACTGCCGCAAGGCCGTCGAGGAGTTGCAGTCGCGCGGCGTGAAGTCCGTCTCGGAGGTCCTGGAGTTCCCCTGGGGCTATGTGGCGCAGTTCGAGGATCCCGACGGCAACCGACTGCAGCTACGACAGGGACGCTGATTCCGATGTGGCCGCGTCATCGCCCGACGTGCCCGGGGTGCGGGCATCGAGGCCGGGTCCGTACCAGCGGGCAGCTCCGCGATCGTTACCCTCCCGACGCCGGCGTCGCGCTTGGGTCGCCAGCCCGGCTGCCTTGATGTGATCATCGGTGTAGCCGAGCGACCGCAGATGGTCGGTGAGCTCGGTCCACCACTGGGTGCATACCCGACTCCGTGGCTGTCGAGAGAGGATCAAGCTCCAACTGCGTCGACTGCGTGAAGCTGCTGCTCAGTCAGCACCGGCTTCGGGTACGGCAGCCGATCGCAGCCAAGAAGGGGTGAGATCTCCGAGGTTGCGGTCCACAAGGCGTCCAGCATGGTCTGCATCAGTTCAGATGTGGCCATGCTGGCCGGCAGCGCGCAGGCCAACGAGCACACCACGACTCCTGGGCCGGCCCAGACGGGCACACCAAGTGCCAGGTAGCGATCTGGATCAAACTTGACGCACATTCCGTGGGCAACAATCTCGTCGAGGTACTGGACCCATTGCGTTGGGGTCCAACCGGGTTCGACACCCGAGGCGGCCTCGATGAAGGTTGGCCACCTGTCACGGTTAGCAAACGCCACCAGGACCCGACCGGCGGCCGGGATCAGTACCGCCCCGGGATCCCATTCGTCCCGGGGTGATGTCACCTGATAGATGAGGCGCGACGGCTCGGCCCTGCCAATGCTCTGGAGGCCGTCGTTGACGAGAATCGCCGCCAGGACGCTGATCCGCGTGGCGCGGCTAGCTTTCTCGATCGCCGGTCTGACGACCGAGGGCAATGCGATGGCGGGGTCGAAACGGGCGGTCATCGCCGTCACTGATGGCCCGAGCCGGTACCGCCCATCCTGAGCGAGGAGATAACCCCGCTTGACCATCGTCTTCAGCAGGTTGTGGGTTGTCGATGGCCTCAGCCCCACACTGCGCGCCAGTGCAGTCACGCCGCTTTCTCCGTTCCGGGCGATCTCCTCAAGGAGATCGAACGCCCGGTGCAGCGACTGGACGTCGCCCGCACGAGGATCGGCGGCGCTAGACATGTGCCGAAGAGTAGCCGGACTCCCCAATGGCCGAGCGATCGTTCGCCGCCGGCTCAAGCATGATCACCTTCCGGACCCGCCATTGACATCCTCACAAAGGCGCAAATATCGTTCAATATTACTGATCATCGTTCAGTATTAATGAATCTCGGATGAGGGGACGACACGGATGCAGGTCTCAGCACTGGCTCACCGACTGACCGAAGAGGACCGCGCGACCTTTGAGCGGCAGGGCTTCCTGCAGA
Organism: Microlunatus sp. Gsoil 973; assembly: GCF_009707365.1. Classification (GTDB taxonomy): domain Bacteria; phylum Actinomycetota; class Actinomycetes; order Propionibacteriales; family Propionibacteriaceae; genus Microlunatus. The sequence continues at coordinate 3,857,447 of NZ_CP046122.1, forward strand.
TCGAGGACGCGCTGACCGCTGATCACGTCAAGCTGCTCACCGAGGTGACCGATCGGATCCATGAGCGTTATGTCGCGGCCGGAAACCCCGACAACCAGGCGATGTTCGTACCCAACTTCATTCCCGAGGACAAGCTGTTCCTTGACCTGGTCGACTATGAGCCGATTCTTCCGAAGATCTGGGGAATCCTCGGCTGGAACCTCTCGATCTACCACGCCCACATGATCGTCACTCCCCCATCAGGAGCCACGCAGTCCGACAAGACATTCGGCTGGCACCAAGACTCAGGTCGAGTGAACTTCGACATGCCGGCTCCTCACCCACGGCTCTCGGTCAAGGTCGCCTACTTCCTGTCCGACGTGTCGGAAGCGGGTCGAGGAAACTTCTGGGTAGTCCCCGGTAGCCACGTCAACGAGGAGGTAGCTGTTCCTGGCGGGAGTGGACAGCCCGAGGGCGCAGTGCCTGTCCTGGCCAAGCCTGGAACGGCGGTTCTCTTTGATCGTCGACTCTGGCATGCCGCCAGCCCCAACTGGTCCGACATCACCCGCAAGGTCCTCTTCTACGGATACGGCCACCGTTGGATCAAGCCCAAGGACGAGATGACCTTGTCTGATTTCTGGGCCGACAGTGACCCGATCCGCAAGCAACTCCTGGGCTACGGCACCGGTGCCAACGGCTTCTACAGTCCGACTCCCGAAGATGTGCCACTCCGAGCGTGGCTCGCTGAGCACAGCCCGGAGGACGTCGGCGAGGAGAAGCACGCCGAGAAGTAGCCACGCATCGAACCCATGTCCCTCGGCGGCCGCCGTCACATCGCCATCGCCGAAAGTCGATCGACCGTCCTCACCCCAACTGGCGACATTGCCTACGTCACGAGAGGTTCGCAGACCGACATGACCCGCCACCGCGAGCTGAGGCCCCGGCGCGGGCATGATCATCGGGCCGCGCCATCGAGCATCAGCCCGAGCGCGCCTAGGCTGCCCGCATCCGATCAATCACCAGGCATGGTTCGTGTGCGGGCTGGACCCGCGGTTGCTAGGTCCTTGGGTAGATCGCCAGCGACTTGCAGGCCAAGGATTTCCCGGTGCCCGTCAGCCTTGACACCGGTCGCGACCAGGGCGTGCACGCCGACTACTCGGCCGGCCTCGCCGACCTTGATCACCAACGTATCCGCGGCCCGGTGACCGTCGTCTACTTCAGACCGACACGCTCACCAGGAGCCGTACACCACTCTGAAGGACGCAAATCTAGGAACTCGTCCATGCGCATGCGCCGTCATTGCCGGGCCGCCCAGACCGTTACGGACCCGCTCGGTGATGCCTATCGTCTCCATGCCACAAGCGATCAGGTCTCCGCACACGCCCCGCCGGCCAACCGCGGCCGATGGTCGGCCCTCCCCTATTCGGCCGGATCGTGGCCGCGTTGTGCTCGGCGTTCTTCCGGCGCCGTCGTCGCGACCTCCCTGGTCACTCCCGACCGCAAGGCCGCGCCATCGGGCTCACGTTCGCGGGCCGCCTGCCCACTCCACGTCGGTTCGGCGTTAGCGAGGCAGGATCGCGTCCAGGAGACCAGGGAATGCTGTGTTGAGTTCGTCCTCTTGGAGAGTGTTGAGGGCTTGGGTTCCTTGGCGGTGCGTGACGATCACTCCCGCCTCGCGCAGGGTTTTGAAGTGGTGGCTGAGGGTGTTCTTGGCGACCGTCACGTCGAAGGTGCCGCAGGCGATCGGCACGTCAGAGGCACGTAGCTGGCGCACCAGCTCAAGTCGCACTGGATCAGAGAGTGCTCGCAGCACCGTAGCGACGTCGAGAGTGCTCCGGGTGGTTGTCGTTCGCGTCGCAGTCTTGCTCGCCATGTCCTGGCCCTCCTTACCGCCAGCATAGCCTTGTTCCATATGCCTCGAACAATGCCATATCGTTAGTTCCATGACTGTCGAACATAGACGTGGTGTTGTGACGCTCGCCCTCATCGCGGCCTTCATGGTCTTCGTGGACGGCACGATCGTGAACCTTGCACTTGCCCAACTCGGTACGCACCTCGGGGCGTCGCGGTCGGAGCTGGAGTGGTCGGTCAACGCCTACACACTGTCCTTCGCCGCGGTCATGTTGGGGGCAGGCGCGATCACGGACATCCTCGGGGCCAAGCGAACCTTCGCGGCGGGATTGACCGTGTTCACCGCCTCCTCGGCGGTGTGCGCCGTCGCGGGGTCGATGCTTGTGCTCAATCTTGCGCGCCTGGTGCAAGGTGTCGGGTCCGCCCTGCTGCTTCCCAGCGCGTTGGTCCTCGCCACTGCGTCCGCCGCGGATGAGCAGGCCAGGCATCGCCTGGTCGGTCGGTGGGCTGCAGCGGGCGGCCTGGGGATGGCCGTAGGTCCGCTGCTGGGTGGAATGCTGGTCTCGGCCGTGGGGTGGAGGTCCGTGTTCACAGTCAACGTGGTGATCGGCATCCCCGCCCTGATCTGGAGCCTGCATTCGATGCCACGCGTGCCCCGCCGTGATCGCCGCGTCGACGTCCCGGGAATGACCGTGGCGACCGTCCTCATCGGCAGTCTGGTGTTCGCATTGATCGAGGGACCAGTCCGGGGTTGGGCGAGTCCCGCCGTCCTGGCGGCGATCGGCTTGGCGCTCCTTGGTGGTGTCGTCTTTGCGGTGGTGGAGCGTTCGACACGTTCACCGGTACTTCCGCTCGGCCTGTATGCCGATCGCGTGTTCGCAACCACCGCAGCCCAAGGGGCGTTATTCAACTTCGCCTTCTACGGCCTGCTGTTCGCGATGGGCCTGATGCTCCAACAGGGTCGTGACCTGAGCGCATTTACCAGCGGCCTGCTGTTCCTGCCCCTCACGTGCTTGATCTCGGTTGGAACGCTCTGCGCCGCGCCCCTGGCCCAACGGTGGGGCCGCCGGACGGTCCTCGGCGTCGGCCAAGCGGCTCTTACCGTCACCCTCCTCGCTGTGGCGTGGGCGAGTACATCGACTTCCTTATGGCCCCTCATTCTTGTTCTGTGCCCGGCCGGGCTGTTCTCCGGAGTGCTCGTCTCGACGATGACCGCTCAGTCCATCGCCGCGGTCGAACCAAGCCTCCACGGAGCTGCTTCCTCGGTGTTCAACACCTCGCGCCAGATCGGTTCTGCAATCGGCGTCGCAGCGGTCGGCCCCTTGCTTGGAACAACCCACGATCTTGGCCACGGGTTCATCGACTGCCTAAGCGTTAGCGCTGCCGCTATGGGGGTCGCCCTGGCCGTTACCGTGCTTGCACGCCGTGGTCAGACGGAATTGCAGGTCGCCTGATGCCGGCGTGGCTTGGTGGCCTGGGCCCGTGGAGCGCCCGGCGCTTGGCACCACGTGCACAAGAACACCGTTGACACCCGGCGCAGATGACATCTCGTCTGGGCCGCATCACCACCACAGCTACGGACCCGTCGGTTGCCGGGCCACGGCGTCCGGGATTTGTATCCAGAACTCGGCAAACGTTATTCGTGGGTCAGAAGGGGACGTTCAGCTCGACTTCGCTGACTGGTCTGCACGACCATTTCTGGTCGCTAGATCAATGGGTACCAGTCCTAACCATCGTCTGCTCAGGATCATCCAAGCCGTCATGTCTGACGTCCGGCTTCAAGCCTGGTGAACCCTCGTACGATAGGCCGCGTCCCGGAGGCCGCATCCACCCTGGGCTACACCCATATCAGGAACAGATAATCCGACAGTTAGAAGGAAGGCCTAGCATCTCTCCCGGAAATCCGGGCGATCACTGCAAGTCCAGCGCGCGGTCGCCGAGTGATCAGGATCCAGCCGGATCGACCCGCGGAGATTCGAACGCCCGACCCAACCGCTGTTCGACCCAGGACCAATCGATCCGCTCCTGTTCCAGACGGATCCGGTCGCCGAACGCGTCAGCCACGAGACTCAAGTAGAGATCGGCTTCGTTGGCTGTCAGCCGTGTCAATTGGGACGTCGCCGGTCGGTCCTCCACTACCCACCGATCTCTATGAGTGAGCAGCGTTTCACGGTCCATCAGAATTGATCGGGTCTGGGGCAGCCAGGCGCGCAGCCGGTCGAGGATCGCAAACCCGTGAGTGTCAAGATCCCCCCAGTAGACGACATCGGCGTCGGTCAGCCAACTGAGCTTGCCGACCTGGTCCACGTCGAAACCTTTGCCCCAGATCACCACACCGTCGGCCGGCACGTCGACGCTCAAGTAGGTGATCTCGTTCTCGATCACGAGCGCCCGCGTCGGACCGAGATCAAGATCGGCCAGCTGATCTGCTCGCACGCCAAGCTCGGTTAGCGGTGCGGGCAGCCCGAGCGAGGAGGCGAACCGTAGCCGTACGAATTCGGGCTTCGCCCGTAATCCCAATCCAACAAGGAACCCAGTAGAGGTTCTGGAGACGCCGAGCAGGTCAGCCAGCACCGCGCGATGCCGCTCCGCGAACTTCGTATCCACTCCGGGCGCGGCAATCTCCCGCAGATACCGATCGCTGGATCGATGCGCGTCGAGCCAGTCGAAGGCAGCCAATAGCCGCGGCAGCTCCTCAGACAATTCCAGCGCCCGTAGCGGATGCTGGACTACCCAGTCGCGGACCGCTTCATGGTCATCAACTAACGCCAAGATCGCGCCGAATCGGCGCACTGCCCCGGTCACGCCCAGCAGCGCCCACGCCTGAGAGTAGGAGGAGATCACTGCGCGCGACGGCACCCGGTTGCGACCGATGCGCCTGCCGCCGATCATTGCCCACTCCAGGTCGTAGCGGGAGTTGTCTCGGCGTCCGGTGTCTAGGCGCCGAGCCCAGTCCCGGGCCGCACCAAGATCATCGCCGATCTCCGAAGCGGACGGGCCGCGCAGTCGGATCTGGATCGTCGGAAACTCCGCACCGGTGGCGTACGACCTCAGCAGCGCGCCGTCGTCCCAGCGCCGCCGGACCCGAGCAGCGATGTCGTCCGGCTCAGTCCAATGACCTGAAGTCACGACCGATACCTGTCTCGTTGCTCGCGATACTCCTCGATGGTCATGGTCTGCAGGCGTGAATACGACCCGGTTGGATTGTCGACGAAGCCGATCGCCTTCACATACGGCTCGATCACGTGCACCTTCTGCAACGGCGTCACGATCAACAGTTGCAGCCCAAGCTTGGCAAACAGCTCCAGCGCGTAGCGGGTGGACACGTCTGAGCCGCGGCCGAACGCCTCGTCGATCACCGCGAACCGGAAGTCCTTCGACTTCTCCACTCCCCACTCCAGCCCGAACTGGTAGGCCAACGATGCGGCCAAGATCGTGTAGGCGAGCTTCTCCTTCTGGCCGCCGGACTTGCCGTCGGAGTCGCTGTAGTGCTCCCACTCCTCGTCGGTCACAAGATCACGTTCGGAGGCTGAGAACACGAACCAGTTCCTGACGTCGGTGACCCGCCGCGCCCAGGCCTTGTCGGAATCTGCATAGCCTTCACGGCCGCGGAACCGGTCGATGATCCGTTTGACGTCGGAGAACCGCTGCTCGGAATAATGATCATCATCGCTGGACAGTGTGTCGTCGGTCGCGCTGCGCAGGTCGGTCCGGAAGGCGGAGACGTCGGTATTGGTGGTCGGCTGCTTCTCCAGCTTGATGTAGCGACCGGTGTTATACGGGATCGCGCCGAGCGCCTCGTTGATCTTGCCGACCCGGTCGTCGATCTCCTCGGCCTGTCGGCGCAGCCAGTTGTTGAATTGCGCCAGCTCCCGGATCGTGTTGGTGTTGAGCTGCCGCTTGAACTCTTCCTCGAAACGCGGCAGATCGTCATCAGCGACCCGGTGGTGGAAGGTCAGGAAGTCGCCGCGGGACTCGACGGTGGCGTCCATGTCGCTACGCAACTCGGGCCACCGGCGCAGCACCTCGTTCATATAGCCGGCGAGACTCTGCCCGAGCCCGCCGAGCTCCTTGGTCAGCCGCTCGATTCGTCCGTACAGTTCCTCGGTCAGCCGCTGCCCCGCAGCGGAGCACTGGGCGGAACGGCTCGGCATCGCGTCGTGGAGCCGGGCGTCAAGTTCCGGGTACGCCATCCGTGCGGCTCCCAGCTCCGCAGCCGGTCGACTGCCGACAAGGGCATCGTCCAAGCGCTTGTCCGTGGTTGCCTGCTCGATGCGCTCAGTGATCCGGGCGAGCCGCCCGGTCAGGTCGGCGACCACGGCATTGACCTCGGCGGCACGTTGCTCATTGCGTTCCAATGCCTGGTTGATGTCAGCCAGCCGGGACTCGCCCGCAAGCCGCCTCGCCCGCTCCGCGTCGGCTTCCTCGGCACGGCTTTCGGCCTCGGCCACATCAAGGTCCGACCAGACGGTGTAGCCGCTCAGCCGACCGAGGGCGTCCAGTCGTCGTTGCAATTCGTCGCGGGTGGCGCCGACTGCCGCGATGTCCCGGTCGGCCGCGTGTAGGGCCGTCTGCAGTTCACCGAACTCATCGCGTAGTGCCGCGATTTTGCGTTCGTTCGCCCACCCGAGGACCCAGCGGCGGGGATCGTCCACCCGATGCCGGTCATCCTTCTCGTGCCGCTCCCCGGATCGGACCTGGCCCTCAAGCGTGACGGCTCGCCGAGCCGTGCGGAATTCCTCCAGGCTTTCTGCGCAGAGGAAGTCGGCGCGCCTGACGAGCTCGTCGGCGAGATAATCGGCGAACGGACCATCCTTGATCTCCACACAGTGGGCCAGCAGCAGTCCCTCGCCAGGCTGGCGCTGCAGCCGTACGCGCCGGGCTGCTACCCGCTCGTACACCAGTCGCGCTCCGACCGGCCGACCGTCCCGGTCGCGGAAGGTCAACCGGCGCCCGTTGACCCAGCCCGCGACGGCGTCGTAATGCTCCTGCGGCACCAACAGCGAGACCGCGAAACCGCGCAGCACGCGTTCGGCAGCTCCGCGCCATCCGGCATGCTCCTCGGCGACGTCCAACAGCTCACCGGCGTACGGCAGCTGTTCGGGCGTCAATCCGAGATCTGTGCAGAGTTGGGCCCGCAGATCCACCTGCTCGACCGGAAGGTTGCTGGTGCGCTGTTCGAGACTGGCGATCTCATCGGCGATCCGTTCCGAGGCTGCTTGCAACTCTCGAGCCCGGCCCATCAGAGCGGCGAACTGGACGTCCGCATCCCGCCGTGCAGCAACAGCCACAGCGCGCTCCGCGGTCACCCCGGAAATGGTCCTCGCGAAAGCGGCCGCGTCGGCCGCCGGATCCAAACCGGCTTCGGCCATCGCCCGGTCGAACCCGTCTCGGCGAACACGGCGAGCCTCCGCCTCGGCGCGCGCCTGGCCGGCGAGGCGTTCCAGTTCCCCGATCCTGTCGCCACCCGCCCCGGCGCGCTCTTCGATCAGTGCATCGCGCTCGGCTTGCAGAGTCTCCAGCCCACTTCTGGCTGTGTCCTGTTCCTGGCGCAAGCGGTGCTCTTCGGTGCCATAAAGGTCGAGCTCCTCGCCCAGCAGCCGAGAGCGCAGCTCAGCGACATACAGTCGCACAGCATCGCGCTGCTTCTCCAGCCCCGCACGGTCGGCCAGGGCCCGGTCGTATTTCTGCGAGGTCGCCACGATCGGGTCGAGCGCTTCCAGTTGTTCGCGCGCCCGGGTGACCGCATCGTGAGCCTTGGTCAGATCCTCGAAGTGACCGATGATGTCCCGGACACGCTGCCCGGAATCCGATGCCTCCAGCATGTGGTCGCGGACGAACTCGTTGAGGTTGCCGACCGACTTCATCGAGACTGTCTGGTGGAAGAGCTCCAGCGCCTGCTCGGACTTGATCCCGAGCAACCGGCGCAGCGAGGTGCCGTATTTCGGGAAATCGTCGAAGATCTCCGCACCGCCGGCTCGGAGTCGCCGGCGCAGATCCCGCAGGTCGCTGCCGAAATCGGCGAAGTCGTCCGCGACCGTTAACTGCTTGGTCGCTGTGACGAAGAACCGATACGGCTGGCCGGTCCGCTCTCGCTGTTGGAAAACTTGCGCCAGCGTGATCGTCTGATCGAAGCCGTCGTTACCGAACACTCCGAGGATGACCGAGTACGACTTGGGGCCCTCGCGGAGACCGATCGCCCGGGTGTGCCCCGAGGTTTCAACTCGCTCGGACTTGTAGTGGCCTTCGACGTAGGAACGCAAAGTCCGCTCCTTCGCGTCAGCGCCTGCGGCCTTGTTGTAGGAAATCCGGTTCGCCGGCATCAGCAACGTGGTCAGTGCGTCCACCAGCGTCGACTTGCCAGATCCGATGTCACCGGTCAGCAGCGAGGTGTTTCCGCCCAGCGTCATCGACCAGATCCGTTGGTCGAAGGTGCCCCAATTGAGCATCTCGAGGTGCTGCAGCCTGTAGCCGGCCTTCGGCGTGGGGCCGAGCTCGAGAGTCGAGAAGAGCGCCTCACTCATCGTCGCCCCGCTGACCTGCGTACTCGCGGAGTTTGGCGGCGAAGTCGGACAGCGTTTCGGCGTCGACGTAGGCCTTCAGGATTCGTCGCACCTCCCAATGATCGGGTTGCTGTCGCAGCGCTCGCAGGAAACCGAGCTCGACCGCCTTGGAAATCGTTCGCTCCACCTGGTCGACGACCCGGGCATCGTTACTGGTCTCGGCCTGGAACACCCGGAGCATCTCGACGATTTGGTCCCGGTCGAGCACGAGCCTCCCCTCGCCGCCCGAGGTCTCGAATTCGACCAACCGTTTGCGGAGCAGCACCAACAAAAGACTGACGTTGTAGCTAAGGCTCCGCCGCCTGATAAGCCGCGGAAGTTGATCATCACCCTGCTCGGTGGCTTTCGACCGCAGGTAGGCATACCCTTCTGTGTCGTCAACGACGACGTCCAGTCCGATCGTCCCGAAATGGTCCCGTACGCCGGCCGCAGATCGCTCGAGCGTGAGCCAGGTCTCCTCGTCGGACTCCTTGTAGACGACACCCTGCATCAGCCTGATGATGGCGCTACCGGTTGCGAGTTGGTCAGTCATCTGCGGGTCACCGTTGCCTTCGGCAACCGGGCTCGTATGGTCGATCCCGGATTAGCCGGGTCGGAGTAGTCAAGGATGGTGTCATCGGTCTCGTCTAGCTCAATCTGTATGTCGTCGTCCTGGAGAGCCAGGTATCCGATGATCTCGGCCGCGCCCTGCTCGATCGGATACAGCTCCACGATGTCTCCCAACAGCGCTGACGATCGCTGCGGCAGCACGGACCGGATGTTTCCGGCAAGCCGGGCCTGATCGATGAACACCTGGGCGAACAGCACGACTGATCCGATCGCCTCAGCGGGCGTGTTGTCGATCACGCTGTCGACGTCGGCCGAGGCTGGCGGCGCGTAGAGCGGACGCTCGAACGGCAGCACGATGTCGATCTTGGGTTGATCAACCTGCAGACCGATGCCTGGCGGATCGTCTCGGAGCTCCAGGGCCGTGGTTTCGACCGCGCGGACCAGATCGAACACGCGGCGATTCTCGATCCAGACCTGATCGTCGAGGAACCGGCGCAATTGTTCGGAGATCTGCCGTACGGTCCGCTGCGCGCGCTCGGCGGCCTCGGACCAGTCGTGATGGACGTGGCGCAACCGGCCGTCGGCCTCCACAGCCGACAGCCCGGCAACCTTGCTCAGCAACGCCGACAACTCGTCTTGCCGAGCCTCGGACAACAGGAAGTCATAGAAGGCCTGGAAACTACGGCCCTGATCGGATCCGGCGATGTCGGACCGGCTGCCGACCAGGTCAGCCAGCAACTCTCCTTTGGAGCCGTCCCATCCGGCAATCTTCTCTCGGGCCGACCGGTCGAGCCGGCGGAAGTTCTCCTCGACCTCCCGAAAGTCGGAGAGTAAATCGCGCGCCGTTGCCGCGAACTGCTGATAGCGATCGCGGACGCCGGTCTCGTCAAGCATCCGGATGTCGCCGCCATCGACCGCGGCGATCTGGGCATCGATTTCGTCTCGTTGTCGACGCAGTTCGGCGATCCGCACGTCAGGGTTCGGCTCCACTCCGTGCACGATCTGGCGCAACAGGTCGACCACGGTATGCAGTCGAGACTCCGTGCCGACGAAGGCGCGCCCCTTGAGAGACTCGACCCAGGCGTACGCCCGCTCGAATGCCGGCGTCACCTCGTAGTGGACCTCTTCGTCTCCCGCCGGATAGAAGCGCCGGAGAAAGCCGGCCTCGGTCGCCGACCAGTCCTCCAGATACTCGCGCGGCTCCCTCGGAAAGCGGGGTTCGTCGCTACCGGTGCTGATCTTGCTGTTCAGCCCAAACACATGATCATCAAGCGCCGCTGCGACCTCGCTCGCCGCCGTGGCTCCACGGTTGCTGTCCACGAAGAAGCTGCCCAGGAACGACAGAATCAGCGATGCGTTGCCAGCACGCAGCAGCCGCCACGCAGGATGCCGCTCACGCAACGCATCGATCGCGTCGTAGTCCATCTCACTCCTTCGGGAGGATGCGGGCCGAGCACAGTGGCTATGCTCAGAAGTTGCCGCCGTGCCGTTGATGCGACACTACCCAGGGGCGCCGACGGCTTCGACCTCGCGATTGCCGGCCCACCGATTCGCGCCCGGGCGATCGACTCGCCGCAGCGCGCGTCTCAGGGGATGCCCCCACTCATATTTGCATCCTGCCTCACCGCAGGCGGGCCCATGGCTGGATAGGCGAATCCCCGATGCTGCTGCAGGCCATCCGCTCCTGCGTCCCGGGGGCTGTCGATTTAACGATGTAAGTGGCTCTACCGCCCTTGTTGGGCACGAAGGGTCACGATGATGTCCGACACACTGGTGGGTGTGAGCCCACCGTCACGATCGCCGGGTGAGCCAGCGGGCGGGCGTACCCATCGGAAACGCCAACCGTAGGCATTTTGAATCACACGGTCACCGTCACCGACGTCGACCGCCGTCCCGTGCAGTCCCTCCGGCCCGGACGGGACGGTCGCAGCTGGTGCAGTACGACAACACGATGACGGATGCGCCATCGTGCACAGTGGGCTCGGACCCCTCCGCGCCGGATCCTGTCACCACCGGCGCGCCACAGCCCACCCCAAACACCAAGAGCACAATTGATCACCCGGAATGATCACTTCGACGAGGAACCTTTTCTGAACCGCTCCAACAATCGGATGATGTCAGCACGCGAGACACATCCTGTGGTTGTGGGGAGGAGCTGTGATGAGGTTCCGGCGAACCATTGCCTTGGCAGCAGCAGCGGCGTTGGCACTCACCTTGGCCACAGCGACCGCGTCTGCCGTACGGCCGCATGAGCCCGTCGACTCGACGGAGGCGCTGAAGCAGCAGATCAATGAGCTCTACGCGAGCGGGCCGGGTCTGCTCGGGCGCACCCACAAGATGCAGGCGTTCATCATGGAGCTCGCACAGCACGCGAAGATGCGCGACCCCGACTTCAAGATCATCCCTCAGGACGCCGCCCAGCTCGCCTTCGTCGACGGCGACGTCAACAAGGGAGAGCTTGATGGGCTCGTCTCCCTTGTCGACGGCTGGGGCAAGGAAGACCTGGTCATGGACGGGGACGGGACGACACCGACCACGGAGCAGATGGCCTACATAAAGCTGGCCCAGGACGGCCTGATGGTCACCGAGACCTCGACCGTCGACTCCATGGCCGAGCTCGAGGCGTACGACGCCCGGGCGCGGAACTGGGGGATCATCCCGTATCCCCGCATCGGCGGGGATCTGGCTCAGCAGCTATATCCCGGCAAGCGCTGGGCGGAGAACGGCGACTACTTCTGGGTCGAGGACCCGACGGCGATCGGCCTGGCGGACAGGATCGACGGCACCAGGAACGTCGACGACCTGACCGAAGCTCAGAACTACCTCTACAACATCAACAGCCGCCCCTACGATGCCTGGGGCACCTGGGACTCGGAGGAGGCCGACTACACGGCAGGCGACGGCGACCGGACGCGGATCACAGACTCCTACGGGAACGGCCTCCTCGTTCCGTCCGCGGGCGGGCCCTACCAGCCTGTCGGAGACGATCCCGCCGTTCAAGAAGCGATCACGATCTACGGCGACGAGTGGGACTGGTGGTGGCGGGCCGCGGGCCTCGACGAAGATGCCGGTCGCGACACGTGGCTCAACGCGCTGCGCAACTCCGACTACGACGTGATCTACATCGACTCGTTCTACAACCACCGTGCACTGCCCGCGAACCAGACGCCACTCACCCGAGCCGAGATCGAGAGCCTCAAGCACAAGCCCGATGGCGGCCGACGCCAGGTCATCGCCTACCTCAGCGTCGGGTCGGCCGAACAGAACAGGTGGTACTGCCAGGACGACTGGGCGTGGATCGACCCGACCAACCCCAACACCGAACGCAGCATGAGGTCCGGGAAGATCATCAACGGCGTCTACTCCCCTCCCGACGATGCACCGCCCTGGCTCGCTCTCGGATACGGCGGAAACTATGCCGAAGAGGCCGTCGTGCAGTGGTGGAATCCCGAGTGGCGGGACATCATCATCAACGGAGGCAGCCCATACCGAAACGTCGCGACCGGCGACAACACCTCTTCCATCGACCGCATCATCAACCAGGGATTCGACGGCGCATACCTGGACAATGTCGGCGTTTACAGCCGACAGGGTCGCAGCGGTGGCTGGAACGAATTCGAGAGCTACTGGCTCGCCCACGGCGGCATGCCCGGCGAGGACTCCCCGTACATTCCCGTCGACGGCGTCACTCCCGGCAACGGACAGGCAGACCTCGACTTCGCCATCGACTCGGCTAGCGGACGGGGCTACTCCATGTACCTCAAGGTGGCCAAAGCATCAGGACCGTTCGGCGTCTACCGGATCGTCAACTTCAATTCCCGCGGCGCACACATCAAGGGGCTGGCCAACGGGACGGAATATCTCGCCTACGTGACGCACACCGTTGACGGGCAAACGTCGAGAACCGAGACGGTCAGCCTCACACCCAAGCGACCGCGGGCGTGACTCTGCCGGTCCTGAACCACGCGCCCGCCCCCCGCAGAACCTGACACTGCCCAACCGACGCGAGAAGCGAGAGAATCACATGACGCAGCGAAAGTTCGGACGAGTGCCTGCCCTGATACTGGGCGCAGCGCTGCTGCTCACCGTTGCGGTGATCCCGGCGGGTGCGGCACCCGGCCAAAGGCCCTCGGCGCCGCTCGTGGCGCAGGACCTCGACTACGTGGAGAACCCCGTCGACGTCCCGAACCCGGACCGGGGGTTCTATCGCGCCAACGACGGCATGGTGGTCCCCGTCACCGGCACGGGTTCCGGCACCGTCAACGTCGGCGATACCCGGGTGACCGTGGGCGGCGCCGTGGTCAATACCCGCGTCAGCCACATCTACTTCGACCTCCGGAACTTCTCGAGCAACGCCTTGACGGCGCGCGGCGTGCGTTACAACGCGGGCTACCGGGCGCCGGCGAACGTGTCGATCGAGTCGCGACCCGGCGACAAGCCACCGTACGACTACGCGACGCACTTCGACTACTGGAAGGCGAACGTCCTGCCCACGCCGCGGGGCACGTCGCAGCCTCTGACGGTCGACGCCCTCGCCTACATCCGGGACAAGCTCCAGCAGGTACGAAACGGCGACGGGGTCGTCATCGTCCGCTTCGACTACGACGGTCCCGGATTCAGCTGGGTGGACGTCGACCACCCGCAGGACGGCTACCTGGACCGGTCAGTGGCGGACATCGAGCCGGACAAGGACACACTCCTGGGGCACATCGCCCAGCTGAAACCGATCCTCCACGAGTTCGAAGACGTCATCATGTCGGTCGACGGCGGCTGGTTCGGTCCTTGGGGCGAGATGCACTCGACGACCTTCGGCACCAGCCCCGAGGCCTACGCCTGGCTCCTGGACGCCTGGCTGGACGCCGTCCCCGCCTCCCGCTCGATCACCGTCCAGGGTGGTGCATTCCTGTCCTGGTACAACGCCACCTACGGCACCCACTACACCTTCGCCGACATCGACCAGATCCCGGCTCCGACGCCGGGCACCCCGGAAGCACGCTTCGGATTCTTCAACGACAGCTACGCGTACGGCGAGGACGAGGGAGCCAACTACCCCGACGACTGGGGGTCGCTCTCCGAAGGCGCTTGGTGGCCGGGCAGCCCGCTCGGGGACCCGGACACCTACGACCGCGGCCGGCTGATGACCTGGATCCGGCACCAGAACAACTTCTACGGCGGCGAGGCGCAGGGCGACGAGACCCTGTGGAACACGTACCCGTTCGTCGCCTGGGAGGCGTCCTACGCGCAGACCGTCTACCTGAACGCTGACTACGAGGACGCCGTCCACGACCGGTGGGGCGACTTCGAGTACACCGAGGAGAGCGTCGGGCAGGAGATGACGAACGCTTACCAGGAGCCCTACACGACGAAGTACGCGATCTTCGACCCGGTGTACGACGGCCGCACTGGTGCGGAGTACTGGCGCGACAGGCTCGGCTACCGGCTGGTGCTGCGTGAGGCCGGCACCAACACGTGGGTGAGGCAGAACGGCACCCTGGAGTTCGTCGGGAGCATCCAGAACGTGGGCTTCGGGAACATCGTCAACAAGAAGAACGTGTCCGTGGTCCTCAAGTCCCGGACGGACGGCACGTCCTACACAACGCTGACCGACCTCGACGCCCGTACCTGGCGGCCCGACCTGGACAGCAGGGCGAGCAACACCGCCGCGTACCGCGACCTGACGTTCGCGGTGGACATGCGCGAGCTCGGCAGCGTGCCGGTCGGCGACTACGAGGTCTACCTGAAGATCAACGACCCGAAGGAGACCACCGCGAACAAGCGCAGCATCCGGTTTGCGAACAAGGGCGACGGCATCTGGGACGCCGACCTGGGCGCCAACCTCGTCGGCTCGACTCAGGTCGTCGCCGCCGACAGCGCCGCGAACGTTCCCGTAAGCACGGTGTCGTCCGGCAACGGGCAGGTGAGCATCGACTTCCCCATCGCGTCGGCAAACGGGAAGGGCTACACGGTCTATCTCAAGGAACTGGGCGCCCGCGAGCCGTTCGCGCCCTACACCGACGTCAACTACAACGCGAAGGGTGCCCACATCAAGAAGCTGACCAATGGCACCACGTACCTCGCCTATATCGAGTACGACGGCGGCGGCAAGCTGGCGAGGACCACAGCAGTGAAATTCACACCACACAAGGCGTGACAGGCAGATAGCGTAGGCTCCGGTACCGGAAGCCGAGGGCGGAGCCGCTGGATGCTCGAGTGGGCGTTGAATCGCCGATGCCTGTCAAGAGCTCACTGGTGCGGTGGTCGCGGCGCCGTGGAGATTCGATCACCGGGCAGCTGTGCGTCCTTGACGTTGCCAACGGCAGCAGCGCCGGATATTCATGATGGGTGTCCAGCGATTCTTCTCGAGGGCCGTCATGATCGGCGGTCAGTCCAGCCCCGCACACTCCGATGCCGACCTGCTCGGGGACGGGCCGCGTGATTGGGTCCGCATCTGGTGTATGCGTCATGCCGAGTCCGAGAACGGCATCGCCGGCGTGTCCGGATCTGTACCCACGTCGCCGCTGACCTCGCGCGGGCACCGCCAGGCCGACGACGCGGCGCAGCTGCTTAGGTCTGAACCGATCAATGCCATCTACTCCAGCACCGCGCTACGGGCACGGCGGACGGCCAGCCACCTCGCTCGACGATTGCGAAACTCCCAGATCGAAGCCATGTCCGAGCTCACGGAAGTCCACATCGGATCGCACGAGGGCGCCAAGGCCCAGCACGACCGGCAAGCAGGTGGCAGCGGTGCTCCGTGCATGGATCGTCGAGGGGCAGCTCGAACGCCGAGTCTTTGACGGTGAAACAGGCCAACAGGTCCCCGACCGTATGACTACCGCGCTCGACAACATCAGCAAGACACAGGCGGCGAAACCGTCGCCTTGGTCGGGCACGTCGCCAGTCTCAGCGTTACGACCGGCAGCCTCTGCAGTATTGGCACTCAGATCTGGGGCAAGCCACTCCCGCACGCCCAACCGTTCCTCATCGAGCGGGACGGACACGCTTGGCACTGTCCGGCATGGCCGGCCGCGCAAAGATGACCCGGCAAGACCCGACGCGTGTCGCCCTGTCCCATGCGTGGTTCGACGACGGCCGACCAAGATCACGAATCAGCGATGTGTCAGCAGACGATGACTGACCGGGCATGCTCATCGGGATCGGAGCGTGGTCAAGGCATGCTCCATCGTCTTGATCATGACTGCCGGCGGGTCATCGGGGTTGGTGTCGACGAGGTGGGTCAATCCACGCAGGACGACCCGGACAGCGAAGGATGCGGGAGCGATGCGGTGCCGGTACAGATACCGCTCAACGAGTCCGGTCCGACTGGCCAACATCCATCCGCTGTCATCGGCCCAGAACAGGAACTTGGGAAAGCCGATCAACGGATCCTCGAACCAGGCATGTTCGAAGTCGACCCAACCGATCAGCCCGGAGTCGTCGGCCAACACATTGCGCGGGTTGTAGTCACCGTTGGAAAAGGCGAGAGGTAGCCGATGTTGAGGCAGGTGTTCATCGAGGATCTCTGCGGCGTCCTGAAGGGTCGGTGTGCCAGCCCAGGGAGTCGCCGGGCGAGGACCGCTGCAAGTTCCTGCTCCAGGGTCGTTCGAGGGATTCCGTCTGCGACGGCACCTACGGCAATCTCTTCGGTGAGGTCGTGGAGTTCGTCTACCGCGTCGAACAGCAGCCGACAGGTTCGATCCGCGACGGCAACGTCGCTGACACGGACTCATGGCAGTGGTTCACCCGGCCGCCGGGTCATGATCACGACATCGAACCCGCCGGAATCGCTCCGAATTGTTTTCGGCCCGGCCAGTACCCTCGGACCTGACACCGACCCGCCTCAATGCCTCAAGGGCGGCCGCCTCTCCACGCCCAGACGGCTGTCCGCCTCGGGAACGGCCTTGACGACGCAGGTCATCGGCCCGTCTGCCGTCGCCAGAGTCAGCTCGGCCGGAAAAGGACGCAGTCAGGTCCGGAATGGATGCACTCGAACCACACGCCTGCCCGGTGCAACAGGATCAACCGCGGCAGCGTGCATCTGGTCCTCGACACTCACGGCGGACGACGCTACCCGCCTCGGCTTGGCGTCGTCCCGAGAATCACCGCCACCCGCGCAGGTGCTCAGGACGACCTGAGCAACGACATCGTCCAACCTTGCTGCAGCGGGTTCGGCAGCAGAACCAGCAATCCCGCCATCCCTCAGTCCTCCTGAGCAACCCGGGGACGAATGCCACCGGGGAGCAACACGATGTTGCCCATCCCATCGAAGCCCGGGCGGCAAACCGGTCGATAGCTCGGAGAGCTGTCGGGAGAGCTGCTCGCGAAGCTTGGCTGCGAAGGGTCGCCGGTCCCGGGCAGCCACGAACCCCGGATTCGGCTTCGACCGCTGCACAACCCGTCCCGCTTGTACTGCGGAAACCGTTCCATTTGTAGTGGTAAACACGCGCACTGCTATTGTAAACGACTGTAAAAGCTGTAAAGACTGTAAACGAAGGTAGAAGGATGGCTGGGAACCCCTTCACCCCCACGTTCGGTGTAACGCCGCCGCTGCTAGCCGCACGCGAAGAGGAACTGGAGGTCTTCGTCGAAGGCCTCCAGGACGGTGTCGGATCACCAGGCCGGGCGATGCTGGTGACTGGCAGCCGTGGCTCCGGCAAGACTGTGCTACTCAACAGCATCGAGGATGCGGCCCTGCAGCGGGGTTGGTTGGTGGTCTCGGCCACCACCGGTGTCGGCGTCGCCCAGGAGCTCGCCCAAACCCGGTTGGCGCAGTTGCTCCACGAGCACGACCCCGAAGCACGCAGCTTTCTACCAACGGGTGGCTCAGCCAGCGTGGCCGGCTTCGGGGCCGGAGCTCAGGGCACCTACGAGGACCGGGTGCCGCGACCGACCCTGAGCTTCCGCTCGGGCTTGGAGCGACTGGCCGATGTGGCGGATGCGCGACTCGGCACCGGCGTCCTGATCACACTCGATGAGGTGCACACCTCGGCGCTGGCCGACGTTCGACAGATCACCCACGCTGTGCAGCATTGCTTCCGCGAGGGACGCCAGGTTGCCTTCGTCGCGGCCGGTCTTCCCAGTTCGGTCAGCGATCTGCTCTCCGATCAGGTGACGTCCTTCCTGCGTCGTGCGGAGCGCTTTGTGCTGGGGACGATGCCCGAAGCCGCCGTCCGTGCAGCACTGGCCGAACCGATCAAGATGGCCGGGCGCACCATCGACGATGAGGCGCTCGACCTAGCCGTCGACGGCACTCGTGGCTACCCGTTCTTGATCCAGCTGGTCGGCCATCGATCCTGGCGCGCCGACCCGGACCAAGCATCGATCACCGTGGACCATGTTCGGGCCGGCGTTGAGGGAGCGGTCCGGCGGGCCGGCCGCATGATCCATGAGCCTGCCCTGCGAGACCTCTCCGACGTGGACCGCAGCTTCCTGGCCGCCATGGCCATCGATGACGGACCCTCCCGCATTGCCGACGTCGCCCGCCGCATGGGCGTCGACCTCAACTACGCCAACCAGTACCGTCGCCGACTACTGGACGCGGAAATGATCACCGCCGCAGGCAGGGGCAGACTGGCCTTCGAGCTGCCCTACCTACGCGACTACCTCATCGACCATCCAGTGACCAGGGCCCTGTCGACCAACAATCCACAGACCTAGCGATGAGCGCAACCGGATGCCCGGCCGGACCAGGGCGAGCACCAGATCGCGGTACCGGCCGCTGCAATTGGGGGTCCCGCTCCGGACAATCGTCCGGGCAACCTCACCGGGCATGCGTCCGGGCACGGCATCCAGGCTGGAACACTGACCGATGTGCCAGAACCAGGAATGCCAGAGACCGACGTCGCACGCGTCCGACGCTGGTGCGTCCAACGCGTCCCAGAACAGGCACTCGACCAAGTCCGCGTCGAATGTGAGGTGACTCCACGTCACCTGACAATTGTCGAACGACGCGCGCCCTGGCGAGCCGATTACGGCCGAGAATGGACCCGCTTTCCGATTGCGCGGCTTCGCTACACCAAGACCACGCGAACATGGTCACTGTTCTGGCGCGACCGAAATCTGCGTTTCCATCGGTACGACCCGCTTATCTCCTCAGACCGTGTCAACGAGCTGCTCGATGAGATCGACCACGACCCCACAGGAATCTTCTGGGTTGACCCGTGTCCGCAAGGGATCGATGACCGGGCACACCGATGCCGGAGCTTCGTGCCCAAGTATCAGGCCGCGAGGGCGCGCTGACCGGGCCGTTAGCGGTTGATCGGCTACCTGGCGAGTCCGAGGAAGGCCATCATGGCGCGTTCGACCTCGGTGAGCTGTTCAGCTGTCAACCGGCCCAGACGGTTCGCTACGTTGGTCCGCCGCACCGTGGTCAGCTTGTCGATCATGATCTCGCTATCGCGCTCCAGCCCGGACAACGCCGAGGGGCCGATACGGATGCGCAACAGCGGAGCCTCCGTCAGGGTGCTAGTCAGCGGAGCGACCGTCACCGAGGCCGTGGCGTCGAAGACGTCGTCTTGCACGATGAGCGCCGGTCTCGGCTTCGACGCGTAAGCGCCGCCGGCGACCGTCCAGAGCTCTCCGCGGATCACTCCTCGTCATCCCAAGGCACCGATACTGCCTCGATGAAGTCCTGATCGTCGCCGTCTCGATCCGCTGCCGCCACGAGTGCGGCTTGACGGTGCGCCTCCGCAGCGAATCGTTCGGTACGCACGTCGGGCACCCAGATCTGAACAGGGCGGTAGCCCTGCTCACGCATCCGGCGCCGATAGCTGCTCACGCGGTCCTTGACTGACATACCACGAGGTTACATGTAACGATCCTGCGGGAGAAGACCAACCAGCGAGCGAGCCAGGCACCCATTCTCGACCGGGCAGAGCCACCACAGATCACTGGTCTATGACCGCAAAGCGGATGATCTCCGTTCCCTACCTTGCGAAACTTGCCAGCGGCGTCAACACCACCAGACCAGTGACCATGGACGGATGTACCACCGGGATCAGCGATGAGTTCTCCGCAATGCCAAGCTGTCTTCGATCTGAACCGCGCGTTCAACTTGGTCTTCATCACAGCCAACTCGCTTCTGCATCTGCATTTGGCAGAGGACCTGGTGAGCTGCCTGCAGTTGGTTCGACGACACATGGCACCCGAGGCCCGATTCATCTTCGACGTATTCAACCCGAGCGCAGCTGCGGACGGTGCCCGGCAGTCCGTTCGGGCACCCTCGTCGGGCACTCCACCTGAGCGTCCGAACGCTATCGGGTGTCGGGAGGTGGGAGCAGTTCGGTCTTGTACTGGGGTGCAAGTTCTTCGGCCTTGGCGATAAAGGCTGCCTGGGCATCGGCGTCGAGCGGAGAAGCTGTCTGCGTCCGGGTGGCGACCGGCTGGCCGACCAGGGTGAAGAACTCCTCCTGCCCCGCGGGCGCGCACAGGCACAGCATCCTTGTTGGACTGCCGGCGATATTGGTGAACGCATGCGGGGCGTTGGCCGGAATATTGATGGTCTCGCCAGCGCGGGCGACGATCGTCTGACCGCGGAAGGTCACCTGAACTTCACCGTCCAGAATCGTGAACATCTCTTCGAAATCGTGCCGGTGCGGCGGCGGGCCGCCACCCGGGGGGACGTGCATGTCGATCAGCGTGTACTTGCCGGCTGTGTCCTCGCCGGTGACCAGGATGGTGTAGGTGTCACCGGCCAGCCCGACGTGGGGCAGGCTCTGGTCCTGATCGGGCTGTGCGATGGTCAGCTCACGGGATAGATCATCAGGCGGGACGGGCGCGGGCTGGCTGGACACACTGGCTCCTTTGTTGGTCGACGATCCGGCGCGCACGCGTACGAGTTGGTGTCAAACCTGGCTGACCTCAACCAGAACGCGCAACATCTTCGAGGCCGTGCACGCGAGGCGACCGAGTCGGACCGACGTCCCTTTCACCGCACGCACATCGGCATGAGCGTACGCCCACACACCGCCGGGCGGCGCCATCAGCCACTGCGTCTCACTAGGGTCCAGATTAACATTCCGCAACACCTCACAAGATCAACTGCAGGTCCGGGTCCAGTACCAGGTGCGACTGTCACGGTCCCGACGGCGACGGCTCCTCCGGGCCGGTGGCCGGGCAACGTCGGACTTCGAGAAGCTCGAGGCCAAGCGCTTCAACTTCGGCGAGCGCGCCATAGAGCGCTGCCTGGTCAGCGCCACGGATGGAGAGCACGGTGTCCCCGCCGCGGTCTTCGGCGTGCAGGCCAGGGAACGCGGAGCGGATCATCTCGCCCAGATGGCCGCGCACGACGATTTCGTACCGCTGCCCACGAGCACTGGGTGATGGGTCGCGGCGGGCACCGGTCACCGATACTCCACCGGTGAGGCACTGTCGCGTTCGCCGGCGATCGGTCCTGAGGTTGCCCCGGTGATCATGACGCCTCCTTTGCTGTTTGCTGCAGGCTCTCGATCTGCAACGTGCCCGGCAGCGGGGTGAGCGGTCGTCACTCGATCAGGGTGATCAGCGCGAGATGGCGCCCGGCCGGACCGGCGGGCAACTCGACAACGCCGTCAGCTCGCTCGGTCTGCTGGTGCTCGTGATCGCGGCGTTCTTCCTGGCCGCAGCCTTGCGGCGTACACACGGGTGGGAGCGCTGGGCCTGCCCGACACGCTGGACGGCAGTCCTGATCACCGCCTTCGCGGTGGCCAGCGTGATGACCCAAGATGCCGGCTTCACGGACCTGCTCGCGCGCCGGGTTGCCGCACTGGGCGCGGCCGCGCTTGCGCTGCTCGCGATCGGGATCCTCCGACGGACCCGGGCGCGTCCCGACAGCAGCCTTCGCTGATGACAGCCACGACGGCCGACCCGGCAACCGATACGGCGGCCCAGAGCCCGTGGACACGTCGGCACACTCCTCCGCTGCGCGCGTTCCTGCAGACCGAGTCCGGCAGCGGCGGCCTGTTGCTCGGAGCAGTCGTCGCGGCACTGGTCTGGGCCAATGTCGCCCAGGGCTCGTACGACCAGTCATGGCAGACCCGATCCGGCCTCACCCTCGGGGACGTCGACGTCACCCATGACCTGCGTATCTTCAGCTTGCGGTGGGGACTGGTGACGCGGACCCTCCTGGCCCGAATTCGACCATTGCGGCATCAATCTCAACGTGGGTTACCCGCCCGAAGCCGTTTAGGTTGGGAAACGCTGTCATCGACCGCGAACTGATCAATCAGCGGCTCCGGCTGCGGCTTGAGGACTAGTAGCAAGCAAGATGATGCCAGCCAGCAGCGGTCGTGTCATAACAGCTCAAGATTTGCGCCTGCCCAGACCGATTCACTGCCAGGACGCTCGCGAAGCTAGCCGGAGTTGATGCTCACAAGATCAGGCGAGCCGATTGCGTGTCGGTTGGAGTCGCCACTCCTCGAACGGCTCGAAATCACGGTCGACGTAGTCCTGCTCAGACAGCATCGGGTCAGTGAGGACGAATCCGAAGGTGCGGCCGAACGAGTCGATGATGCTCACCGCCCGGAACCCGGGTTCGGTCATGAACGCCATCTGCATGATCAGTTGAGCCTCACCGAGGGAGCGCGCAGACCTATGACGTCTGCCACTGTCATCAAAGCTCGGACGTCGTTCCCAGATCGTCGTATAACCGCTCACAGCGGCCTCCAAACCCCAGACATCCTGGGCCCTGAAGGCTCATCGGCACATGCCCGGAGAACCCAGCATACTCCGCACTACCCGTCTTGTCGGCGCCTGAGCCGGCCATGCTCGAGAGGTGCCGCACAGCGCCCCTTCCGCTTCCAGTACGCGATTCTCATCACGCCCGAAGCGGGACGAGAGCTCGTTGCGGTGGGACGATGGACGATGACAAAGGGACCGTTAGAACTCAAACTCATCGATCGGCAGGCAGTACGAATTGGGCGAGAGTCTTCCGTCCAGGTCCAGAGCAACGGGATTCTAGAGACCTTCGAGCGGCAAAGCAGACGTCAGATCACCTATGGCCCCGGGGGATGGCTCTCCGTGGAAGCGATCTTGCCCGATGATCAGCGATAGCGATGCTGCAGGCGGATCGCGAGCGTACCAACCTTGGTCAGCCGGACGTGTCTCCAGCGGGAAAGACTCCCAAAGCTCGCCGGCGGCCTGATCGCCGGGATGTCCCGCTGAAGTGGGCCGAGGACTCCGCTCGCCTCGCCGAGCATCTGCAACGGGAGCAGTCCCACGCCGATGACGATGGCGGCCCGCCAACGATCCCGCCCGGGCAGCCAGACTCCAGCGCCACGCCGAGTTGCTGGCGGCCGTCGCGGACTGACGAGCGGCCAAGTTCCTCCGCCCCTCTAATATCGGCCTAGCCGATCCGAAAGTAGATCCTTGCCTGTTGCTGCCGTCGTCCTCAATCCAACCAGCGTAGACGTGGCGCGCCTTCGCCGGGCTGTCCAGCACGCGCAGCAGACGGCCGGCTGGGAACCGAGCCTGTGGTTCCCCACGACCCGAGACGACCCTGGTCAACGAGCAGCGCACGATGCATTGGATGCCTGCCCCGACGTTGTGCTCGTGGTCGGCGGCGACGGGACCGTCCGCACGATCGCCGAGGAAGTTCGCCAAGCGGCGCCTCTCACGATCGTGCCGACTGGAACGGGGAATTTGTTGGCCCGTAACCTTCGTCTGCCGCTGACCGACCTGGATCAAGCCGTGTCCGTTGCCTTCACCGGCCGCGACCACGCCATCGACATCATCTCAGCAACACTCGAGCGAGCGTCGGGTGCCGTTACCGAGTGCATCTTCTTGACGATGGCGGGAGTCGGCTTGGATGCAGCGATGGCGCTGCACAGCAACACTTCGCTCAAATCGCTGTTCGGATGGGTGGCCTACATTCCCCCGATCGCTCGATCTGTCCTGGCCAACCAGTCCTTCGCCGTGGAGTATCGCGTCGACAACAACGATCGACAGTCGACGTCGGCGCACACGATGATCATCGGAAACTGCGGTGTGCTCACCGGTGACATCGTGCTGATGCCGGCCGCAGCCGTTGACGATGGCCTCCTGGATGTCGTCATCCTGCAACCAGGACGCCGACTGTCTGGGTGGACTCCGATCGGGATCCGACTGGCCGCCAACGGAGCGGTTCATCGCAGACGACACCGACTCCGGAAGACACCCCGCGGGCTCCCCAGCTCACGAAGTGCCTTCCATGCTCAGGCCAGCGGATTCGAAGCCATCTTCGAGGAACCGCAGCTCATCGAGCTCGACGGCGACATCATCGACCACATCACGCGGGCCCGATTCAAACTCTTGGCGGGCCAACTCACGCTCCGCATGCCCCGAGATATCCGCATGCCCCGAGATATCCGCATGCCCCGAGATATCCGCATGCCCCGAGATATCCGCATGCCCCGAGATATCCGCATGCCCCGAGACAACTGAGACAACCACTGAAACCCCAGACCCGAAAGGAAGCCTTCACCCGTCGCCATCCAGCCAGTACAGCCGGCCTTCGGATCTGCTACAGATGCCGACGCTTGGCGAGTTCGTGCCGGACCTCCGCGCCCTGAAAGAGCTGCAACAGCACAAGCGTAGCAACACTGAGCGCGCCGCAGATGGTCGACGGTGACGGGTTGGTCACTCGGCCGAGAGCGACGAACCCAATGAGCGCTAAACCCAGTAGCACGGTCAGCCGCTGTAAACGATGTACGCGGACCTGGCGTCGACAGTGTTTGCGGCAGTCGCAGATCGGCTGCAACAGGCTTCGGCGGCAGAGGGCACCGCCCGACGCCGCCGGTGGAAGTAGTGGTTGAAGCTGTCGGAGCCCAATTCATGCACCGGCTCTGTCGTCTTCCGGCCGGACCGAGCATCGATATCAGCGTGAGCATGAACACGGCCGGGATCCATCCGTGAATCAGTGGGTCCGCCGATGTTACCCGGAGCGCGGACTTGAGCCGGGTAGCGCAGCTGGCGATAAGCGAGCACCAGATCAAAGAGAAACCAAAGCGCGCCGGTGCCGTCGGAGAAGGCGTGGAACACCTCGGGGCTTACGCGTCGACGGTGGTGAACAACGCGAAACAGCAGGTTACGCCGATCCACTCCATAGATCGGGGCGCAGGTGCGCTGGTCCTCTGGGGCGACGAAGCCGCGCGGGTCACTGTCCTGCAGGTAGCACCAGAAGATGCCACTTCGCAGCACCACGTGGCAGAGGCGGTACCGGCCAAACGTCTCGTCCAGCGCTTTCTGCAACAGCAACGGAGAGACGTCGTGATCCAGGTCGGCACTGATCCGAAAGACTTTCGGCTCGACGGGACTGCGGCCGCCGAGGAAAATGTTGGACGCGTTATCGGGCCGCACCCACGCCTGACGGGTCATGGTGCCCGACCTGAGACGTCGACGGCATCAGGTCCATAACCAGGAAGTGCACTGATCACCTTGTCAGCGTCTCCAAGCGGTCCTGTCGACGGGGAATCGAGCAGAATCTGAAACACAGGGCCGAGACAACCAATTATCCGCGACGTCGCTATCCTTCGGTACCCACTGACCGTCATGATGCCACCGGTTGCAGCTCTCGCGCTGCGATCCCGGCGGTCAGTTCCGGCAACTCGACGGCGTTGGACCGTCGCGAGCAACGCGGGAACCGGCCTCGGCCGCCTGACAAGGCGAAGACCCAAGACTAAGCCAGCGCTCGCTGCGCCTCGCCGCTCGCTCATCACGCCAGCGCTCCAAGAACTCGGAATGTTCAGCATTCCCGGCTAGCTGCATCCGTGAGGATCTCGGCGGTCTGGGAGGAGTGTTCGGTGATGGCTCGGGCCAGGTCGGAAAGCCGTTGATGTGTCTGTCGTGCGTAGGTTCGCATCGCTTCGAAGGCGTGGTCCATGGTGAGGTCACCGCGCTCGGCGAGGATGCCTTTGGCTTGTTCGATGATGAGTCGGCTGTTGAGCGCGGTTTGTAACTGCTGAGTGACGATTTCTGCTTGTTGGGTGCCTCGATGTTGGAGGATGCCGATGGTGGCGATATCGGCCAGTGCTTGGCCGACCCTCTGATCCCGACCATTGAGGTCTGAGGCCTGGATGCAGAACAGGTTCAATGCGCCGATGATCTGTCCGCGTAATCGCATCGGCAACGCGTGGACCGAGGCGAACCCTGCCTCCCTGGCCGCCGTGGCGAACCGTGGCCAGCGCTCCTCGTTCGCCGTCAGATCGGCGTTGACCACGGGTTTGCCGCTGCGGTAGGCGTCGATGCACGGGCCAGCATCGGTCTGCAATTCGAAGAGTTCGAGCAGCCGGGCCTGCTCCATTGAGGCCGCGGCGGACTGGAGCCGGCCGCGTGGGTCGGCGAGTGCGACACCCGCGGCATCGGCGGCCAGCAGTTCGACGCACCGAACGGTGAGCGTGTCCAGAAAGTCGATCACGTCGAAGTCCTCGACCAGTGTGTCGGCCAGCTCGACGAAGACTGCGGTCAACCGGCGCTCCCGCGCATCGGTCACATCTAACTCCTTAACTCCGTCGGCACCAGCCCCCGCCGGCACTATCCCCCGTCGGTCTCATCGTTGGTCGTCGTCGAATCGTAGTCGTCGGGCGACAACATTTTCGGCGGTCTGTGAGGTCATCTGGTTGTTGCCGTAGGCGTACGCGCGCAGCCGGGCCAACGCCTCGGCCGGGTCGACGCCGAGTTGGACGCTGATCATCCCCGAGGCTTGGAACACCACCATCTGCTGGTTCGCCAGACTGTCGTCGATCTCCAGCGCAACCGCATCCGACAGGAGGCTCGATGTGGCTGCTTCGGCGAATGCCGTAGCGTCAGCAATGGCGGGTGTGGACAAGGGGCCTGGTCTGTCTTGGTGCAGGACCAGCGCACCGACCCGGATCGCGCCCATCAGCAGGGGAAACCCAAATACTGCCCGGACGTCGAGAGCCACAGCCTCGACGGTGAAGGCCAGCCACCGGTCTTCTGACAGATCGGCCAGGTCCGGGGCGAACACTGCGACACCCGCCCGGATCACGTCGATCGCGGGTCCCTCGCCGGTGGTGAACTGCAGGTCAGCGAGCCGCCGACCGGCAGGGTCGTCATCACCCCACGTCGGGGCCGGTACGCGGTCAGCAGTACGCGAGGTGAGAAAGGCTCCAGCCCCGGTCACACCCAACACGCGACCAATGGTGGAGGAAGCGAGGTTTGGCAGGCCACTACCCGGGCTCGCCTGCTGGTCACGTCGCAGCCGGGCGAGGCAGGCTTGCATCGCGGTGGTCACCATGGTCGGCCTCCCGCCCTGCGCATCCCGGCGGCCAGGTCTACAGGCCAGAATGGGCGGGTTCAGCGGCGGACGAGGCGTCGGCCGCTGGTTGATGCGGGTGGTGTGTAGTCCAGACCGAAGTGGCGGAAGGCTCGCTCTTCATCTTCGACCGGTAGTTCTTCGCCCGAGCGGGTGGTCGGGGCTCCGTCGATATCGGCCTTGGTCCACGGGAGTGTGATGTGGTCCGGTGAGGTGACCAGGTCGCGGGCCGGCACCAGGACCTGTTTCTGGCTCAGCATGCCGGTTCGGACAGCAAGGAAGACGGGCTCGTCGGACTCGGCGTCGTAGTAGATGTCGGCAAGTTTGCCGAGCTTTTCATCGGCGTCGATCAGGACGTCTTTGTCGCGCCATTCACCGATATTGGTCGGTACGGTCATAGCTGCCTCCTTGTTGATCTCGTTTCGAGTTGTTGGGTTGGTTCTGTCGGTCGAAGCAGATCGGCGCCGGTACGCAGTTGGGCGGCGAGCGGGCATCCGAACGGGTCCCGTGCGGCCAACCCCACGTTGTTCAGGTAGCGCAGCACGGTTGAGTACGCAGCGGGAAGGCTCTTCTGGGTGTAGGTGATCTTGTTCTCGGCGCAAACCTGGCGGACGAGCGGCTGCAGCTTTCGCAGGTTCGGGCGCGGCATCGACGGGAATAGATGATGCTCGATCTGGAAGTCCAGGCCGCCGAGCAGGAAGTGGACGAGCCATCCGCCGCTGACGTTTCGTGACATCAACACCTGGCGACGCAGGAAGTCGATCTTCAGATTCGGCGGCACGGTGGGCATGCCGATGTGGTTAGGGGTGAACGCGCCGCCGAGGTAAAGGCCGTAGAGCGCCAGCTGCACGCCGAGGAATGCGGCTGCCTTGCCCGGCGGCATGATCAACAGCAACCCAGTCAGGTAACTGAGGTGGCGGATCAGAAGCAGTGCGATTTCCCAGCGACGGCGCTTCATCGGCGCCCGGCTGATCACCCGGCGCACACTTGCCACATGCAGGTTCAACCCCTCCAACATCAACAGCGGGAAGTAGAACCACGCTTGTCGATCGGCCAGGTACCGCCCCAGCCCGTGCCGTTCAGCCCGCGCGTACGGGGTGAACGCCAGCGTTCTCGCAGCGACGTCGGGATCGCTGCCGGCCTTGTTCGGATTGGCGTGGTGGGAGCTGTGTTTGTGCTGCCACCAGCCCAGGCTGAAACCGCCCAGCAGGTTGCCCAATCCCAGGCTCGCCCACTCGTTCGCCCAGGACGATCGAAAGATCTGCCGGTGCGCCGCGTCGTGGCCCAGCAGCGCGAACTGGGTCAAGATCACCGCGAGCACCGCGGCGAGCAGCAGCTGCAGCCAGGAGTTGCCTAACAACACCATCCCGGTCACGAGACCGGTTAGGGCGACAACGGTCAGCGACATCTTGGTCCAGTAATAGCCGTACCGACGCCGTAACAGCCCGGACTCCTTCACCCGCGCAGACAACTGCGTATAACTACTGGTGTAGCGGTTCTGCGCTCGCTCGGCTCCAGCCGGCTCTGCCGCCTGAACAGTCATAATGATTACCCTCGGCTCAATCCACCCGATCAGCGAACCAATCGGATAGAAGCGTTGCCCAGCAACGGGCGCCGAGGTCCAGGGCACCTGAAAATGGCTTCCTCTTCACAGTACCCACCACAAGCCCCACAACACGACCAACCCCACTCCTGGGATCGGGTCGAATCTATGGGGCGGCGTCCGGGCGGCCGCGGGCCGGACGGCGCGAAACGGGCCTCGGCTCACGCCAGATGCCGGAGGCGACGTAGCTGATCATGGTGTGGATGACTGCGACGGCGGGGACGGCGAAGAGTGCACCAGGGATCCCGGCAAGGAAGGAACCGCCGGCGACCGTGAGAACGACCGCCAATGGGTGTACCCGGACGGCGGAGCCCATCACGAGGGGCTGCAGGACATGGGACTCCATCAGGTGCACCACCACGACACCGGCGAGCATGATCACCGCTTGCACCGGCCCGAGGTAGACCAGCGCGATCAGAACAGCGAGCACGCCGGTAGCGATCGCACCGACCAGCGGCACGAACGAAGCCAACAGGACCAACACCGCAAGCGGCACCACTACCGGCAAGCCCAGGAAGAATGCGACCAGCCCTACCCCGACCGCGTCAGCGGCTGCAACCAGGAGTTGGACGCGGACGAATGCGCTCAACGTCAGCCACCCGGCCCGGCCGGCGCCGTCGACCGCAGTCCGTGCCGGGCGCGGGAACAACCTGACGATCCAACGCCACACCCCGGCACCATCGATGAGCATGAAAATCGTCGCGAACAGCGTTATCAAAGCGCCAGCCACGATCCGACCCGCCGTGGCACTCGCCGACAGAGCGCCGCCAAAGATCGCGCTGCCGTTGGTCTTAACCGCTCGGATCACCTTGTCCAGATCAGCGGCCAGAGCAGAGTCGCTCAGATGGAACGGCCCGACCCGCAGATAAGTGCGGAAACTGTTGTAGCGCAGGACCGATCGCGCCTCCAACTGCGGCAGGCCGGAACGGATTTGGGTGGTCACGAGCAGCGCTAGCCCGCCGACGACCAACAGCAGGCCAACCAACACCGCCAGGATCGCGAGCGCTTTGGGCCACCCGTGTCGTCGTAGGAACTGCACCGGCGGGGAGATCAGCGCGCACACCAGCAGAGCGATCAGGAGTGGGATCACGATCTCGCTGAGCGTGGCCACCAGGTACACACACACCGCAACCGCCGCGGTGATCACCAGGAAGCGCCACGCCCATTGAGCCGCGACTTCCACCCCCGGCGGCACCACAGTGGTGGTCCGACGAGAACCGTGAAGAGAACCGCTGAAAGGACCGTTGAGAGGACCGTTGAAACGACGTGCTAAACCAATACGGCCGGACCGGTGACTTGGATTCATGGCCCAAGTCTGAACACCGAACAAACTTCGGCGCTCCGGCCCCCGGCGACGTCCGCCGGCGTTTGGCTACCGCGGGTACGTTGAGATCCTGGGCAGGCGCTGCAATTCCCTTGCTACGCATCAACACCCAGCCCTTGGAGGGTCGCCATGAGCGACTACATCTCACTATCGGAACGCCACCCCGAAAAATCGCCCGCGACCGAGCCCGATATCAAGGCCCAGGCTCCGCCGATGCCCCGCCTCCAGCTGAAGCCGATCATGGGCCAAGCACTCCTGGACGGAGCCTGGTGGCCCCGATCGCGCGACCTCCGTCAAGAGCTACCATCGCTAGCCGATCACTGGCCCGACACGCACGGCCGCATCGCCCGAGCCCTCTTCTCCACCGCCGACTGGGACACCGCACCCCGCCGCATCCTCTCCCGAGGCTCCATCATCCCCGCCTCCTCCTTCCCCGGCGAGAACACCCACAAGATCATCCTCACCCTGTCCGGCAACCGCCGACGCATCGAACTTGTCGTCATCCCACCCGACACCGATCCCGCCAACGCCGCACGAGCGTTCGTACTCGCGACCAAAAGTGACAGCCGGCATACCGCAACCCAGATCCTGACCGACCTGACCAGACCCGTCGGTGACTAGCTAACCGCCGACCAGAACCTCCGCCGCCCACGAACGGGGACCATATAACTAGCGGTTGGGGTGAGCCGGCGTCGGCGCGGTCTCACTGACTGCGGGCCTAGCCTGAACGAATGATCAAGCGGACGTGCCGAAAGCGCCGGCGCACGCCGACGGCCGAGACCACGGCGAATCGCATCGAGCCCGTCGGGTCATCATTTGGACCGTCAAGCTGGCCTTCATCCACCGGGCCGCCGGTCTGGCAGCCGAGGCAGCCTTCTTCGCCATCCTGTCCCTGCCACCACTGATCTTCGGCGGCGTCGGCATGCTGGGCTACATCGCCAACAGCATCAGCCCCCAAGTGATCAGCAACTTCCAGGCCGAACTGCTCGATCTGGCATCCCGGATACTGACTCACAGCGCTGTCGACACCATCATCGCGCCGACCATCTCCTCCGTACTCTCCCGCGTCCGGGCCGACGTCATCTCCATCGGCTTCCTGATCGCATTGTGGTCCGGATCCCGGGCGCTCGACACCTTCATCGACGCCATCGGCATCATGTCCGGACACCCAGCCCACCGCAACGTCATTCGCGCCCGGCTGCTGTCCTTCGGCCTGTACGTGGAAGGCACATCCGGGTGCGACGACACGTGCGCCGGGAGGCAAAAGGCTATGCGCCGCCGCTGCCATCACGCAAGGAATGGATCATGCTCTGCAGGATCCGGATTGCATCTGACTGCTCGGTGTCGGTCAGACCGGCCAGCATTCTGACCTCTACCGAGCGGACCGCCACAGTCGCCTTCGCTAGCCTTCGCCGACCGCGAGGCGTCAGACGCGTATGAAGAACCTTCCCGACCGGTGCCTCCGCAGGCCTGGTCACGTAACCATCTCGCTCCAAGGCCTGCAGCAGCACGTTCATCGACTGCCGCGTCACGAACGCGCCCCGCGCAAGCTCGGAGTTCGATAGCCCAGGTCGCTGTGCCAGCAGCTCAAGGCAGGAGTAATGCGTCACGGTCATCCCCAGCGGCCGCAGCACCTCTTCCATGGCTGCACGGACGACGCTCGACGCCTCCTTCAACAGGTACCGCGGCGAGGCGTCCAAGTTGACGCCAACACTGTCTTGACTCATGTCAGAATCCTGACATACATTGGTTATGTCAGAAAGCTGACATGTCAGAAAGGACCAGCATCA
The DNA here is from genome assembly GCF_009707365.1 of Microlunatus sp. Gsoil 973. Taxonomy (GTDB): domain Bacteria; phylum Actinomycetota; class Actinomycetes; order Propionibacteriales; family Propionibacteriaceae; genus Microlunatus. The sequence goes on from NZ_CP046122.1 coordinate 3,889,332, forward strand.
TGTCCGCCACCGGCCCCGACTTCATTTCCCTCCAGACCCGCCACCTCGACGCCTCCCAAGCGTTCTACGAGCAGTACCTCGGCCTCGTCCGAAGCCCGCCGGACCCCGGCATGCGGTCGTCTTCGAAACGAAGCCGATCGCATTCGACCGCCGAAGCATCGTTCCCGGCACCGACCTCGGATCCGTTCCCCAACCCGGCATCGGCGCCGCAATCTGGCTCCACGCCACCGACGTCCAAGGCATTCACGATGCACTCCTCGCCGACGGCCACACCATCGTCTCCGCACCGACCGGCGGCCCCTTCGGCCGGACGTTCACCTTCTTCGACCCCGACGGCCACCAGATCACCCTCCACGACCGCACCTGACCCCTCAAGTCAGCCGATGAGGGCTTGCCCTTCAGACCCGGGCCACGCCCCGGCCCGTGGCTGACACGCCGTTCCACTGATGCGCCCTGCCGGTCCATGGACATCAACCATTGATGCTCTGCAATCCCGACACCACGAGCTGGGTGTACAGCGGTAGCACCGCCGCCGGATGAACCTTCTCGTACGCCCTGCCCAGCCGCCCCCACAGTCCGGCGTCGTCAAGGCTCAATTCGTGCGCTGGCGACCAGGATCCTGCACCGGCACCTGACCTAAGCATCGGATCGATGGAGATTCCGGCGTCGGTACCCGGAGCGGCGGGGACGTCAACTGAGGTGGCGCCGCAGCGGCCACAGTCGTGACCACCGCTACTTGCGGCCGGTCCACAGCTGCACCGGCGCGTCCGCCTCTTGGTTGTCGATGCCGGCAGGCGAGGTCGGGTGCGCCACGGTCTGGCAGGAGGCGAAGATCTCCGGCCACCGGGCGCCGAGATCGCCGACCGCGATCATATTCGTCGCGGACTCCGGTGGCGCCCACATACCGAAGCCGTTCTGCCCGGAGTAGATCGGCGGCAGCACCAGGCCGTCGGGCGTACGCTTCCGGCGCGCCTGACTGAGCGAGCCGGCCTCGCCGTAGTCTCTGCAGGAGGCGCCGCTGCCGTTCGAGGGAATCGACACCTCGGGGAGGTCGCGGAGCCGATCATGGCGCTGATGGCCACCGGGGAGTATCCATGATGGTCGAGTTGGCACGACGTATTACCTGCAGCCGGGATACGACTTCGGCGACGAGTTCAGTTCGGCCTCGACCGGATCCTCGACGGGCTGGAGCGACGCCGTCACTGGCGCCGACCGCGGTTGCCTTGTCAGTCCCGTTTGAGAAATCGACAGGGTCGGGGTCTCGGCGAGCTGATCGTGGCGTAGTCGGTTATTCACGACGGGACTCAGATCAGAAGTGTGATGCCGGCGACGATGAGCCACAGCGACCAGGCGATGTAGGTGATCGGAGTGAGTGTTGCTGCGAGCTTCCAGCCGTCGCGCTCGGCCGGCCCGGCGAACTCCAGGGAACACAGGGCCAGTACCGCACCGATGACGATCCCCGGGACGCCTAGCCAGTTGGGCGCAACGCTGGTTTGAGTGAACGCGACGCCTACCAGGATGGTCCAGGTGCCGGTGAGCAAGTAGCCGAGGTGCTCGCCAACGGCGACACCCAGGTACCGGTTGGCGGTCTGAAAGACAACGTCGACCGCTTCACGCCGGGCCGCGCTGGCATCGGGGTCGGCGTCAACGCGAGCGAGGTAGGGGACGAGGAACGGCCAACGGATGAGACCCAAGAGCTGCACGAGGCCGGCCAGCACCCCGATGGTCGCGCCGACGAGCAGCACGGTCTCATTCGCGTCGTCCAGCGCCTGGGCGACCAGAACAGCGAGGGGCACCAGCCCGGCCGCAGTCAGCGCGAAGATCCACCACCACAACAGCAGCCTCGTGCCGCCCTCGCGGAACCGGGACAGGACCTCGCGGGTGGGGCTGCGCAGAATGTTGGGGTAGCCGAACGTGGCCGCCAGGACGCCGAAGGCGACATTGAAGGCAACCGGGAGCGCCAGCAGCCATACGCCTACGGTGAGCGTGCTCATGGGTGCGCGTCCGCGACTACTGGCACGGCTGTGGCCGCATCCCTGGTCGACGGCCCCAGGTCGCCGCGGCTGGAGAGGATCCGCGGCACAACGCCGGGAGCACTATCGATGCTCAAGGCCTTCGCGTCTCGGCCTCGGTGCGGCGGAACAACAACTCAAGGAGAAGACCAGTCAGCAGGGCGAACAGAAGGCAGCCGCTCGCGCCGAAGTTCGTGAACCGCTCATCGATGTTTGCGCTGATCACATAGGAGCTCACCAGCCAGGCGAGCGCCCACGCGGGCGGGTTAGCTACCGCCCACCACGCCGCGCCCCAGATGCGCTTCCGCCTCAGCACCACCGACTGCAGCCCGCCGACAACCACTCCGTTCACGGCGCCCATCACGATCAGGTCCAACCGGCCGATCCCGTAATCGACGAGGGCCGCGCCCAAGCTCAGTCCAGCGGCCATTCCGATGCTTGTGGCTGCAATCCAAAGCCAGGGCATGAGCCGCCTGAGCGCCAGCCACTGCGCTGCGCCGATCACCGCGCCCGCGATCAGCCCACCGGCGAGCGCCACGCCGACGGAGTCGATCGGACCGACAATCAGATTGGCGATGTAGCCGCCGATTGGAAAGCTCAAGACGATTGCGAGCGGCCACGCCCAAACACGAGGGCGGCGAAGCTTTTGCGGCACCGGCGCGGCGGGAGTTGTATGCGGCAGCGAAGTCAAGGCTGGTCCCTCCGAGCTGGGCGTGCACACACGCCGCTTGCACACCGAGATGCGGACGTGCCTCTCCCCCAAGAGGAGATCTCACGATAGTATCACAATTCATGACACGTGATTCTAGTAAAGAGGATCATGCTTGGGCCGTTCGTCACCAACTACGCACACGTGCTCGTCTGCATCGCCGCCGACCCGACCGCGCGCCCCAGAGACATCGCAGAGACCGTCGGCATCACGGAACGAACAGCCGCACAGCTGGTCAGCGACCTCGAGCTCGCCGGCTACCTGACCAAGACCCGCGACGGACGCCGAAATCGGTACGAAGTGCACGACCTTCCACTCCGCCATCCCCAATACCGCCACCACACCGTCGGCGAGCTGATCCGCTTCCTGCAAGGGCCGGGTGGCGGGTGACCGACGATGCCCCGAAGCCGCCGCCACCTGCAGATTCGGGGGATCGGCGGTGTCGACGAAGTCCTCGACCGCAGCCACCAGCGCCGACCCTCGTCCAGGCGGTTCGGGGGCGGTCGCCCAAAGGCCGCTACCGAGTTTGACCACCGATGCCTGGTGATCACTGTGGCGAGGTCCCTGGAGGGCCAGGCAACGTGTCGGCGGTGTGGTGTGCACCGGCGCGCCCCGTTTCGGCAGCTTTGCCCGCGGCGTTCGTTGCTGTGGAGTCGATGAGCAGTCCGAGCAGTTCGCCGATCGTCGGCTCGCGGCCGATGGGTTTCCGCAGTGGGAGATGGTGTTGGATCCGGTAGCGGTTGCGGCGGCCAGCCTTTTCCTTGACGACGTACCCGGCCTCGGTCAGGTCGGTGACGATGCCGAAGACTGTGCGTTCGGTGACTCCGAGCATGTCGGCGATGTCGCGTAGCCGCAGACTGTCGTCGCGGGCGATGCAGACCAGGACGCGGGCATGGTTGGTCAGGAAGCTCCACTGTGCATCCACGACACAAAGCCTAACAGGGTCTTCAAGATTTCTGTCTCTAGAAACGTATTGCTTGTTTTCATTAACACGCGTAGCGTCGAAATCCAGAAGTGCGGGGCGCCCGTTCGACCCACTGACAACGCTGGAGCATCAGCTCAACGGTGGTATCGGACCTTCAGGCCGCCCCGCAGCCTCCACCCTCGCGTTATAGACGCGACAGAAGGGACCGGTCATGGATACCTACGGACGCCCCTATCCGCTTCACCTCACGGGCGAACTAGCGCCGAGAGTCAGCCGCGGTCTCTGGCTCGTCAAGTGGCTGCTGGCGATCCCGCACTACGTCATCCTGGTGTTCCTCTGGCTGGCGTTCGTTGCCGTGACCCTGATCGCGCTGTTCGCAATCCTGTTCACCGGCCGCTACCCGCGCGCGCTGTTCGGGTTCAACGTCGGTGTACTGCGCTGGTCCTGGCGGGTCGGCTTCTACTCCTACAGCGCCCTGGGCACCGATCAGTACCCACCCTTCACCCTCAAGGACCTACCCGACTACCCGGCCAGGCTCGAGGTCGAATACCCAACCTCGCTCTCACGCGGACTGGTGCTGGTCAAGTGGTGGTTGCTCGCACTGCCCCACTACCTGATCATCGGCGTATTCACCGGCGCCGCGTTCGCCGGCTACGACCAAGCGACAAACGACAACGCATGGGCCTACGGCGGCGGCCTGATCGGTCTCCTGGTCCTGTTCGCCGGGATCATCCTGCTGTTCGCCGGCCGCTACCCACGCGGTCTCTACGACCTCGTGCTGGGCATGAACCGCTGGGTCTTCCGGGTCACCGCCTACGCAGCCCTGATGACCGACGCCTACCCGCCGTTCCGGCTCGACCTGGGCGGCAGCGAACCACCCACCGCCTCCGCGCCCGACACAGGGCCGCTGAATCCCGCTCCGGTGGCCCCGTGACCACCGACGCCCACCCCGCCAACGACGCCGCGCAGCACCGACCCAACTGACCCGACCAAACGGAGCATGACATGACTGCAACTGTCGCCCACACTCCCGGCACCACAACGGTCGCGGGACGCGCCACCGAGCGCCGACGGATGGACCCGATGAGAAGGATCTCCCTGACCGCCGGCATCCTGTACGTGCTTACCTTCGTATCCATGCCCACCCTGGTGCTGTACAAGCCCGTGAAGGACCAGGTCGGCACCTTCATCCTGGGCGGGGGCAGCGCCACCGGGGTGCTATGGGGAGGTTTCTCCGAGCTCATCGTCGGCATCGCCGGCACTGGCACCGCCGTGGTCCTCTACCCGATAGCCAAGCGGGTCAGCCAGACCGCCGCCCTCGGATTCGTCGCCGCCCGGATCGTGGAGACCAGCCTCATCTTCGCCGGCGTCGCCAGCCTGCTGACGATCATCACCCTGCGCAATGACGTCGCCCGAACCACCGGAGCGGACCCGCCTCACTCGTCACAACCGGCCACAGCCTGGTCGCCGTCTACAACTCGACATTCCTCGTCTCCCAGAGCCTCATGCCAGTCTTCTGCGACCTGCTCCTGGGCTACGTCCTGTACCGGTCCCGCCTCGTGCCCCGCATCTGGCCCATCGTCGCATTCATCGGCGCCCCACTCCTCCTCGCCTCCGACATCGCCGTCTACTTCGGCGTCTACGCCAACGTCTCCCCAGTAGCCGCCTTCGCCGCACTCCCCGTCGCCGCCTTCGAGCTCTCCCTCGGCATCTGGTTGATCGTCAAGGGCTTCAAGACCACGCCGCTCACCACCGAACTGTCCACGCCGAACCACGACACACTCCCGGTCGGCTGAGGCCACTCGGACCACCGGAAGGGCCATCATGCCCACGACAATCCAGGCCAACGATCTTCGATCAACCAGCAGTGTGCAGCCCGCCGCGAAGAGCAGAATCGGGTTGATCGTTGCGCTCTCGCTGGCCGCTGGATTGGTTGCTGCTGCGGTTCTGGTGGCCATGCCCTTCATTCCGGCTAAAGAGAACGTCCTCACCGGTGTGGTGCTGCTGGGATTTGGGTTGGGATGGGCGTTGTTGGCCGTGCTGTCCGTCCGGTTCAGCGACCAGCCGCAACGGTGGGCAGCTGCGCCGGCCGTGTTCATGGCCGTCGCCGGGCCCGCTTCGCTCAGCGGGTCCGCTGCCGTCCAGACTGTCTTCAGCTGGGTATGGCCACCTGCCCTGTTTGCGCTTGTCGTCTGGATGTTCCTTCGAGCCCGACGCCAGCTCCGCAGCCGTATCGCACGGTGGCTGCTCTATCCCGTCCTGGCCGTATTGATGATCGCCTCGATCGGCGGCGGCGTTGAGACTGTAGGGGAGTCCGTTGACGCCAGGGCCTATCCGCTGCCCGGCCGACTCATCGACGTCGGCGGCCACCGGCTACACTTGCACTGCACCGGTTCAGGCAGCCCCACCGTCCTGCTGGAACCCGGCGGGGGCGCGGGATCCTCAGATCTCGGTTGGATCGCGCCGGCCGTTGCCCGAGACACCACAGTCTGCGTCTATGACCGCGCCGGTCGCGGCTGGAGCGACGCCGCCGACGGCCCACAGGACGGCGCCCACATTGCCGCGGACCTACATACCCTGCTCAACCGCGCCCACGTTCCCGGCCCATACGTGCTGGCCGGACACTCATTCGGCGGCCTGTATGTCCAAAGCTTCGCAGCGCAGTTCCCCGATCAGGTCGCCGGCATGGTGCTACTGGACTCCACCGCACCCAAGCCCGTACGCGCCTTTCAAACCAACAGCGGGACCTACGACGTCATCCGGCGGGGCTCCGCCCTCGTCTCCGCCCTGGCCCACCTCGGGCTCGGACGCCTCATCGCCCAAGGATCCTACGACACCCTGCCGCCACGCTCGCGAGACGAGGCTCGCGCGAACTCCTCGACCGCCAAGCACCTCGACAGCTTCTTCGAGGAGTTCCTTGGCTACGCCGACGCCTCGATGCAGCAGGCGTCAGCCCTGACCGACCTCAACGGGAAGCCCCTGATCGTCCTCACCGCCGATGAAGGAAACAACGACAATCAGTGGCAGTCCAAGCAGAACCAGCTGGCAACCCTGTCGACCAACAGCCTCCATCGGCACGCGACCGCCAGCCACGATTCACTCATCAGCGACCAAACCGACTCCGCCGCAGCCAGCCAGGCAATACACGACGTCGTCACCGCCGTCCGCACCTCCCACCCACTCGCCCAGCCCTAACGCATCCCCGGTCGCCGTTCGAGCGCTCCCTCGGCGGCTGGCTGATCGTCAAGGGTTTCAACCCGATGCCGCTGACCTCCACCGGCGCACCATCGACACCGATCCACGACACGCTCCCCGGTCGTCTAAACTTAGTTCGACGCAGACTCCTGCAGGCAATTCCCCTGCTGCTGTTGATATCCACGCTGACGTTCGCGCTGGTCTCGCTCATCCCGGGAAGCGTCACGGCTGCCCTGTACGGGCTCTCGGCAACCGCCGAGCAGCAGGCCGAGATCGCGAAGAAGCTGGGGCTGACTGATCCGCTTTACGTGCAGTACTGGCGCTGGCTCCGCGGCGCACTGCACGGCGACTTCGGCGAATCGCTGTTCAACCAGGAGCCGGTGGTGGCGCTGCTGAACCAGCGGATCGGTGTCACGCTCACCCTCACGGTGGCAACGATTGTTGTTGTGGCCATTGTGGGTGTCGGCCTCGGGATCTACACCAGCCTGCGCCCCGGACCGGTGGCACGGATCATCGACAAGATGTCCTGGATCGGGCACTCCGTGCCGAACTTCTGGTTCGGACTAGTGCTCGTGTCGCTCTTCTCGATAGCGCTGCGATGGCTCCCTGCCGGAGGTTACGTGCCCATCACCGAGTCGCCGACAGGCTGGCTGAAGTCGCTGATTCTCCCGGTCATCGCGTTGGCGGTTCCACCCCTGACTGTGATCATCCGCCAGACGCGCACCGCGCTTGTCGGTGAGCTGGAAAGCGACTATGCGCGCACCTTACGCGCAGTCGGTGTCAGCGAGGTCTCTGTCGTTCTCCGGCATGCCCTCAAGAACGCTGCGGTTCCCGTGGTCAGGGTGCTCGGCTTGGATTTCGTAGGCCTGCTCGCCGGGACGGTCGTCGTGGAGACGGTGTTCGTCCTCCCCGGCATCGGTAGCCTGGCGGCCTCCAGCGTGCCCGACCACGACCTCCCGGTTATCACCGGAGTTGTGGTCTATTACACACTCATCGTGGTGGCCGTAAACCTGCTACTCGACATCATCTACGGATGGCTCGATCCCAGGGTGCGAGTCTCGTGAAACACACCATTTCTCACGTTCGAGGCGAACTTCTTCGCCGGCCGCTGGCCTGCGTTTCCATCGTCTTCCTCGTCGTGCTGTTCCTGGCATGCATGTTTGCTCCACAGGTGGCGCCCCACGATCCGCAGTTTCAGGATCTGCTCAATGTCAACAAGCCTCCGAGCATGTCGCACCTGCTCGGCACCGACAATCTTGGCCGTGATGTGCTGAGTCGCCTGCTGTTCGGTGGCCGAGTGACGTTGCTGCTGGCAACCGAGGCAGTCATCGTGTTCATCCTGGTGGGGATCCCGGTTGGCGTGCTGTCCGGCTACTTCGGCGGGCGGGCCGACCGGATCATCATGTGGCTCTGTGACCTGGTGTTGGCGTTGCCCGGACTGATCATCCTCCTTGTGGTTGCGGCGGTGTTTCCAAGTCGGACGGCGCTGATGGTGAGTCTTGGCTTCATGGCATCGCCGAGCCTGGTCCGAGTGGCTCGGGCCGCCACGCTGTCAGCCCGAGCCCGGCTGTACGTCAGGGCCGCCGAAGTTATGGGACTGTCCCGCGCGCGCGTGATCGGCAGGCACGTCCTTCCCGTGGTAGCCGCACCCATCTTCGTGCAGGTGACGGTGTTCATCGCCGCCGCCGTCGTCATCGAAGCCGCGATGGGCTTTCTGAATCTGGATGTGAAGCCGCCGGCGCCCAGTTGGGGGTCGATGATCGCAGACGGTGCCCAAGTGATCAACGAGAACGGATGGTTGATCATCCCCTCGGGGGTCGCCATCGTTGTGACCGGCATTGCGCTCGGCCTCGTCGGGGACGCCGTTCGGGAGATTTCTGCAAGTCGGTCGACCGGAGATGAGGATGCCGCCGGGCCCGCAGTCGACTCTGCGACAGTGGACACCGTGCGGCCGCTGCTGGAGTTCAGCCAAGGCGGAGATCTGTTAGGACCTTTGGACGACAGCGCACTGCTGTCGGTACGCGACCTCTCAGTCACCCTCACCAGGAACGGTCGTCAAACGCGTCTGGTCGATCATGTGAGTTTCGACATCCGTCCGGGCCAGTGCCTGGGAATCGTCGGTGAGAGCGGATGCGGCAAGACGATAATGGCCCTGGCGGTTCTCGGTCTTCTGCCATCCGATGTCGCTGTCGCCCATGGGTCGATCACCTACGGCGGAACCGACCTACGCGCAGCAAGCCCACGGCAGCGGCGCGCACTTCGTGGCCGCGAGATCGCGTTCATTTCACAGGAACCGATGCGCGCACTGGATCCTGGCACGACTGTCGGCGGCCAACTCAAGGAGGTAGTCCGCCGGACCCAGGGCGTCAGCCGGAAGGCTGCCTCCGAGGAGGCCGCTCGACTGTTGGCCCAGGTGCAACTGCCGAATCCGGAACAGGTTCTCCGCAGGTACCCACACGAGCTTCGGGCGGAATGGCCCAGCGAGTTTGTATCGCGCTGGCGCTTGCCGGGAGGCCGCGGTTGCTCGTTGCCGACGAGCCGACAACTGCCCTCGACGTGACAGTTCAGGCGGAGATCCTCGATCTGCTGCGGTCCCTTCAGGAGGCGACCGGTATGGCCGTCATGATCGTCAGTCACGACTGCGGTGTGATCGCGGATGTGTGTGATCGTGTCGCCGTTATGTATGCCGGCCAGGTTGTCGAGCTGGCTGAAGTCGGCAGCCTGTTCGCTAGGCCGATGCATCCGTATAGTGCAGCTCTGCTTGCCGCCAATCCGCACCGGGCGAGCCAAATCCCGCTTCCGGCAATCCCGGGAAGAGTCCCCGTTCCAGCGCTCTGGCCCGTCTCATGCCGGTTCGCCGACCGCTGTCCCCACCGCGAAGACGCGTGCACTGCTGTTGCAGTCACGCTGCACACGGTCGCGCCGGCACGTTTCTCCCGGTGCCTCCGACCCGAACGCGCCGAGGTTGTGAGGGAGCCTGCTCGTGTCTGATCCTCTGCTTTCCCTGCGGGAGCTCACCGTGACATACGGCTCGCGGCGACGGGGCGGCGCCGTACGGGCTGTCAATCAGGTCAGTATCGACATTGCTCGGGGGGAGACCGTCGCGCTGGTCGGCGAGTCCGGGTCGGGAAAGTCCTCCATCGGGAATTCAATCGTCGGTCTCGCACCGCTGAGCGCAGGCACGATCGTCCTGGACGGCCAAGAGATCGCGAGCGCAACCCGACGGGTCGACAAGCCGAGCGTTAGCCGACAAGTGCAGATGGTGTTCCAAGATCCGTACGGCTCATTGAACCCGACCCGTACGATCGAGCAGAGCCTGATCGAGCCGATGGTGGTGCACCGATCCCTTTCTCGCAAGAAGATGCGGGAGACTGTCCGGAGCATGCTCACCGATGTGGGCCTGTCACCCGAGGCAGCGACCCGCTACCCAACACACTTCTCCGGCGGACAGCGACAGCGCATAGCGCTCGCACGAGCACTGATGATCGAACCCGATCTAATCATCTGCGATGAAGCGGTGAGCGCCCTGGACGTCTCTGTCCAAGCGCAAGTGCTGAATCTGCTGGCTAGGCTTCAACACGCGCGCGGACTTGCGTACCTCTTCATCTCCCATGATCTGGCAGTGGTGCGATTGTTGGCCGACCGGATCGTCGTTCTCTACCGAGGCCAAATCATGGAGTCGGGGCCGACTGCTGGCTTCGTGTCCCAGCCGTGCCATCCATACACTCGGGTCCTCCTCGCAGCTGCTCCGGTTCCCGACCCGGCGTATCAGCGCGAGCGCCGACGTCTGCGGAACGTCGCCGCCCGATCAGAGGAACCCAATGCGGTCGCACCGGGGTCCGGGTGCCCGTTCGCCGGCCGCTGCATGTACGCGGTCGACCAGTGCAGGCGGGAACGCCCTCAATTGCGTCCACGCGGGGATTCGCTTGTCGCCTGCCACCGGGTCGATGACCTCCCAGAATTCCCAATGTCACTTTGACCCTGATGTCGCCGGCAGTGAGCAGGACAAGATGCGGGCCCGGTGAGCAGTCGACGGACGCCAATGTGTCAACGAATGCCTCGCCTCGCCAGCGGTGCGGTCTGTATTGGAGGAGCTTGGGCGAGCTGATCCCAGACTTGTTCCAGGACGGCTGCCATAAGGGGTCTGTCGGATTGGCGAAGACAGAACAGCTCGTCTCCGCTTTCACCAATATCCATGCCGAGGATCCCCGGGGTGCCCGTCACGTTCACCGCGGCCCCCACTACACCGCCATCAAGCAACGGCACGTCGAACAGTCGTCCGGCCCAGGGGCACCGCACCGGTCAGCGGACATGCAAATACGTGGCATCCAGGAAGACGTACGGCATGCCGGTGTGATGGTGGCCCGGATCGGTACGCGGCGGATTCATCATCCAGACCGTGGCAGATCCCTGACACACCCGCTACCTGGAGATGCCGGTGCCAATGCCCAGGGCGGCGACAAGGTGTCGAACTGCGCGAGCGGATACCTCACTCACCCATGCCTCTATCACCACACAGGCATGATCTATCCGGCGGCGCCCGACCGCTGGACTCGGGATTGGGCCAGGCTGTTGAGGCGACCCATCCGTTCAACCCGTCGATCCGGCTGACACGTGGACTTCCCAGATTTTCGGCCTCGGCCCGTGCCCGAAGTACATGTCCAGCGCCGGATCCCCGTCCCCGCTGCGAGCTTGGGTTGTCAACGCCGGTCGAATTTTGACCCCTTTTCGTCGGTCGAAAATTGACCCCCTTGGTGGTCATGGTTCTTCGGTTGTGGCGGCTGGGACTCGGCCCAGGTCGCGGTCTTTGAGTCGGTAGGAGTCGCCTTTGAGGGCGATGACGTCGGCGTGGTGGACGAGCCGGTCGATCATGGCGGCGGCGACGGTGTCGTCGCCGAAGACCTCGCCCCAGCGGCCGAAGGGTTTGTTGCTGGTGACGATCAGGCTGGCGCGTTCGTAGCGGCTCGAGACAAGTTGGAAGAACAGGTTGGCGGCTTCGGGTTCGAAGGGTATGTAGCCGACTTCGTCGATGATCAGTAGCGGGTAGCGGCCCAGCCGTGCGAGCTCTTGTTGGAGACGTCCCGCTTGGTGGGCTTCGGCGAGTCGGTCGACCCATTGGCTGGCGGTGGCGAACAGGACGCGGTGGCCGGCTTGGCAGGCGCGGATGCCCAGGCCGATCCCGAGGTGGGTTTTGCCGGTGCCGGGTGGTCCGAGGAAGACCACGTTCTCGCGTGCGGTGATGAAGTCCAGGGTGCCGAGGTGGGCAATGAGGTCGCGTTTCAGGCCGCGGGCGTAGTCGAAGTCGAACTCCTCCAGGCTTTTGCGGGCCGGGAACCGGGCGGCCCGGATCCGTCCTTCACCGCCGTGGGCTTCGCGGGCTGCGACTTCGCGTTGGAGGCAGGCGACCAGGAACTCTTCGTGGGTCCAGGATTCGGCCCTGGCCCGTTCGGCCAGCCTGGGGACTGCCTCGCGCAGGGTGGGTGCCTTCAATGCTCGGGTCAAGAAGCCGACCTCGCTGGCCAGGTCCCGGCGTGTCGACGCGGAAGAGCTGATCTTGTTTTCGGCCGAGCCGGGTTTAGTGTTGCGGCTGGTCATGATGCCTTCCCTCCGTCAACCAGCCCGGTGCCCGGGTTGGCGTCTAGGTCGACTCCCAAGGCGGTGTCGTAGTCGGTCAACCGACGCTGCTCGACCGCGACCTGTCCTCCATCGTGGGCGGGGTCGTGGACGGGTCGCAGGAGGCGGTCACGGTCGCGTCGGAGCCGGTTCGCCGCGTCGAGGTGATCTTGATCGGTGATGGTTTGATGCCAGCCCCACACACGTTCGTGGTCGGCAACAATCCTTCCCTCACACAGAACCCGGACGCGTTCGAGGTCGGCGATGACCTCGATCCGCCGCCCGACCACGGCCGGGTGGACGGAGTAGTCATTGGAATCCAGCCGAACATAGTGATCACGCGGCAGTCGGGTTGATGCCCGCCAGCCGGTCGCCGGCGGGACGGGCGGCAAGGCCAGCATCGCCTGCCGGTCCGCGCCGATCCGGTCGGTTGGCGCGCAACCCAACGCCCGCCGCGGACGGGCGTTCACCGTTTGCAGCCAGGCCTGCAGCTGAGCGTTGAAATCGGCCGGACCGGCGAACTCCCGCCCTGGCAGGAACGATCGTTCCAGGTAGTCGTGGGCGCGTTCGATGACGCCCTTGTGTTCCGGCTCGGCCTTCTTCAAGATCACCACCTTGGTGCCCAGGACACCGCGGAACGCCTGACAGTCGGCGGTCAACTCCGATCGGCCATAGCGGTGCCGGCCGACCGCTCCCTCACCATCCCAAACCAACGTCCGCGGCACCGCGCCCAACGCTTCGATAAGTTGCCACCAGCCGGCGAACAGGTCCTCCGCGGCGCGGGTCGGGACCAGCACCGCCGACAGCCAACGGGAATAGCCGGTCACCATCGTCAACACCGGCAACTGCGTCGGCCGCCGGACCTGGCCGAACCCCACCGGCAGATTGATCGGCGGGAACCAGAAATCACACTGCGCGATATCCCCGGCCTGATAGCTCGTCCGCGACGCCGGATCCGGCGGCAGATACGCCGGCCGCAACTCCCGCACCCTCTCCTTGAACACCGTGATCCCACGCGTCCAACCAACCCGTTCGGCGATCACCGTGGCCGGCATCGTCGGCACCACCTTCAACTGTTCCCGGATCGCGTCCTCAAACTCATCCACCGCCGACCCCGCCGGCCGACGCCGGTACTTCGGCGGCGCCTCGGAGGCGATCGCAGCACGCACCGTGTTCCGCGAGACACCCAACGTCCTAGCGATCAGCTTGATCGGCAACCCCTCGGCTCGACACAGCCTGCGGATCTCAGCCCAGTCCTCCACTGACAACAACTCCCTTCTCCTCCCGGCTCGAGTTGAGCCGAGAATCAAACGAAGGTGATCAGTTTTCGGGCGACGACACGGGGTCAGTATTCAGCCGACGCCGACATGGGTCAGGCGTCGTCAACGGACTGTCATCCCGGCGATGACGGTCCGTTGACCCGGGCACGTTGGTCACTATCAATGGGGATCACTGCCGGCCCGCAGCTGGGGCCTCGGATTGAGTCCCGCGGCGTGGTGGGTTTTCGAGTGATTCTCGATGCCTAGTTGCCGGTCTCTATCGCGGCAACGGGTTCAGTATCGCGCTGTGGTTGGAGTTTGGCCATGCTGGTTTCGGACAGGTAGCGGCGTTCGGCGACTTGCCACTCGTCGTGGAGGTCGTTGACGACAGCGCCGACCAGACGGATCACGCTGGCGTCGTTGGGAAAGATGCCGACGACGCGGGCGCGGCGTTTGATCTCGCGGTTGATTCGTTCGATCGGGTTGGTCGATCGGGTTGGTCGATCGGGTTGGTAACCGGTATGAAGGTTTCGATGCCGCCGGTTCCGCTGGCCTGTCACCTCTGGCGGGGGTGGAGTTGGTCGGATTACGGTGCGATCGTCCGGGACAGGGGCATCGGGAGTAAACGGGGTGGGCAGGCCGGTCTTGTTCGATGGGCTGAGAGCCCGCGTTAGTAGTTTGCCGCCCCTGCGACCTGCCCGGCTGCGCCGTGCGCGCGAATCCGTAGTTGTCGTGTCGCCCACCCGCTCCCGATCAAGAACGTGTTCTGTTTGGGAAGGGAGACGGTGATGAGGATGAGTAGGCGGTGCATCGGGCTGGATGTGCACCGCGACTTCGCCCAAGTGGCGATCTGGCGCAACGGTGTGGTCACCCAGGAGGGCAGGTTCGCCACCACCCCCGAAGAGGTCCGCAGGTTCGCCGACGGTCTGGCGGCGACCGACGAGGTGGCCTTGGAAGCGACCGGGAACACCTGGGCGATCGCCTCGCTGCTGACCAGCCGGGCTGGCCGGGTGGTGGTCTCCAACCCGGCGAAGACTCGGGCGATCGCGGAGGCGAAGATCAAGACCGACAAGGTCGACGCGGCGATCTTGGCGGAGTTGCTGGCGGCGGACTATCTGCCGGCGGTATGGATGCCCGACGCCCAGACCGCGGCCCTGCGTCGGCAGGTGCAGCGGCGTGGGCACATTGTCCGGCAGCGGACCCGGTTGAAGAACCAGGTGCAGGCCATCTTGCACCGCAACCTGGTGGTCCGCTGCCCGGCAGCCGACCTGTTCGGGATCAAGGGCCGAGCTTGGCTGGCCGGGCAGGACCTGCCACCAGACGAGGCAGCCGCCGCGACTGCGCTGCTGCGACAGTTGGACTTCCACGCCGACGAGCTCGCCTTGATCGATCGGGAACTCGCGCTGGTGGCGTTGGGCCGTGACGACGTCCGACGGTTGATGACGATTCCCGGCGTGGATGCGACGGTGGCGTTGTCGATCGTGGCCGCGGTCGGTGACTTCACCCGGTTCCGCACGCCGGAGAAGCTGGTCTCCTACCTCGGGCTGAACCCACGAGTTCGGCAGTCGGGCAACCAGCCCGCCACCCACGGCCGGATCACCAAATCCGGTCCGGGTTATGCCCGGGGGATGCTGGTCGAAGCGGCATTCTCCGCATCCAAGGCACCCGGGCCGTTGCGCGGCTTCTATGAGCGGATCCGGGCCCGCCGCGGCATCCAGGTCGCCATCGTGGCCACCGCCCGCAAACTGGCCGTGTTGTGCTGGCACCTGACCATCAAGGGTGAGGACTACGCCTTCGCGATGCCCTCCCTGGTCGCCCACAAGCAGCGCAAGCTCCAACTCCGGGCCGGCCTGCCATCGGCACGGGGACGCAAAGGTGCCTCCGCGGCCTACTCGCTGAAGGAAGTCCGAGCCGCCGAACGCCAGCTCGCCGAACGCAGCGAACAGGCCTACCGAACCATGATCACCAACTGGCGACCCAAACCCGCCACGCCGAAAACCCCAACCGCACGCAGTGGACGTGGCCGCCAGCATCGGGACACGGCTCTAACGCCCTCAGGCTAAGCAGCGCGGCCAAGGATCCCAGTCCCAAACCCTGCTCTGTGCTTCGCGGTCGACCACGCCCACCATCTCCTGACGCTACCGCGGTCCTCACCGCGGTCAAGGTCGTTCGTCCAGCCGGGCGCTCCACCTTGACCGCGGCTCCAGGCCGCGGGATCAGGCAGCGACCGGCGGGCTGTCGACACCGGCGCAGAATCAATCCCAAACGGGCGGGACCGATTCCGGGTGGCGGCATTGACACTTTCATCCGTCGACCAGATCTTGGGCCAATGACTCCGCGGGAACGCGGTGAACGCCAGCACTTCGGCTTTCGCCTCGTCCATCAACGGTCCGATCTTGGAGAAGCTTTGGGCGAGTTGCTCACGGACCTGGTCCCAGACAGCTGCCGCTGCTTTCGCGTCGGGTTGAGCGAACGCGGTCCGAAACACCGAGGCGACCATGTCCTTGTGCGATTTCGGCACCAACGCCAGCAGGTTGCGGGCGAAGTGGACCCGGCAGCGTTGGTGGGCGACACCTTGGAACTGCCGGCCCAGCGCGGCGACCAGGCCGGCGTGTTGGTCGGAGATGATCAGCCGGACGCCGGACAGGCCGCGTTCGCGCAGCGTGCGCAGGAAGCCGCGCCAGAACACCTCGTCCTCGCTGTCACCGACGTCCAGACCGAGGATCTCCCGGCCGCCGGTCGCGGTCACGCCAGTCGCCACCACGACCGCCATCGACGTGACCTGCCCGGTCCGGCGGACGTGGAGGTAGGTGGCGTCGAGGAACACATACGGGAACGTCGTGTGGTGCAGGGTCCGGGACCGGAACGCCTGCACTTGCTCGTCCAGGCCGGCACAGATCCGGGAGACTTCGGATTTGGAGATGCCGGTGCCGATGCCAAGGGCGGCGACCAGATCGTCGACCGCGCGGGTGGAGACACCCTTGACCCAGGCTTCCATCACCACCGCATACAAGGCCTGATCGATTCGGCGCCGGCGTTCCAAGATCACCGGGAAGAATGATCGCTGCCGCAGCTTCGGGATCCGCAACTCCACATCACCGGCCTGGGTCGACAGCAGCCGCGGACGCGACCCGTTCCGCTGGTTTGTGCGCGTATCGGTGCGTTCATAGCGGCCAGCACCGACCTGCTCGGCGACTTCGGTCTCGATCAACTCCTGCATCACCGTCCGGACCGATTCGCGGATCAGATCCACGCCTTCACCAGCACGGAATGCTTCAAGCAGCTCAGATACGACAGACTGGGACAACGCCATCGGTGGGACCTCCTGTTAGTACTTGGCGGTACACACCGAGAATCCCGCCGATGGCCCCATCAACAGAGGCGACTCACCGAACCCCGAAACCCCACCACTCCCGGGGACTCACACCGATCGTCGCATTGCTCTCACTCACATGGCAATTGTCGCTCCCGGCGAGATGTCGCGACTTCTCCAGGAGTTGGACGATCTACCTGGCGCGGCACTGCCAGACGTTGCGGCTGCAGGAGCGACCGGGGCACGGGCGACGTAACCCGCTGTGCCCGGTTGCGCGCTTGATGACTATGTGACCGCGATGAAGTCGGCGGAGTTGCGATGAGTACGTCGGACGTTGGCACTGCCGGCCCTGTGCTTGGAGGCACTGCGGAAGCAGAAGGCGCGTCAAGCCGAGGACCGGCTCGCGGCAGGTTCCGATTGGCAGGAGACCGGATTCGTGTTCACGACGTTACGTGGGACTGGGATGGATGCGGCGTGTCAACGCCGGTCGAATTTTGACCCCTTTTCGTCGGTCGAAAATTGACCCCCTTGGTGGTCATGGTTCTTCGGTTGTGGCGGCTGGGACTCGGCCCAGGTCGCGGTCTTTGAGTCGGTAGGAGTCGCCTTTGAGGGCGATGACGTCGGCGTGGTGGACGAGCCGGTCGATCATGGCGGCGGCGACGGTGTCGTCGCCGAAGACCTCGCCCCAGCGGCCGAAGGGTTTGTTGCTGGTGACGATCAGGCTGGCGCGTTCGTAGCGGCTCGAGACAAGTTGGAAGAACAGGTTGGCGGCTTCGGGTTCGAAGGGTATGTAGCCGACTTCGTCGATGATCAGTAGCGGGTAGCGGCCCAGCCGTGCGAGCTCTTGTTGGAGACGTCCCGCTTGGTGGGCTTCGGCGAGTCGGTCGACCCATTGGCTGGCGGTGGCGAACAGGACGCGGTGGCCGGCTTGGCAGGCGCGGATGCCCAGGCCGATCCCGAGGTGGGTTTTGCCGGTGCCGGGTGGTCCGAGGAAGACCACGTTCTCGCGTGCGGTGATGAAGTCCAGGGTGCCGAGGTGGGCAATGAGGTCGCGTTTCAGGCCGCGGGCGTAGTCGAAGTCGAACTCCTCCAGGCTTTTGCGGGCCGGGAACCGGGCGGCCCGGATCCGTCCTTCACCGCCGTGGGCTTCGCGGGCTGCGACTTCGCGTTGGAGGCAGGCGACCAGGAACTCTTCGTGGGTCCAGGATTCGGCCCTGGCCCGTTCGGCCAGCCTGGGGACTGCCTCGCGCAGGGTGGGTGCCTTCAATGCTCGGGTCAAGAAGCCGACCTCGCTGGCCAGGTCCCGGCGTGTCGACGCGGAAGAGCTGATCTTGTTTTCGGCCGAGCCGGGTTTAGTGTTGCGGCTGGTCATGATGCCTTCCCTCCGTCAACCAGCCCGGTGCCCGGGTTGGCGTCTAGGTCGACTCCCAAGGCGGTGTCGTAGTCGGTCAACCGACGCTGCTCGACCGCGACCTGTCCTCCATCGTGGGCGGGGTCGTGGACGGGTCGCAGGAGGCGGTCACGGTCGCGTCGGAGCCGGTTCGCCGCGTCGAGGTGATCTTGATCGGTGATGGTTTGATGCCAGCCCCACACACGTTCGTGGTCGGCAACAATCCTTCCCTCACACAGAACCCGGACGCGTTCGAGGTCGGCGATGACCTCGATCCGCCGCCCGACCACGGCCGGGTGGACGGAGTAGTCATTGGAATCCAGCCGAACATAGTGATCACGCGGCAGTCGGGTTGATGCCCGCCAGCCGGTCGCCGGCGGGACGGGCGGCAAGGCCAGCATCGCCTGCCGGTCCGCGCCGATCCGGTCGGTTGGCGCGCAACCCAACGCCCGCCGCGGACGGGCGTTCACCGTTTGCAGCCAGGCCTGCAGCTGAGCGTTGAAATCGGCCGGACCGGCGAACTCCCGCCCTGGCAGGAACGATCGTTCCAGGTAGTCGTGGGCGCGTTCGATGACGCCCTTGTGTTCCGGCTCGGCCTTCTTCAAGATCACCACCTTGGTGCCCAGGACACCGCGGAACGCCTGACAGTCGGCGGTCAACTCCGATCGGCCATAGCGGTGCCGGCCGACCGCTCCCTCACCATCCCAAACCAACGTCCGCGGCACCGCGCCCAACGCTTCGATAAGTTGCCACCAGCCGGCGAACAGGTCCTCCGCGGCGCGGGTCGGGACCAGCACCGCCGACAGCCAACGGGAATAGCCGGTCACCATCGTCAACACCGGCAACTGCGTCGGCCGCCGGACCTGGCCGAACCCCACCGGCAGATTGATCGGCGGGAACCAGAAATCACACTGCGCGATATCCCCGGCCTGATAGCTCGTCCGCGACGCCGGATCCGGCGGCAGATACGCCGGCCGCAACTCCCGCACCCTCTCCTTGAACACCGTGATCCCACGCGTCCAACCAACCCGTTCGGCGATCACCGTGGCCGGCATCGTCGGCACCACCTTCAACTGTTCCCGGATCGCGTCCTCAAACTCATCCACCGCCGACCCCGCCGGCCGACGCCGGTACTTCGGCGGCGCCTCGGAGGCGATCGCAGCACGCACCGTGTTCCGCGAGACACCCAACGTCCTAGCGATCAGCTTGATCGGCAACCCCTCGGCTCGACACAGCCTGCGGATCTCAGCCCAGTCCTCCACTGACAACAACTCCCTTCTCCTCCCGGCTCGAGTTGAGCCGAGAATCAAACGAAGGTGATCAGTTTTCGGGCGACGACACGGGGTCAGTATTCAGCCGACGCCGACACGGCGAACGTCCGGCGCGATTTCCGGCGGGCGTTGGCGTTGGTTCCCCGTATTGATCCGGAGCTGTGGACGCCGCGGGAGCTTCGTCACTCGTTCGTGTCGGTGCTGTCGGATGCCGGCATGCGGGTCGAGGAAATTTCGCAGCTGGTCGGCCACAGTGGGACCACTGTCTGTCACCGAGCTGGTCAACCGCCATCAGCTGCGGCCGGTGGTTCAGACCGGGGCGACGTTGATGGATGAACTGTTCGGCCGACCTGGGCAAGAGGCATAGCCGTGTACCGGTTAGATACTCAGTTAGATACTCAGCGCCAACAGGGCCGCGGTGCCAGCGGCCGGATTGGGTGTTTCCCCTGTCAGATGGGTGGGCCTAACTGGACTTGAACCAGTGACCTTTGCCTTATCAGGGCTTCCAGGCACGCGTGGTCTGCGCGGATTTGCGCTCAAAACCGTCCGTGAACGTCCACCGGGATACGCCGGATATCGCCACTGTTGTCACCCAATTTGTCTCCCACCCAGCCAGCACTTGAGACCAGCATCGAATGCACTCGGCGCGACTTCGAGATTCGCTACCAGAAGTGACCCGAGTCATCGAGCAACGGGGTCTGTAGCTGATTCCATTCGGGCCGATAGACGTCCAGACCGGAGCTGACCCCGTCCGCACGCCGCCAACTCTCCTCCTCGATACTGAACGACACGTCGCCACCGAAGAGAACTGTGATTCGAAGCACCATCTGGAGCTCGCCTTCGAGGATGACTCTGCCGAGCTCCTCCCTGCTCCTCGTCACCCACGCATCGTCACGGACATCCCAGGGTGCAAAAGTGCCCGACAGCGCGATGCTGAAGTCCAGATCGTACTCGGCGACGTAGAGACCGTCGGGACCAGCCACAGTCGAAATTCTCGTGAGTGTTCCACCCCACTCCACCTCGTCCATTGACACGTCCAGCGGCGACTTAGCGAATCCGAGGTCCACGACCTCGGGCCCCAAATCAGACTGCACATCCGACGCGACCAGGTAGTCGTAGAGTTCCTGATCCTGGGCGTCAACGACGGCCTGCACCAAATCGTCAGACCCGTCGGGCAGCGCCGCCAAAAGCCACGGACCAAATTCAGGAACCAACTCAACGCTGCCACTCGCATCCGCGATCTCTGCAGACAGCGCCTGCGACAACGAACCGTCCCGGCCAGCGAAGGCGCGCTTGTCGGATGACACGAGAACCACGTCACGTCCCTTGCGCGCCAGACGCGCAACATCGGACCAGACAAGCGCGTCGCGGTAACCGCCCACCGTGGGCGTCGAACGGCGGGGTCCGGTTGACAGCTCGTCCCACCAAATCGGCGTGGGTTACCTCGGGCCACGGTAGGACGCTGAACCCCAGCCGGTAGTCGAGTCTCTCCGCAAGGTACTCGCGGTAGCCGTCGGGCGACAACGGCTCGATGACATGTAGGCCTAGCTGTACTCGGCCGGGACGTTGATGACACTCCGCGTCGGTTGTTGACCTGAGGAGGACCTCCGGGTGCGGTGGAGATAGCCGTCTTCACCGTTCCAGGAGGTCCTCGTGTCCCACCGTAACGCGCGTTTGAATGTTCGTGGCCGCAAGCTGTTGGTCGAACGTGTCTGTGACCAGGGCTGGAAGGTCGCCCATGCCGCGAAGGCTCAAGGGGTGTCCCGTCAATGTGCCAGTCGCTGGGTTGGACGGTATCGAGCTGAGGGCGAGGCCGGTCTGGAAGACCGGTCCTCACGTCCGCATCACTGCCCGAACCGGACTCCGGTAGCGGTGGAGAACAAGATCATCGAGCTGCGCCGGAGCCAACGGCGGGGCCAGGACTGGATTGGTCCCGAGCTCGGTGTCCCGGCCCGCACCGTGTGCCGGGTCCTGCGCCGTCGCCAGATTCCTTACCTGGCCGACTGTGATCCGTTGACCGGTGAGGTGATCAGAGCCTCCAAGACCACCACAACCCGCTATGAGCGCGATCGTCCGGGCGAGCTGGTGCACATGGATGTCAAGAAAATAGGCAAAATCCCCGATGGTGGCGGCTGGAAGGCCCACGGCCGGCAGATGGGCTCAACCGCCGCAGCGAAGAAGGCCCGGATCGGCTACGACTACGTCCACTCGCTTGTCGATGACCACTCCCGGCTGGCCTACTCCGAGATCCTGGACGACGAGAAAGGACCTACCTGCGCCAGCTTCCTGGCGCGCGCCGCGCAATACTTCGCCGATCACGGCATCGACCGGATCGAACGCGTGATCACCGACAATCACTGGTCCTATCGCCGATCAGCCGACCTCGCTGCTGTGATCACGACGATCGGCGCCAAACACAAGTTCATCAAGCCGCACTGCCCGTGGCAGAACGGCAAAGTCGAACGCTTCAACCGCACCCTGGCCATCGAGTGGGCCTACCACCAAGTCTTCACCAGCAACGCCGAACGCGCAGCGGCCCTTGCGCCCTGGCTCAACCTCTACAACACTCGACGCCGACACACCGCACTCGGCGGGCTCCCACCGATCAGCCGGCTGTAACCAATCTCGTGGCCGGGTACACCTAGCCGCCGCCGTTCCTTGTCGGACAGCGTCGTCGCGGAGAGGGCACGCGTCAGTGCCCGCTGATAGTTCGCGACACTCTCCTCAAAGACGACCGCCGGCACGAACGCCTGCATCCAGTGCGTGCTGCCAAGGTGCTCGATCAACTGATAGCGCAGACTCACGCACGTCAGGTCCCGAGCGAGCTCGTTGGCGTCGAGCACCAGGATCTTCACGCAACCGTTCCTTACGTTTGAGGTTCTCGCTCAAGTCGGGCGGCACATCTCAGTGCTGCTGATCGACGACCACGTCGTCCGGGTTCGCCGAGTTGATGACGGTCCACTGGATGAGGTTGCTCCTGGGCACCGCCTTCGCGGGCACGGCGATCGAGATGAGGCCGACGAGCTCGTTCCGCTCAACAGGTTTCGTCGCGTCGTCCGGCTCGCGGTCGGGAACGACGGAGACGAGGACGACGCCACGTGTTGCCGACTCGCCGAGAGGCGCGACCGGCTCCCCGAGCGCGATGGGTCGGGCGGCGGCACGGTGCTTTCGGTCCGATCCGACGAAGTCGATACGACGGGCACGACGCTTGCGCTTCACGATTGAAACATCGCCGCCGAGTTCCGGGATGTCGAACGATCGCCCACCCGTGTTCGGCCACGTCCACACGACTGCCCACTCGGTGATTTTCTTGTCGTCGGTTGCCTTCGTGATGAAGCCGCGGAAGGCCTTGATGTTCGCTTCGTACTCTGGGTGCCAGGCCAGTTGATCGAACAGCTGGTTGAACTCCGCCGCCTCGATCAGCCCGACACGAGCACGTTGCTGGAGCCCCGACTTGCCGTCGAGCTCGTACGGAAGCATGACCTCGCTCGTTGCGTACTCAAGCAGCGGCACGACGACGTTGTCGAAGTTATTGCGGTTCTCCTCGCTTCCGCGTTCGGGAAGGCCGTAGAGATCTTGGATGTCGGTCGGGGCCTTATTGGCGATGACCGCGTTCCACATCTTGTTACGCGCGGTCGGCTTCAGCCAAGGAAGGTGCTGGCTCACAAGCGGTGGAATTTGGCGCGGTTCCAGCACGGGCATGCCGTGCTCGTCGAAGCCCGCGTACTGGCTGAGCTCGGCTCGGAACGCCTCCTCATCCATGAGCAGCGCCTCGAACGCCTCATAGAGATCGACTTGCGAGTCACGACGGATGTACAAGCGGACCAGGTCCTGGTAGCCGGGCCTGAACCCGAACCAGCGGCCAGCTTGCATAAGCGTGTCGGCTTGGCCAGCCTTCCTGCGGAAGTAGGAGATGGTGAGGCCCTCGACGGTGAACCCTCGGCTGAGCTGGGTGCCTCCGACGAGGATTCGCCAGACCTTGTCGGCTTCAAAGTCGAGCTTCTTCTGCTGTGTCTGAATCTCCTTGTCCGAGTTCACGATGAGCACGGGGTCGCCATCGATGGTGATCTCTGCAAGGGCCGCTCCGATATAGGGCTTCAGCTCCTCGAACGACGTCGGGATCGGCGCGCCCTCGGCACGAGCGACCATCACCGGCATGAAGTCTTTGTTGTAGAGCTTCTCGAGTCGGGCGAATCCCCCAGATGAGTTGAACTTCGCTCGGCTCCAAAGCGAGCGGACGTCTGCGGCCGTGTCGGCGTGCTCGTCCCTCTTGACCGACTCGTGAACGAGCATGGTGTGGTGCCTGTAGCGGAGGTCGGAGTTGGCCTCGCGGTACTTCTTGATCGCACCTGATAGCACCCAGGCGTCGAGTGCCTCTTGAAGTTCTTCGATCCGTCCTACGGGGTCTGTGCCCACGTCGCCGACGAGTGGCCGGATGTGGGCGAGTTCGTTGGAGTTGGCGACCGTCTTCTTCTCGTCGTCCCAGCGCTTGCCGACATCGTGGAACTCCTGGACGCCCATGTAACCGGGCGGGCGGTGGAGGGAGAGGACGAAGTCGGCCGGGAAGAGGTCGCGTTCGTCGTCTGGGTCGACGAACACGTTCGCGAATGGTGTTGCGGTGTATCCGACGTATTGTGCTCGGGGACAGAGCTGGAGTATCTCCGTGATGAGCTGGTTGATCGTTGTCCGCTTGCGGTTCTCGGCGGAGCCCTTCTTCCACTTGGCCGGGTTGGTGGTGTCCACCGAGGCCTGGTCCGATTCGTCGTCGATGATCAGGACCGGCAGCTCGGCGAGGTCGTTCTTGAGCGGCTTCAGGTCTTGGATCAGCTTCTTCAGCGGTGCGGAGTTCTTCTTGATGACCGCCACGTAGGCACCCGAGTGGAAGAGGTTTTCTTCGTCGTTGAGCGGCTTTTGCTTGTTCTTGCGGGCGAACTTGAGCTTGGTCATCGCCTGGGGCAAGCGCTTGTAGTCGCTGCGGTGGCTCGTCACGCGAGCGATCTCGACCACTCCCGGCAGGTTAAGCGCCTCGCCGTGCTTGACGAAGCGCTCGGCCTTCCACTCCTCGTCCTGCTGGTAGTCGAGCTCCTTTGCCACGGCAGGGTCGTTTGGGTCCTGCCCAGCCAGAATGTTCTCGACACCCATGAGCTCCATGTCCATGCGGCGCTGAGTCTGAGCGCGAAGGATCTCGATGGTGCCGGTGAGAACGATGATCAGCCGGTAGCCCGCGTCGATTCCCTTGGCGACCACCCCCGTGAAGTTCGCGGTCTTCCCGCTCTGGACATAGCCGACGACCAACCCCTTGGTCTGCTTCGCCTCCGGTCGCGTCGGCCGGCTGAGCCGTTCCATGACTTCGGTCGTAGTTTCGTCCAGCGACGAGATCGACGATGCTGGCCACTTCTTGACTTCGCGGAGGTACGCCTCGTAGTCGTCCCAATAGACGCTGGTCCGAAGCTTTCGTTCGACCGCGTACCAAGGCTCAAAGATCTTCGAAATCGTTGTCGACGGCTTCTCGAAGACTTCGATCCGGTGCGTGAACGCCTGCGCGACCTCCATTGACAGCCCGAGTCGGGCATAGATCGCGGCTCGGCGTTCTTGACTGTGGGCCCATGTCGTCGCGTCGTCGTGACCAAAGAACTCGTCCTGGCTGTCCCACTTGGCCAAGGCGATACGGGCCTGGGTCAGGGCTGGCTCGTTCTCGTCTGCCTGCTGAACGAATGCGACAAGTTCCGCATCTCCGACAGCCGTCCCTGCCAACGCGGTCAACAGTGGGCCAAGTGGCGGCGTGGGTTGCTGATTCTTCAACGCGACGAAGGCGTTGGTCAGAGCGTCGGCCCATGCCGGGCGTTGATCGGTCACGTTAAGTCAGCTCTCCTTCGACTCCACGAATCCGCCGATGGGGTCGGGAAGTGCGTCATAGTGCAGGTCTGTTAGGTCCACTCTGTACGAGACCTCCGACACAAGCGCGAAGTTGGGTACGACAGGGCCGACCAGATCCGGCCTCATCGCGGGAAAGTCGCCCTTGACGTCGTAGGCACGAGGCTGGGAACGAAGCGCCCAGTAAGTCGAGTACAGGTCGGCGTCGTCGTCCTGCCACCCGAAGCTCGCGAGCCTGGCGTCGACGGCTACCTGGTGGCCACCAGCGATCTTCCGGACCTGGGCAACGACCTGCGGAAGGGTTCGTCCGCCCTTCGGGGCAGTCCGAGTGAGCTGGATAGACAGCACGCTCAGCGGAACACTGCGAAGTGGGACCAACTGGTCGAGCCCGTGGATGACGTGACGGCGACGCTCACTGCTTGTCGTCTTCACCTCGAGGTGAACCGAGTCGAAGGTGAAGTCGTGTTCCTCCGACAGTGGTCCCTGCCATGAGGACGCCGCCGGACCCGCTCCGATCTGATGGATGAGGTACTCCAGGAAGAGCAGCTCTCCAAGCAGGCCCACCTCCTTCTCGGTGGTCATTGCTCCACGGCTCGCGAACACATTCCTATGGCGGGCGACGCCAGCGGCGACCGCGGCGGCGAGCGGCATCTTCTCGATCTGGAGTTCGTCGGCAATGGTCGCTAGGAGCCCATACGCCCCGTGAACGCTCCCCTCGACTCGGACCGTGAGTTCGGCGTACTCGTCGTCGCCCGCAGAGACTGCGGTGAAGCCGACGTTCTTGAGCTTGGCGACGTCGGGCTCAGGGGTGTCGTACGGAGTCACCAAAGTAATGAGACCGTTCTTGGGGTCGAGCCGGAGTCGGCATGCCGGCTCCCCCTTGATCGGCAACGCCATGGGCGCACCGGTGCTCCACAGCTCGTCCAGAGTGGTGAAGGTCAGGTGCCGCGCGTCGTCAGGCGAAATCGTCATCGGTTCGTTCCTTACTCGGCCCGCATGTGCTCTTCGGTGGCGGCAGCCGCACCAAGGACGCTCTTCCACAGCGCGATCTCGTCCTTGTCTCGTGCGCCGAGGTGCTGTCCCTCGAACACCTGGTGGGTCAACAGATAGACGAGCGCCTTGAGAACGGGGGCGTCATTCAAGCTACCGCCGTCGGGGGCGAACAACCTGCGGTAGCGGCTGTTAAGCCATAGCGTCTTTGCTGGGAGGTCAACGTCGAGAAACTCGCCAGCAGGCATGCGCTTCCACTTGATGTTGACGGCGTCTCCGTCGATGAATGGCAACTCGCTTCCGATTCGCTTCCGAATCGCTGGCGCGATGCCCTTGTCAGGTCTGATCGCTGGCTTGCGTCGTCGCTTGCGTTTGTTCGCGTCGGTATAGATGGACTCGGCGTCCTGGAGGAAGGTCAGGAACGTGGTGCCGTCCGAGGCTTCCGCCTTGTTGATCGCGTCGTGAAAGACGGGCTCGAATTTCAGCCCGCTCTTCTCCGGGTTCATGGTGACGAAGGGGCCTCCGGTGGCTTCGAGGACCACTCGCGCGAGCTGGCGCGCAGGTGTTGGCGTCGCGGTGTCCGACCAGCCGCCGATCTGGAGTAGGCGATCGTTGCGGTAGATGTAGAAGCCCTGGAACTGTTCTCCGCTCTTGGTGCCGATCCGGAATCCCGTCACGTCGGACTTGGCGGGCCAGATATGACAGGTGAGCTTCACCCGGCTATCGCCGACCCTCGCGACCAGATCCTTGGGATACTCGGGATGTCCGGACGTCGCATAGCCGAACGGGTCGATGGGCAGGATCGGAACGCCGGGGCCGGCGAGGGCTTCGCCGCGTTCATCGATCAGTACGTCGATCTCGAGCCGCTTGGAGGCGAGCAGTCTGTGGAACGTGACGCCGAGGTGCGATCTGAGCGCATCGTTGCGTGTGGACAGCCAGCTCCGTGCCTCATCCCGGTTGCGTCCGCGGTAAGCGTTGCGGACGTCTGTCCAGACGATCGACGTTCCCAGCTCCGAGCCGAGGACGATCTGCCTGTCGGCAGCGCGCTCAGCCGCGGCGTCGGCGGACAACACCTCGCAGGTGAAGTCCTTGGAGAAGTCTGCGCGGCGAATGCGGCGCCCTACGGGCGTTGCGCCGTAACTGGTGGACCAAACCGTCAGGACGTCGCTGTGGCCGAACGAAGCCGCCTTCAGGCCCATCCCGAAGTGTCCGAGGTCCCCGTCAGAGTAGTCGCGCTGGTGGCCGATCGTCATGGCCGCATTGGCCGCAGCTGCATCGATGCCCTTGCCGTTGTCGAGGACCTCGACCTGGGCCAGGCGATCGTTGCGGGTCAGGAGTCTGATCGAAACGCGCGATGCGCCGGCGTCGATGCTGTTGTCGACCAGGTCGGCGATCGCCGACTCCAGGGTGTGGTTGGCGCCCAGGCTCTTAACGAGTCCGGCGTCAGGGGCGAGTTTGATCCGCTCGATGACATCATTCGAGGCGATCACCATTCGACGTCCTCGAAGTCGCTCTTGTCGAAGCCGAGGACGCTGCTGTTCTCACGGACGGTCCGGGCGACGGCCTCGGAGAATCCGTCGCTGTTCTCAGCGCTGACTTCCAGCACGATGGAGATGTTCTCGGCGCCAGGCGCCAAGACGATGTGGCGGACGACTTCCTCGATGACCTCGCGCAGCTTGCCGGCAATCGCTTCGGGAGCCGTCGCTTCGACCTCGTAGCGGCCCTCGTATCGAGCGCGCTCAACCACGGAGCCATCGTCAGAGGACAACTGGGGGGTGCTGGCGGGCTGCGTGGGCGTGCTCAGTGACGGCGCTGTCGTCGCAGGCTCAGTGACTGGGGTGCTGGGTTCGGTGGCGTCCTGTTCCCGTGCTCGTTGTGCCGTGGCGACGTGAGGGGCCACGAGGTAGGTGTCGTCTGTGACTACGGCCGGACCGTCCTCGATCGGGACGGTGAGGCCGTTGAAGTCTCCGGTAGCCGAGTCGTAGTCGTCGGCCAGAGCGAACCCGGTCTGCGGCCAAACGATGTCCAGCGCGACGTCTTCGATCGCACGGATCAGGACGGTCTTGTCGCGGAGGCGCGGGAGGTAGAGGTACTTGGTGTAGTAGTCCCAGAGGTCACCGACCCGAATGCGGCCCTGGTTCCAGACACGGTGGAGCTTGGAGTCGAGGTCGTGGCGGATTGTCGCCGGCGCGATCTGTACGCGGAGCACATCCTCCTTGACAAGCTTCTTCCCCGTCCGGACGCCGAGGTGGTCGTCCTCGCCGTCGGCGCGCACGACCGAGATGCTGAACGGCTCGTTGTCGCCTCGATCACGCGGATAGAGAGCCCAGATCCAGCTGGTTCCGATCCGCTGCGATACGACCTTGTTGGTCTCGTCGACCTTCGCGCTCGCGAGGGCGACGCGCTGCTGGGTGAGGTCGAGGTGGTCCTTGTCCCTGACGACGCTGCGCCAGGCCAGATGCTGTCGGACAATCGACTCAAGTTCGGCGTACCGCTGTTCGTCTGCGACGAGGAAGACCAAGGTGTTCCGTCGCTCGCGGCTGGCGCTGCCACGGTTGGCCACGATATCGCGAGCGAACCTGATGGCGCGCGAGTCGGTGTCCTTGTTCTTGTGGGTGAACCGCGGGTGCACGTACACGAGTCGGACGGCTTCGGCCTCGGGGACATCAGACGCGTCCTCGGGGGCGACGATGGCGCCCGCGAAGTCGGCTCCAGCCTGTCCGGCTTGCCTGAGCCGGGTAATGACCTCGGCCCAAACGTCGTCTTCGTGCAGGTTCGCGGCGCGCTCGTTGACCGTGCGGTTCAGGGACGGTTGCAGGTCGTACCAGTACCGAACGCCCTCGGAGAACAGGTACGTTGCCCGGTCGCTCAACATTTGAAGCGCCGACCCGAAGTTGCCGACTGTGTCACCGGGCATCGCAACGCCGAGGAAGACGTTGTTGCGCTCGATTCCCTTGTGGGCGCTCTGTAAAGTCGCTGCGGAGCCGAGGAAGGCGGCCCGTGCAATGCGTCGGGTGAGGCCGCGTTTGCCGAACAGCGGTCGTTCCTTGTCGATCTGGAACGGAAGGCTGTCAGTTCCGTCGACGTCCGAGTCGATGACTGAACGCCATTGCACATCGACGTACTGCGTCAACTCGCCCAAAACCTGATCGGCCGCGATCGGGACGGAGCCGGGCATGATCAGAGGCGAGTCGTCCCCAGCGTCATAGAGCTCCTTGACGACACCGCTCATCAGCCGCAGAACTCCGCGTGTGCGCTGGAACCGTTCCTGGGTCGACCAGTCCTCGTACAGGCGGGCGAAGAGTTCCGGGTGGATCGGGTACGCGGAGCGGATCTTCCGCTCGTAGGCGTTCTCGGTGGTCTCCCGAGGGAACTCGCCCTGGTGCTCGCGATAGAAGGTGACGAACTTCCTCGCGGTCGCGGCCACCTGGCGAGAGGCCTGAGCGTCGGGCGGCTCGAAGAGTCGGCGGCGCACGATCTCGAACGACTCCTGCGCCGACGCGGGATGCCACTGGTGGGCCACCCGTCCGACGACATGTTCGAGCCGGCGCAGCGCTGCGCGACCTCGTTCCCCACCAGTCTCGAGATCCGAGGCGACGGACTCCAAGGTGGCCCCGTCAGGCTCACGCCGTACGTCGCTTGCCGGAATGGATACGAGAAGGAGCGCGCCGGGTGTCGCGGCGACCGCCTCGGTCAGAAGCTGGGCGAAAGTGAACTGGGTCTCGAAGCTGCCGCCCGGCAGGTCGTCGTCCCCGAGCTGCCGCGCGTAGGCGACCCACTCGTCGATGAGGATCACGCAGGGCGAGTATCGCGAGAGAAGTTCTCTCAGATGGTCGCCAGGGCTCGTGCTGTTCCTATCCGAATCGGCCACCAGGTCGAAGGCCTCCTTACCACCGAGCTGTCGGGCGATCTCGCCCCACATGGTCCGCACGGTGAGGCCGTCCCGCTGACGCGCTTGTCCGGCGGCAATCTCGTTCCCCACCAACGCGACGCGCCGGATCGTCCGGTCGCCGTCGGCAAGCCCAGCGGAGTGGAGAATCTCCTGGATCTCCTGCGGCAGCCCGGCTGCGGGCACCGACGAGAACAGGTGCCAGACCGCGAGCATCGAGTGTGTCTTGCCGCCTCCGAAGGTGGTCTGAAGGTTGATGACCGGTGCCGCGGCGGCGGCGCCAGCAACGCGGTTAGCGGCTTGGGTGAGAAGATCCTTGAGTCCTGCGGTGAGGAAGGTGCGGCGGAAGAACTCGACTGGGTCGGAGTACTCCGCCGAGGTGGTTCCTGTCTCGTGCGCCACCGAGTGAAGGTTGGCTGCGAACTCAGACTCCTTGAAGCGTCCGCTGAGGATGTCGGGGTGGGGTAGGAGCACCTCGCGCCACGGTGTCAGCGCGACGTCGCCAAGCCCGGAAATCGAGGTGCTCTCGCGGACGTCTCGCCTTGTCTCGGCCTCGATCTGGGCTCGCTGGAGGTCCGTTCGGTCAGCCTTGATCCGGTCGGCAGCCGCCGGCTGATCCGCCGCTCGCAACAACCGCTCGGCCGTGTCCAACGCTCGATAGGTGTCGTCGAAGTTGAACGGAGCGCCGTGCGCCGCACGGTTGCGAATGTCGCGAAGCTCGCCAGCCAGGTTCTGCTCAGCTCGCGAAAGCGCGGAGGAGAACGGGAAGCCGAGAGCGCCCAGGCGCTCGGTCATAACTCGGAGTTGCAGCGATAGGTCGGTCTGGGCGTACAGGAATCCGGCCTTGTCGTTCTCCTTTTGCTCGTCGAGCACGCGAAGGATCGCAGGCCACTCCGCGCCGACGGGCACGTGAGGCGCGAGCTGACGCGCGACGAAGGGGCCGAGTGCCTCAGCGGTGATCTCAAGAGCGCGCGTGACGCGCTCGCGGTTGCTCATAGCCACCCGATGCCTCCTCAGTCGCCCAATTCTTCGTCAAGAACGAGCATGGCCTGCTCCGTCGCCTTGGGTGCGGCACTTGCGTGAGCCTTGGCAGCCGAAGTGACCTCGGGCCAGGACGTCACGAGTGCGTTGAACATGCCGGCGACCTGGACCATCGACCGCTTCTCGGCGAGGGAGAACACTAGATAGGCCAGCTCCTTCACCGCCTCCACTTCGACCCGCGTCGACGCACCGTCGAGGATCCGGCCCCCCTCGGCGAGACCGCTCTCATCAAGCGCCTTCACCATGTGCATGGCCACCTCCCAGAGCGTGATGTGCTCGTCGCGCTCGGGACGGTACGAGTTGGGGAGTTCGGCCGTCGTCAACAGGCGCACTTCACCCGCCTTGGAGTACACCGCTCCCGAACGGTCGAGGCCCTTGACGGACGTGTTGTAAGCACCCGCAAGCGTCTCAGCCTCGCCGTATCCCGCCTTGTCGAACCCGTGCGTCGCGAACCACTTCACACACCAGCGCGTGTCTGTGTCGAAGTCGCCCTCCTGGTCCGACAAGACCTCTGCCAGGATCGCGTTGATCAGCTGCAACGCCTCGCGGACCGTTACGTTCCTACCGTTCGGCTCCACGACGCGGCTGTACCTGGAGAACACCGCCATTCCTGGGCCGATCGCCGCCTGTGCTAAGTCAACGGGCGCGATTGCTCCCTGCTGGAGTTCCCTCAGCTTCCCGGGGAGTTCCTCTCGCAGCATATCGATGTATTCGCGTCGGTCTGTAATCGGAGCATCCGACTCGCGGGGACGGAGCGATAGGACAATTGACGTTGCGAGAGCATTCGAGCCGATGCTGCGGAGTCGATTGGCCATCTCGGAGCGGATTGGCCAAGTCGATGTGATCTCCCATCCGGACTGGATCATCGCCTCCAGCAGAGTTTCCCAGCCCGTCGATGCCTCGCCGTCTGACGTGGACTCGCTCTGCTTGAACGCGTAATAGACGGTGATCGGATACATTGGCGAGGCAGACTGTCGTGCCAACGCGAACACATTGCGGAACCCGTCTTCGAAGAATCGGCGTGCGCCTGACATGCCGCTGTGCCGCGATGGTTCTGCGACTAACTCCCTCAGCCTTCGGCACAAGCATTGTTGCGAAGAGGCTTGGGTGAATCGCGCGAAGCGATTTTCGGAGCCAAACGTAGAAGAGGTCGCTGAGCGCTGCGTATCCGACGTTGCTGTAGTAGGGCGGGTCCGTCGAGATCACGACATCCGCGTAAGACCGCGAAGCGGCATCGGCCTGCGTAGCGACGCCTGGCTCACCCTTCGGCAAACTGGCGAGCGCGCGCTCGACCCAAACGATGCTTGAAGCGATGTCTGCTCCAGCATTACCAAAGGGGTTGGACTCCACAAAGTCTGAGGCCATCTGCAGTTTCGGCCCGGCGAAGGCGCTGCGCTCATATTCTTTGGCAGGCCCGTTATCCCATGTGGTCAATCGCGAGTGACGGTCCACGAAGCGTGACATCCCGATCGCCAGATACGTCGCGACGGCATCGGCATACGCCTCGGCGCCGATGCCACCGTCGGCGAGCCTGTCGCCCGCGTCCACGTCTGACCCGCGTGCATCAGCGAGCACCTCCTCGCGCGCAGCAACAACCAAGTCACTGAATGTCGAGAGCGCAACAAGTTGGCGGTTTGTGAATAGCTGAGACCATTCCGTGTAGCCGTATCCCTGGACGCGAAAGCCCAAAGCCGATTCGGGTAGCGTCCCGGTGGGAAGCGCCGTGGGCGGTGCGACCACTGCCGACATCTCTTGAACCTCGTCCGGCGTGACGTAGATCCGCCCGCGATCGCCTTCGGCCACAACCGCCATGAGCTGAGCCCCGAGCCGTCCGGCTTTGCCTTCTGCTCGGATGTATGCGGCAGGAGCCACAGCGTCACATGCGACGCAACGACCGTTGCCGCCTGACGATGTGCCGTCTCGGTCTTTCGCTGTCGCGCCTGCCGAGCCGTGTCCGACCGAAAACTCCACACGCTTGCCGCTCGGCGTCTCAGGGTCGGCGACGACCGTCGGTACGACGTACGCTTCCTTCCCTTTCTTCTTCCCTAGCCACCACGATCGAGCAAGTGGCATCTCGATCCCGCAGGCGGGATTCGGACATGTGACGGATCGCGCCCAGATCCACGCGATGACCGTGGCCTTTGTTTGGTCCGGCAGCGTCACCTTTGGATAGACATGGCCGATGCGCTTCTGCGCCTCGTCGCGCATCCATCTACCGTATGCACGTACATCCGCAGCGAGGCCCTCAGCGAGGCTCCACTGACGGATTTCAGACTCCGCTAGGCCGGGAAACACCGGCGGACGGTCTCGGAACCTGGGAGGAATCTCGATGAGCGCCTTGTTGATCAACACCGCGACCGGGTTCAGGTCTGAGGCCTGGGCCCGAAGCCCCAGTCTCTGAGCTTCAAGCGGGATCGTCCCGCCACCAGCAAACGGGTCGAGAATCGGCGGCGGATTACCGCCAGTGGACTTCAGAATTTCGGCGAGCGCGTCGGCGAAGACCGTCTCGTCTCGGATGTTGTCCCAGTCGACCAGCCGCTCAATAAGCCCGTGCAAACGCTCGCGCTCGCGCCGTTGGTCGGCCTCAGTCGGGAACTCATCTGGCCGGGCGCTCGGATCGTCGACCAACTGCGCGAAGAGCACGGCTCGGGCCGCAGTCAAGGGACGGCGCGCCCACCACAGATGCAGCGTCGACGGATGACCATGCCGGATGGATTTTTCGCGCGTCGCCTGCTTGTTGATCGCCTCTAGCGGCAGCGACACCTCGATGAGCTTGCGCTTCAACCTGTTCCTTCGACTCGACCCCAACGCGGAGCCGACCGCCCCACAACACATACGTACCAGGGGGAGTCCACAGAACCCGTTATGAGCTGGCTTGCCCCGATCGGACAGCCGCCACGACGCGATCTGCTGCGCACCCCGGGTCTTCATGCTCCCAGATCCGGACCACCTTCCACCCGAGTTCGGCAAGATGCATGTCAGTTTCGCGGTCGCGCTCGACGTTGCGAGCCAGCTTCGTCGCCCACCAAGCGGCGTTGCTCTTCGGCTCGGTCTTGTGCTCGGGACAGGAGTGCCAGAAGCACCCGTCTACGAATACAGCGACCTTCTGTCGCGGGAACAGGATGTCCGCTCGCCTGCGATGGAGGCCGGGCAGGACGGCATCGACGCGATACCGCAGGCCCCGCGCATGTAAGAGCCGGCGCAGAGCCCATTCCCCGGCCGTGTCCCGCGTGCGCTGACGCGACATCCGAAGTGACGTCCGGCGATCCGTGCTCGTCCCCACCGGTTCACGACTCCTCGAAGATGGAGAGCAACCCGCTCCACTTGCCCAGGTCCGGCGCGGGAATGCTGAAGGCAGCGTACGGGCAGTCCTCGGCGAGACACTGTCCGCCGGCGAAGAGCTGAACGCCGCCCAGGACCAGCTCGTCCGCCAGACCCGTCGGCCGAAGGATTCGTAATACGGGCCCCTCAACGGAGGCAGCCGTGATTACCTGCTCGTCACGAGTGAGGAACACGTGTGCGCCGGCCGCCTGGGCCTCGAGCAGCAAGTCGCGGTCAGCCCCGTCCGGGATGCCGGTGACTGATCCGAGCGCCGGCAGCGAGCCCTCCGAGGGCGCCGGCACACTCCAGTCCCCGCACTGAAATGCCAAGCTCTGCGCCAACGCGTCGACCGCCGGCCCACGAGTGGCGAGGAACCGCTCGGAGAGTCGTTTCGCGTCGGTACGCGACCTCGGCGTCACGATGAACCGAATGTCACGGAGCATCCAGATGTCAACGATGGCGCCGAGCGCGAGCAACTCCCCTTTGTAGTCTTCCGGGACCTCGAGGTCCGCGGCGTTGATGAGTTCGGCACCGTGTTGCTGCAGGTCGATCAGCACGTTCGAGTCGAGCGCGACGACCAGCGGCCCGTGATAGCCCGGAGGCAGCAGAGCGGGAACCGCATCATGGCAGAAACCGATACCGCCGTCGGCCGTCACCTCGTGCAACACACTTCGAGCCTACGAGTCCGTCGCAGGTTGCGAGTATGGTGTCGCCGGCGAGTCTCACCGAGCTACCGCATAAATGTCGTGCGGGCCGGCTAAAGTTCAGTGCCATGGTGGAGCCTCGGTCGTTTTCGTGCCCCCAGATTCGCGTACTTGATCTCTTTTGTGGCGCTGGCGGCCTGAGCGCGGGCTTCGGAGCAGAGTCGGCTCGGTTCAATACCCTGAGGGCCATCGAGCACGACCAGGCGGCTGCCGCCACATACGCGGAGAACCACGATCCGGAGACCGTGTTCGCGGGCGGCATCGAGGACTGGCTCAAGGAGGAGGAGATCCCCGGGGCGGATCTCGTCATCGGTGGACCTCCGTGCCAGGGCTTCTCTGCGCTCGGCAAGCAGGAGCAACTCGATGAGCGCAACCAACTCTGGCTCCGGTACGCCGAGACGATCCGCAAGGCCAAGCCGAAGTACTTCGTGCTCGAGAACGTGCCCCAGTTTCTGACGTCGGTGCAGTTGGTTCGGTTCAAGCGCCAGTGCCGGCCGAGTCAGCGGCTCGGTGCTTACACGTTCCAGGCGAAGATCCTCAACGCTGCCGACTACGGCGCTGCCCAGGTCCGCAAGCGCGTCATCCTGATCGGCCACCACCGTGACCTGCCCTTTCCGGGATTCCCGCCAACCACACACGCCAAGGTCGCGGACGACACTCACGTCGCGTGGCTTACGCTCGGCGACGTTCTCAACGGTCTCCGGCGCGCCGTGACCGACATCCATCTGCCGAGTCGAGTCATCGAGGTCGACGGCACCTTGCTCCCCGGAGCGTTCAAGACGAGCGAACTTCACCTGACTCGACACTACGAGCAGCTCTCCATCGACCGCTTCCGCCACATCCCCGCTGACGGCAACCGCTTCGACATCCCGGAGAACTTGCTGTCGGACTGCTGGAGGAAGCACAACAACGGCAGCGGCGACGTGATGGGCCGGCTCAACTTCCAGAAGCCTTCGGTGACCATCCGGACCGAGTTCTTCAAGCCGGAGAAGGGGCGATACCTGCACCCGACCGAACACCGGGCGCTCACCCACCACGAGGCTGCGCGGATCCAGGGCTTTCCCGACGACTACAAGTGGGTCGGTTCGAAGGTCGCCATCGCCCGCCAGATCGGCAACGCCGTCCCGATCCCGCTCGCGAAGGCGATTGGTGCCCATCTCGCCAGACTCCTCTGAGAAGTTGACCAGGTGGGACTCACCGAAAGTCAGGTCAAGATCGAGTCGAAGTTCAGAGAACAGCGACGGTTCCTTCCGACCATCGAGCGGACCCGATTCGCGATGTAGCTCGCCGGCTCCTTCTTGGGGAGACACCGTGACCAAGGTCTCGCCGCGTCGATGCGCAAATACCGCCTCTACAGACCGACGCCGACACCTCGCTGATGTAGCCATTTCGCAGGGTCTACGGCCGCATAGGTGTCGCCAGGCTGAATCCCTGCCGGATAGGTCTCAAAGTGGAGATGAGGACCGAAGCTCCTGCCGGTGACTCCGATCGCGCCGACGCGCTCGCCAGTCATGACAGACTGTCCCACCACGGCATTCGTGGCTGACATGTGGGCGTACAGAGTGCGCGTGCCGTCGGCGTGCTTGATGGTCACGTAGTCACCAGCCCACGATCCGGCAGCGCCGCTGTACCCGGCATGGGTGATCGTCCCAGCCAACGCAGCACGGACGGGTGTGCCGATCGGGGCAGCGAAGTCAAGGCCGGTGTGGTAGCGGGCCCAGGAGCCGACTTCGCCGAAGGTGGCGGTGATTGTGTAGTGCTCGACGGGTGTCACTGCCTTGCCGCTAATGATCTTGGGCGGCGGTCCGCTCGGTTTAGCTGCGTTGCCGTAGGTGGTGACTTGAACATGGTCCATGTGGTTGGCGGTCGGGCTGCCGCGATCCGGCATCAAGCGCCAGCCTTCGCTTGCACGTTGGATGTTCCAGATGTGTTGCCGATAGATGATGTATTGCACGCCGAGTTCGGCGTGGTGGGCTTTGACCCACTTGGCGATCTTGGTTCCGTAGGCGACGGCTTCCGGACTGTTGAAGTCGCGGTAAGCGGAGCTGATCATGATGTCCACGGCTCGGCCGGATGGATGGTCCGGATACTGGTCGTGCGCTCGGTAGCCGTAGAACGTCATGATCTTTGGGAACTGCTGTTTGATGCACCGCAGAACCAGCAAGGTGTCCGGCTTGAGGCGTGCTTCCGCTGGTGATCCGGATGGCGGACACCCGGTCGGGTGCGTTCCATCACCGCAGGGATCCGTCGGCTGGACACCTACTGCGTCGGCGATCAAGCTGTTGGATGAGCCTCCGTCGAAGGCGGTGACGAATTCTCGCGCGACGGGGATGTCATCGGCGACTGCATCGGGGAACGCCGAGTGCTGGACCTGATCGGCGGCGTCGATGATGTCGATGTGGGCCCAGTCGGGAACGTCCGCCAGGCCGGGGATGTGGTAGCCGGTCCGACCTGCCGGCCGGGTTCCGGCGGTGATGGCTTGGGCGTACTGCTCGGCAGTGACGGTGTGTCCCAGAAGAAAGCTGCTGGCACCGTAGGCGGGATCGGTGACCTGAGCCAGGCTGCCGTACCAGCCAGGGATGGTGCGTTGCTGGAATGGTCCGGCATCACCGTCGGCGTTCGGTCGATTGATCGTGGGGTTGGCTCCAAGGGTGCTTTCTTGCGAAGCGACGGCGATAGCGATCACCGCAGCCTGATCGGCGGGTCCGCGGAGACGCGAGCTGAGCTTGTGAGCTTGGAGCCAGATGATCTTGGCCAGCCGCACTTGGCCATCGGTCAGCCCCGGCATGTCTGGGATCGGACCGGGGATGATCGGCTGGGAGATGCCATCCCCGTCGCAGATAGTCGGCGTGACGTTGCGCGCGGTCAGGAAGCCGGCAAAGGGCAGGAACACGACGATCGCGATTGCCACCGAACCGAGCACGATCAGTCGGCGCATGTCAGCGTGCTCCCGGCCTGACGCTGGTCACGACCCAGCCAGCTGCACGGGTGGGGTCCGGCACCAGGTCGAGCGCGATCGCCGAGCCGTCGGATAGTTGCTGGGCGACGGTGACCGTTTCGTGGGTCTCCGCGACTGCGCGCGGTTCGCCGACCGGTCGTCCGTCCGGGATCTTGGCGGGATCGGTTCGAGCCAGCAGGGTCGCGAGCCGAGGTGTGGCCACCGATCGGAGCCGTACGCTTCTGGTCCGGGAATGATCAAGGAACGCTTGGACGAACTGCTGCGTGGTGGTTTCCCAGTCTGGCGCCGGGTCGGTCGACACAACCACGGGCGATGGCTGGGTGTGCTGCTTAGTGCGTGGCGCACTGACCCCAAACCCCGGTCCCCGGGGCTGCGGGGCGGATGAGCCGAGGTGGAAGGCGACGTGGGCGACCAGCACCGCAACCAGCAGCGCTCCCAGGCTCCGTACGATCCATTTCATCAGCCCATAACCTTTGTTCGAGGTTTGACTGATGATCTAAGCTACAGAACAGATTGGGTTACGTCTACCGTTCTCTGGGACCGAGTTGGTCGAGGCCGTAGCCGCCCGGATAGACGCTGCCGGCCGCCTGTCCGGGCGTGAACCAGCCTTCCGCGGTCGGCGGCTGTCGGCGTTGGATGATCCTGCGCAGGGCCCCGGCACCGTTGACCACGGCCAGCGATGCGCGGTTCGGGATGGGCAGGCATAGTGCTCGGGAGACGGCAGGATCGCCGACCAGGGCGCTGGTCAGCTGGGCAGCCATCGGCCGCAGCGGCTTCGGCAGACGGTCGCGAAGCGCATCGAGCGCGGCGCGGGTCAGCACCGCCCCGGCCGTGCTCGCGGCAAAGTGCTCCGGCTCGTACTGTTCAACGAGCAGGACAGCCTCGTCGTAGGAGCCGGGTCGGACGCCAATGCTCATTCGCTCGCCCAGTTCGTCCCAGAATCGCCAGGTCGCGTAACGCTCGGCCTCGGTGACCGTTCGCCAGCCGTACCGATCCATAAACCGGGTCGGCACGACCATGAGCGCCGACAGCAGGTAGGTCATGTCCTCGTCATGGATATCCGGGCGATCATGAAGCCTGTTCATCAGGCGCACCATGCGACGTCCGCGATCGGAGTCGACGCCGCCGTAGATGATCTCGTGTATGACAAGGCCGGTGTCGTAGGCACGTCTGGTGGTGTCGAATTGCATGTGACCGGTGCTGCGCAGAAGTTCGGCCATCCTGGGCACGGCGAGCGGTCGGTAGAAGGCCAGCTGGAACCCGAAGCGTGCTTCGGCGGGCAGCTCCCACAAGATCAGCCGCTGGTAGATCTCGTGCCAGTCGCGTTCGGGATCGAGCGCTGCCAGTTCGGCCGTACGACGCCGTCGCTCCTCATGCAGCGACACGATGCAACCTCTCGAATGCGGCCGCGAGCAAGATTAGTTGATCAACCTCGGCATCGCGCGAATCAGAATGATCAAGAAGTTCCGCGGCGCGGACGCCACTCCCGGCCGCGGACTCGGCAATGAGACAACCCGCGATGGCATCGACGCCACCGACGCCGGGCGGGACCTGTCCGGCCGGAGCGATACGGAGGGCGTCAAGGGTTTCGATGATCATCCGCTCGACATGGAACTGCAGCCGCGTCAGCGGGCCGCCAGACGGCTGGAGATCCAAGTGAACCTGCGGATACCGCCCAACGAGTTCCGTCCACAGTGGACGAAGCGCCCGCCAGCGCCGACCGGTCACCCACAGCGCGGCCAGATACGGCACGACCAGCAAGCAGATCACGCCGACGGCGACAAGGCCGGCTGCTCCCGGCATGAGCCGATCACCCACCGCATTGAGGGCCGTGCCATCGGCGCCCGATGCCGCCATCACCAAGGACACCGACCACAGGATCAGTACCGCCAATCCGACCATCGCCCCGCTGCCGGTTAGAAGCAGACTCACTTCCCTGCCGGGATCTGCGTGCCGGGCGGTCCGCCACCGCTGGCGGCAGGTTCGCGCGGTCATCGCCAAACCCGTGCCGAGAAATGACCAGAAGACCAGACAGTAGACGGCGGCCGACGCCGACGGGCTTTCCAAGAGATCATCAAGCTCGCGCGTGCGAAAGGATCCCGCCGACCATGAGATCACCAAGGTCAGCAACACCGCGATGGTGATCATCGCGTAGCCGGTCAGCGCACGCGTCGGAACGTCCTTTCCGCGCAAGGCGTGGAGATAGACCAGCAGGAAGCCAATGCCGACGTTGATCACCAGGCGGGACAGCAGGCCGGCCAGGGCACGCACGCCGAGGTAGTGATCAACCGGTGTGCGGAATTCGTACAACGTCAAGGCGATGGCCACCGTGACCATGACGGAGGTGAAAGAGAACCGCCACAACGTTCGCGGCCGCGACGCCGAGATCGCGATCCGGTAGCCGGCTGCGAGCCAGGTGATCACGACCGCGACGGTAAGCATCAGCGCAGCCGATCCGATACAGCGTCACGCATCATCCGCAGCCGTTCGGCCCGATAGGCGAGCTTTGTTGCCAACAGTGTTCCAAGCGCCTCCGCTTCGGCTTCAAGATCATCGGCGTAACTGAACCTGGCGAGGAACCTCTTTGCAATCGCCGGGTCCACATGCGGAGCCACCAGCCTGACAAGCTCGTCCAGATCATCATCGGAGCCCAGCGGCATGTGGCCCAGCAGCATGTGCGCCAACTCGTGGCAGATGATCGCCGTTCGCTGCGCAGCTCCGATGCGCTTGGGCACAACAATCCAGTCATGACGTTGGGTGGCGATCCAGAAGCCGCTTGGCTCGTACGGACCAAGATCTTCGGTAAACAGCCGAATGGTCCGATGGCGCTCGATCGAAACAGAGCGGATCAGATCGTCGACTAGACCTTCCGGATCACAGGATGAGGTGACAGGTGGTCGCCTCTGGTTGCGCTTTCGGGTTTGAGGTTAGCGGAGTGGGTGTTGATCAAGGACTTGGCGGGGTGTTCGGCCGTGCATGTAGTCGCTGTGGTTGGGGCGGTGTTGGTTGTAGTCGTCGATCCAGTGCTGGAGTGCGTGGTCCAGGTCGTCGACGCGGTCGATCCGGGCCCGGTGGAACATCGGCCGGTAGAACTCGTGCAGTGCGGTGCCTTGGAAGCGTTCGCAGACTGCATTGTGGTTCGGCGATCGGGGCGGGATCCGGTGATGAGCGATGTCGATCTCGGTCAGATGGGTGGTGAACGCCCGGCCGGTGAACTCCGGGCCGTTGTCGGTGGTCACGCCGGTCAGGGTGATATCGAGCCGGGCGAGTTCGGCGGCGACGTGGTCAACGAAGCTGGCAGCCTGCTCGGCGGTCTTGTCTCCCACGATCAGGCTGACCACCGCCCACCGGGTGCAGACGTCAATCGCGGTGAGCTGCCAGATCGCGCCGACACCCTTCAGTTTGCCGACGTAGAAGGAATCCAGGGCGACCTCGCGTCCTGGAAGCGGGCTGTAGTGGCAGAACCCGAATGGGCCCTCGGCAGCGGCATCGGTCACCACGCCGGTGGTTGCGGCAGTGATCGAGGCCAACGCGGCGATCCGGTCTTGACGGTGTCCGAGGTGGTGGTTGCGGAGGATCTTTTGAACTCCGGACGCCGATCGACGCACTCCGATCCGGGCCAGGTGACGCAGCAGCTGGCGGGCACCCAGGGTCGGCTGGCAGACCGCGATCGCCAGGATCTTCGACACTTCCTCCGGGCTCATCGCGTTCGGCATCACCGGTGGCCGGCGGCTCTTCGGCATCAACGATGCCGACCCGTACTGCTGGGCGCGGCGGACCCATCGGTAGTAGGACTGTCGAGACACACCGAACGTGCGGCAGGCCTCGGTGACACCGACCTTGGCCGCATGGGCAATCAGAGCAGCACGACGATCATGGATGATGGAATCAGGGGTCACGGGATGGTCTCCTTCGGTCACAGGAAGCAACCAAAGGTTCCCACCCGTGACCCCGCCCTCACCGGAGCGGTGTCACCTCATCCCGTAAACCGGAAGGACTAGACCAGTTGCCGGCAGCAGACCGTCGGTCCGCGCGGCCGCGGACCTGACACGTCGTGCTGTTCTAGCTCTCTGCCTCTTCGTGGTCATCAAGACCCTCGATCCGACGGAGTCGGTCCATGATCGCTTCCAGGTTGTCCAGGCTCTCCGGGCTCAGGCCTTGCGCCCTCCGCATCAGCCCTTTGGCCCGGGCATCCTTCATTGCCGCCAATGCGCCCAGCTCGGCAGTGACGCGTTCCTCCAGCTCTGGGTTGAAGAAGTACCCGATGGGCACTCCGAACAGATCGGCAATTGCGGCCAGCAATCGGGCCGACGGGTTGTTGCGACGTCCGGATCGCAGGTGGGAGATGTGGACGCCGGAAACCGTGATGCCGCGGTCGCTGAGCGCCTTCGCAGCGGTGTCGTTGGAATACAGCCCGTTGCGGCCGGGGCCAGGCACGGTGGCGAACAGGTGATTCAACTTGTCCGCCAAACCAGGGATGCCGTCCTCAGCCACAACCTGTCCTCTTCAGCCCACCGGATTGTTTGCAACTCGACCAGCATCCCACATCTGGCACCTCCAGCACAGACCCGGCAGGCGTCAGCCAACTTCAGAACAGTCAGCTGGCGATCGTGTCCCGGGAGGTAACTCTGGTTGCACAACTTCCGCATGGACTCTAGCGAATTCTGATAACCGTAGTTATGCTCCAAGGGTGATGCATGCGATCTCGGGACCCGAAGGAGCCGGCGCCGGGTACGGAGCCCGCCCGGTGTCGGTCGATCTCACCCGGAACCAGCGACTCATCGAAGTTGCGGACGGGATCGACGCGACATTCGTACGCCTACCGGCGCGGCGACACTCGTACACGCAGGTCGAGCAGCAACTCGCTCTGGCGCATTGGCCTGCCGATCACCGGATCTTCGTCTGCAGCCTGGCCGGCGGCACCGGTCGTACGACTCTTGCCGGTTTGATCGCCCTGACCCTCGCCGGTCTTCCGTACGCCCATTTGCACCGACCGGTCGCCCTCGCCGAACTCGAACCCTTCCCGCTCACCCGCGCCGGACGTCGCTGGGGTGTGCCGCAAGGCCGCGACCACATTGCCGTCACCCGGGCCGGCGGACGCGTACGCATCCCCACCGATCTTGATCACCTAGGCGACGGGCGACCGCTCGTGATCGTCGACTCACCGGCCGGAATCGTCACCACGGCGGAGATCGCTGCCAACAATCCCACCAGTTCGGTCGTGCTCCTGACACGCCCGGATCGGCTCAGCCTGGGTGACACAGCCGATGCCCTCGTGTGGCTAGCGGCCGATCGCGGCATTGTCAGGGAGCGGATCGCTGTGGTGATCAATTCGGGTGTCGGCAGACCTGACCGCGCCAGCAGGCCAGCCGCAACGGCGTTGGCGATCCGCTGTGGCTCTGTCCACAGATTGCCTGCGCACATGTCGCTCGGCCCCGGAGCCGTCTTACCGTCCGGACATCGGGTTCCCCGCCCGGTCCGCAACTCCCTCATCCAGTTGTGCGCCGACCTGCACCGCTCCATCCCCCCAGCGGTGAACGCCGGCGCACCGTGGAAGGAAGAATCAGATGCAGAATCAGACACGTAGGGTTTCGGCTCTGACCGCCAGCACGATGACGGCCGTCGCTTTCGCCGCAGTTCCCACCGCCGCTTGGGCGGCACCGCCGAACGGAGGCAAGGATGTTGTCAACGGACCCGACATCGCCGAGGGCGCACAGAACGCGCCGGGCAGCCAAGCCATCCAGGACCTCATCAACACCATCGGCTTCTATGCGATCATCGCCTGCCTGATCGGGCTGCTGCTCTCCGGGCTGATTCTCGCGATGGGTCCCCGTCTCGGCTTCACCCAGGCCAGCACCGTCGGCAAGGTCGGCATCTTCGCCTCCCTCGGTGTGGCGTTCCTGGTCGGCATCTCGGCGACCTTGATCAACTTCTTCTACAACGCCGGAGCCTGACTCCCCCGCAGGTACGGGACGCAAGGAGGCGCCCATGCCACGCAGTCCCCGCCGGACGATCACCATCACCGCAGGAATCGTCGTCGTCCTCGCACTGATCGCCGTCATCGCCTATCTGGCCGGCCGCTCCACCAATGCAACAC
Organism: Microlunatus sp. Gsoil 973; assembly: GCF_009707365.1. Classification (GTDB taxonomy): domain Bacteria; phylum Actinomycetota; class Actinomycetes; order Propionibacteriales; family Propionibacteriaceae; genus Microlunatus. Next base: position 3,933,894 of record NZ_CP046122.1, read on the forward strand.
CGCCACCACCGCCTGCCCACACGACGGGTTCGGACCCGGTCAGCTCTCCGAGCCAGACAGCCGGATCATCTGAGCCTGGGCTGGCCGTGGGTAGGGCGTACGCCGGGACGGGCGGCAGCTCCAAAGGACCGGCCGGGCTCCCTCTTGGCTACGACCACAATAAGGCCGGTGCTGCTACCGCCGCGACGAACTATTTGATGTGGCTGAATTCGATCAGAATCACCGACAAGTCGACCGCCGACGCGATGGCCACCTCCGCCGCTGCCGATGCAGCAACCCGTACTGCGTTGATCCATTCCTCCGACGAGACCCGCTCCGGCATGGATGACCTCAAGGCCGATCAGCTTGAGCCGGCCCGGGGTGCGTACGCCGTCGCCCACTACTCCGACGACCAGGCAACCATCTACATCTGGGCACCGGAAGTCACCACCGACCGCAGCGGGACCACCGATCAACTGTGGGCAATCGATGCGGTCCAGGTCGTCTGGGCCAGCGGCGACTGGAAACTTGATCATCAACTGATGGCCCAGACCGGCGGCGCCGCTGTTGATCCGGCGGATCCTGCGGGCAATCCGAGCGCTGCGGAGAAGCGGTCGATCCTGTCGCGGATCCCGGCCGATGCGGGCGAGATCACCGACACCGCCGACCAGACCTGGTTCGAGTACGCCAATGCTGCGCACTAGCTGGATTCGACGCCTGGTGATCATGGCCGCGCTCGTCGGCGCGCTAGCTTCCCTCGTTGCGCCCCGGGCGAGCGCCTCGCCGACGACCGAGGAGCGCCGCCAGGTCGCCGAAGAAGTGGCGACGTCGATGTGTCAGACGATGCCGGCGATTCCCAAGCTGCCCACGAAGATCGACCCGCACAATCTGTGTCAGGAGGTGATCGTCGAGAACGTCGATCCGGAAGGCAACAACAGCGGGATCCGCGCCGCCTGTGAAGCGTCGCTGCCGATCTGGGCCCGACCAGCCGTCCCGTTCTGTACGTCGGTCCTGGACAAGATACTGGACCCTGCCCGCAAGCAGTTCCTGGACAAGGTCGTTCCATCGGTACAGAAGCTGGCCTGCATCACCTCGGCCCCGGCAACGTTCGACTGCCTGGCCAAACAGGTACACATCTGGCTCGAACAGGCCATCACCAGCCTCTGGCAGAACCTGCTGACAGTCCTGACCGACAACACCCAGGTCATCGGACTCCTCGACGGCTGGCACAACCACGGCATCGTATCGATCTACAGCGACGTCGGCGCCGTCGGCGCAACCCTGTTGCTTGGTGTCATTCTGACCTCCTTGATCATTTCCGCGATCCGCTTCGACTTTCGACAGTTCGGCACCGCCATCCTCGGCGTGATCACATGGGGCCTGTTCTGGTCCGGCGGCGTGGCGATCGCCGTACTGCTGATGAAGGCTTCCGATGATGTCGCGACGTGGCTCGCCGGGCGCCCGGATGCATCCGGTAAGACCAATCTCGATCGCGCCGGACAGCACTTCGCGAACTGGGTCGAGTACATCAGCGGTGCAGCACCCAAGCTGCGACCGGGCTTCGATGAACCCGGCAGCCTCATCGCAATCTTGATCTGCATGTTCTTGATCATCGCTATCGTCGCGACCCTAGTCGCTCTGCTGATGCGCAACATCGCCTTGCTCATGATCATTATGGCACTACCGCTCACGCTCGCCGGCGCCGCCGGGCCGCGGCTGACCCGCGAATGGTTCATTGCGGCCGTACGGATGTTCGTCGCGTTGCTGCTGGCGAAGCCGCTGATCGTGATCGCCGTACGCGTCGGAGCGGTTTTGGTGTCGGTGCCCTCCCAAGGCGAACCGCAGGCCAGCTTTTCCGACGCCTTGCTGGGTGTGGCGATCATCCTGTTGGCCGCTCTGTTGCCGGGCGTGATCTACAGGTTCTCCGGCGGGCTGATGAACACGTCCGCCGGTACGGCGCCGCGCGCATCGGCTGGCGTAACCGGGCAAGCGTCCCAGTCGGTGGCGACGAGCGCGGACATGACGCGGAGGATCATGGAACGCAATGCGCCCCGTCCCGCATTGACCGCATCGTCAACTCAAGCGAGTTCCTCGGGTACGGGGCACGCCGGAGCGAGCACCGCGGCAGGCATCCGTGGCGCTGCTGGAGCTCGGGGTGCCGCGGGAGCGCTCGGTGGTCCAGTGGGCATCGCCGCGATGGCGGCCACCATCGGAGCTGGTGCTCTCGAGTCCGGTGGTCGTTGGCTAGCCGGGCACGCCGCAACCGGTGGCGGCGTCTTTGGAGACGTCGAGGCACCCCACGTACCGTCACCGCCGATCTCCCGGATTCCGTACGGCAGCCGGACCCAGCACGACTCCGGCGATCACCCGTCGTCGCAGAAGACCGAGGCAACCACCAACCAGCAGACGACGCCTACGAACATCACTGTCATCCAGCAGCCCGATGCGCCTGCCAAACAACGTCCAACGATCGACCCGTCCGAGCCGCACCTGATCATCCCCGGCACCGTCGTACCTGAAGTTCCCAAGTCCGACGACCAGCCCGCGCTGCCCCAGAAGCCATCCTCCCTCGCCGGCACAGAAGACGACGATCATGAGTAGCCAACAGGTCCGCTTCGGCCCACGCGAGTCTCACGGCTGGCTGCTCGGGATGACGACTTCCCAACTCCTGCTGGGAATCGTCGCTGTCTGGACGAGCACCCGAATCTTCAACGCCGATACCAGCGGACCGGCGCGGGCAGGCTGGATCGCTCTGGCAGCGGCCTGCCTGACGGTTGCGTTCCTGCCGCTGCGTGGTCGCACGATCGTCGAATACATCCCGGTCATCGTCAGCTTCTGGGGCCAGCGCCTCACCGGCCACGACGTCTATCGAGGAGGCGTGTTCCGTATGCGCGACACCGACACCGTGGAGTTCGTGCTGCCCGGCGACCTCGCCCAGCTCCGCCTGATCAACTTCGAGGTCGACGGCAGCAGTGGCGCGGAAATTGCGATCGTCCACGACCCGTGCGCCAAGACCTACACCGGTGTTCTCGCCCTCGAAGGATCCACCTTCGCCCTCCTGGAAACCTCCGTGCGTGCGGCGCGCGTCGACGCCTGGGGCAATCTGCTTGCCCAGTTGTGCTCCGAGGGCGGCGCAGTCAGCCGTCTCCAGGTGCTCGAACGCACGCTGCCCGACTCCGGCGACGCGCTGCATCGCGACTGGGCCCGCCGCGGCCACCACGACGGCACACTGCAAGCGGCCAACTACGAGCAACTCCTCGCCGCCGTCGACGGCTCGACCCAGGCCCACGAATGCTTCGTCGCCGTCACCATCGACGCCCGCCGCGCAGGCTCGGAGATCCGTCAGGCCGGCGGCGGTCACCCCGGCGCATCGGCCGTGGTGGTACGCGAGATCGACAAGATCACCGAGGGACTCAAGGCGGCAGGCGTCCGCGTCGAGGGCTGGTGTTCACCCCGGCTGCTCGGCGAGATCATCCGAACCGCGTACGACCCGACTTCGCGACCGCTGATCCAGCGGCGTGGCGGCGCAGCATCCGACAACCGCGGCGGCGACGACGGGCTGCCGTCCGGTGTCGACCCGCGGATCTGCGGACCGATGCACGCAGAGAACACCTGGTCCTACTACCGCACGGACTCAGCCGTCCATCGCTGCTGGTGGATCCTGCAGTGGCCGCGCCAGTACGTCGACTCTGCGTTCCTGTCACCGTTGCTGCTGTCCAGTCAGCATCAGCGCACGGTGTCGATCATCCTCGAACCGCTGAGTCCGAGTCGGGCGAGTCGCCGGGTGACTCTGAAGCAGTCCGGCGTGACCTCCGAAGCAGCAATGCGGAAACGCTTCCGGCGCCGTACCACCCGATTACACGAGGTGGAAGCGACCGATGTGGACCGGCGAGAGTCCGAGCTGGTTGCCGGTCACGGTCTCTATCGGATGCTCGGCTTCCTGTCCGTCTCGTCGCCGGACCTTGCAGATCTTGAAGTGGCCTCCGGCGAGATCGAATCACTGGCCCAGCGGTCCCAACTGGAGATCACCCGACTCCCCGGCGAACACGACCAGGCCTTCGCGGTCGCCGCACTGCCCCTGGCGCGAGGTTTGCGATGAAGCGCGACTCCAACTCCGTCACCACGTCGCCGACTACGGCGTCCCGGACCCCGTGGCGCAGCCGGCCGCCGGCGGAGCGGGTGGACGACTCGTTGGCCGACATCCTCGGGACACTTGATATCGCACCGGCCGGCCGTGGCCCCTCGGGTCCACGCGCCGGCCGGGTCTTCCATCGGTTGCGGCTGCGGGCGCAGGAGGAGACGACCGCCCAGATCGCCGGGACGTACCCGTTCGTGGCCGAGCACGGCTTCACCGCCGATGGCACGTTCATCGGCCGCGACCGGTTCACGCGGGGCGCGTTCCGCTTCGATCCGTTCGAGCTGTACCGTGCCGGGCTGCTGCCCAATCCCAACGTCGCGATCTTCGGCACCATCGGTTCCGGCAAGTCCTCCTTGATCAAGACCATGGCGCTGCGACTGCTGGCCTTCGGCGTACGGTTCATCAACCCCGCCGACACCAAAGGCGAAATGGCTCCCCTGGCGCGCGCCGTCGGAGCCACCCTCGTCCAACTCGGCCCCGGCATGGGCAAAGCGCTCAATCCGCTGTACGCGCCCGAGCGGCCCGCCGGCATCGACGAGCGGATGTACATCGAGCTCATGGAGCAACAGCGACTCCTGCTGCTGAACGCCCTCGGTGCCACCGCCTCCGGTCGACCGCTCACCGCCCGCGAGGAGACGGGGATCGAACAGGCGCTCGCCCAGCTGACCCGGCAAAGTGATCACGTCGCGGCTGACCGGATGCGGCAACCCAACCTCGCCGAGTTCAGCGAGCTGATGCTCAACCCGACCCAGGCGATGGCCGACGCCATCCCCGTGCCGCTCTCGGTGCTCGCCGACGACTGTCTTGATCTCGCGCTTCGCTTCCGCGCCATGGTCAAGGGGGCGCTCAAAGGCATCTTTGACGGCCAGACCGTCGAGATCGACTGGAATCGCCCCGGCGTGGTGATCGACATTTCCCGGATCCGGTCCTCTGACGCCGGAGTCGCGTTGACCATGACCTGTGGTCAGGCGCTGGTCGATCAGATCCTCACCTTCACCGACGACCAGTGGGTACGGATCCTCGACGAGTGCTGGCGACAGATCCGCTATCCCCACATCGTCCGCCGGATCTCCGAAGGGCAGAAGCTCGCACGCGGCGACGACGTCACTTCCGGGTCAGCGACCATGATCGCCCTGCACCGCATCTCCGATCTGATGGGTGCCGCCCCCGAAGTCCGCGAACTCGCCCTCGGCCTGCTCGCCGACTGCTCCACCCGGATCGTCTACAACCAGGCCGATGATCAAGTACCGATCACCCGATCGACCCTCAATCTCACGGATATCGAAGCCGAGTTGCTGCCACGACTCCCGCAGGCCACCGCGCTGTGGAAGGTCGCCCAGCGGTCCTTCGTCGTCGATCACACCGTGCTGCGCGACGGCTACGAATGGGACCTCATCCAAACCGACTCTCGGATGGGCAGCCGCAAGTACGAGACCGTCGACGATCCCCGCGAAGCCATGGCCTCCGAAGTACTCCCGGACCAAACACCGGATGACGCCGAAGGGGTGGCGTGATCATGTGGCGCTGGTACACCGCCGAGGACCGCAGACAAGCGGCCATGCTGACCGTCCTGTTGGTCTTGCTCGGTCTCGTCATCACCGCCTCCGCACCGTTGATCACCGGTCTCGGCCTGATGACCCTCAGCGGGCATAGTTCGGATCTGCCTGGGAGTTGGCTGACCATGATCTCGTCGATCTGGCGGGATCCGACCCACCCGGACCGGGCGTTCGCGATCTCGGTCGGCGCCGGCGGCTTCTGGTTCCTGACCGTCGTCATGATCACTGTTCTGATCGGCGCCTACGCGTGGTTCGCGGTGATGGCGTACCGGCTTGTTGCTCCGACAGGTAGCGGGTTCGCGAGCCGGGCTGATCTTGCTCGCGAGCTGTCCGTGTCGACCTGCCGGAAGCGAGCCCGTACGACTCGCCCTGATCTTGATCGGAAGTCCCGCCTGCTGACGCCGCCCGCCCAAGTCGGGATTCCCCTGCATCAGGCTGCTGTCGGCCGGCAGACGCTCTGGCTGCCGCTGGAGAACGCGACCGGAGTGATCGCTCCGCAGCAGTCGGGCAAGACGCTGATGGACCTGCTGCACAAGGTGATTATGGCACCGGGCGGGCTGATCGTCACGTCCACAAAACTCGACCTCTTCCTGCTCACCGCCAAGGCCCGGGAGCGGAGCGGCTCGACCGTGCAGGTCCTCGATCTGACCGGCGCCGCGCACTGGGAACAGGTCGTCCGATGGAACCCGATCCGCGGCTGTACGACGATCAAGGCAGCCAAGCGACGCGCGCAGGCACTCCTGCGGGCCACAACCGGCGACGGCTACGACGGGCAAGCCGGCAATCACGCCTTCTTCGAACGCCGGGCCGTCGACGTCCTCACCGCCTATCTGCTCGCCGCCGGCATCTCCGAAGCACCATTGGACGACTTCATCAGCTGGTGCCAGAACGATCTTGACACCGAAGCCGCGGCAATACTGCGCAACCGCCCGGAGTACGCCGCCGTGCGACGAACCCTGCAACAAGCCCAAGCCGTCGTCGAAGAGACCCGCTCCGGCATTTGGGAGACCATCCGCGACGCCATCGCCTGCCTCACCGATCCAGACGTCACCGAAAGTTCCCTGCCCCGGGGCGGCGAGCTCGGCTTCGACCCGGAGATCTTCGTCCGCAGCGGCGGAACCGTCTACGTGATCGGCTCCGAGGACGACGCCGCATCGCAAGCACCACTGATCACCGCCTACGTCCAAGACGTCCTCGACACTGCCCGCCGGATGGCCATCACCGACAGCACCACCACCGGACGCGAACGACTCACGCCACCCTTTACCGCCGTACTGGACGAGGTCGCTTCCATCTGCCCGCTGCCCGATCTGCCTGACACACTGTCCGACTCAGCCGGCCGCGGCGTCCTGGTTCACTACGCCCTGCAATCGCCGGCCCAGGCTCAGTCTCGCTGGGGCAAAGCCGCGGCAACGCTGTTCGACAACACGACCGCGTTGGCGATCTTCGGCGGCCTCAAGTCCGAGGAGACGCTGAAGTGGGCGTCGCTGCTGGCCGGCCGGCGACTGGAGGAACGTCGCACCCGGCAGAGCCGCGGCTTCGCCGATGCCGGCTCAATCCAGATCGGCTCCGAACGGTCGGACCTCCTCGAGCCAGCAGCCGTACGCCAACTGCCCCGCGGCCGGGCGCTATTGATCGTGAGATCGATGCCCGCATTGATCGTGCGGCTCATCCCGGCCTGGAAGCGGCCCGACTGGAAACAACTCCAAGCTGACGCCCGATCGATCCGGACCGGGCAGGACACGACGTCGGAGCCCATCCCGACCATGGCGAAGGAGTTGGTGGCACGATGACCGACGAGCCGTTCGATCCCCTTGAGGGGGACTGAGTTCTTCGACGACGGCCATGATCTTGCCGAAGTGCGTCGCGATCTTCGTACCGTCCGCGAGATGGTCAGCCAACACAGCCGGGTGATTGAAGCCATCGACGGCGTACTTGCCCGGCTCGTCGACGTCCGAGAAGGCAGCCTCCATCCCGCACCGTGGTGCTACCACCAGCCTCCGCCGATGAAGGACGTCGACGTCCTCCCTACCTGGGTGGCCTGGTTCAACCTCCGCTACGCCCCGCAAGAACACACCAAACGCATCCCCTACTGCTGGGAACAACACGGCGGTCTCGCCGCCGAAGTCGCCACGCTCGCCGCGACCTGGCAACGGGCGTTCGACGACGCCAAGGCCAACACCGACGCCGCTCAGATGTGGCACGACCGCTGGCTACCCGGATTCCAGCAGCGAATGCGCCAATGGGTGCCCGCCGACTGCTTCGACGGCAACCACCGCGACCCCCGGCCGCCGGCGCCACCACGAACCACAATCGAGGTCGAGACATGATCACGGCACTGCACAGCCGACCGTCGCCGCCGCGCCTGGTGCAACTTGGGTACGACGACGGCTGGCTGCTCCTGCCGCCAACCTTTCTGAACCTCCGGATCCCGGTCGTCATCGTTGATCACGCCTACACAGACGATCCGATCCGCTTCGGCCTCGAACCTTTCGGTACCCGCGATCCCAAAGAAGCACTCCCCCAAACCGACCTGCGGATCACCTACTACGGCAACGTCATCGCACTACGGACAAGATCAACCGCAGAGGTTCTCACGACCACCGTGGTGCGCCGCCGGTCTCCGGAGTCAGTGCTCGGCCGCCATGGAGCGGCTGCGTTGATCATCGGGAACACCTACAACCTCGAATCAACCTGGGCCGCTCTGTGGACGATGGCCATCGGGAAAGCGAAGATCACAACCGCGGAGGAGGACTGTGAGCACACCCGAACCGCCCGCTGACGGTCCCCCCGAGTTGCAGGACCCCGACTTCATCAAGGTCAGCAAGGCACTGCACAACCGGGCAGAGAGAGCGCGCGCCGAGAAGTCCAAGACCCTGCAGGAGTGGAGCCAGGAACAAACTGACGAAGAGATCCTCTCCGAGTACGGCCTGGACATGAACGTCCTCCGGGAGGACCCATAATGTCCGCCCAGGCGGCGCCCGCGGGCCCGTACCGCGCCGCCGAGCGGATCTGGAAGGCTGCGAACGCGGACGGGGTGGCGGTGCTCGAACGGTTGCTGATCGCCGAACGCGCCGCGGCGACCGGACGATTCGAAAACGTCTGGCCGACACCCACGGAGAGCCGCGTCATGCCGCCGACTCGGCGGCTGCTGCGGGACTGGTACGTCCGCGTTGTAGAGAACCAGTTGGCCCGTGGCATCATGGCGCCGGCGGACAGCCCGATCGACGGCATGGAAGCCGAACGCGCCATGGCGGCCGTACGCAAGCGGACCGAAGCCGAATCCTCGGTCGTCGTCGACGTCGTGATCGAACTCGCGCGCGACGGCAGGCGGTTCGCGGACCAGGTGGCCAAGGAACGCAAGGACTACGTCGACGCAGCGCTGAGAGGACGGCTCGGCCGGCTGTTCCAGCGATCCGGGCCGGTCGGCATGCGGCAAGCCCTGGCCGAGCAGTGGTACGCGCGCTCCTTCCGCGCCGCCGTCGAACCCATCTTGTACCGGCTCGAGACACCCCCAGTCACTGCAGCCGAGATCCAAGCAGTCGGCATCAGCCTTGCCGCCGCGGAACCTCGGATCCTTTACAGCGAAGGAAAGCCGATCGGTCCGGCAACTCCCGACGGCTGGAAGACGCACACCGCCGAGCAATGGGAGTCGATGTCTGGAGATGCTCGCTCCTCCTGGCTAACAGAACGATCATGGGACGCTAGCTTCGCAACGGTTGACTTCCAACAATTGCCGCGAACCGCCCAATCCGACCTTCTCCGTCAATACCCGCCGACCGGGCCGATCCTGAATCAGGGCATCGCGTCCGGTCCGCCGGTCGAAGCCGCCGCCGAAGCCTTCGGGACGACTCCGATCGAGACGCCGTCCACCACAGACTGCGAACTCGCGAGCATCCTGTTTAGCCGCGCGGGAGTCACACTCCCTCGCCAACTCCTGGGCAAGCTTCCCGAAGCCCACGCCGTCGAGGCCTCTCTTGACGCACTCCACAGCGCCAACACGCGCAAGGGCGAGATGCGCGGACATTCGCGGCGCCATCCGTACTGGGCCGATGATCAACAACGCGATCGCGCCGTCGAACTGCGGAAATCGGGCATGAGCTTCCGAGCCATCGGCAACCAGCTTGGGATAAGCGGCGACCAAGTGGCGAACGGCCTCCGGAGCGACAGCACCATCGCCGAGGAACTCGTCCGCAAGCCCCACCGACCCGAATGGACTGAGGAGCGCCTCCGTGTGGCGGCTTACCTGCGATCTCAGGGCCACACCTACCAACAAATCGCCACGGTCTTCGGCTACCGCGCCGGCGAGACGATCCGATACGCCCTGACCGTACATGGACCTGCGTTGCGCATCGACCCGGTGACCGGCCGCACGATTCCAGTCGGCGAACCGATGCCCGATCCGCACCGATGGGCCCCACGGCTCAGCCCCTGGAACGGAGCGCCCAGAACGGGTGAAATTCCAGCAGTCATCGCCGAACGGCGCCAAAGGCACAAGGTCGCACGCGCCGAGACGATCGCTGGAATCCGGGAAGAGGATCAGGCTGCTCTCATGCAGCGCATGATCAAGCGGCGAGACGCTATCACTGAGGAAGCGGGACTGCCGGAGGAGGGTGGCCCGAATTGCGCCGACCCGAAGACTCGCCATCGGTGATTCAGACGAGGGTCCAGCACCGTGTCACTCCAACCCGGACACCAAGATGAGAAGCAGGCATCATCACAGAGGGCGGATCTGGCCGGGTCTTGAACGGTCGACCACGTAGCCGGTAATGGGCCGCGAGGGTCCGATGACCAGTCAGGGCGCGGCGTCGCTCACCGGGCTGGATCGGCCAGGCAGGCATCGTGGCGGAACGACCGCCGCGCCCAGGCAAATCCTGAGTTCAGATCCAATCACTGGCTACCGCAGCGCTCACCGGCTCGAACGACGATCCGAACCGCGCCGTCAGCTGTACACCACCACGCCGGGCCACGACGACGTGCCAGACATGGTCGGCCCGTACGCCACCGAACTGTGCGAACCCCATCAGCGACACCCGCCCGCAACCGAGTCCACGTGCCCTGAGAGTCAACGCGAGCGCCGGCCCGAGATCAACTTCTGCGCCGAGAGCGGACCGATCACCGGCATCAAGCGACCCGTCAACGCACGCCGTAGCTGGTCGCGGGCGAGCTGGCTATGGCTGATGGGAAGCACGAATCCGCAAAGGATCAACAGACATCGTCGACGCGGCAATATTGGGTGGCTACGATTCGCTGACGTGGTTGACCAGCAGTCCAACACGGATGGTCATGTCGTGTTCTGGGACTTCGACGGGACGCTCGCACTGCGGGACGGCCTATGGGCAGGCGCTGTCGTGGACGCACTCCAACGGATCGACCCGACGATTACCAAGACCGCTTCCGATCTGCGACCGCACCTGAAGTCCGGATTCCCGTGGCACCGGCCCGAAATCGTCACGACCCCCATGCCGGCACAAGCCTGGTGGGATCGCCTGACACCAACCATCTTGGCCGCATGCACCGCGGCCACGATCCCCGTCGACCTCGCCACGGCAGCCGCGAAGCTTCTGCCCGAGGAGTTCTACCGACTCGACGCCTGGGAACTTATCGAGGACGCTCACCTCGCACTGAGATACACCCGGGCTGCCGGATAACGCAACGTCATCCTCAGCAACCATGGCCCAGAACTGCCCCGACTGGTCACTCAGCTCGGCCTCGATGATGTCGTCGAACTCACCATCACCAGCGCCACGGTCGGCGCCGAAAAGCCGAACCCCGCGATCTTCAACCACGCGATCAGCGTTCCCGGCGCCTCACCAGCTCACTCCTGGATGATCGGCGACAACCCCATCGCTGACGTCCAGGGCGCACGCCAAGCCGGGCTATCGGCAGTCCTGGCCGACGGCGCGTACTCCGACGCGATCGGCGTCACCATCTTCAGGCTGCCGAGCACGTCGCCGCAGTGACCTTCGACTGAACTACTCACCGCAGCAGGATCGCCAAATGCACCAGCGCCCGCGTTCGGGTTCTCAGACGTCGAGTTCCTGAGTCACGAGCCACTCGCGCGCGCTCCTTACCGTCTCACGGAGCTGCGGTTGATCCCGGACGATCTCGCGTTGTCGCTGGGCGGGCAGCCTAGATCGTGCAGCACGTTGAGGATCACGACGGCCGTGGTTACCTTCACAACAGCCACCAGCTCCTCGATGGAATGGTCAGGAGTCCTGCCCTCGTGGGCTAGGTCGTTCCGCGCCCGGGTAGTCCGTCGCACCCACCGATCCACGTCCGGCACGAGCTGCGCGATCGCCTCCGGGTCCGGTCTTGCGGCGAGGGCACACAGCCGGTCCCGCAGGGTGGGATCGTTCCGAATGGCTCCTTTGAACCGATCGACGTGTTCCTCCGGCACGTGCTCCAGCATCGCCTCGCGCATTGACTTGAACTCGTCGGCCGGCATGGGGCGCTCGTCGGTACGGAGGCCGCGATGCAGTACTTCAGCTGCGCCCACAGCCGTCAGGAGGTTGTTCTCGACATAGCGAGCCGGCGCGTAGCGGAGGCCCAAGATCATGTTGATTGCCGCCTGTAGCCGGCCATGCGCCTCACACCATCGGGGGATGATCTCCTCAAACGGGATCGATGCGCATGTGAAGAAGACACTGCTGTGGTCGACAGCTGCGGCATCGTGCTCCCCAAGCGCAGATGGTCGATATAACACGTCAGCATGTCGGCGCGGCGCAGGAAGCTCATCGCGCAGTGGAGGGTCTGTCTCGGTCAGCTCCAGCCGCAACCAGATCACGCCGACGGCACGATGCGTCGCAAGAGCTATCAAATCCTGTACAAAGCCGGCCGAGCTCAGCGCATCGCTCAGCGAGCACGCGTCCGGCGGGACGACCCGCATAGACGCTGTGTCGCGCATGCGCCCAATGGTCTCGCCCTTTAGGTTATCGAAGTACGGCATCGTGTGCCGGTCCGACGAAACTCGGTTCCCTCAACGAACACTGATTGCGTCTCTACGGGCTTCACGGAGATGCACCCGCTCCCGTCGAGCTTGCCGGCGGTAATGCCCCTGCCGACCTCGAACACCGATGAGGCCGCCCAGACTCTGAAGTCCTCCACCGACACTTCGACTGCGGCGAAAGCCTTGTCGTCCCAACCATGAACGTGAGCACCGATGAGGGCCGTCGCCGCTTTCACGGTCTGCTTGTCGGGACTGTCCACCCGTGCACCGTAGGTCCGATGAGTTCCGGTCGGGACGCACCCGAGGAGTGTGATTTCACGCCGCTCCGCGACGCCATGGATCACTTCCCAGGTCCGGCTGCCCTGGTGGACCTGAACGCCAGGGGACCTACTGAACATGACGCGGTCTTCGAAGGTGCCAATCAACGAGAGCACTAGGCCTGCGACTGGCTCGTACCGGAGCACTCCGGGCACCTGGTGATCAGGGTCGTCCGGCAGCGACCAGAGGCCAGCCCACTCGCTAGACGCGTCGAGATTCAGGGGATCGTTGGCCATCATGTTCCCTTCTCGCGATAGTTCGAGATTCAGAAGGAAGAACAACCCGGTGGGTTTCTCGGACTGTTCACGAGTCAGCGGGCCCCGTGCCAACCAGGAGACGGACAATAGCCGCTGGTCAATGCGACGCTAGATGCTCTTCCGCCTGCCGCCTCGAAAGCCATTTGAACGATAGGTCGGTCGGCTCTAGCCGCATTGTCACTTCCTCGCGGCCGGTCGATCCGTTGGCAGCGATCTCCTGCAATTCGGTCAGGTTGGCGATCTGTGCGTGCGGCGCCCAGATCGCCGCCGGACCGTAGGCCACTGTCAGGTCCCCGACCTCGAGTTGGAGGTCCGCAGACGCCATGAAGAAGCCGCCCGTTACAACTTCGCCGGCCGCAGCCGTCAGCCTTTCTAACAGCGTCCCGACCGCCTCGGGACGGATCCCGGCGGATAACCCACCGTCAAGGTCGACGTCCTCGCCGTCCAGCAGCCGAACTGCGGTCCGCAGATCGGCAACGTCCCTGTTCTTGATATTCGCCGGGTACCGGAGCACCGAACCCGTCAGATCCTGCATCCGTCGCAGGTCCTCGACAACCTGGGCGATCGGTGGCAACGCTGGATACGCCGCCGTCTGCAGCGGCCCACCGTCCAGATATCCGAGCCCAGGCATGTCCAGCCGAATTCTGGTGCCTTCGACGGCAGCGGCCAGTGTGCGGATCACTGGTATCAGAGAATCAATGTCATAGCCAACCAGGCTGTCGGGAAGGTTCAGCTCAAGCCTCGCACCGTCGAGCTTTACAGCTGACTCCTGTCCTACGGGTTGCGACGGCCGCGGGATACCCGCCTCGAACTTGGCCACGCCGGCAGCATCGTCTCCATACAGCGCTACTCCGCGACCCCCGCTGGTTCGTTCCCGGAAGAAGACGGGAAATCCCGTGCGGACCTGACCGTGGGAATCCTGGACTTGGAAGCTACATCTGAGCGGGCGCGGAAGCGTCTCGCGGATGGATCTGATCGCGAACTCGCTAGCCAGCGGATCCCCGTCTGCCACCAGGAGCCGTGCCTCCGGCGAGGCGTCGACCTCGACATGCGACACATACCCTGCGGGAAGTACAACGCTGCCGCCGAAACTGAGGGTGCTCTCGAAACGCCGCTGCAGCCTCTCGTCATCCGGATCGTCGCGGCGGAACCTGAACGTCGGCGTGATCGTGATCGGGTCCACGATGTGCGCGTCGGGGACCTTGGCCCGCAGCCGCGTCGTCGTGCCGCTGCCATCGACCGTGAAATCGAGCGTCCAAAACGGAGATACCTCGTCCACCCGCCGCCGCAGGCCGTCAATCCGGTCCCGGAGATCGGTGGCACCGTTAGCCAGGGCGGCACGCTCCAACTCGAACTCTCTAGCGCGTTCCAGGAGCTGACCGTCCACTCCCTCGATGTAGCGCTGGATGTCCGTATTCCCGGCAATCTGCCCGTCGAGCCAGTCCAGCCCCCACCAGCTCAACTCCACGCCCGGCGCGATCTTCGGCAGCTTCTCATCGAACCACGCCTCCTCACCGCTACGGATACCCGAACGCACCGGGCTCATATTCATCGGGATCACCAGCACCCAACGATTCATCGTCGGCGCCGAAGCCACAGCGGCGCGCAACGAGCGTTCGACCTGACGCCGCCGTGACGAGGTCAGCCGGCCGAAAGACTTGATCTCGAAGACGGTGAGCCCATCGGCCGTGACCAGTTGTGCGTCGCGCCCCCCCATCGCCGCCGGCACCGTCGAGCGAACGGAGACGCGGGTAGGACCGGCGGAGCAGCATCTGAATGCCACGCTCGGTCCGCTGCGCGTCCGCATCCCACCTGATCACACCCCATTGTCGCTCGTCGCACCGTCCACATCGGGATGGCTCGGGAAATCGCGCCAAAAGACACCCACTCCAACCGCCGCGGGACGCAGCCCCATAGCGGTTCCTGCACCGGCGACCAAGATCACGACCGTGCATCGTCACCGCATGCGGATCCGCCACCGCAGCAGCCGACGGCTAAGACATACCCAGTGATCATGTCCGAATATGACGCTTGAAACGAGCGAATGCGCCCCAGGTCTGTCACTGATTCTTCAAGAACGTTGACCTGATCAGGTCAGCAGCATCGATGAGCTCGCTGACGGGGATCTCGAAATCCCCGGTCGTGACGGTGTCGTTGCCGTCCTCGGTGAGGACCCAGCTCACCGAAACCGTGGCTGCTTCCGAGTCCCGCGCCACAAGCACGTAGTCGTCCACGTTGCTCTCCCACGGCACGTTCGGACGGAATGACTCGGGCGTGAGAGTGATTTTGGCGTCGTCACCGTAGTTCTCCCAGTCAACCGGATATTCGCGCGGAACCACCCGGTAGAGGGAGGGGTCGAGTCCGATCCGGTATGGGCCCTGCTGCGAAACGACCGGCTCGACAAGCTTGCTGTAATCGGCATCGTCGACGTCGCGGTGGTCGATCACTTCGCACCCGTGGAACGTGACGATCAGATGGGGCTTGGCAACGAATCGATCGCGGCTGACGACCCGGATCCCCACGCCCGGCAGGCCAACCCCGAGGAGGTGCTCGCGACCCTTCGAAATGTGGCTAGCCCGCTTCCTGCGCCACGCCTCCAGGCGTTCGGCCCGTTCATCGGCTGACATCGGCTTGGTCCTCCGGAAGAGGTCCGAGGCCAGGAACGCATACGCGGCCGGACGCTCAGTGGGCACTTCCGGCTTCGTGAACCGCTCCTCTTCGAACCTGCGCAGGACCTCCATCACTTCGTCGATGCGGTCTACACGGCCGATGGACCCGAGGATCTGGACGTCGAGGTCTATGGGCGACTTGCCGCCGCCTCGGGCCCGCTCCACGAGCATGAGGACTTCCCCGGCCCGGGCCGGACGGGTGTTGCTCGTCCCTCGCACGTAGATGGCACCGTTTTCGAGACTGTCTCGGCGGTCCTCTCCCTGGAAGCCCTTGTGGCACGGGAAGATTGTTTGCGCGTCTTCTGGCGGCAGCGCGATGACGAACAGCACCTCGCGGTCGTCATCGACACTGACCCTCCCGAACTCGAACCCTGGAAACTGTGGGCCGAGGTACTGCTGGAGCCGATCTTCCAGCTCGTGGGCCTCGACGCCACGCGGGACGCCCTGGACACTGCCCTTCCCCGCGCCGATGACCAGTACGGCGTAGCCCCGGAAATGGTGCGCCGCCTCCTGCGGCCGACGGTTCGCCGCCCCCAAGAGAAACTTTGCGATCTTCACCGAGCCTGACTTGCTGGTCGGATCAGCGCTGCTCTTCACCTCCAGATAGGTCGTCTCGGCCTCGTCGCCGACGTCGATCACATGGTCGAGGATGCTCCGGAGCGCGCGTTCACCGAGTGGGATCATGTCGGTGTCCAAAGCGGAGCGCTTGGAAGCTGGCCCGTCGGGGCGCACATGATCATCAGGCACAGGAGGATTCTTCCATTCACCTCCACTCGCCGTAGGCCGTAGCAGCGACGGACTTCTAGTTCTTCACAGTGATCGGCTCTGGCCTCCCTGGCTCCCAGATCTGCCAGCCGATCTTCTTCCCGAGTTCACCGAAGCAGCCTTGGACCGCGAGGCGGTGGACACAGAACCACCAAGCGTCGAGCTCGCCGGCGATGCGGCCGCGCAGCCTCGTCTCGTACTGGTCGAGCGCGCTGTTGTCTCCGTAGGGAACTTCGTGGAACTCAGGCTCCGTGGTCCTCGTGTGGAGCTCGACCCGCTCCCAGTATTCGGAGGGCGGATCGTCCGAGCCCGGCTGATCGGTGGCGAGGACGTCCAGGTGATGGAAGCGCCCCGATTTCCCATATCGCGCGAACGTCGCGAACAGGAGCGGGAGCGCCGTGCTCCCGTTGATCCGAGCCGCAAGCACCTCGGCGTATCCGATGTGCGTGCACCTCGCCAGGCCATGTTCGACGGCCGCCCCAAGGAGGTCATCCAGCGCCTCGATGTCGTGACCCCAGTCCCTCAACGTCTTCTCGGATGGCCACGAGCCCATCGTCTCGACCTCGTTGCAGCCGAGCAGGACCTTCATGGCCTTCTCGACGCCGATGCTGCCCATCGTGAACACTGCGTCCCCGTGCAGGGAAACGAACCGAAGTTTCCGGATCGCGTCCACGGAATCGCGTAGCAGATTTCGCACGGATCCCGCCTCTTCGATGAGGGCGAAACCCTGGCGCATCGAAAGCGCCGGATGCAGCCCCGGTCGGCGACCCTGAAGCGGGGTCGATGCCATGCCGGTGCCCTTCCTCGTCCACTCGCGTCTCCAATCCAAGGATAGAGTCGGGGCCGCTCGTTTAGGATCCGCGCGATTCTGCGACCGCGCGGTGCCGGTCTGCCTCATCGATCTGGTCAATCCAGACCACCATCTCGGCAGACCGAGAGCCGTCGCATTCAGGGTTCCTTGCCCAGTGATGGTTCCCCAGCGACATAGCGGCGATAGACGATATCTGCCGCGCTTGGCCCAGTTCCTGTAGGACCCGCCCGGCAGCCTGTCCGGTGAGCGGGCGTCCTACGGATCGGCAATTCATCGACGATCGATCGCCTCGCAGACAACGCACAGTGCCCTGCCCACGGGCGCTCACTCACTGCATCCGACGAGTGGCTTCTGACTCACCGTGCCGAATCGCGTCTCCTGATCTGAGGTCACCTGTCGGCGTGCGGTCTTCGGCGCCCAGTCGCTCAAGATCACGTTTCCGATCGACAGTGCTCCCGGACGCGGTCAACACCGCGGGGTGGTTGAACATCTTTCGAGCGGCGTCGGCGGCCGGTCCTGTGATCCGTGCCGCGTCGGCGTAGGCGAGCGCGACTGGAACTCCGTTGCGGCCGATGAGACGGCGAGCTTCACCGGCCGCGAGCGCATTTGCGACCTGGAACGTCTCCGCGTTGGTGACCTCTGCCAGTGGCGTGCGTACCTTAGCGGCGGCGGCGAGGGAGTCCTCATAGCATCGTAGGTACCAGTGGCGGGCGACTTGAACGCGCAGCGGATCGTCGTCGAATCGATGATCCGGAGCGTGTCTGATTGCTCGGGCAACTCCCACCTCGTGGAGGCGCTCGGTGATTCGCGCCGTTGCTGTTGCGGCGTCGGCGATGGCGATCTTCCGGGTCAGATCGACGGCACTCAGAGTGCGCAGCGGCCCAGCACTGGGGCGTAGTCGCTGAAGCAGGGCCGCTGCTCCTGTGGCCTGCTGGTCGTCGATCACCTCGTTCGGCTGGCTGAGGTTACTGCGTAGCGAGTTGATGTAGACGTGGAGGTACCAATCTCGCAGGAGCCGGCCGGCTGGGTTATAGCTGATAGTGCCCGCGTCGGTGTCGATCGTGGTGATCTTGATGATCTTCCGTGATCGTTCGCGGCCGGCTTCCACGGCCTGGCGGCGAAGCCGGTCAAGATCGCCTCGCGCCTGCCGTTCGGCTTCCTCGCGTGTTGACCGTACGACTGTCTCAGCGACCTCCTGCTCCATCGATCATTCCTCGATCTGATCCAGGTCGATGCCGAAATCGGTAAGAATTTCGCCATCCGACATCGAGGTTCGGAGGACCGCGATGGCACCGTCGCGTTCTGTGCGGCATTCGTCCGCTCGCTGCCTCGTGATGGCGACGGGATCCCACGAAGCCTCGGATCCATATCCGCTGTTGACACCGTTCCCGCTCGACTCGGTCATCGGTGCTCCTACTTTCCGATCGAGATCTGCGCTGTGCGCCGCTCAACTTGGGGAGTGAAATCATGATCGACTTCTGCGTATGCGATCTGTTCGCGGAGGGCTACGCAGTGATCACGGACGGACGCATCGGAAGCATCTGTCATGAAGCCGGGATGCCGTTCGGTGATCTCGGCAGCGGCATCGGTGGGGTCGATATCCAACCGGCGGGCCATGTGTACGGCCAAGCCCACTCGTTCCTCGGCAGGCAGTCTCTGCGCCCAGTCGACGAGGTCGTGGAACAACGCGTACGCCCGCGGAACGTTGTCACCGATCGGAGCTACATCGATTCTTCGGTCAGCAAACACATAGGCCGCGCTCCTGGCTGCGGCCACCATACGAACGAGCTCAGCCGGGTTCTCGACAGCCAGCGAGGCCGGATCCGTACCAGCTGGTAGCTCTGCGATCGTCACCCTCTTGATGCCGACGTCAGTGATCTTGGTCCATGCGCGTTCGACGGCCTTATTGCCTGCCTCGTCTCCGTCGTAGGCCAGACAGACCTCGGCAGCGCGGGTCTTCCCAAGCTCCCCTGCGTGGGCGACGGTGAAGGCGGTCCCACAGGTGGCCAAACCGACGAGATCAGTTCCACTCCGCAGGGCTACCAGGTCGACCGCGATCGCGTCGAGTGGACCTTCGCAGATCACCGGCACCGAGTCCAAGCCGATAGCTTGCCGATGCTCGCCCAGCCCGTACATCAGTTCGCTCTTCTTGAAGATTACGGTTGATGGTGAGTTCAGATACTTCGGAATCTCACCGTCAGAATCGGGGCCGCTGCGTGCGGTAAAGCCGACGAGGTCTCCTGCGGCGTCGCGGAGCGGTAGGGTCATCCGGTCGCGGAACCGGTCGATCAGGTTTCCCGTGCGCGCTCGGGTCGCCATGCCCGATGCCTCGATGTGATCATCGGTGTAGCCGAGCGACCGAAGATGATCGGTGAGCTCGGTCCAGCCGTTGGGTGCGTACCCGATGCCGTGACCGTCGACCGCTGTGCCGAGTCCGCGGCCGGCCAGGTACTCGGGAACCCACGATCGCTGAACCTGGGAACGAAAGTAGGCGTCGCTGTCGGCTACCACACCGAGCAGAACGGCCCGCTCAACCGGTGGAAGTGCCTTCGCCTCAACCTCCTCACGCAGCGTCTTCGTGTGCTCTGCCGCGGCTTGCGTCCGTACGGCGATCGCGGCCAGCGCAGCATCTGGCGCCCGAGCGGTCTGAGTGGCTTCGAGGATCGTCCGAGCTGCATCGATGACCCGCCGTCCGGTGCGGGTGACGATCTCGGCCATGTCGACGTGCTCGACCTCGGCGATCGGGTAGGCCCAATGGGTGACGTACGGGAACGAGTAGTTGTCGGTTGTCATGCCGTGGGAGGCGAGGGTCAGGTAGGCGACCGATTCGGCTTCGACCTCCTTAATGCCTCGGCACGGCGCGTCAGGGTCGTCGGCGTGCAAGATGATGCGCGCCAGCTCGTGAGCGAGGGTCTTGACCGCCTGGGCGTCGTCGACGTCGTCGCGGACCCAGACCTCCCGCGGGCCGGGCATCGTGGCGCCGTTGGCGCTTCCGAGCCGTTCGCTGCCGGCGCGGAGCAGTCGGTAACCGCGTTCGGAGACCTCGCGTTCGAGAGATGCCCAGAGGCCATCCGGCGCCTGGCCGACGAGAAGTGTCGGTCGTGCAGGCTCCGGTAGCGGCGCTCCGGTCGTCTGTTTGATGTCGAACACGGACACCGGTCGATAGCCGATGATCTTGTTCCGACGCCGCCGGTGACCGTCCTCATCGAGCACCGGCTGGCCTCGATCATCGGTCACGTCGATCCGACGTGTGACCGGGGCGAGCACCTTGATGGACCGCTCGCCCCACTGCACCTGGCGATCGATAGATTTCCAGGTGGTGTAGCTGGCCACGGCGGTCGCGTCCGGCCGCTGTCTCATGATCAACATGAGGTTGTCGAAGCTGTAGCGATTGAGCTTGCCGGCGAAGTCCAGCCAGTTCCGCCACTGATCACCGGTTTCGATCGCCTGGACGGCTGCCTTCAGTTGATCGTGGAGCTGCCCGATGTTGATGCGCCGTCGCTCCTGCTCGGACATGGTGGGTCACGTCCGTTCGAGGGCTGCGATGCGTGCGGCCTGCTGGTCGAGTTGGGTCTGCAGCGCTCGTACGGTCGCGGTCAAGTCGTCCAGCTGGTCCTGGAGCTGTTCGATGATCAACGGCAGATCTGAAGCGCTGGCGCGGCTGGGTCCTTCATCGTTGGTTGTGTTCGACATTGAATCTCCTTGATTCACAGGTGAAGCGTGGGTCCGCGTCGATCGTCAGCAACCGAGCGATCATCAACGGATCTCGGTTCGGCCTCGAGCTCGGCCAGCAGCCGGGTCGCACCCTGCGGTTCTTCGGTCGGCTGGCTGCGATGAAGTGCTTGCCGTACGTCGGACCAGGCGTGATGTTGCCGCGTACGAAGTTGCGGTTCGGGCCCGAGTGGATCATCGGTGGCAACGTCGTAGACCGCTCGGTACGCGACAACCTGCCTAATAGCATCGGCACGTTGTGGTCCGCTTCCGATAGTGGCGAGCCATGGCGCGGATGCGGCCTCCGCGCTGTCTGCCAGGCCTGTGATGCGATCCGCCATTTCGGCGTATCGCTGCGGCAGATAGCCGTCCCAGGGCGGCTCCAGTCGTCCTGGCGGACGAACGGCAAGCCATTGCGGAACCAGAGCAACGGAATAGTCATGATCGGCGCGCCGGAGCAGAACATCGAGGCGGTAGGCCATCACTTCAGTATCGGAGCGGGCATCACCCCATTCGTGCAGATCTTGGGCAGTCCGGAGGATCGCCTCAGGTGTCCAGCCTTCGGCTTCAGCTCGATGCAGGCGTCGTACGACCTGCGGCCAGGCGGGATCGTCGGTCAGTCCCGGATGTACTCGCTCGGCGGCGAATCGGAAGCGGTCGCCGACCTGAACGTCTAGCGTGTGCTCGTACTCCACAGCCATCCGGCGAAGATCACCAAGAGTGTCCACCGCCTCACGGATGGTCTCGTTCGCCGACAACTCGGCACCGCTGCGATTGATGATCATCCGCAGCACCTCCGCCGCGCTGCCCGCCACGTCCGGCTGATGATCGGGCCCGGGGTCGGTCATCACCGCAACGTAGAGACGGGTCGACTGCCGTGCACGACTGAGACCGACGTACAGCTCCTCGCGCCTCATCCGCGGATCGACCACAAGATGAGCGTGATCAACAGTCAGCCCCTGCGAACGACGGATACTGCGCGCGTAGCCCAACTCCACCTGGGAATCGACATAGTCCGGCGGCAACGTGACCCGGCCACCATGGCGTCGGTGCACCACGGTGAGCGCACCATCCTCGTGCATCCGATCGACCACCCACGAGTCACCGTTCTTGACCCAGTCCCGCCCGGCATGGACCGTCAGCAACCTCTCGTTCCGACGGGTCGTGATCCAATCGCCAACCCCGGCGACATTGCCATCCCGCAGGTTCGCACCCTCGGTCCTCGCCATTCCCGCGACCACTCGGTCAGCGCGAGCACGCGCGTTCAGTGCCGACACCTCGGTCGACGATGAGGCAAGCAGCACGGAATCCTTATGCGCGCGTACGTCTGCCAGCCACGCCTGGTACGCAGCGTCCGGCACCGTCTCGGTCGTGCCTGCGACCACACGATCATGGCTCAGATAGAAGTCGGTTGCCGTTGGTTCGCCGTCGCGCACCTGGAGCGTGGCGCGTGCCTCGGCCGGATCGGTGAACCGTACGACTTCCTGCATACGGACCGCGCCGACATCGTGAGCGATCTGACGGATGACGCCGCCGGCCTCGACAGCACCCAGCTGTTGATCGTCTCCGATCAGCCGGACGACCGCACCGGCAGCGCCAGCACGCTCGATGACCCGATCGAGGATCAGTGTGCCTGCCATGCCGGCCTCGTCGATCAAGATCATCGCTGCATCCGGGACCTGCGGCTGGTCGTGGTCAAACTTAGCGACTGTGTCGGCGGGCACACCCAGTTCGGTCGACAGCACTTCGGCCGCCGCGGCCGACGGCGCCAGAGCGAGCACGTCGCGGCCTGCGCTGGTCCACGCGTCCGTCACCGCGCGCAAGGCAGTGGTCTTTCCCGACCCAGCTGGAGCGAGCCCAAGCTGCACCGCCCGTCCGGATAGACACAACGCCGCGACCATCTGTTGCTGCCCCTTGTTCAGGTCCCGACCTGCCGTGGCGCTTCGGTCGATGGCGGTCCATACGGCGTCGACACGCAACTTCGCCGCACCCCGCGCACGCGCAGCACCGACGATGCGGTCCTCGGCCTTGAGGATCTCGACCGTCGTAAACCGCTCAGTAGCATGCTCGACGAAAACCGACTCACCATCAGAACGCTGCAATTCACGAGGTTCCGCCATGGTCCGCGGTGCTTGAATACGGATCGACCGCAGCGGGTCGGTCGCCGCCGCGACGATCTGCTCCACGAGCGCGTCGCGGTCGGCGCTCGAGATGGGACGCGACTGGCGGTGGGCCTCAGCTCGCACGTGGTGGATGTTCCAGGTCGACCTGGACGCCGACAGCACCCGAAGCACAGTGTCAGCAAGCTCACCCACGGAGACTTCAGGCCGTCGAACGGCCTCCGCGCGGACCCGCCGCTCAAGATCAGCCGCGACATCGGTGATGCCGAGCAGCTGCTGCGCTTCACTAGTCCACTCGCCAACCATCTGCTGCAGCGACCGGCCCGCCTGCTTGTCCGGGCGATCCGACAGCGTCGCCTGCTGATAGAGCTTCAGCCGCGCCGCCTCCGACGGATCCCGTCCGTGCCGCGACCGGTAGCCAGCAACCAGCTCCCGGTACGCACGCTCAATGTTCTGTCGGCGCTTCGAAAAGTGGCTGATCAGGGCAGAAGGGACGCCGACAATCTCGCGTACGGCACGATGATCATCATCGGGTCCTCCACGCTCCTCGAAATCGACGCCGAGCCGGCGTCGCAGCTCGTCTTCGATGCGCGTGTTGTAGCGCTCCGACAGGGACACGGCAGCAGCGAACAGGCTCCGGCCGTCCAGCGACCGCCACTTGCCGTCGAGACCCATCACCTTGTTCGAGATCGCGACGTGGGTATGCAGATCCGGGTCCCCGGCGCGCGAGTCCCAGTGATCAAACACCGCAGTGAGTACGCCGGTGGTGTCGATCTGCGCCTGCCCCTCACTTCCAGCCCGGGTGTAGGCGGCGTTGGCCTCCAACCAGCCAATCGCGTCCGCGACCGCGGCACGGTGGGCCTCGTAGATCTGCTGCCGGGTCTCGGCCGAGCCAAGACCCCACAGCACGGCAACCGACTTCACCGGAGTGAACACAAGGTCATAACCCGCCACGGCGCTCCGACTCGTCGCGCTCTCATCTCCGGAGAGCTCCAAGGGATCGAGCGGACTCCGACCCGTACGGCGGGTGAAGTCCCCAGCAGCAACCCGCTGCCGAACCTCGAGTCGCTCGTCCTCGGTCAACGGACGACCCAGCAACCGCTCCTGTTCCCGATAGCCGCGGCTGATCTTCCAGCGCAGATCACCCGTGCTCCCGTAGACCGGAAAGCGCCGACCGAGCCGCACCGCCCGATCCGCCTCGTTCGCCGACACACCATCGCGGATCATGGCCGCCCGAAGCGGCCCGGCATTGGGGTGGAGGCCCTCACCGAAGAGCGCCTGCATCTGTTCTTCAGTTACTGTCCCGTGAACATCGAGAGACGAGGCGAGCTGGCCCGCCCAGCGACCTGGCGGCTGTCCTGACGCGGTGTAGTACGCAGCGAGAGACTGTCCAGGCACGCTCGTGCCGTCGTGAACGGCCACCGATCGCATCAGGTACAGGTAGCCATCCCCAGCGTGAAGCACATGGATGGTCATCACGGAAGATAACTCTAGTTACCATTCAGAGGATCTGCAAGAGGTGTGTCATGTCAGGCTCATTTTGGGCGCAGCCCGCTTCCGGGCCGCCCTAGTCTCGGGCCATGGCCCGAGTCACATAAGCTTCTCGCCACTCACACTCGGGCATGTGGCCGCCTCGACCGACCCGCCAATGAGCCTCGAAGATGTTCACGTCATCAGACACTCGTTCGAGCCGAATGATCTGCTGCACGGATCGGAGGATCTGACGGATGAGCGGGTCCTCGCCCACGACCGTGCCCAGAAAAACCTGACTTGGCCCGCTAAAAATCGAACGCGAGTAGCATTTTCGACATGGGACAGCGTCGGAAGGAGCAGGAGTGGCCGATGCCGCCCGAGGTACGTCATGTGTGGTGCCAGTCGGGGGAGCATCACCGTCCTCCCGACCCGGGGTTGTTGGTCGCCTGGGAACAACATGGTGGCGCCCGGTGGGCCTGGGTGATGGTCGTCATCGATCGGCCAGGCCAATCGGCTGCAGTCATCCAACGGTGGTTTCACGAACGGGATGTCGTCGCAGCGCCGTCACGGCCCATCTCGCCCGACCGCAACAGATGGCACCGGGGATGGTTCGACGATGAGGACAAGGCAGGAGATCGTCGACATGGTCGATGACCAGGTGGCGACGGTCAGGGCTCGCGTTCGTGCACGAACTCCCCACGATGTGGCGCCTGCCGAAGAACGCTGGGAACAAGCTCGCGGCACCTATCAAGATGCCAGGGCAGAGATCCTCGGCCGCGTGGCTGAGGGTGAATTCGTGGTGGCTTGGTACGTCGACCGGGACTAGTCCAGCCGCAGCCTGACGAACCGCAACGCGTGCCGCCGACGTCCGCCCATCTCTGCGGTATCGGCACTCACTTCTGCGATCACGTCTGGCTCGACCCGGTTGACATGCACCGGGCTGCCGAACTGGCCGGATCCGATCACTTCCGGCCAGGGATGATCGCTGGTCGGCGGTCGAAGATGGGCGCCAACCGATCTCGACTGACCGGGAGAGAGCGGCGAGGTGCGGCCGAGGATTCCCAGTTGTCCGGTATTGTCCAGTCGGCCGATGAGCAGCGCCTCGGGTGCACTGACAGGCCCGACGACAGCGCCGATCACGCCGACCAGCGTCGCGGTAGCGGACCTTCAGCCAGTCTGCGCCACGGCGGTAGCGACTGGTTGCCCGCTTCGCGACCGCCCCCTCGATGCCCATCGGTGCCAGGGCGTGCATCCAGTCGATCGCCTCGGCCCGGTCTGCGGTGTACAGGGTGAGTTGCAGCGGCGGCCGCCACCCCTGGGCTACGTCCTCCAGGGCGGCGCGGCGATCGCGCCAAGTCGACCCGGTGATGTCTTGGCCAGCTGTCTGCAGCACATCGAACACGACCAGCGAGGCCGGCTGCACCCGTGCCAGATCCGTGGCACGCCGAACCCCGGCGGCCATCCGCTGTTGCAGCGTGTCGAAGCTGAGCCGGCCGGCAACGAACGCCACCAGCTCGCCATCCAGCACCGTCCCGTTCGGCACCTGGACCGCAGCCGAACCGGTGACGTCGGGAAACAAGCCAGTCAGGTCTGTGCCGCGACGCGACCGTAGCTCAACGCCGCGACTGGAGATTGTGAGTCGAACCCGGTATCCGTCGTACTTCGGTTCGTAGATCCAATCGGTCCCGTGCGGCAGGCCCTCGGCCGTGCGTGGCGCAATGAGGTCCAGGTCTGCCACGCCGCCATCGTTGCATTGCATGCATGCATCCCGAAGCTGCGGACACTTTCGGCCGGCCTGGACCTAGAGTGCGACGGGTGACGGCAGGGCGAGGATCGTGGACTGACGCGCAGTTCGAGCAGCTGGTTGCCGACTATCTTTCCGGCGATCCGCTGCGAGTCTTGGCTGCCCGGTACAACCGGTCCAGCACCTGGGTCCGGGAGACACTGGATCGGCTCGGAGTCCCTCGGCGACCCAAGGGCGGAGTGCAGGAACCCGTCCCGACCGCGGAGATCGTCCGCCTCCGCGACGAGGAATGCCTGTCCTGGTCCGAAATCTCCGCCCGGACCGGATTGACCGAGGAAGCCCTGCGATCCCGCTACCGCAGCGCGAACGCCGACGCGCCTGCGCGCCGCTACAACCGGCGAGGGGCCGACACCGACGATGCAGTGTGGCGACGCAACGAGGCGACGAACCACCTTGAGGGAGATCCGCGCGGCGTATGCCGCCGGCCAGACGATCAACGAACTTTCGGCCGAGTGGGATGTCCCGGCAAGAACCATTACTGCCTGGGTTCGGGACGAGCGGCTGGCGGTAAACGTCCGGCCGCTCGCCTGCAGCAGCGGATGACCGAGCGTGGGGTCGGTGACATCGTCGTCAGCGTCGACGACCACCACCCAAGCCAAGTCGCCAGCATCATGGGCGGTGAGGTCCCGTGACCGGACACGTTCGCGGCGATCCTCTGCGGACACGATGCTGACTCGTGATCTCGGCATCAGTCCCGGAACGGCTATCGAGCCGCGACCTGACCGCCATCAGCGTCTTTGAGGACGGCGAACTCGGCTACGACTTCGGCTTCATGATCCCCGCCCGACACGACGCGTGATCGTGGTATTACAGCAGATCCGCTTCGGGAACCAGAATCGTCACCCTGGCTCGAACCATTCCACCTTCATCCTTCACCCATACCCTGGCGGCCCCCGCAATGAGTTTTCGGTCGCGCGCCCGAGCCAGCAGATGCGGCGAGTAGGTCGCGGCCAGGTTGGCGGGCACATATCCGACAACGAAGCCCTCGATCGCGACGGCTACCGCGTTCGGGTCGTGCTCATTCCATGGCTCTGGCACCAAGACGCAGCGCTGATCTTGCAAGGTGGTACCAGCCGAGGTAATCGGCATTCCCATGGCCCGAAACAACTTTCTGAAACTCTTCGAATGGTGCGTCTCGCCGTTGACTTCGATCTGCTCATCAAGAGGTAGACCGGCGTCAATCACGGTTAACTGCTGCAGGACGCCCTCGACCGTTGGCTCCGCTCCTGCCGCTTTCGACTCCGTCGTGGGAACCGCAGCTCCGCTGGCGCTCGCATGCAGCTGAGCGCCGGGTGCCGGTCCGGCTGGCAGCCGTCCCGGTCGAAGCTGGGTGGTCAGGAAGCGCGCCAACTCCTCAAAAGCTTGGCGATCTTTGCGCCTGAAGTGAGCGACGAACTCCCGGCCGCCGGCGGCGACAGTGAGCCGACCATTAGCCAGCATCGATGCCGGGAAGAAGTCCACCCGCTCCAGGTGGGAAAGGGGAATGACCACGCTGTCCCCGACGGCGTACGGGTTCCCAGCTGCCACAGGACCGATCCCGATCAAGGCGCCGCGCGCCATCGGATTCTTCGCGGTGATGATCACCGATTCGTTGCCAACCTCAACCGAGCACATGTAGCCATCCACCCCAGGAACGATGCCACCAGTCGAATCCATGCGTCGCCAAACCGGGACAACTGTTTGGTCTAATGATTGAGATCCCCGCGGATCGGACTGCCATGCAACCGCCGGGTGCTCGCAGATCCTCGATGATGTCTCTGAGCTAGCCGACAGACGTTCGGTTGACGGTCCCCGCGTGGTCGACCGGGGTCGAGGCCGACCAGGCCTGGCATCAGCCAGAAACGACCGTTTCCGGTACGCCCCCTCTCCGCAAGACGCACCCTTGCGGGCATCGCAGCCGGGCGGGTCTAGCGGGCGCTCGTGATTCAGCCGGTCACGAGGGTTCGGTCGGCACGCTGATGGGACGGCTTGCGGGCGTCGGGAGTCGACAGCTTCGGTTCGCGTGTGCACGCTCGCACGGGGCCTTCTGTCGGCCGTCCTCACGATGACCGGGCGCACACAGTTCGCGCACCTCATTGGGGTACTATCCGGTTGGGCGTGGCGCGCTCGGAGCGCGGCCTGGCGAAAGTCAGGTGTGTACCGGGTTCGACTCCCGGCCGCCAGAAGGCATGTCCCGTACATGCAGTCCGGCGACCGTGAGTAGAACCATGACTAGCTATCCGACCAGTCCGAACTTCCTGAAGCACGCAGCGAATCTGAATGCAGTCATTGCCGCTCTGACGCAGGTCGAGCGTGCTCACAAGCGAGCCATCCGCGACCACGATGAGCCGAGCGAGATGGCATTCCGGAAGGTCCATACGTTGCTTCTCGGAGTCTATGCCGAGGCGCGTTTGCGAAAGATCATCGACGACCCGACTGGTTTCAACGACCGAGAGCGGCGGCTAATTTGGTCGAACCGAAGCCAAGAGCAGAGGTGGGTAACTGCCGTCGAGTTGGCGGCTCGACGACACTACCAAGTTCTCACCCATGAGGAACTTGCCAACGTGCTACCGCCATTGGCTCTCGGTCGTATCGAAGCGGTTTCCGACCTGCTGGTGGGTGAGTTGTCGGCGATTATTACGGATCGCAACCGGCTGGCCCACGGACAGTGGGTCTGGCAACTTCGCAGTTCATCCGACGATCAGTTCTCGTCGACGCCGCACGACTACGATTACAACTACGAGGCTCTCCGCGCGCGCCGAAGTTTGCTCGACAAGATCGGTGAACTAGTAAATCTCTTGTGTGTCTCGGAACCTACCTTCGACCGCGAGTTCAACACGCTCACGCGAAACATCGAGGACGCACGGTCGAAATTGGACGGCATGACTTATCCGGAGCTTGCCGCTCAACTCCGGAGATCCCGCCAGCGCCCGAGCGGTAGAGGCGGTCGTGCCAACGGTCAGAAGTAGGTTGCGGTGGGGCGGGCCTGCTCGGATATGGATCCCATTCGGGCACGATATTGACCGACATGTCACGTCGCGCCGAAGGCGTGAGCGAGGTCTCTTCGAGACCGATTGCAGCGTCAACTACCACCATCACCCCGTGCTCATGATGGAATTTGACGCCTGGGTCGGAAGCGGCCTGAGTCTCGCGGGATCAATAGCGACAGCCCGGAAACGCTGACTCACCTGTGGACCCAAGCCCTGTTGGATGCCCTCACAGTAACGTGGATGGCTCACCAAGCGCCTTACGTTCCTGTGGCGGTCTCCGACTGGCCATACAGACGCCGCTTCGGCTTCGGCGCCACTGGAAGCACAGGCACTCTCACCGCATCGGAGGGGTCAGTCCAAGCGCCTGGTGCGTACGCAGACACGTACGCACCGACCAAGCTCTTTGGCGTAGCGGCGCGTCAAGTGTCAGACCGCTGCGATGCACGACACACTGTGGGGTGTGGCGGAGGCGGACGCGATCCAATCAACCCCGGAGCCGCCAACCCCGGAGCCGCCAATGCCTCAGCCGCCAATGCCGCGGCCGCCGGCTGTACCAGCTGAGGAGAAAGTAGATATCCCCGACGGGGTATCGGCGTTCGTCGCGAAGGTCCTTAACCAGTTGAGTTTGAGCGCATGGTTGCCCGCGACGCTCTTCGCGGCGAGCGTCACCCTGCTCGTCCAGTTTCGAGCCGACAACTCGTGGTCTGTAAGTCTAGCTCTGGACCGCATAACGGACGACTGGAAGAAGGTTCTTCTTCTGGCCGTGCCAGCCCTAGTCTTGGCGACGATGGTGACGCAGGCTTCATCATTCGCCGCTATACGATTCTTGGAGGGCTATTGGAGGCGAAATGGCCCCCTTGGGTTGCTGCGAAGCGCCCTAATATATCGACACGTACGACGACTGGAGCGCTTGCAGCGCAAGCGCAACGCTGCAGCGGACAAAGCCTTCGCTAAGGCTAAGGATGCCCTTCGTGGTCGGGCTCCGTACACGCCAAATGTGCTGTCCGGACTCGAGATGAAAGCGATTGGCAGGGACGTTCCTGATTACCTCACGGCTGAAGAGAGAGGTACTGTCCGTAAACTCAACTGGCGGAGCAAGTGCAATGCTTGGGACCTGGCGAAAGTTGATCACCTAGAGGCGCTGCAGAGGGATTACCCGGCTTTGAAGCGTCGGATTATGCCAACCAAGCTCGGCAACGTCCTACGGCGCACCGAAGACAATCTTCGGAATACAGGAGGTGACCTTTCGAGTTTCGTCATGCGACGGCGCGAAAAAGTCTCACCTAGGATCCAACTCCAGCACGATCAATTTCGTGACAGGTTAGACATGTATTGCACCCTGGTGTTCGTATCCGGAGCTCTGTCGATGATCTCTGTCGCTCTGTTATTGCATCACGTTCACCACTGGTGGCAAATTGCTGTCTACGCTGGCGGCTTCTTGGGATTCGCCTGCGTGAGTTACTCGTCGGCAGTGTCGAGCGCTCGCGGATACTGCGTGGCGCTTCAGGCTATGGACGACCCGCCGTCGGGGTCTGTCGCCGGACCTGCACTCTGAACGGGCTTCATGAGTACACCGTCGTCTGGACACTCGGGTGTCGTAGAACTCCACAGGGTGAGGCCGCAGATGCCGCAATTGAATTCGACGTCTGTTGACTCATTCTCGCCGGGCGGCCGGTCGTCGACCATGTGGTGATCGTCCTCCGCTTGGCGGACGCCGTCAAGAGGGCGCGAGATGAATTGGTGCGCGTCCGCCCGACGCATCACGCGTGCCGGCAATAGATTGCTTGTATGGCCGAAAATGACGCTGGTCGAGCTGCGCGATTAGCACCATGGGTACGTGCGATGGAACTAAGCGATCAGGTGTTCATCACGGGAACGACCTTGACGTTCGAGAAGATCAAGCAGCGGCGTAGTGACCTGCCGTACCCAATCGATGAGGTGGGCCTCCGCGAGGCGCGCACGCCTGCGGAAGCGGTGCGCATCGCTCGTTCGATCGCCGAGAACTATGCCAACCTGGAACCGGTAATGGCCCCGGACGGGGTGGATGAAAACTGGCGGATCTCCAACATGGCTAAAGCCGTCGCAGAGACCATCGAGCGGTATCACCCTTAATGGGCTACCCCTTCGCGCAGTCGCCAGACCCGCATGGGCTTGCGATGGTCAACAGCAGCACCATCCGGGGGTGTACTCCGCCCAAGGCCTGTCGGACGCCCGTGTCACGCTGAATTTTCGCCGCGGTGCCTGTGCGGCGTACGGGGCGGGAGCTGGTCACGCACGGTGTGTGGCAACGGTTCAACTGCATATGCCCGGGATTCCTTCAGCCATCCTGCCTGTAGACGTCGATCGGTGCCCGCCAGTGCCGGCGGTCATCGATCGCTCCCGCTCCTCTCGATCACCGATCAGCCGAGACAGCTCGGCTAGATGGTCGACGTCGTTGAGCCCGCGACCTGCGACAGCGATATTGGTCGCTGACCAGATTGCCCGCACGTCATGCCGAACGGTGGCCACCACCAGAGGCAATTTTTCGGCGAAGCGCACCGGACTTCGACCGGCATTGAGATCCCGGACCCGGGCTAATTGCGAGGCACAGAGTTTCGTTGCCCCAGACCCGATCGAAAGCATCCGCATAGAACTGGAACAAGGGACTCTCGGCGCAGTCGAGCCGCAGCACCGGCGATTCTGACGCCCACACGCCGTACGCGTGGGTGTTGATCAGCAATGTGTCGTCGAAGCGAAATTCGCTCGCGTACAAGGTCGTCGAGTGTGTCCGAACACAGACGTTCGGCCCGAGGTCTCGCGCGAGATAGGTCTCCGTCGTACGGCAGCGCTCCGGCAGCCACGCGAGGCCAAGCTCCTCTGCTCTGGATTTGACCGCCGCGCAGTCAGCGTCCCCGACGAGCAGCCTGATCACCGCGCCGCACTCGCTCTTGAACCGCAGCACGTCGGCCAGGTCGATCGTCTCGACCAGGAACGCGCCGGCGTAGATCAGGATGTCAATCTGCCGTTTCGCACGATCAAACAGCGAGTGCCAGGTCTCGGATGAGATCGAGGTGCGGGTGGGCCAGATGCCACCGATCGCCTCGGGCACACCACCAAGACCATCAGCAAGCAGCCCCGGCCACAGATACGTCTCCTCATGCCCCAGCGCCCGAGCCACCCGGTGCCGGGTGATCGGGTATGGGATCCGGTTCTCCGTCAGCCATCGCTGCACAGTCTTCGAGTCCACCTCCACGAGCTGCGCCAGGCGGGCAGGCGTGACCTCCGCCTCCAGCATCGCACCACGGAGCCGATGATTGACCACTAACTCAGGTTACCATTCAATGATGCTGCGTGACCCATAGTAGATGTCCGTAGATGTCCGCGGGATGCGGTGCCGTTGTCCACAGATCCTGGCGAACCTTGCATGTGAGCGCATTTTCACGCACACGTTCGGAGTATCAGCACTAGGACTCATGGAGCGCCAATGAACCAGAACCGCATCGAAAGCGAGCCGGTCAGCCGACATCGGCTCGTCGATCTGGTGGTCTTCGAATACCGGTCCCTTGTGGTCCGTCGGCTCGGCGTGACCGCCGAATGGCGGGTCCTGGAATGGACCAACGCCGCTGCTTGTGCCGACGAGGCCGAAGCCACCGCCGACACTTGCCAGCGCTGCCCGGTTGTCGGCGAATGCCTCGCCGCGGCACTGGCAAGTGACGATCGCGCCGAATGGCGGGGTGGGCTGAGCCGGGATGACCGCAAGCACCTGTGGGCCGGGATGGAGCGGACGTATCGGGAGGTCCGTGATCTTGAACTCATGCGTCTCGACGTTGATCACCTGATCAGCGGCCGGCGCCCGGCGACCCGTCTCCACACCGTGAACGGAACCGAGCCATGACCACGGGAAGCGTAGACGTCGAGGAGACGATCACCGACCTCACGCAACTGTTGACCGCGATCGCGCGCCAGTCACTTCGTGATCATCGCATGCCCGATGTTGCGTCCGTTGTGACAAGTTCACTCGTCGCTGCCGCCGCGGACGTCGGCGGTCCAGAGCGTCTTCTTGGGCGACCGGGCCCAAGGGCAGCCGCATGTCTGCGCGAGCTTCTGCTCGGTGCCACGGGTGAACACACAGATTGGCGGTGGAATCTGATAACGGAGGCCGTCACAGTCTCTCGGAACGTCCCGGAGTTGATCGAGGATACTGATCCTCGTCCGGGCATGGTTGGCCTCCGCGAAGCGGAGGACAACGCCAGCGTCGGTGATTGCTCTGATGAAGATCAACTGGCGCACTCGTCCGAGGCGGCTCTCACCGACCTGGACCGCCGGTACGCAGACAGCCGCGCGCTGTACGCCCAGCGCTTCGTCGCAGCCGTGACGCCAGCCGCGACCGACCTGCTGGGGCTGCCGCTTCCGCCACAGGTACTGGTCGATGACGATCTGCGATCAGTCTGGTGGGACGACGGTGCGTTTCACAAGCCAGTGAAAACAGACGCTGCAGTCGTTTGCGAACTCTCGGAGCGAGTCCACGCAATCGTGCCGCTGCAGAAGGTCGACATCCGCTCCAATCAGCCCGAGCCGATCGAAGGAAGTTGATCATGGTCGAACATGCCGTCTTGCCCGTCTTGTGCACCGTCGGCGAAGCCGCCGAAGCTCTGCGGCTCAGCCGGTCGGTGATCTATGAGCTGATCCGATCAGGCAGGCTGCGCACGGTGAAACAGGGCCGACGTCGACTGGTGCCGGTTCACGCGCTGGAGGAATTCGTGGCCTCGTTGGACGGCGCCTCGTGAGCCGCCGTGGTCGGGGTGAAGGATCGCTGTACTGGCAGGAGAGCCGGCAGCGATGGGTCGCGGAGGTCACTGTTGGTTTCGACGGCGGCGGAAAGCGAATCGTCCGGCGGGCCCGTTGCCGCACCAAAACTGAGGCGCGCGACAAGTTGCGAGAGATGCTTCGGGACCTGGAGGATGATGTCCACCCAGGCAAGCCGAACTACACCGTCGCCGAAGCCATGGAGGACTGGCTGACCTACGGGCTGGGTCGCCAGGGTCCACCAACGATTAAGAAGTACCGGTCTCTCTCGGCGACCCATATCGTGCCGTTCCTGGGAAAGCGCAAGTTGCGCGAGCTCACGGCGACACAAGTGGAACTTTGGCTGGCGAACCGCGCCCAGGTGCTGAGCTCGGAGCCTCTCCGTCGGGTACACGCCTGCCTCAACCGCGCCGTAAGACGGGCGATGGCGCTCGACCTGGTCAAGCGGAACGTCGTCGAACTTGTCGAAATCCCTCGTGGAAAGCGTGAGGGCCGGCAGTCCAAGTCACTCACACCGGAGCAGGCGGACCAGATTCTCGCTCGGACAGCCAACGATCGGATGCACGCCTACATTGTGCTGTCGCTCCTTACCGGTGGTCGGACCGAGGAGCTTCGTGGCCTTCGCTGGGAACATGTCCATCTCGATCCGACGCGCGCGGGTGACGAGAAGATCGGCCCGTACATCGAGGTTTGGCACTCGGTCCGACGAGGCGGGGACACCAAGACTCGGCGATCCCGACGAACCCTTGCGCTTCCCCAACGCTGCGTCGGCGTGCTGCGCAAACGCCGCGCTGATCAGGAGCGTGAGCGCCTGCTTGCCGGCGACCAGTGGCACAACTCCTGTCTGGTCTTCACGACCGGGCTGGGTACCGAGATGGATTCGGCGAACGTGCGCCGCGACTTCCGTCATGCCCTGCGACTGGTACCAGGGGTCGACCCGAACGAATGGACGCCACGGGACCTACGGCATTCGTTCGTTTCGCTGCTGTCGGACGCCGGCGTTCCGATCGAAGAGATCTCCCGGCTAGTCGGGCACAGCGGTACGACGGTCACGGAGCTTGTCTATCGACACCAGCTCCGCCCTGTTGTGCAGACCGGTGCGACGATCATGGATCAGCTGTTCGGCAGCGATGCAGAGGGTCCAGAGCCGTTGTCATCCGCTTCGTCATCCAGGGTCGAGCCGGACGACGAGTGAAGGGTGTTTCCCCTTGTCAGATGGGTGGGCCTAACTGGACTTGAACCAGTGACCTTTGCCTTATCAGGGCAACGCTCTAACCGACTGAGCTATAGGCCCGCGATCCCGACGGAGCGCGTCTGACACGTCTCACGCCGAAGCGAAACGGTATCCCATCCGACCCCGTCCGCTCAAATCGGATCAGTCCTCGGCGAGGGTGACCTCCAGACCACCGAGCATGGTGGCGGCCAGGTTGTACAGGAAGGACGCCAGAGTGGCCAGGGCGGTGAAGATCACCACGTCGATGCAGGCCAGGAACGCGGTCACACCCATCACCTTCTGGGTGTTGACGTAGTCCTCAATCCGGAACGGCGTGGTGTCGCCCGGGCTCTGCAGAACGCTGCCGACGATCGAGTCGACCGAGGCGAACAGCCCGGACGAACCGATCACCGTCCAGACGGCGAAGACTGCGACCACGAACACGATGCCGGCAGCGATGGAGAACATGAAGGACGTCTTCATCACCGACCACGGGTCCAGCCGGGACAGCCGCAGCCGGGCCTTCCGGGTGCCGCGGGCGGTCCCCGCCCGTGGCTTGGCCGCCCGGGCCGGCTCGGACGGCGCCGATGCGACTGGTGCTGCCGCCGGAGCTGCAGCAGCCGGGTTGGGGTCGGGTTGGACCGCGGGGGACGACTGGTCGCGTACCATCTCGGCGGCCGGACCGGCGTTGGCGGCGCGTTCGGCCGCCTTCTCCGACTTCGACCGCGGCTTCACCGCGTTCAGCACCGAGCTGGCGATCGACCCGATCGCGGTGGTCTCGTTCTCCGACTCGTCCGCCTCGCCTGCCGACCCAGCCGAACGCGCCGCCGCCGGCTGGCCGTCGGCCCGCTTGGCCACCGGCGTGTTCTCGGCTGCCTTCTGCGCCGGCCGGGCCTGCGGCGTCAGCTTGTCGCGACCCTGAGCCGGACGACTGTTCGACGTGCCGTTGCGGGCAGCAACGGACGCCGCGGCCGCGGCATAGAAGTCCTCCGGCCCGGCGGCGTTGCCCCGGTCAGTGGTCGCCGGCCCGGAAGACCCCTCGGGTCCCCTGCTGCGTTCACTCACGGTCACTCCTCCGGTTCGTCGTCCGTCTCGTCGGCGGCCTCGACCTCAGCGTCTGCCGCCGAAGCCTCGTCCACCGATTCTGCCTGCTCCGATTCGCCGACCGGAGCGGACTCGCCCTCAACCTTCGCAGAATCACCCTCGGCGAGCGAATTCTCGACGGCACCGCCCTCGCCACCAGCGTCATCCAGCCCCGCGTCCTCCAACTCCGGAGTCGACTCGGGATTCAAGGCGATCACTGCGACCGAGTCCCCGTTGGTGACACCAACGAACTTGACGCCCATGGTGTCCCGGCCCTTCACCGCCACCTCAGAAACCGCACTCCGAGTGATCTGGCCGCTGGCCTTGATGGCGATGACCTCGTCATGCTCCCGCACCACCAGGCCACCGACCAGCCGGCCCCGGCTGTCGTTCAGCTTCATCGCCTTGATGCCGAGACCGCCCCTGCCCTGCTGCCGGTACTCCGACACCGCGGTCCGCTTGGCGAACCCGCCGTCGGTCACCGTGAAGACGAACCAGTTGTCTTCTTCCAGGTCGGCGCTGATCCGGGTCAGACTGAGCAGTTCATCCCCGTCCCGGAACTTCATGCCGGTGACACCCGAAGTCGCGCGCCCCATCGGTCGCAGCTGCGCATCGTCGGCCGCGAACCGGATCGCCTGACCCTTCCGCGAGATCAGCAGCACATCGTCGTCGGCACTGCACAGCTGCGCCCCGATCAGCTCGTCGTCGTCGTCGCGGAAGTTGATCGCGATGATCCCGGCCTGCCGCGGCGAGTCGTACAGCGACAGCTCCGACTTCTTGACCAGACCCTTCTTGGTGGCCAACAACAGATACGGCGCATCCTCATACGACCGCAGCGTGAGCACCTGGGCGATCTCCTCGTCGGGCAGGAAGGACAGCAACCCCGCCACGTGGCTGCCGCGCGCATCCCGGTTCGCCTCAGGCAACTGCCACACCTTGGCCCGATAGACGCGGCCCTTGTTGGTGAAGAACAGGATCCACTGATGGTTGCTGGTCGCGAACAGGTGCACCACCTCGTCGTCGGCCCGCAACGTCGCACCACGGACACCCTTACCGCCGCGGCGCTGCACCCGATACAGATCGGTGTTGGTCCGCTTGGCGTACCCGCCGCGGGTGATCGTGACCACCACGTCGCGGTCGGGGATGAAATCCTCGGCCGACATGTCACCATCGGCGGCGATGATCTCGGTCCGCCGGTCGTCACCGTACTTCGCGACGATCTCGCCCAACTCGGTGCCGACGATCTGCCGCTGCCGTTCCGGCTTGGCCAGAATGTCCTGGAAGTCGGCGATCTGCACCTCGAAGTCGGCCAGCGTGTCGATGATCCGCTGCCGCTCCAACGCGGCCAGCCTGCGCAACTGCATGTCCAGGATCGCGCCGGCCTGGACCTCGTCGATCTCCAGCAGCTCCATCAGGCCTTCCCGCGCCTCCTCGGTGGTCGGGCTGCGACGGATCAACGCGATCACCTCGTCCAGCGCGTCCAGCGCCTTGACGTAACCGCGGTAGATGTGTGCCCGCTTCTCCGTCTCGGCCAGCCGGTATTCGGTACGCCGGCGGATCACATTGAGCTGATGGGTGATCCAGTACGAGATGAACTGGTCGAGCCGCAACGTCCGCGGCACGTCGTCGACCAGGGCCAGCATGTTGCAGCCGAACGTGTCCTGCAGCTGGGTGTGCTTGTACAGGTTGTTCAGCACCACCCGCGGCTGCGCGTCGCGCTTCAACAAGATCACCAGCCGCTGACCGGTCCGCGCCGAGGAGTCATCCCGGATGTCGGCGATGCCGTTCAACCGGCCGGAGTTGACCAGCTCGGCGATCTTGAGGCTCAGGTTGTCCGGATTGACCATGTACGGCAGTTCGGTGACCACCAACTGGTTGCGTCCGGTCTTGGGGTCCTCCTCGATCTCGACGACCGCGCGCATGATCACCGAACCGCGCCCGGTCCGGTACGCGTCCTCGATGCCCTTCCGCCCGACGATCAATGCCCCGTTGGGGAAGTCCGGACCCTTGACCCGCTCCAGGGCGGCCTCGAGCAGTTCCTCAGCGGTCGCCTCCGGGTGTTCCAGCGCCCACTGCACCGCCGAGGCGACCTCGCGCAGGTTGTGCGTCGGAATGTTGGTCGCCATGCCGACGGCGATACCGGTCGAGCCGTTGACCAGCAGGTTGGGGAACCGGGCCGGCAGCACGACCGGTTCCTGGGTCTTGCCGTCGTAATTGGCCTTGAAGTCGACGGTGTCCTCGTCGATGTCGCGGACCATCTCCATGGCCAGCGACGCCATCTTGCACTCGGTATAGCGCATGGCCGCGGCGGGATCGTTGCCCTGCGAGCCGAAGTTGCCCTGGCCGTCGACCAGCGGGTAGCGCATCTTCCACGGCTGGGCGAGCCCGACCAGGCTGTCGTAGATCGCGCTGTCGCCGTGCGGGTGGTACTGACCCATCACCTCGCCGACGACCCGGGCGCACTTGTTCCACCCGCGGTCGGGGCGATACCCACCGTCGTACATGCCGTAGAGGATCCGGCGGTGCACCGGCTTCAGACCGTCGGTGACGTCGGGCAGTGCCCGCCCGACGATCACGCTCATCGCATAGTCGAGATAGGACTTCTGGATCTCGTCCTGAAGATCGACAGGCTCGAGACGATCATGGTTGGCAGGCGGCGTAACTTCAGTCATGGTTGATTCATCACTTCCAGGAGATCTTGATCATGGTCACAGGCGACTGAGCATGATCAAATATCGAGGAACCTCACGTCCTTGGCATTGCGCTGGATGAATGTACGCCGCTGCTCGACGTCCTCACCCATCAAGATCGAGAACATCTCGTCGGCCCGCGCCGCGTCGTCCAGCGTCACCTGCAACAGGATCCGCTTCTCCGGGTCCATCGTGGTGTCCCAGAGATCGGAGGCATCCATCTCCCCCAGGCCCTTGTAGCGCTGGATCGCTGCTTCCCTCGGCAACTTCTTGCCGGCCTCCGTGCCCGCCCGCAACAGGGCATCCCGCTCCCGCGTCGCTGTACGCGAGCTCGTGCGCGGAGTTCGACCATTTGATCCGGTACAGCGGCGGTTGGGCCAGGAACACGTGGCCGGCCTCGATCAACGGCCGCATGAAGCGGAACATCAGAGTCAGCAACAGGGTACGGATGTGGGCGCCGTCGACGTCGGCGTCGGCCATCATCACGATCTTGTGATACCGCAGCTTCTCGATGTCGAAGTCGTCGTGCACCCCGGTGCCGAGGGCGGAGATGATCGCCTGGACCTCGTTGTTCTGCATGATCTTGTCGATCCGCGCCTTCTCGACGTTGAGGATCTTGCCGCGGATCGGCAGGATCGCCTGGATCCGCGGATCCCGGCCACCCTTGGCAGACCCACCGGCCGAGTCACCCTCGACGATGAAGACCTCGCACTCCTCGGGGTTGGTCGAGGAGCAGTCGGCCAGCTTGCCGGGCAGGCCGGACCGGCCGAGCAGACCCTTCCGGTCACGCGCGGCATCCCGGGCCTTGCGCGCGGCGATCCGGGCGACCGAGGCAGCGATCCCCTTGCGGATGATGTTCCTGCCGTCATTGGGATTCTGCTCGAACCAGTCGCCGAGTTTGTCGTTGACCGCCTGCTGGACGAAGGACTTGGCCTCGGTGTTGCCCAGCTTGGTCTTCGTCTGCCCCTCGAACTGCGGATTGGTCAACTTGACGGAGATGATCGCGGTCAGACCCTCGCGGATGTCATCGCCGGAGAGCCGGTCCTCCTTCTTCTTGATCATTCCCCAGTTCTCGGCCCACTTGTTGACCGTGTAGGTGAGCGCGGCCCGCAGACCTTCCTCGTGGGTGCCGCCCTCGTGGGTGTTGATCGTGTTGGCGAAGGTGTGCACCGACTCGGCGAACGAGGTGTTCCACTGCATCGCCAACTCCAGGCCGATCGTCTCCCGTTCGGCCTCGAGGCTGATCACCGGCGAGATCGATTCCTTGGATCCTGTCAGGTACTTGACGTAATCCTTCAGGCCCTCGTCGTACTTGTAGGTGGCGCTGTGGTGGCTGCCGTCCTCGTCGGGCCGGTCCTCACGTTCGTCGGTGATGGTGATCGACAAACCCTTGTTCAGGAAGGCGTATTCGCGCAGCCGGGTGGCCAGCGTCTCGTAGGAGTAGGTGGTGGACTCGAAGATGTCCTCGCTGGCCCAGAACGTCGTCGTCGTCCCGGTCTCGTCGGTCTCCTCGTGACGCTCCAGCGGACCGGTCGGGACGCCGAGTT
The DNA here is from genome assembly GCF_009707365.1 of Microlunatus sp. Gsoil 973. Lineage (GTDB taxonomy): Bacteria > Actinomycetota > Actinomycetes > Propionibacteriales > Propionibacteriaceae > Microlunatus. The sequence continues at coordinate 3,974,731 of NZ_CP046122.1, forward strand.
CGAACGCCTGGGTCCAGCGGTAGCCGTCGCGCTTGATGTCCACCTCGTACCGGCGGGAGAGCGCGTTCACCACCGAAGCACCGACGCCGTGCAGGCCGCCGGAGACCTTGTATCCACTGCCGCCGAACTTGCCGCCGGCATGCAGCACCGTCAGGATCACGGTCACCGCCGGGATCTTCTCGGTCGGGTGCTCCTTGACCGGGATGCCGCGGCCGTTGTCGATGACCTGGACGCCGCCGTCGGCCAGCAGCCGGACGATGATCCTGTCGCAGTAGCCGGCCAGGGCCTCGTCCACGGCGTTGTCGACGATCTCGGTGACCAAGTGGTGCAAGCCCCGCTCGCCGGTGGAGCCGATGTACATGCCCGGCCGCTTGCGCACGGCCTCCAGTCCTTCGAGGACCGTGATCGAGTCGGAGTCGTAGCTGTCTCCGACCGGCGGAAGGCCGGGAGATGTGGGTGAGGTGGGATCTGGCTCTGCGAGAGTGTCGTCCGGAGAATCTGGTACCCGTGGCTCGTCGGGAAGGTCGTCGCCGCGATTGTTGTCATTCGGGTTATTCGTCACCGGTTCCGTGCTCCTGTCGCGCCGTCTGATAGCACACAGCGGCCGCCAGTTCCGGGCCCGAACGGGCGGGGAAGTGGGCGGCGCCAGATTGCTCTCGGGTTGCCCGGCCGGATGCCGGGACCGCTCTTAACATGCCTGTCCAGTCTACCGTGTTCGACCCCGAAACAGGAGTTCTGGCCGGGCCGATGTCGCACCTGTATGGGCCTCTACAGGGCTTGCAGCCCGGTTTCGCGGCACTCGGAGGGGTCGGGATGTGGCCCTGTACACGCCCAGGCCCTGTCGACGGCCTGCAGGGCTTATCGCTGATAGGTGCTAAACGGTTCCAGCGCCCCCGGGCGATCTTGCCGTCCCCATCATCCCACCATGCGCCCAGGGGCAGCACCCACGACTTGTCCACAGAAGTCCGGAAGGGTTGTCGGGCGCGAAGCCCGGTGATTGTCGGCCGGTGACCGCCGCCCGGAGCCGCAAGCACCAATTCCGTTAGTTCGTACCGGGGAAGAGGCAGGTCGACGGAGCGGACCACGACCGCATCCTGGGCACGGTGACGATCGGGCTGCTGACTCACCGGATGCGGTCCGTCCGCTGGCTAGAATCCCGGCGTGGCCGATCAGGGAGGTAGCGAGGACGGCGCTCCGCGCGGTGCCGTCTGGGTCGACGACGACCCGGTCGATCCGACCTGGCCGGAACCCTCGGCGCCACGCTTCTCCCGACGGCGATTGCTGACCGTCGGCATCCCGGTCCTGGCGCTGGTCCTGCTGATCGCATCGGTCTGGGCACTCGGCGGCTTCGCGGAGCGCGACGACCGGATCACCGAGGTGGCCCGCGGCAAGAGCTTCATGAACGGCCCCTTCGAGTTCAGCTTCGACCGCGCGACGGTGCAGGAGACCGACGGCTACGGCAAGTACAAGCGGATCCAGAAGGTGCTCGTCACCGGCACGATCCGCAACACCGGCGACACAGCGATCTCGCCGAGCGGCGACTGGTTCGTGGCGCGGCCCCGCCAGGGCACCGAGGTCGAGGAAGGGCAGACCGCCCGGATCGGTGCTACCGACAGCTTCTCCGCACCCGAGGACGTGACGCCGGGCTTGCCGGCGACCCGGCTCACCGTCGACTTCGAGTTCCCGCCGACCTTCGATGACAGGACTCTGTTGTTCGCGGTGGGCGAGCTCAGCTACGGGAGCCACAGCTACTTCAGCGGCGACAACGATCAGTTCTGGGACACCGGCGGCGGGAACGCGTTCCGGTTGCAGCTGCCGATCACCCGACTGGCTGCCGACGACTCGTGAGCCGGGCCGCAGCGCGACAGCTGATCAGCCGACCGGGGTGAGCACCGGGACGGGAGCCGGCGATGAACGATCGGGCGCAGCGATTCCGTACAGTTGATCGGCGAGCTTGGCGGGCACCAGGAAGACCTGCTCGAAGCGCCACGGCTTGCCCGGCGTGACCGGATGATCGAAATCGCCGCAGTATTGCGGAAGTTCGCGATCGAAGAAGCTCGTCTGAGCCTCCCACGTGCGTTTGCTGCTGCCGACCAACTCGACTGAACAGACCGGATCCTTCTTCCTGGTCAGGATTTCCAGTTCGGCGATCACGTAGACGGCGCCGGCCTGGGACGGCTTGGTCTCGTCGCCGTCCACGATCACCTCGGTCCTGGTCAGCTTGATCAACTTGTAGCGAACCCCGTCGACCGTCGTGGTCTCGCCGGGTGCCAGCTGTCGGTACCGCTCGTAGGTGTGGGTCCCGGCGTACGTCATCCAGATGGACAGGTACATCAGCACCAGCGCCAGCGCCATTCCGACCATGATCCACGAGCGGGCCTGGTTGCCGAGCCGGCGACCGGCCGGTGGCGCGTCGGCCCCGCGAGGTCGTCCTGGTGCCGTCACGACAGCGGCTCCGATTCGGTACGGCCGATGGGCAGCGTCCGGTTCCTGGCCGACGCCGCCCAGCGATCGGCATTGGTGCGGGTGATGCCCAAGCGGACCCGGAGCTTCGCCGGAACGACGTAGAAGATCTCCTGCCGGTAGAGCTCCACATAGGCGCCCGCGATGTGCCGCGGATCGACCTCGAAGAGCAGCTCGCCGGTGCTGACGAAGCCGGCTTCTGCGGTCACCGAGGTGTTCGGGCCGAACACCGAATACGTGCGATCCGCGGTGTGCAAGGAGATTCCGGACAGTCCGCCCAGCGTGTACTTCTGCCCCGGTGCCTCGACGCGGACCGTGACAGCCAAGATCATTCCCTTGCTGGTGAAGGTCTCATCGCTGTCGGTGCTGATCGCCTGACCGGCCCGTACCCCGGTCACCGTGACGATCGCGTTGTCCAGTCCGGCCGGATGATTGACGTCGACCGTCCGCACCACCTCCCCGGAGATGCCGTCGGTGACGTGCACCGCAATTCCTGCAACGACGATGCAGGCCAGGGCGATGATCACCGATGCCAGTCGATTCACCCGATTCGTCGGCTGCCGCGGCGGGGCGGGAGGCGGCGCCGCGGGGGGCAGGGCCTGGTCGATCATCACACGCCGACCTGTTCCGGAACCGGTCGTCCGCGGGAAGCAAGATCAGCTGCTGCCACGTCGCGCGCGGCGTCCATCGCTCCCTGCTGCGGATGCATCGTTCCGGCGGTTTCCGCGCGCAGCCGGAAGATCATCAGGCACCGGCGCAGGGCGACCGCCAGCAGACACAACCGCCAGGGCTCGAACGGCAGCGAGCTGAGGAAGTCCTGGGCAGGCAGGAAAACCATCCAGAAGGTCATCTGGTGGCCGCCGATCGTCTCGTTGAGCGCCCAGTTCCACAGCGTGTCGGCGACGGTCTGGGCCGAGTACACCACGACATAGGCGCCGAGGAACGCGAAGCCGGCGCGCAGGATCAGCCGCAGGGAGTGCAGCGTCGGCAGGTATTTGTCGTCGAGGTCGCCGAAGAACGCCTCCCTGATCTCGGCGAGCACCCGGCCGGTGGCCGTCGGGCCGGCGTCGGTCTGGGCCAGTTCCTGGTGTGCCGCGCGTTCCAGGGCGCGGCGGGCCAGCCGGACCCGGCTGGCCAACGGTTTGCCCCGGCGCCACAACTCGGCCACCGAGATCACGCTGGAGCCGTACACCAGGGCGGCGATCGCCAGCCAGAAGATCGGTTGGGTCAGTCCGGAGGTGATCACCGGCCAGAGTTGATCAGTGATGAAGGTGCCGATTGCGGAGAAGAAGGCTTCCGGGTTGATTCCGATCGCGGCGAGTACGTTGCCGATGCCGTGGGTGAGGTCGTCGATCCAGACCATGAACTGCCGGTTCTTCAGCCAGATCGGCAGTTTCGAGAGCAGGTCGTAACCGGCTGTGATGGTGACCAGCACGAAGAACGCCTCGATGAAGGCGACGAGGATTCCCAGCGGCCGGAACTCCGTCCGTTCGTGGACCAGGTCGACACCGCGACGCAGGATGTAGGTGCCGATGATGATCGCGACCACCAGGAAGTAGCGACTGGTCGGGACGTTGTCACCGTTCAGCCGGAACTGCCCGAGGATGCCCTGGTCACCGAAGGCTCCACCGCTCCGGAACACCGACTCGATGATCATCTGGTCGCTGGCCGACTGGATCATGCCGAAGGCGGTGTAGATGCCAAGGAACGGCAAGAGGGTCAGCGCGAGCAACCGGGTGACGCCGGCGTCGCGGTCATCGTCCTCGTACTCCTCCTGCGGGATCAGCCGTCGTACGCCGAGGGCGTTGCCGACCATCCGGAGGATCAGCACCAGCGCGGTGAGCTTGCTGACGAAGGCGATCGCGAAGATCACCAGGCTGAGCCAGAACGTCAGATCACCGGCGATCACCGCCAGTTTCAGGCACACCTCGAAACCCAACCACCCCAGGATGTAGATGGTCAGGATCTTGGGCAGCAGCCGCCACCAGACCCTGGTGGTGTCCGCCAACAGGATCCTGATGTCGGTCCACAGCATGGCCAGCGCGATCATCGCCTGCGATCCTAAGGGGTGAACCGGTCGGCAGAAGGTCCCCCGACGGCGGCGTGACACCGGTAGATTCTCCTTCCGGCCCACCGCAGTGCCGGTCAGGGTCGCCCGCAGATTGCAGTTCCGACCATCTTGAGGTGATCTCCGTCGTGTCCGATCAGTACGCCCCGTTCGGTCTGCCCGGACTGGCCACTATCCGCCAGGTGCAGACCCGGTCCATCAGTGCCGAGAACTTCGACGGGTCCCCGGGTGGTGGCGGTCGCGCCACCGAGGGCACCGGTGCGCGCGCAGCGCGTGATCTGGGCCAGAAGTGGAAGGTGTCACCGTCGGTGATGGTGCCCGGCGGGTCGACCATCGACCTCGGCGTCATCGACGGTCCGGGCCGGATCAACCACATCTGGATGACCACTCACTACGCGCACTGGCGGACGCTGATCGTGCGCGCCTACTGGAACGGCTCGGACGAGCCGGCCATCGAAGTGCCGTACGGCGACTTCTTCGCCTCCGCCTGGGGCCGGTTCGCCCAGGTCAACTCCCAGCCGATCGCTGCGAATCCGAACGGCGGTTTCAACTCCTACTGGCCGATGCCGTTCACCTCGGGCGCACGGGTGACCATCGAGAACACCTCGTCGGCCGATGCGGTCCTCTACTACCAGATCACCTACGAGATCGGCGGCGACTACAGCGGTCAGGGCTACCTGCATGCGCAGTGGCGGCGCAGTAATCCGCTTCCGTACAAGGAGAATCATCGGCTGCTGGTCGACATCGAGGGCAGCGGCCACTATGTCGGCACGTACCTCGCGTGGGGGGTCAACTCCCCCGGTTGGTGGGGCGAGGGAGAGATCAAGTTCTACCTTGACGACGACAAGTACCCCACCATCTGCGGCACCGGCACCGAGGACTACTTCGGCGGCGCCTGGAACTTCGATGTTCCCGGCCGCGGTTACACCGAGTTCTCCACGCCGTACCTGGGGATGCCGCAGGTGATCAGACCCGACGGTCTGTACGACTCCCAGCAGCGGTTCGGCATGTATCGCTGGCACGTGCTCGACCCGATCCACTTCGCCAGCAAGCTGAGCGTCGAGATCCAGGCGCTGGGTTGGCACAGCGGCGGACGCTATCTGCCGTTGCGGGACGACATCTCCTCAACCGCGTTGTTCTACCTCGACCGACCGACCGCCAACCGTCCACCGGCTCCGACCTTCGACACGATGGAACTCGGCGGACACGAGGCGGCCGGACCGGCGACCAGTCCGTAATCACCCGGGCTCCTCGGTCCGGGGAGGCTGCGATCCGCGAGTCGGATGGCGTGATGGTGCCGGGGCTGGTGAACTGGAACGAAGCAGCTCGGGAGGACCGGAGGAGACATGACTTCTGACAAGCCTGAGGATGCGCCAGCCGCCGAACAGACCGAATCGGCGACCGAGCCGTCGCAGGGCGATGAGCTCGAGCCGACCCACGGCCGGACGGTGGGCCAGGGCGTCGAACCGGCGACACCGGAGAAGTCGACTCCACCCCGGAGTACCGAGGAGCCGAAGCGCCCGGGAGTCCGTGGGCAGACCCGGATCAGCGCTGCATTCGTTGCGCTGGCGATCGGGATCGTCGTCCTGGTGCTGCTGCTGATCTTCATCCTGCAGAACAACGAGACGACGACCGTCCGCTACTTCGGCGCCGAGGGACACCTGCCGCTGGGTGTGCTGCTGCTCTTCGCCGCCGCAGGTGGTGCGCTGCTCGTGGTGATCTTCGGCGCGGCCCGGATCATCCAGCTGCACTGGTTGGCGCGGATGGACCGGCGGTCGGGCAAGAAGCCCTGACCGCTGCGGTCCGTCGCCGCATCCCCCGGCCGACTACCCGTAGGTGTCGCGTGGGCCGCGGCCGTCGCGGACCGACCGGCGGCCGCGCTTCCAACTCGGGATGTCGGGTCCGAGGATCTCCACCCGGGTGACGGTGCCGTCGCCGAGCAGTTCGTTCAGTTTGGCGACCAGTTGCGGGGCCATCGCCCGCAACGAGGTGGCCCAGACCGTCGACTCGGCACGGACGGTGACCACGCCGTCCTGGTAGCCGACCGGGGTGCTGTGCGCGGCGTTCACCGGTCCGACCAGGGCCGGCCACTTGCCCAGCAGGAGCCGTACGCTGATCTGCTTGGACCAGCCCTGGGACTCGACCAGCCGATTCATTGCGGAGCTGAGCAGTTGCGGATCGCGATCATCGGGATGGGCTCCGGCCGACTGCGGATCGATCGGCCGCTGCGGCTTGGACCGTCTCCGGCGGAAGTTGCCGCCGGCCACCGATCCGGCGATCGTCCGGGCGAGATTGAGACCGGTGGGGTCGTGCTGCTCCGACTCCTGGGCGACGTCGTGCTGCGCCTCGGCGGGCGGGTCATCCGGCTGATCGGAAGCGTGCTCGCTCGACCTAGTCATCGGTTCCGACCTCGGTGACCGCGCCGGCCGCGACCTGGTAGCGGCGGCCGGCCAGTTGCTCGGGTACGTCCTCGGGGACGGCGGCGGTGATCAGCACCTGCTCGGCATCGGTGATCTGCCCGGCCAGCCGGTCCCGGCGGGTGGCGTCCAGTTCGGCGAACACGTCGTCGAGGACCAGCACCGGTTCGATGCCGTCGGAACGCAGCAGGGCGAAGCTGCCCAGCCGCAACGCCAGCGCCAGCGACCAGGACTCGCCGTGGCTGGCGTAACCGCGCGCCGGAAGATCGCCGATGGTGAGCAGGATGTCGTCCCGGTGTGGGCCGGCCAGGGAGACACCCCGCTGGATCTCGTCGGCCCGGCGTTCGGTCAGCCGGTCCTGCAGGGCGCGCTGCAGGTCCTCCAGCTCCGGCAGTGCACCCTGGCTCTCGGGCCCGCTGATCGCGGTCTGGTACTCGGCGCCGATGACGTTGTTGGTGGGTGCGATCTCGGCGTACGCCTTGCCGGCCAGTGGCTGCAGATCGGCGAGGGTGCGCAACCGGGCGCGAAGCAGCGCGGCGCCGGCCTGGGCGAGGTGGGAGTCCCAGACGTCCAAGGTCGTCGCGGCTTCCGCGATCACGTCGGAGCGACGCCCACCAGCGCTGCGACCGGCCAGCGATTTGAGCAGCGTGTTGCGCTGCCGCAGCACCCGGTCGTAATCAGATTTCACCCCCGCCATCCGGGGCCACCGGGAGATCACCAGCGTGTCGATGAACCGGCGGCGTTCGCTGGGGTCGCCCTTGACGACGGCCAGATCCTCGGGTGAGAAGACGACCGTCCGGAGCAGTCCGATCAGCTCCCGGGCGCGGGGCAGCGGGGAGCGGTTCAACCTGGCCCTGTTGGCTTTGCCCGGGGTGATCTGGATCTCCAGTTGCACGGTCCGTTGATCATCGAGGCCGGCCTGCACCCTCGCGCGCAGGATCGCCAGTTCGGCGCCGGCCCGCACCAGCGGAGCGTCGGAGGCGACCCGGTGGGATCCCAAGGCGGAGAGGTATTCCACGGCTTCCACGAGATTGGTCTTGCCCTGGCCGTTGGCACCGACGAAGGTCGTCACACCCGGGCCCAGCGGCACGTCGACCCCGTCGTAGGACCGGAAGTCCACGAGTTGGAGGTGGTCGACGAACACGGGCCGAGTCTATTGCCGTGAACTGCTGCCGTCCCGATCAGCGCTGGTCACCGGTGAGGCGATCAACGACGGATCCAGGCGGCAGGAATACTCACTGCTTCTGGTTGGAATCGGCCTTGGCGCCGCCGGCCTCGAGCGAGTCGCCCGACGGAAGCTCACGATGCCCGCCGAACTGTTGTCGCATCGCCGAGAGCACCTGGTTGGCGAAGTGGTCGTTGTCGCGAGAGGCGAAGCGCTCGAACAGCGACGCCGCCAACACTGGAGCGGGGACGCCGACGTCGACCGCGGCCTTGACGGTCCAGCGCCCTTCACCGGAGTCGGACACCCGGCCTGCCAGACCGGAGAGGTTGGGATTCTCCTGCAGGGCGGCGGCGGTCAGGTCAAGCAGCCAGGAGGAGATCACCGACCCGCGGCGCCACAACTCGGCGACCTTCGCGGTGTCGATGGTGAACTGGTAGAACTCCGGTTCCTCCAGCGGCGCGACCTCGGCCGAATGCTCGGTCTCCTGGAGGCCGGCGTCGGCGTTGTCCAGGATGTTCAGGCCCTCGGCGAAGGCGGCCATGATGCCGTACTCGATGCCGTTGTGGACCATCTTGACGAAGTGTCCGGCACCGGACGGGCCGCAGTGCAGGTAGCCCTTCTCCTCCGGTGCCAGGTCGCCGTCCCTGCCCGGGGTCCGGTCGATCTCACCCGGACCTGGCGCGATGGTGGCCAGCAGCGGTTCAATCGTCCCGAATGCGTAGTCCGATCCGCCGACCATCAGGCAGTAGCCACGTTCCAGGCCGTACACGCCACCGCTGGTGCCGACGTCGACGTAGTGGATGCCCTTTGCCGAAAGGGCCTTGGACCGCCGGACGTCGTCGTGATAGTTGGAGTTGCCGCCGTCGATGATGATGTCGCCCTCGCCCAGCAGCTCGGCCAGTTGCTCGACCACCTTGCCGGTGATGCCGGCCGGGATCATCACCCAGACGACCTTGGGGCTGTTGAGCTTTCCGACGAAGTCCTCGAGGCTGTCACTGCCGGTCGCGCCCTCGTCCATGAGCGCCTTGACCGAGTCGGGGTTGCTGTCGAAGGCCACGCATTCGTGGCCGTCTCGCATCAGCCTGCGGACGATGTTCGCACCCATCCGGCCAAGACCGATCATCCCCAGCTGCATCCGACTCCCCAATCTGTCGACGGTGTCCCGCGACACTCTACAAACGCGCCGATCGCGGCCGTATCCGCGACGTGCCGGCCGTCCTGGCAGATACCCACCCCTCGCCGACTTGCCCCACCGGGTCGCGTTCCGCCCGCTTCCCCGGAGGTCGCCTCGCCGGGGTCCCCCTTCCCCGAAGGTCAAACTTCGACCCAGCGGCTACGGGGATCGGCGTGTCGGAGCCACACGGTCGAACTTTGACCTTGCGGAGGGGAGGACCACAGCCGCGCCCCCACCCACCCCGGCGGGGGCACGCACACCAACATCGGGCAGGGCGGTTCGCCGAGTTGGGGTACGGGGATGCTCGGACCGGGGATCAGCTGGGCAGGCGCATCAGCATGATCACGTGCCGGTAGTCCGGCAGCGTGTCGCCGTCGATGTCGTTCAGCCCGGTGAGCAGACACGGCTTGCCCGGCGCGGTGAAGGCGAAATTCACATACGACGTATCCATCACCCCGAGCGCATCGAGCAGGTAGTTCGGGTTGAAGCCGGCCGCGTCAAGGGCGGGCTCGCCACCGCCGACCGGTTCGACCGTCGCCTCGATGGCCTCGGACGCCTGGGCCTGGTCGCCGGTCGCGGCTTCCAGGGTGATGGTGCCGTCGCCGATCAACATGCGCAGCGAGGTGTTCCGCTCCGCGACCAGTGCGACGCGCTTGGCGGCCGCGATCAGTTCGGCGGTGCTGACCCGGACATTCAGCGCCGACTGGGTGTTCATGATGTGCCGGACCTTGGGGAACTCCCCGTCCAGCAACCGGGTGGTGGTCTGCCGTACGCCCCCGGTGCCGTGGCCCTCGAAGCCGATGATCCCGTCACCGGCGCCACCGGAGGACAGGCTGAGCGTGATCTCGTCCCCGGCCGACATCGAGCGGGCGGTGTCGGCCAGCACCCGAGCCGGCACCAGCGCTGCGGTCGACAGCTGCGGCGTTCCCGGATTCCAGGTCAGTTCCTTCAGCGCCATCCGATAGCGGTCGGTGGCCAGCAGCGACAGCGTGTCTCCCTCGATCTCCAGCCGCACGCCGGTGAAGACCGGCAGCAGTTCGTCCCGGCCGGCGGCAACGACCACCTGGCTGACGGCCTTGGCGAACACGTCGCTGGGCACCGTACCGGTGGCCTCCGGCATGTCGGGCAGGGTCGGGTAGTCCGCGACGGGCAGCGCCTGCAGGGTGAACCGAGCACTGCCGCAGGTGATCTCCATCCGGGTGTCGTCGGAGATCAGGTCCACCGGCTTGTTCGGCAACGACCGGGAGATGTCGGCCAGCAATCGACCCGAGACGAGTGCCTGGCCCTCGTCACTGACCTGCCCAGACACGTTGATCTGCGCCGAGGTCTCGTAGTCGAAACTGGACAGGGTGACCCCGGACTCGGACGCGGTGACCAGCAGCCCGGCCAGGATCGGCACGCTGGGTCGGGTCGGCAGGCTTCGGGCGGCCCATTGCACGGCCTCGGCCAGCACGTCACGCTCAAGTCGGATCTTCACTCTGCCTCCTTAGCCCACCGAGTCGGGCCAGTTGATCATACCGACGCGGGCCGACGCCCGCATTGGCCTGTAAAACCGGCGGCCCATTGGCTCGGGCCTTCCGTCGCCCGGACTCGTAGCCTCCAGTCCCATGCCAGCACTCGCGCAACGCTTTCTCGGCCGGAGCGGACTGCAGATCTCCGAACTCGTTCTCGGCACGATGTCCTTCGGCAACCAGACCGACGAGCCTACTGCCCACACCATTCTCGATGAGTTCGCCGCCGCCGGAGGGACCTTCATCGACACCGCCGACACCTATCAGTTCGGCGGGTCGGAGGAGATCATCGGCCGCTGGCTGACCCGGCAGGACCGCGACCGGTTCGTGATCGGCACCAAGGCGTACGGAGAGATGTCCGCGGGAGCTCCGGTGAACGGGGCCGGCCGCAAGCACCTGATCCGTGCCGTCGACGCCAGCCTGCGCCGACTCGGTACCGATTACATCGACCTCTTCCAGATCCATCTCTTCGACGACGCGACGCCGATGCAGGAGACCCTGTCCACCCTCGACGTGCTGGTCCGCAACGGCAAGGTGCGCTTCGTCGGGGCCAGTAACTACGCCGGCTGGCAACTGCAGAAGTCGATCGACCTGGCCCGCCACCACGGCTGGGAGCCGTTCGTCGCGTTGCAGCCGCTGTACAACCTGCTCCGCCGCGACGCCGAGTACGAGTTGTTGCCGATATGCCGCAACGAAGGACTCGGCGTCCTCTGCTGGAGCCCGTTGGAGGGAGGTTGGCTTTCCGGCCGGTACACCCGGGAGATGACCACCCCGCCGGCCGGCAGTCGGTACGCAACCCAACCGGAGGCCTGGCAGCAGCAGGCGACCGAGGCGACTTGGTCGGTGGTCGACGCGCTGCAGTCGATCGCAGACGAGGTCGGCAGGTCACCGGCGCAGGTCGCCCTCCGGTGGCTGTTGCAGACTCCCGGGGTGACCGCACCGATCATCGGCGCCCGCACCGTTGATCAACTCCGGGACAATCTGCAGACCGCCGACTGGTCGCTGAGTGAGGACCAGGTCGCCCAGCTGACCAAGATCAGCGAACGTCCGGCGCCCTATCCGTACGACCTCCTCGGCCTGCCCCAATTCCGACGCAGGCCATGATCGGACCGGCCGCCGGACCCGATCGTCTCAGCGGATGAACCCTTCCGAACGCAGCCAGTCCTCGGCGACCTTCGTCGGCGTCTGGCCGCCGACGTCGACCTTCCCGTTCAGTTCGGTCATGGTCTTGTCGGTCAGCTTGGCCGCGAGCGGGTCGACCAGCTTGCGCGTCTGCGGATACTTCTCCACGACCTCCTGACGCCACACGGCGCAGCCGTTGTAGACCGGGAAGAACCGGTTGTCGTCGGCCAGCACGGACAGGTGCAGCGCGGCGATCCTGCCGTCGGTGGTGTACACCTCACCGAAGTTGCAGACGCCCTTGGCGGTGGCGGAGTAGATCGCGCCGGCGTCGAAGATCTTGACGTTCTTCTTCGGAACGTCGACCCCGTACTTCAGCCCGTACGCCTTCAGCATCGGCTGGAACCCGTCGCTGCGGCTGGCGAACTCGTCCTCCAGGCAGAAGGTGCGCTGTTTGACCGGCAGCTTCTTCAAGTCGCTCAGCTTCTCCACGCCGAGCTTCTTCGCCGTGGCCTCCGTTGCGGCGAGGCCGTACGTGTCGTTCATCGGCGACGGATCGGTCCAGACCAGCTGGTTCTCCTTCAGATCCTTGTCGCGAACCGCCACGTACTGATCGTGCGGGTCGCGGATCGGCTTGGGCTGGGCCATGTAGGTCAGCCAGGCCGTTCCGGTGTACTCCCATTCGACGTCGACCTGGCCGGCCAGCTGGGCCTGTCGGGCGCTGGCGCTGCCCGGAATGTTGGTCAGGTCCTCGACGGTCGCGCCGGCCGACTTGAGCAGGATCTCCACCATCTTGGCCAGCACCAGCTGCTCGGTGAAGTTCTTGGAACCGACGCTGATGTGCGCCCCGTCCATTCGCGGAACGTCGGCGAGGCGACCGGCAAGGCGTGCCGAGGGAATATAACCGCCGGAGGTGCCCAGGCCGCAGGCGCTCACCGACGCCAGGATCACCAACGTGAGCAGGCCGGCGCCGATCCCACTCAGTCGGCTGGAGAGTGGGCGACGGTCTGCACTGTTCTTCGTCGTGGCTGTGGTCGGATCGGTCACGTCAGCGCAGCCCCTTCGGTCGGACGAGGTACTCCAGCAACCGGCCGACCCAGTCGATCAGCAATGCCAGCGAGGAGATCATCACGCCACCGGTCACCAGGACACCGGGACGGAACAGGCTCACCCCAGTGGTGATGTAGATGCCAAGGCCGCCGGCGTTGATGAACACCGCAAGGCTCGCGGTGCCGACCATCAGCACCAGCGCGGTCCGCACGCCGGCGAGGATCACCGGTACCGCGAGCGGGATCTCGATCCGCAGCAGCGCGGTGAGCGCGGACATGCCCATGCCACGGCCGGCCTCGACCAGGTTCCGGTCGACGCCGTCCAGTCCGACGATCGTGTTGCGCAGGACGGGCAGGATCGCGTACACGCCCAGGGCGAGGATTGCGGTCCAGAAACCGAAGCCCAGCCACATCGCGGCCAGCACCAGCAGACCGATCGACGGTGCCGCCTGGCCGCCGTTGGCGAAGGCGAGCACGGGACCGGACAGGCGTCGGAAGCCGGGACGGGTGAGCAGAACTCCGAGCGGCACGGCGATGATCATGACCAGTGCCGTACCGACCACCGTCAGTTTGATGTGCTGCCACAGCGCGGTACCGAGCGCGGACCAGTTCATGGTGACCAGCTCGGTCGAATCCAGTGAGGCGCTGAGGCGCCAGACCAGCCAGATCACGATCACCGCGCCGACGAAGATCGGAATGCCGAAGAGACCGAGCGGTGGCCCGGCCCGCTTGACCGCCGACCGTGCGTCGGTCGGTGCGGTGGTCGGTGCGGTGCTGCTCGGCGCCTCAGGTCGGGTCTGTTCGGTGACGGTCATCAGATCGCCGCCCGCTCGGGCACGTCCTGGTCGGGTACGTCGTCGAGGTTGGCCTCGGCAGCGGCCTGCTCGGCTGCCGCTGTCATGTGCTCGGTGACCGCGGTGAAGTCGATCACCCCCTGGTATTCGTCCCGTCGGCCGGTGACGATCACCGCGGCGTGGCTGTCGGTGAGCATGCTGTCCAGGGCGTCGTTGAGCGTCGCCCGACGATCGACCGTCGACAGCTGGTCGTCGTCGGGATCGACCACCGTCGGGCTGGCCCGAAGCTCCCGCAACCAGGGCCAGCCTCGCGGCCGCCGGCGGTCGTCGAGAACGATCACGCAATCGTCGCCCGCGGCCCGGGCACGGGCGAGCACGGCGTCGGTGGGTTCGCCGACGGCGGCCGTGGTGTGACTGCCCAGTTCGATGTCGGCGACCCGGGTCAGGGTGAGCTGCTTGAGGCTGGATCCGGCGCCGACGAAATCGGCGACGAAGTCGTTGGCCGGCGCGGCCAGGATGTTCTCCGGGGTGTCGTACTGCTCCACGTGTCCGCCCTCGGACAGCAACAGGATCCGGTCTCCGAGCTTGACCGCCTCGTCGATGTCGTGGGTGACGCAGACGATCGTCTTGCGCAGCTCGTCCTGGATGCTCAGCAGTTCGTCCTGCAGCCGCTGTCGGGTGATCGGATCGACGGCGCCGAACGGCTCGTCCATCAGGATCACCGGCGGATCGGCGGCCAGTCCGCGCGCCACGCCGACCCGCTGCTGCTGGCCGCCGGAGAGCTCGCGCGGGAACCGGTCGCGATAGCGGGTCGGGTCGAGGCCGACCAGCTCGAGGAGTTCGTCGACGCGTTCGGCCGTCCGGGACTTGTGCCAACCCAACAGCCCGGGAACGACGCCGATGTTCTGTCCGACCGTCAGGTGGGGGAACAGGCTTCCGCCCTGGATGACGTAGCCGATCTCCCGGCGCAGCTCGTTCTCGTTACGGCTCCGCGCGTCCTGGCCGCCGATCATGATCGTGCCGGCGGTCGGTTCGATCAGCCGGTTGATCATCTTCAGCGTGGTGGTCTTGCCGCAGCCCGACGGCCCGATCAAGATCACGATCTCCCCGGACGGGATGTGCAGGTCGAGCGGTTCGACGGCCGCCCGGCGTTGCCCCGGATACTTCTTGGTGACGCCGATCAGCTCGATGTCGACGCCGGTGACGCCGTCGGCCGAACTGGCGGGTGTGCTGCTCTCGGACGGGCTGAGCGTGTCAGACACGGATTCCCTTCGAAGTTGTCGCGCGGGTCAGCAGCACCAGCAGGCCGTCGACGACCAGCGCGATGATCACCACGCCGATGGTTCCGGTCAGCGCGGAGGCGACCGAACCGGCACCTCCGATGTTGCTGAGTCCGCTGAAGATGTACGTACCGAGTCCCGGGCCGAGGACGTACGCGGAGATCGCTGCAATACCGAACGACATCTGCATCGAGACCCGGATGCCGGCCAGGATCACCGGCCAGGCGAGCGGCAACTCGATCCGGGCCAGTACCCGTGCCGGACTCATGCCCATGCCGTACGCCGACTCGACCAGCGTCGGCTCGACCCCTTGCAGGCCGACGATCGCGTTCCGCAGGATCGGAAGAACGGCGTAGAAGCAGACCGCAAGCAGGGCCGGCTGCCACCCGATTCCGATCAGCGGGATCAGCAGCCCGAGCAGGGCGAACGACGGGATGGTCAGGCCGATGGCGCTGATCGCATTCGCTACGCCCGCCAGTCGCGGGACCCGGATCACCACCACGGCCAGCGCGACGGCGATCACCGTCGCCAGGACGACGGCCTGGATCACCAGGCTGGCGTGTTGGTAGGAGTTGTACAGGAGCTGGCCGGGTTGCTTCCTGATGAACTCCCACATACGTCTACGCCGCCGCCTTCTTGGGTTGCCATGGCCGGCTGTCTGCCGACCTCTCCTGACCACCGGACGTCCTTCCCGGATGTCGTTCGGTGTTTAACGACCCACGACGACACCACAGTCCGGCCAGGATTGCGAATTGCCGTTATCGTTCCGTGATCTTTGCTGCTGTCGGGTCGTTGGTTGGCCCACGGTGTGCACGACGGGTGACTTCGAGTTGTTGGAAGATAGATGATCTCGTAGTAGTCGTAGCTGCTGTGGATCCTGGGGATAACTGCCATTCTTCCTTGTCAGCGCGGAATCACCGCTGCGGGCGGAGCTGTGGAGGAGGCGAAACTACACGGGGAGGATTTCTGGATCGGCTGGCACGGTCCGGTCGGCGGTCCAGATCGGATCAACAATGCCGGCGCGTGTCGTCCACAGTTATCCACAGTCTTCTCCCCAACTGTGCGTAGCGACCTTCGACCAGAACCGCAACCCTTGTCCGCTGTCCGAAATCGGCGCGTTCCGGTTCAGGACATGGCGCAGATCGTCGGGCCGGTGACGCATTTGGTCGATGACTGCCGCCGCAGGGTCAGTGCCGCGCGATACGGGACGACCGGCTCGGGGTGATACGCAGGACGGCTGCCGGATGCGGCGGTGCGGGGTGGAAGGCCGTACGGGGCACAGCTCCGACCGACGTGCAGGTGAAGCGGTGCTTGCCCGATCCAGGGGTGCCTCGCGCGGCGACATCGCTGACCAGGCGCCGTTGCAGGACGAGGTCGGCAAGCACGAGCCGGCTACCCGGCGCGGTGAGCATTCTGATGATCGGCTTCGCCAGCGACCACGGCGGATTCGCCACCACACGGAACGGACGTCGGGGCAGCCGGAACCGCCGGAGGTCGAGCTCGAGTACACAGACCGCATCGACGCCGGCGAACCGCCGCCGCAACTGGTCGACCCGGTGCGGATGCAGCTCGACGGCAAGCACCCTGGCGCCCGCGGAGGCCAGTGCTTCGGTGATCACTCCCTCGCCGGCTCCAAGATCGACGACGAGTTGTCCTGGACGGATCCGGGCGCTGCGAACCAGTTCGGTCGCCCGATCAGGGTGCAGCCGGTGCCATCCCCAGAACTGCTGCTGTGGTTGGGATGCCGGCGGTCGCTGCCGCCCTGCCCCGGCCACGACGCACCATGATCATCACCGTCACCATGGGCGCAACGCTAGAACAGCAGATGTCGGTCCGCGACAGGTTTTCGGCGGCCCGACCCGAACCCGAGGATCAGCCGCGAGCCGCTGTCTGCCTGATCCTGTTGGTCAGCTCCGTGACCTGGTTGTAGACGCTGCGCCGCTCCCCCAGCAGGGTGCGGATCTTGCGGTCGGCGTGCATCACGGTGGTGTGGTCGCGACCGCCGAACTGTTGACCGATCTTCGGCAGGGACAGGTCGGTGAGTTCGCGACACAGGTACATGGCGATCTGCCGCGCGGTCACCAGGACGTGGGTACGGCTGGAGCCACACAGATCCTCGATCGTCAGCCCGAAGTACGACGCGACCTGGCCCATGATCATTCCCGAGGTGATCTGCGCCTCGCCGCCCTCCGGGATGAGATCCTTCAGCACCACCTCGGCCAGCCCCATGTCGACCGGCTGCCGGTTGAGGCTGGCGAAGGCGGTGACCCGGATCAGCGCACCCTCGAGCTCCCGGATGTTGGTCTGGATCTTGGAGGCGATGAACTCCAGCACGTCCGGGCCGGCGGTCAGCCGTTCCTGGGCGGCCTTCTTCCGCAGGATGGCGATCCGCGTCTCCAGGTCCGGTGGCTGGATGTCGGTGATCAGGCCCCACTCGAAACGGCTGCGCAGCCGGGCCTCGAGCGAGTCCAGCAGTTTGGGCGGCCGGTCGGAGGTCATCACGATCTGCTTCTGGGCGTTGTGCAGCGTGTTGAAGGTGTGGAAGAACTCCTCCTGGGTCTGCTCCTTGCCCTCAAGGAACTGGATGTCATCGACCAACAACACCTCGACGTCGCGGTACTTGCGTCGGAACTGGTGGGTCTTGTTGTCGGTGATCGCGTTGATGAAGTCGTTGGTCAGCTCTTCGGTGGACACGTAGCGCACCCGGGCCCGGCTGAAGTAGTTGCGCACGTAGTGGCCGAGGGCATGCAGCAGGTGGGTCTTCCCCAGCCCGGAGTCGCCGTAGATCATCAGCGGGTTGTACGCCTTGCCCGGGGACTCGGCGACCGCAACGGCCGCGGCGTGGGCGAAGCGGTTGGAGCTGCCGATGACGAAGGTCTCGAACGAGTACTTCGGATTCAGCCGGGAGTCGTCGCGCCGGCTGCGGTCCAGCGTCTCGCGATACGGGTCGCCGCCCGGTGCGCCCGGTGAGAAGGTGCCTTCGGCCGGCGTCAGCTCCGACAGGTCGGGCCGCGGCAGCCCGCCCGAGACGTCCAGCGGGCCGTCCAGCGGGCCGTCCAGCGGGCCGGGGATCGGCGCCGGGGTCCGACCGTTCACCGGGCCGCCCGTCGGATCAAGGCCTGCGGCGCCGGGCGACTCGGGGCGTTGATCTGACCGTGGATCTGACCGTTGATCTGACCGTGGATCTGACCGGGGACCCGTTCGGGGATCGGTCATCGGCGCGGAGCGGTATCCGGGACCCGGGTCGTCGTAGCTGGTCGACGGCCCGTACTCGCTGCTCCGGAAATCTCGCCGGCGGGGCGCGATGTAGTCATCGTCGGGACGCAGCCGATCATCCACCGGTGCCCGGCTTGACCCGTTGCGGCGGTGATCGAACGAGGGGTCGTGCATCCGGTCGTGCAGCGCCTGGCCGCTGACGGGCCGATCGGTCTCGCCCGCCGACAATTGGCTGTCCTCGGGCTCGTCGGCCAGGGTCTTGTCGACGATCACCGCGAGCTTGGTCGGCGTGCCGAAATAGTCGGCCAGCACGGCCTCGATGGCATCCCGATAGCGGGTCTCCAGCCGCTCCCGGGTGAACTCAGACGGCACGGCGACCATCAGGGTGTGCTCGTGGAGGGTCAGCGGCTTGCTGTGATTGATCCAGATCCGTTGCTCGGGAGTCAACTCGGCCCGGACGCGGTTCCAGGCGGTGGTCACCTGGTGGGCCAGATTCTCGGCCCCGTCGGTTGGGTGGGACTCCTCGGTCACTCGATCTCCGCCTACGGCTTCCCGGCTAGCAGTTGCGCCTTGCCGACTCCACGTGGTGCGTCCCATCGCGGGTACCGGCAGGGCCTGGGTCAGGTGGATGCCGGAGCATCCATGGTGCGCCGTTCGTCGCCGATCGGACGCATCCGGTCACTGTAGTTGTTTCCACACATGGTCGTTTCCACACCTCTGTCCACAGGCTGTGCACGGGCAGCGGACAGACCTCCCGCCCGTTCGATCGAGGTGGGTCGACCAGGATGTGTCGATCGGGTAGGTCCGTGCTGTGTTGGGCCTGTTTCTGCAGGGGTCGTGCAGGACAACCGGCAGACGGTGAACCTAGCAACGGGAGGTTCGCCCTTGCAAGGAAACGCCGATAAACTGCCGATCGGATCGGCGTGTCGCGTGGACAACCGGAGGACCAGTCGTCAGTTTGACCCCGGCGCTGCCGATGCGTACCGTAGACCGGTCACAAGTTTGTCGTCTCGAACCTGACGAGAACCAGATTTGGACCCTTTCCGCGCCTGGCACTCGGGCGACGGTCCACAGATGCGAACCAATGTCGGAGTAACCCGTGAGCAAGCGCACCTTCCAGCCGAGCAACCGGCGCCGTAGCCGTACCCATGGATTCCGTCACCGGATGCGTACCCGCGCCGGTCGTGCCGTCCTCGCCGCCCGCCGGCGCAAGGGCCGCGCCCGCCTGGCCGGCTGACGTCGGCCGCTGATCTCCTCTGCGAAGATACTTTCGGACCAACCAGTGGGTGATACCCGGTGCTGCCGCGGTCGGTGAGGATGAAGTCCGGTGAGGACTTCGCCCGGACCGTACGACGCGGCGACCGGGTGGGCACCCGCACGCTGGTCCCTGCACGCCCGGCTCGACCCCGACGCCGACCACGGACCGCTGATGGGTTTCGTCGTCTCGAAGGCTGTCGGTACGGCTGTGGCACGCAATCGCGTGAAGCGTCGGCTCCGGCACCTGGTCGCTGCCCGCCTGGCCGACACACCGCCGGCCGCCCGCGTGGTGGTCCGCGCGCTTCCCGCAGCGCGGACCCAACCGCAGCGGCTGGCCGACGATCTGGACCACGCCTGGTCCCGAATTGCCCGCGGGTGGCAGCCTGGATACCAGCCGGCAGGCTCACGCCACGGACGCCGGAATGCCGGGCCCTCGAACGGGGAGGACGCTGCGTGCTGATGCGAACCCATGGTGCAGCCCGATGAAGTACGTCCTGATCGGCCTGCTGAAGGCGTACCGGCTGGTGATCAGCCCGCTGTACGGCAACGTCTGCCGCTACTACCCCAGCTGTTCTGCCTACGCGCTGACCGCTGTCCAGACCCACGGCGCGGCGCGCGGCACCTGGCTCGCCGCCAAGCGACTGGCCCGCTGTCATCCCTGGGCACGCGGCGGTTACGACCCGGTGCCGGGGACCGAGCACCAGGAGCGCGGCCACGGGCATGACCACCGGCATGACCACCGGCATGACCACGACCACACCGCGGCCGAGTCGACGCCGGTGACCGAGAAAGAGATGGTGAATTGATGGAGATCCTGGTCCCGCTGTTGGCCCCGCTGAGTCTCTGGTCGGCCCTCGGGAGCTTCTTCAACACCATCTTCACCCCGCTCTACTGGGCAGTGTCGGGGATCCTGGTGTTCTTCCACCACATCTGGTCGCCCATTCTGGGCGCCGGCTCCGGCTGGAACTGGGCGGTCTCGATCATCTGCCTGACGGTGGTGATCCGGATCATCCTGATCCCGCTCTTCGTGCGGCAGATCCACTCTTCGCGCAAGATGCAGATCCTGCAGCCGAAGATCCGCGAGTTGCAGAAGAAGTACGGCCACGACCGGGAGCGACTCGGCCAGGAGACGATGAAGCTCTACCGGGAGGAGAACGCCAATCCGATGGCGTCCTGCCTGCCGCTGCTGCTGCAGTCCCCGATCTTCATCGCGCTCTACCGCGTGCTGATCGGCGCCTCCCAGATCAATCCGAAGACCGGCCTGCCCACGGCGCACGGCTACTGGCTGGAACGTGACCCGGCACTGCTCACCTCGCTGAACCGCTCCGAGGTGTTCGGGGCCCGACTGGCGGACAAGTTCTGGCCGGTCGAGCACTTCGGGAACGTGCAGATCGTCGCCGCCGTGATGATCGTGCTGATGACGGCGACCATGTTCTACACCCAGCTCCAGCTGACCCGGAAGAACATGCCCAAGGAGGCGATGGAGGGTCCGCTGGCGCAGCAGCAGAAGATGATGCTCTATCTCTTCCCGCTGATCTTCGTCTTCATGGGCGTGAACATCCCGATCGGTGTGCTGTTCTACTGGGTGACCTCGCAGGTGTGGACGATGGGCCAGCAGTACTACGTGATCCGCAACAACCCGCTGCCCGGCACCGATGCGTACGCCGCCTGGGAGGACCGGCAGCGCCGCAAGGGCCGCGACCCACGCGAGGTGGCGGCGCAGAAAGATGCCCGGGCGAATGGCCAGCCGCGGGCTGCGGCCACCAACGGTGCCGTGGTCGAGCGGCAGGGGGTTCGGTCGCCACCGAGACCGCGCCGTCCAACGGCAGTACGAAGGGCAGTACGAACGGCAGGTCGGGGCCGGCTGCACCGCAGCGCCCGGTCCGTCAGCAGCCGCGACGGCAACCCAGATCGCAACGCAAGAACTGACCCAAGATCTCATCCGCCCGGAACTCCAACTGCTGAGTGGGCGCCCGTCGGCAGGTTGTGCCTGCCCCGTGACAGGAGGAAGCCGTGGTTGACGGCCAGCAAGACATCGTGATCGAGGACGTTACCGACGATCGCACCCAGACCCTCACCGAATCCCGCGAGCCCGGGACCCAGGAGGCCGGGACCCAAGAGGCCGGGACCCAGGAGGCCGGCAGTTACCAGGAGCCGACCGACGCCGCAGCCGCCGACCTGACGGGCGAGGAGTCGGAGTCGGTGGCTGCCGACGGATCGACCGACGCGGTCGATGCCGACGCAGCCGAGGACAGCGACGCGGCCGATGCTGAGGATGTCGACGATTCGGATGAGGACGATTCCGAGGATGATTCCGAATCCGACAATCCGCTCGAGATCGAGGGCGAGGTCGCGGCCGATTACCTCGAGGAACTGCTGGACATCGCCGATCTCGACGGCGACATCGACACCTACGTCGAGAACGATCGCGCGCATGTCTCCGTGCTGACCGAGTCCGATGTGCTGGTCGGCAAGGACGGCGAGGTGCTGGAGGCGCTGCAGGAGCTGGCCCGTCTTGCCGTCATCACAGAGACCGGCAACCGCAGCCGGCTGATGCTGGACATCGCCGGCTACCGGGAACGCCGGCGCAAGGCGCTGACCGAGCTGGCGACCGACGCCGTCCAGGAGGCCAAGGAGACCGGCGAGTCGGTTCGCCTCGCGCCGATGAACCCGTTCGAACGCAAGATCGTCCACGACGTCGTCGCGGCCGCCGGGCTGACCAGTGAGTCCGAGGGCGAGGAGCCCGAGCGCCGGGTTGTCATCCTGCCGAACGCGTGAGCATCGACCTGGCCCGAGAGGTCTTTCCAGACTTTGAGCGGATAAGCCAGTATGTCGACATATTGGCGGATCGAGGAATCTCCTGGGGCCTGATCGGCCCCCGGGAGGCCGACCGCCTCTGGGACCGACATGTCCTCAACTCGGTTGCGATGTCCGACCTGGTCGCCGACGGCGTGTCGGTGATCGATGTCGGCAGCGGAGCGGGCCTGCCCGGGGTCCCGCTGGCGATCCGCCGCCCCGACCTCGACGTGACACTGTTGGAGCCGTTGCTTCGGCGCGCCAACTTCCTCACCGAAGTGATCGGCGAACTTGATCTTGGTGACCGCGTCCGGGTGGTGCGTGCCCGCGCCGAAGATCACGACGGCCGGTACGACGTGGTCACCGCCCGGGCTGTTGCGCCGCTCCCCCGCCTGCTCACCTGGTGCCTGCCACTGATGGGGTCGACGGGCGAGCTGCTGGCACTGAAGGGAAGTTCAGCCGCGAGCGAGATCGACCAGGCACGTCAAGTTCTTGACAATCGGCGGTTGCACGCCGATGTGATCAGCGTCCGAGCTCACCCGCGGGCGGAGTCGACCCAGGTGGTCCGGGTCCGGCCCGTGCGCTGATCGAGCGGACTCCCCGCGCGATGATCATGATCATCCGCGCAGGTCTGCAGACTTGTTGATCATGATGATCCGGGTGTACCCGCAGGATGGCGTGTTCTGATCGTGATCCGCGCCGGCACCGGAGATCCGTTGCCTGGTTGACTATTCGGCATTCTGCGAGGTGCCCAACGGATCGAGCTGTGACGCGGTGACGTCATCGGCCACGGTTGATTCCGACAGTTCCCGCCAGCGCTCGTCCTCGACCAGCTGGGCTCGTCCGGCGGCCGTCGCATATCTGTAGGCCTCAGCACCGATCAGCAATCGCAACGGCGGTTCGTTCAGCTCGGTCAGCTCCACCACGACGCGGGCGACCTTGTCCGGGTCGTTGGCGCCGAACCGTGGATCGTTGTGCATCGCTGCCGAGGCGCCGACGGTTTCCTGATACTCCGGACGCACGGGATCGACCCGCATCGACGAACCGGCCCAATCAGTACGCATCCCGCCCGGCTCGAGCACGGTGACCTTGATCCCCAACGGTCCGACCTCCCGGGCCAGCACCGATGAGAAGCCGCCGACCGCCCACTTGGCGGTCTGGTAGGCGCCCAGGCCTGGGGTGGCCATCCGTCCTCCGACCGACGAGATCTGGATGATATGCCCGCTGCGCTGTCGGCGCATTGTCGGGAGCGCCGCTTGGGTGAGGCGTACGACTCCAAGGAGATTGGCGTCGAGCTGTGCCTGGAAGTCAGCGAAGTCGGCGTCCTCGATCGCCGCAACGTGTGCGTAGCCGGCGTTGTTGACCAGGACGTCCAGCCGCCCGAACCTCGCAACGGTCGTCGCGACCGCCCTGCGCGCGGCGTCGCCGTCGGTGACGTCGAGCTGGGTCACGGCGAGGCGGTCGGGATGGCGGTGCTGCAGGTCGTCGAGGGCGTCGGGTCGGCGTACTCCGGCAACGACTGAGTGGCCAGCTTGGAGGGCGGTGTGCACGATCGCGCGGCCGAGGCCGCGGGACGCGCCGGACACCAGGAGGACCAGGGGCATGAGCGTTCCTTACTAACTAGTTGGTTAGTTACAGTGAACTCGCTTCGGCCCAAGAAGTCAACTGTCTGGTTAGTTGATATGTTCGGGCGGTGGACAGGAACGCGGACGCGACCAGACGCAGGCTGCTTGACGCCGCCACCTTCGAGTTCGCCGCACGCGGGATCGCCGGCGCCCGGGTTGACCGGATTGCCGCCGCCGCGAAGTCCAACAAGGCGCAGATCTATCACTACTTCGGCAGCAAGGATGCGCTGTTCGACGCGGCGTTTTCCGATATGGCGACCGGAACGGTGAACGAGGTCCCGATGGATGCGTCGAACCTTCCCGAGTACGCCGGCCGACTGTTCGACTCCTACGAACGGCGCCCGTGGGTCCAACGCCTGGTCACCTGGTATCTACTTGAACGCGGCGATGCGGCCGCCGAACCGATGGCCGGCATCGTGCAGAGCAATCGCGACAAGGTGGCGGCGATCAGCGACGCCCAGCACCGGGGTCTGGTGACCGATGCGTTCTCCGCGCCAGAACTCCTTGGTCTCGTCCTTCATCTGTCCCTGATGTGGGCCATGAGCCTGCCCGAATACCTGGTGGTCCTGGGACCGGTCGACGTCGAGCAGAAGCGCCAACTCGTGGTGGACGGCGTCACTCGTCTCGTTCGCTGAATACCGCGGCCTGCCTCCGCAACGACATCGGGGGTCTCTTGTAGCGTTGGGCCGACGCCGCCGACGGGGCGGCCTCGAAGCGAGGATTGATGTCGAATTCTTCCGGAACCGAAAGGTCCGGCGAGACCGGCCTTGGCTGGCCCCGCCGACCTCGAATCGGTCGCTTGCTCGGCTGGCCATTCGCCCGCACATCGAACAAGGAGCTTCGACCACCGGAGTCGCCGTCGGAAGTTTCACGTGAAACGGATGGCGGGACCGAGGCTCAGGCTGGCTCGGGCGAGCACCGGGGCAGCCCGGAATCCTTCGCTGGCTGGACTGATGAAGCCGACGTGGCCACCGATACCGACACCAGCGCGGTAGGGGGCGCCGCCCACGAACCTGAGCCGAACGCGGACGCACCGGAGTCGAGTCCACCGGCGTCGGCCGGCAATACGCAGCCCGAGGTGGAATCGGACGGGATTGCACGTCCGGTCCGGCCGCTGCCGGAGCCGTCCGAGGGTTCGGCTGATGAGGCCCCGGGTGACGACCTCGAGGGGACCATCCAGCCTTCTGAGGCGACGTCCGGCCCCCCCGGGTGGACACCATCAGCCGACGCCGACCCCCGGATCGCACCTCGCGACTGCGACGATCGTGGCAGAGTTGCAAGCCGACCCTCCGGGCGACACCTCGGGCCAGCAGGTGATCACGGAGATCCGACCGCGCAGGGCGCTCTACGAAACAGTCTCCCCGGCTTCGCCTGCGCCGGTGGACGCTGACGAGGGCTCAACCGGACCCGTTTCACGTGGAACACGCCGATCCGTCGAGGCAATGCCCGCACCCGCGGAAACCCGGGTCGTCGTGGTCGCCAACCAGAAGGGCGGCGTCGGCAAGACGACCACCGCGGTCAACCTGGCTGCCGGGCTGGCCATGGGCGGCCTCAACGTCCTGGTGGTGGATCTCGACCCCCAGGGCAATGCCTCGACGGCGCTCGGAATCGAGCACCAACAAGGAACCAAGGGAACCTATGAGGTGCTCATCGACGGCAACGACATCGCAGATCTGGTCGTCGAATCGCCGGAAGCACCACATCTGAAGGTACTGCCCGCAACCGTCGACCTGGCCGGAGCGGAGATCGAACTCGTATCGGTGGTGGCACGGGAGAACAAGTTGAAGAGGGCGCTCCGTGCCTATCTCGCCGAGCACCCTACCGATTACGTTCTGCTCGACTGTCCCCCGTCCCTCGGCCTGCTCACGCTCAATGCGCTGGTCGCCGCCGGCGAGGTGCTGATTCCGATCCAGTGCGAGTACTACGCACTCGAGGGCGTGTCCCAGCTGATCACAACGATCGAGTTGGTGACCGGCGAGTTGAACGACGCCCTGCGGGTCAGCACCGTTCTGCTCACGATGTACGACGGGCGGACGCGTCTGTCGTCCCAGGTCGCCGACGAAGTGCGTTCCTACTTCACTGAGCAGACTCTGCCCTCGGTCATCCCCCGGTCGGTACGGATCTCAGAGGCGCCCAGCTATGGGCAGACGGTCCTGACGTATCACCCGGATTCGGCGGGTGCCGTGTCCTATCTCGAAGCTGCACGTGAAATCGCCCGTCGGGGCGCGAAGGAGAATGCATGAGCAACACAGCACCCCGCGGTCTCGGGCGGGGACTCGGCCAACTCCTCCAACGGTCCGAGCCGGCGCCGACCAATGAGTCCGACGTGCCGACGATGCAAACGGCGACCTCGCCGGAGTTGCCGACCGTCGCAGCGCGGAGCGAGCCGCGGGTCCCGGTCCCCGAAGGTTCCTACTTCGCCGAGGTGCCGGTGGACAGCATCCGGCCGAACCCGAAGCAACCGAGACAGGTCTTCGACGAGGACGAGCTGAACGAGTTGGCGGAGTCGATCACCGAGGTGGGCCTGCTCCAGCCGGTCGTGGTCCGCCCGTTGGAACGAACCGACGATAAGCAGAGCTATGAGCTGGTGATGGGGGAACGGCGGTGGCGGGCCACCCAGGCCGCCCGCCTCGAGGTCATTCCTGCGATCGTCCGGCGGACCGAGGACGCCGACCTGCTCCGCGACGCCCTCCTGGAGAACCTGCACCGCAGTCAGCTCAATCCGTTGGAGGAGGCGGCCGCCTATCAGCAGATGCTGCAGGATTTCGACTGCTCGCAGGAGGAGCTGTCCCGGCGGATCAAACGGTCGCGTCCCCAGATCTCCAACACGATTCGCCTGCTCAAGCTGCCTCCGTCCGTCCAGCGTCGGGTTGCTGCCGGCGTGCTGAGCGCCGGCCACGCCAGGGCGTTGCTGATGATCGAGGACCATCCCGCGCAGGAGCGGATGGCCCAGCGGGTCGTCGCCGAAGGCCTTTCGGTGCGTGCCACCGAGGAGCTGGCTGCCTTGGGCGACCCCGCAGAAGACCGCAGACCCCGGCTCCGGGAGAAGAAGGAGCCATCCCCGCGGGCTGCTGAGTTGGCCGAGCGACTCTCCGATCGCCTGGAAACGCGGGTCAAGGTGGACCAGGGACGGTCGCGGGGCCGGATCACGATCGAATTCGCAACCGACGAGGACCTGGATCGTATAGCCCAGTTGTTAACTAGCTAAAGAACCATAGCTATTTGTCGACAAATAGCCTGGGAGGTACGGCATCGTCAGGAGTCGGAGCGCGCCGCGGCGGAGTTGCGCTCCCGTTCCTCGGCCGCTGCGATGCGGACCCGGGCGTCCTTCGTGGCGAAGTGCTCCGCGACGAACGTGACGAAGGGAATGGTGCCGGCGAGCGCGATGATGATGATCCGCCACCACGGCCAGCGCACCCGGCGCCCGAGGTCGACGGCGGTGATGATCAACAGCATGTAGAGCCAGCCATGAGCGACGCCGGCCACCTCTTCAAGCCGGTCGTCACCGGCCCACACCTGGAGCGGGATCCCGACACAGACCAGGACGATCAACAGGCAGCCGACGATATAGGCCATCACCCGGTAACGAGTCAGTGCGCCGCGCATGATTACTACCCTATGTCGTAGTTTCGTCCGGCGGTGAATTCCCGCCAGCCGACGGATTCGCAGGGCTTATCGCGGCCTCAGCGGGCAGGGGATCGCGGGCGTCGTCGGCGTCGGCCGCCGCGCCGGGATCTGAACCCATCAATCCGCCGGTGCGGCGCAGGTCCCCGGCCATCCGGAACGCCATCCAGATCGCGAAACCGGCGAACACCCACCACTGCAGCGCGTAGAAGCCGTTCTGCAACCGGCCGTGCGAACTCGGCAGCTCGACGGTCACCGGGTCGAGACCCTCGGCGCGGGCCTGGTCGGCGTTCAAGGTCGCGAAGCCGTTGACCAGCGAGCCGGTCCAGCGTTGCGCCAGCGACGGCAACACCACCGTGGTCGGCTCCGCGCCCGCCTGCCGTCCCGCGGCGTCCGAGCCCTCCGACGGCATGAAGACCCCCGATCCGGTCACCTGCCCGGCGGGCGGATCCGGAGCCTTGTGCCCGGTCACGGCTCCGCGTACCACCGGCAGGATCCCGCCGTTCGGCAACCGCAACCCGGTCAGTACCCGATAGCGACCGCCCGATCCCATGGACACCAGGACCTGCAACCGCGGGTCGTACGTACCGGTGAACCGAACCTGCCGCCCGTAGGCATCGCCCACCTCTTGGCCCGGGCGAGCCACCGATTCCAGCGCGACGGGTGGGGCCGAGGCCCGGTCCCGCGCCTGCTGTTCGCCCTGGGCGTTGTAGACCCGGAGCTGCCACACGCCGAGGCCCACCATGACCGCGGCGAGTACCAGTCCGAGCAGGATGACGCCCACCTGCTTGGCGATCACCGAACCACGGGAAACCACCGGCGGGTCGGGGATCGGATCGACGGTCATCGGGTCGGCATGTGCGGCGACCGGATCCCGCGCTTC
Organism: Microlunatus sp. Gsoil 973; assembly: GCF_009707365.1. Taxonomy (GTDB): domain Bacteria; phylum Actinomycetota; class Actinomycetes; order Propionibacteriales; family Propionibacteriaceae; genus Microlunatus. Next base: position 4,003,172 of record NZ_CP046122.1, read on the forward strand.
CACGCGTTCTGGACAAGGGCGGCGCAGGTCTCGCCCAAGTCACCGCCGGATGCCTCGACCGCCAACGGAAGGGCCGAGGTCTCGGTCATCCCCGGGGCGACATTGGTCTCCAGGAAGACCGGGACGCCGGACCGGTCGATGATCAGATCGGTCCGCGACAGGTCGGCCAGGCCGAGCACCTGGTGGACCCGTAGAGCGGCCCGGGAGGCCCGGTCGGCCACCTCGTCCTCGAGTTCGGCCGGACAGATGAACCTGGTCGCCCCGGGTGTGTACCGGGCCGCGTAGTCATAAACCCCCGACTCGGGTCGGATCTCGACGGCCGGCAGCACCTGCGGGCCGTCACCGCGGTCGACGACGCCGACCGTCACCTCCGTGCCCTCGATGAAGGTCTCGACCACTGCCACCTGGCCGTAGGCGTACGCAGCCACCATCGCCGCCGGAAGTTGATCTGCCGAATCCACCCTGCTGCAGCCGAGCGCCGAGCCGCCGCGGGAGGGTTTGACCATCATCGGAAAGCCGACCTGTTCGCCGAGTGCGGCCACCAGGCTGGAGGCGCCGAGTTCCCGGAAGATCTCGTGGGGCAGCGCAACCTGGACCGGCGTCGCCACTCCGGCTGCTGCCACCACCCGATTGGCGATCGACTTGTCGAAGGCGATCCGGGATGCGGCCGCGATCGAGCCGACGAAGGGGACATCCAGCAGTGCCAGCACCTCGCGCAGCGACCCGTCCTCACCGGCTTCGCCGTGCAGCAAGGGAAAGGCCACCACGTCCCCGGCCGTAGCGAGCCTTTTCACAAGGTCCGAGTCGACGTCACTCTCGATCACGTCAAGGTGTTGACTTCGCAACGCGGTCGCCATCCGGCGCCCGGAATGCAAGGAGACCTCGCGCTCGTGGGACAGGCCGCCGGCCAGCACCAGCACGCTCGGACTATTCACCAAACCACCCCAGAACCATGATCAGAACACCGCAAGGACCAAGATCGAGAAGAGCCATGATCACCGTTGGTCAGGACCCGGCGCCTCGTACCCGTGCAGCCCGCGGGGCCGCCCGGGATTGGAGAAGATCGCATTGATCGACAGCTCATTGGTCATCACCTCGGCCAGCCGCCGGGTGCCCTCGATGATCTCGTCAGGAGTCGGCAGACAGTAGGACAACCGCATGTGCCGAGTGCCGAGACCGTCGGCGTAGAACGCCGTCCCAGGAACATAGGCGACACGCGCGGTCACCGCCCGGGGCAGCATGGCCTCGGCGTCCAGCGGGGCAGGAATCGTCAACCAGACAAAGAATCCGCCGCCGGGTCGCGTCCATGTCGTGCCGGGCGGCATGTGCGCCTCGAGCCCGGCGAGCATGGCGTCGCGGCGTTCCCGATAGAGCTCCCGGGACTTCTTGATCTGGCCGCGCCAGTCGAAGCTCTGCAGGTAGGCCGAGATCGTGTACTGGGAGAAGATCGGCGGGCACAGCGTGGCGCTCTCCTGAGCCAGCACCAGCTTCTCCTTGACCGCATGGGGGGCGAGGATCCAACCGATGCGGAAACCGGGGGCGAAGGTCTTGGAGAAGGATCCGAGATAGACGACGTGCTGATCATCGAGCGATCGGATCGCCGGAGTCGGCTCGGTGTCGAAGCCGAGCAGCCCGTACGGATTGTCCTCGACGATCAGGATCTGTTCGGTCTTGGCGATCTGCAGGATCTCCCGGCGACGCTGCATCGGCTGGCTGATCCCGGCGGGGTTGTGGAAGTTCGGGATGGTGTAGATGAATTTGATCTTCTTGCCGGCGGCCCGGCAGGCTGCGATGGCCTCCCGGAGTGCTGCCGGGTCGAGGCCGTGCTCGTCCATCGCGACGTGGGCGACCTGGGTCTGGTAGGTGCGGAAGACGCCGAGCGCGCCGACGTAACTCGGCGCCTCGCACAGGATCACGTCACCGGGGTCGCAGAACACCTGGGTGAGCAGCGCAAGCCCCTGCTGGGAGCCGACGGAGACGACGACGTCGTCGGGATGGGCAGAGATTCCCTCCTCGGCCATCACCTCGCAGATCTGGGCGCGGATCAACGGTTCACCCTGACCGGCGCCGTACTGCATGGCCCGGGTGCCGTGTTCGCCGATCAGCCGTGCGATGGCACCGCCGAGCGATTCCAGGGGCAGATCTGCGATGTTGGGCATTCCGCCGGCAAGCGACACGACTTCCGGACGGTTGGCCACCGCGAACAACGCCCGCACCGCGGATGCGGTCATGCCGTGGGTGCGCTCGGCATAGGTCCCGATATAGGGGTCGAGACGAGTGTCCCGGCGCGCCGTCGGCCGGGAGTCGGGTCCACCGGAGCCGTGGTGCTCCTCTGGGTGGTCAACTGTCACACCCCAACGATAGGTGGCCGGGCCGCGATCGGTGGCAACGTCCGCGACCCGAACGGGATACGCCTAGCATGGACGCTATGAGTCGGTCGGAATCCTTACCGACGGGACGCCGGGTGTTGCGCTGGGTGCTGTGGCTCCTGGCCGGTGTCCTTTTCGGAGTGGCCGCCGGGTTCGTTGCGGGCCTTGGCGCCAGCGACCCGGACCTCCAACGGTCCGAGGACGATGGCCTCGGCTCGAGACCGTCCGACGTGGCAGGAGTTGAACGGTGAGCACCTATCGTTTACGACCGCTGACCCGGGCCGGCCTGGCGGACATCGACGACCCGTGCGGGCACTGCAATTTCGGGAACCTCGGCTCCGAGCCACCCGGTTGGGTGGACGAGGTCGCCGATCTGTGGGGGATCTGCGGAGTCTCGGCACAGGTCAACGGCGACATCGCCGGCTATCTGACCTTCGCCCCGGCCGAACTCGTGCCGTTCGTGCCGCTGCCGAGCCCGGGCGGAAGCTCGGCCGAGGCGTTCAACCCGGACGCTGCCGTTTTCATGGCGTTGTCGGTCTGCCGGGAGTACCGCGGTCGTGGCCTGGCCAAGAACCTGGTACGCAGCGCGGCGGCCCAGCTGGCCAAACGGCAGGTGGGAATGATCGAGGTGATCGGCACCTTCGCCCGACCCGGCGTGCCGCACGCCGACGGCAGTCGTGATTCGTCGATGGTGTTGCTCCCGGTCTCCTTCTGGCTCTCCCAGGGTTTCCGGGTCGTCCGGCCGCATCCGGTGACACCGACCATGCGCCTGGACATCGAGGGGGACCGTACGCTGGCGGCCCGATTTCGCCGCCGCCTGGCAACGCTTCGCCGACCTGGTGTCGCAGCCGGGTCCGGCGCAACCGGCCAGCTATGAGTCGATCCTCTCCGACGGAACCCGGACACCGGCGTCGATGCGGTCCTGAGCCGAACCCGAACCCTGGCCGTCGGGCCCTGGCCCGGGGGTGGCAATGTTCGGAGCATGCCAGAGAACCAGAAGCCGGACAGCCTGCGCACCGTCTCCCTGCAGCGCAGCGAGAAGGGCAGCTACGTGGCGACAAACGTCCGTGGCGGGACGATCCCCATCGGCAGCGGCGCCGACGGTGACTTCACCCCTGTGGAGCTGCTGCTGGCCGCTCTCGCGGCCTGTAGCGCCATCGACATCGATTTCATCACCGCGAAGCGGTCGGAACCCCTGACCTTCGCCGCGACGGCGTCGGGGGACAAGATCAACGACGAGCTGGGAAACCGGCTGATCAACCTGATGCTCGACTTCGACGTCAGCTTTCCCGACGACGCCGGCGGCCGGCAGGCCACCGACGTGCTGGAGCGGTCGATCCGGCAGTCCCACGATCGGCTGTGCACCGTCGGTCGCACGGTCGAGACCGGCACGCCGGTCACCGCGGCGTTGCGGGGTCGACCCGTGACCGGGTGACCCGGTCGGCCTGAGCGTCCGGTCCTGAGCGCTCTGGCCCGAGCGCTCGGCCCGAAGCAGCGTGGGCCCGGGTGGGAAATGGGCGGCAAACGCTTGCCACCGCCTGCCGGCCGACCTTAACGTGCTGGCTGGGTGGACCCCGACAGCGATGGTGATCACCCGAACCCAGAACCGGACGAGCGGCCGACGTACGACCACGCGGCCCAGACAGCGGGAGTGAACGACTCGTGACAACAGAAGCCGCCAACGGATCCAGCAACGGCGCCACGGCACCGATCCGGAGCTTGATCATCGGCTGCGGTGTGATCGGCATTCATCATGCGACGGTGCTGACCCGACACCCCGACTTCGCGGTGACGGCGCTGGTGGACGTGGTGCCGGGCAAGGCGGAACAGGTCGCCGAGAACGTTGCCGGCGAGGGGGCGGAGCGGCCGGTCGTCTATGAATCGATCGCCGCGGCGCTCGAGTCGGGGAGTGTCGACCTGGCGGTCGTCTGCACCCCGAGCGGCTTTCACATCGACCATGCCCTGGAGGCGCTGGCGGCCGGCAAACACGTCGTCGTGGAGAAGCCCCTGGACGTCTCGGTCGCCAAGGGCCGCCAGTTCGCGGAGTCGGCTGCCAAGGCCAATGCGGCCGGCCAGGTGGTCTCGGTGATCAGCCAGCACCGCTTCGACCCGGGCAGCGCCCTGGTCCGCAGCTCGGTCGAGGAGCAGAAGTTCGGCCGGATCACCTCCGCGGTGGCCACCATGGCCTGGTATCGCAGTCAGGGCTACTACGACTCCGGCGACTGGCGGGGGACCTGGGCGCTCGACGGCGGCGGCGCTGTGATGAACCAGGGTGTGCACACCGTCGACCTGTTGCGCTGGTTCTGCGGCCGCCCGACCGAGATCTTCGCCCACACCGGTCAACTGGCCCACGAACGGATCGAGATCGAGGACACCGCGGTCGCGACCGTACGCTTCGAATCCGGCGCGCTGGCCGTGATCCACATGACCACCGCGGCCTACCCCGGCCTGACCGCCCGCGTCCAGGTGCACGGCTCGCTCGGATCGGCGATCATCGACAACGACAAACTGCGGTACTACCACGCCGGTGACGGCGAGGTGTCGGACAACCTGCGCGAGGCCAAGACCATCGGCAACCAGGCCGACCAGGTGCTGGCCGAGGCCGCCGGAGCCGACGAGTTCGCCGGTGCACGCAACCAGGCCGACGGCTTCGTTGCCGGACACTCCCGGCAGTACGACGACATCGCGGCTGCGATCACGAACCGAACCCAGCCGTTGGTCACCGTCGAGGAAGCCCTGCTGTCGCTGGCGCTGGTCCGCTCGCTGTACATCTCCTCGACGCTGGGCCAGCCGGTGGTCTTCGACGACGTGCTGAACGGCAAGTACGACGACCTCACCGTCGCCGTCGAGCCGGACCCGGCCGCGGTCTCTGCATGAGCGCGGTGGCTGCATGAAGAAGGAGGTCACTGCATGAGCGAGGTGACCGACGCCGTCCGGCCGAGGACCATCCACCTCGGCCTCGGCGCGTTCTTCCGGGCCCACCAGGCGTTCTACACCCATCACGCCGATCAGCTGACCGGGGAGCCCACCGGGATCCACGCGTTCACCGGGCGCAGACCGGATGCCGCGCAAGCCCTTGCTGCACAGGGATTCGGCTACACATTGATCGAGCGCGGCGCGGCCGGGGACCGGCTGGAGTTGATCACCAGCATCAGGAACGCCTCGGCCGGCGCCGACCTCGACGCGTGGCGCTCGGCCTGGCGGGAGCCCGAACTGCAACTGATCACCCTGACGATCACCGAGGCCGGCTACCGGGTCACTCAGGACGATCTCGGCGCCCTGCAGGCCGAAAGGCCCGGGTCGGCGATGGCCCGGCTGCTGGACGGTCTGCAGACCCGCCGCCGGGCAGGGCTGCCGCCGATCGCCGTGGTCAGCTGCGACAACCTGGCCGGCAACGGCGGCGTACTGTCCGGCCGCGTCGCCGACCTTGCTGCCCGCTGGGATCCCGAACTGGCCGACTGGATCGCCGCCGGTGTCAGCTTCCCCAGCACCATGGTCGACCGGATCACGCCCGCGACCACCGATGCCGACCGGGACCAGGCGACCGCCTGGATCGCGTCCCGGCCCGGCGGCCAGACCGTCGACCGGATGCCGGTGGTCTGCGAGCCCTTCACCGAGTGGGTGATCGCTGGCGACTTCCCGGCCGGGCGGCCCGCTTGGGATCGGGTCGGTGTGGCCTTCGTCGAGGACGTCGAACCGTATGAGCGCCGCAAGCTATGGCTGCTCAACGCCGGACATTCCATGCTGGCCTACGTCGGTCTCGCGCTCGGCCGCACCACCATCGATCAGGCGATGACCGACCCGCGGTGCACCGACCTGCTGGAGGCGTTGTGGGCCGCCGCGGCCCAGGTGCTTCCCTTCGAGCAGGCGGAGATCGACAAGGCCACCGCCGCGCTGCGGGATCGGTTCACCAACCCGCGCATCCGGCACAACCTCGCCCAGATCGCCAGTGACGGATCACAGAAACTGCCGAACCGCACCTTGGGCATCTACCGCGCCAGACGCAGCGCCGGCCTGCCGCTCGACCCAGGCACCCCGGCGACGCTGGCCGGCTGGTTGATCCACCTCGGCACCGATCTGGTCAACGATCAGGGAGTCGCGGAGTTGCGTGCCAAGTTCGATCGGGCGGGCGCATCGGATCCGTCGGCTCAGGTGCCGATCATGCTCGATCACTTCGGCCGTGACCTGGCCGATGATCATGAACTGGCGGCCGCCGTTCATGATCAACTCAAGCAGCTGGCAGATAGGTGACCCCGATGTTGATCAAGTCCGCCGAGGTGATCGTCACCAGCCCGGACCGGAACTTCGTCACCCTGAAACTCACCACCGACTCCGGGCTCACCGGCCTCGGGGACGGCACCTTGAACGGCCGGGAACTCAGCGTGGTCTCCTATCTCAAGGACCACATCGTCCCGCTGCTGATCGGTCGGGATCCGCAGAACATCGAGGACACCTGGCAGTTCCTCTACCGCAGCGCCTACTGGCGCCGCGGTCCGGTGACGATGGCCGCGATCGCTGCGGTCGACGTGGCTCTGTGGGACATCAAGGCCAAACAGGCCGGTCTGCCGCTCTACCAGCTGCTCGGCGGCGCCAGCCGGAACGGCGTGCTGGCCTACGGACACGCCTCGGGCAAGGACCTGCCCGAGCTGTTCGACAGCATCCGGGAACACCAGGCGGAGGGCTTCCGGGCCATCCGGGTGCAGTCGGGAGTGCCGGGATTGAAGGCGATCTACGGCGTTCCGGCCACCACCGTCACCGACGCCGAGGACGTCCGCGAGCATCACTACGAACCGGCCCAACGGGCGCTCCGGCCGCCGGAGGAGGACTGGGACACCCGCGCCTACCTGCGGCACGTGCCGACCGTGTTCGAGGCGGTTCGCAGCGAGTTCGGTCCCGACGTGCCGCTGTTGCACGACGGTCATCACCGGATGACGCCGATCCAGGCTGCCAAGCTCGGCAAGTCGCTGGAGCCGTACGACCTGTTCTGGCTCGAGGACTGCACCCCGGCCGAGAACCAGGAGGCGCTGCGACTGGTCCGGCAGCACACCACGACGCCGTTGGCCATCGGCGAGATCTTCAACACCGTCTGGGACTACCAGCTGTTGATCAAGGAACAACTGATCGACTACGTCCGCAGCGCGATCACCCACACCGGCGGGATCACCCATCTGAAGAAGATCCTGGAGTACGCGGGTCAATACCAGATCAAATCAGGCATCCACGGCCCGACCGACATCTCACCGGTCGGTTTCGCCGCCGGCCTGCACCTGGATCTGGCGATCCACAACTTCGGCATCCAGGAGTACATGCCGCACGGCCGCCGGACCAACGCCACCTTCGAGCAGTCGATGACCTTCTCCGACGGCTATCTGCACCCGGGGAACGAGCCAGGGCTCGGCGTCGAACTGAATCTCGACGAGGCGGGGAAGTATCCGTATCAGCAGGCCTACCTGCCGTTCAACCGGTTGACCGACGGGACCGTGCACGACTGGTGATCGGTGCCGGATCGAACCCAAGGCGAACCGTTGCCGGTCCCACCGCTGATCGGGTGGGGACGCGGTTCACCGTAAACGGGTGACATCCCCGACGCCTCCTCCGGGCCACGGTTAGAGGGGCGGGATGGCTTCATCGCGCCGACCAGTATCGGGACGGAGTGGCGATGGTAGGAGGACCGGACGTGACGTCCGACGATTTGAGCCTGGATCCGAACTCGTTGAGTCCGAAGGCGGTCCGGTTGGTCCGGATCAGTTTCGGGCTCACCGGCATCGTCGCGGTGATCCTGGGCATCCTGTTGTTGGTGGTGCCGGGTCGGACATTGCATTTCGCCGCCATCCTGCTCGGCATCCATTTCCTGATCGCCGGTGTGATGCGCATCGGCTTGGGCGCCTTCGGGCAGTTGCCCGGCTCGCAGAACCGGGTGCTTGGCATCCTGTTCGGTGCCCTGATGTTGATCGCCGGGATCATCATCCTGCGCGACACCACCGCCGCTGTCGGCACGTTGTTGATCATCATCGTGCTGTTCACCGGCATCGGTTGGATCATGGACGGGATCATGGCGATCGTCGAGTCCGGCCGTGCCCAGTCCAGGGTCTGGGCGGTGTTGTACGGCGTGGTGACGACCCTGGCCGGGGTCATCGTGCTCGCGGTGCCGGGGTGGACCGCGCGCTGGTTGATCATCTTCGCAGCGATCGGCCTGATCGTGATCGGAATCAGCTCGGTGATCCGCGCCTTCAACTTCGGCCGGGTCAGCCGGGCGGCAGGATCCTGACCGGTCGCCCGAACTGTCGGACGGGGCGAACATGACAACGGTATTCATCCGCGTGGATACGGACATCTCCGAGGACCTGGTCGGCGCCTTTCCGCAGCTGACCGTTCGGCATCAGCCCGCGTCGACCACCTTGTCGGGCACGATCCTCGACCAGCAGCAACTGCAGGGTGTGCTCGGCCTGCTGGATCTGCTGAGGGTTCCGATCACCGAGGTCATCGCCGTGCCCGATGCACTCGTCGACGAATGAGGCCGGATGGTCGACTCCTCTGAGACCTCGCCGCCCGGCCCGTCCTCCGGCCGGTCGGGCAGTACCCCGGACCCGCAACCCGGGCAGTCCCGCCCGGGTCGGCACGGCTGGAGCGTCGGCGTTGCCGTCGCGGCGCTGCTGGTCGCCGGAATCATCGGTGGGGTGATCGGTGCCCTGATCACCGGGTTCACTTCGCTGGGCGCCGGCCGGTCCGGCAGTTGCCGGGTCGCCGATGTCGCAGCGAGGGTGCTGCCGGCGGTGGTGACCATCTCGGTCCAGGGTCAGGCCGGCAGCGGGTCGGGCAGCGGGGTGATCATCGATGCCAACGGCACCGTCGTCACCAATGATCACGTCATCTCGGCGGGCGCCAACGGCGGCCGGATCTCGGTGATCCTGGACGACGGCACGGAGAAGTCGGCACGTCTGGTCGGACGCGACCCGACCACGGATCTCGCAGTGCTGCGGATCGACGGCGGCGCCAGGTTGCCGACCGTGTCGTGGGGTGATTCCGGTTCGCTGGTCGCCGGCCAACCGGTGGTGGCCGCCGGCGCGCCACTCGGGCTCTCGGGAACCCTCACCAGCGGCGTGATCAGCGCCCTCGGCCGGGATGTACCGGTGCCCACTGACGACGGCAGCACCATTCTGGTCGGCTCGATCCAGACCGACGCGTCGATCAATCCCGGCAACTCCGGCGGCGCGCTGGTGACCTGCTCCGGTGAACTGGTCGGCATCAACACCGCGATCGCCACCGTGCCGGATGCGAACGGGACCGGCGGCGGAGGCAGCGTGGGCATCGGCTTCGCCGTGCCGTCCAGTGTCGCCGAACCGATCACCCAGGACTTGATCGACCACGGCCGGGCCAGCCACCCGACCTTCGGCATGGGCACCCACCCGGTCTCCCGCTCCGATGCGTCGGGCCGGGAGGAGGTCGGGCTCGCCGTGACCTCGGTCGACTCGGGCGGCCCCGCCGATGAGGCCGGGATCAGGGTCGGCGACATCGTCATCGGTGTCGAGGGTGTCGACCAGGTCCACGCCGACACCCTGGCCCACCTCGCCGCAACGTCGGCAGTGGGCGCCAGGGTGCAGTTGACCCTGCTCCGTGACGAGAAGCAGCAACAGGTCACGGTACGGCTGGCGGCATCCTGACGGCCGACGTCCCGCGGAACACCCTTAAGACGGGAGAGACCCCGCAGACGCGAGCCCTCTGAGACGCAAGCCCCCTGAGACGCAAGCCCCCTGAGACGCAAGCCCCCTGAGATGCGAAAGACCCCGGACCGTAAGATCCGGGGTCTTCGGCAAGGACGGCTGAGCCGGGGAACAGATCAGATCAGAGGTACTCCTCGATCGCACTCTTGAGCACCGATTTGGACTTGGCGCCCTTGAACGCCTTGACCAACTCCCCGCCGACGTACACCTGGATCGTCGGCAGGCCGAGTACGTGATTGTTCGCCGGGGTCACCGGATTGGTGTTGGTGTCCATCTTGACGAAGGTCACCTTGTCCCCGTACGTCTGCGCCAGCTCCTCGATGATCGGGCTGACCTGCTTGCACGGGCCGCACCAGTCAGCCCAGTAGTCGACCATCACCGGCTTGTCCGATTTGAGCACCCGCTCCTCGAAATCGGCATCGGTGACATCGGTGACTGCGCCCATAACTGCTCCTTGATTGATCCTGGAATTGTGATCGGCGGTCGGGTTCGTACCCGTCGCCGGACGATGATCGCTAGCCGGTGATCGACCGAACAGGCTCGACGGTCGCATCTCCCATGGTCGGGGAGTGGGCTGACATTCGACCGACCACCGCGGGTTCGGCCACGGCTGCGGCGTCGGCGAGATCGGCGAGATAATGCTCGGCGTCCAACGCGGCCGCACAGCCACTGCCGGCGGCAGTGACGGCCTGCCGATAGGTGTGGTCGACGAGGTCGCCACAGGCGAAGACGCCGGGCAGGTTGGTCCGGGTGCTGCGACCCTCGGCGATCACGTAGCCCTCGTCGTCCAGGTCGACCTGACCCTTGACCAGTTCTGATCGCGGATCGTGACCGATGGCCACGAAGAGTCCGGAGATCTCCAGATCACGCTCGGCTCCGGTCTGCGTGTCGCGCAGGGTGATCGACCGGACGGAATCGTCGCCGTTGATCGCCACCACCTCGGAGTTCCAGGCGAAGCTGATCTTGGGATCGTTCTTGGCGCGGTCCGCCATGATCTTGCTGGCCCGCAGCTCGTCGCGGCGGTGCACGATGGTCACCGACCTGCCGAACCGGGTCAGGAAGGTGGCCTCCTCCATGGCCGAGTCGCCGCCGCCGACCACCGCGATGTCCTTGTCCCGGAAGAAGAATCCGTCGCAGGTGGCACACCAGGAGACGCCGTGACCGCTCAGCCGGTCCTCGTCGGGCAGACCCAGCTTGCGGTACGCCGATCCCATCGCGAGGATGACGGTCTTGGCGCGGTACTCGGTGCCCTCGCTGTCGGTGACCGTCTTGATGTCGCCGGTCAGGTCCATTGCGACGATGTCGTCCGGCACGAGTTCGGCACCGAACTTCTCGGCCTGGTCGCGGATCTGGCTCATCAACTGCGGGCCCATCACGGCGTCCGGGAAGCCCGGGAAGTTCTCCACCTCGGTGGTGTTGATCAGTGCGCCGCCTGCGGTGATCGAACCCTCGAACACCAGCGGTCGCAACTCCGCGCGCGCTGCGTAGATGGCTGCCGTGTACCCGGCAGGGCCACTTCCGACGATGATGACGTCGCGAATCTCGCTGCCCATCGAACTCCTTCACACACCGTGACTTCCGGCCCATCGTCCCGGGTCGGTCGCTCAGGCTCGCCTACCGGGAATCTTCGCTGCCAAGTCCTTGGCGCGAACCTCCGGACGAGCCGGGCTCGGGCTCACCCTACCTTCCGCGGGACCGAGCCTGTACGTGCTGCAACCGGCTCCCCGGCGCCGGTATTCCAGCGGCGGAGACCCCGACAAGGACCCATCGTCGACCCGTCCCGACCTGTCCCCGCTGGTAGGTGCCGCGCAGGCCCGACGCCTCCCAGGACGTACGTCGATGAGGCTGTCGGCGGTCGAAATCCTGACCATTTGGCATACCGCAGGTGACAATACGTATGGTGGACCGATCCGTGACCCCGGTTTCCGTGCCGGTGGCGAGCAGGGGAGAGCACAGTGTCCGAGACGACCGTCATCACCTTCGGGACCTTCGACGTCCTGCACGTCGGGCATGTCCGCGTGCTCAACCGCGCAGCCGAACTCGGCGACCGGCTGGTGGTCGGCGTGTCGTCGGACGCGTTGAACCACTCCAAGAAGGGCAGGATGCCGGTCTTCAGCCAGGACGAGCGGATCGAACTGGTGTCCAACCTGAAGGCGGTCGACCAGGTGTTCGTCGAGGAGAGCCTGGAACTCAAGCGCGACTACATCAGCCAGTACCACGCCGACATCCTGGTGATGGGCGATGACTGGGCGGGCAAGTTCGACTTCTGCTCCGACCTGGCCAAGGTCGTCTACCTGCCCCGCACCCCATCGATCTCGACCACGGCGCTGATCGAGCACATCGCCACCAACCACTCCTGACCAACCGCTCCTGACCAACCGCTCCTGACCAACCGCTCCTGACCAACCGCTCCTGACCAACCGCTCCGGACCGGTCACTCCGGAAGCTGCCGGACTACTTCTCCGGCAGCACGACGGTCGGGCCGGCGGTCGGGTTGTCCGTGTCACAGCCGTGGATGAAGACCGCGCGGTGCTCGGAGTCGGCGGTCAGGAAGACCAGATAGCCCGGCCGGCCGTCCAACACCGTCGAGCGGATGCCGGTGATCGTGCCGTCGGTGACCTTCCGGGCACACCGCCAGGCCTTGCTGAAGCGGTAGGCGTCCAGATCGTCCGCCGCCGCGGAGGCGGCCGAGGAAGCCAGCGAACGCGGGTTGGCGGCTACGATCGGCCGGTCCGTCGGCGGCTCGTCGGTTCCGGTCGAGGCACTCAACACGTATCCGCCGAAGCCGGCGGTCGAGGCCAATAGCGCCGCCGCCACGGCGCCACCGGCGAACTTCGCCCGCAGGCCGCGCCGCGGCGGTGTTGTCTCGGTGAAGTGTTCGGCGATGTTCGGCTTGGGGAAGCGCCCGCCACCCTTGATGCTGGGATGGCCGGAGGGATCGACGTACGGCGGCCGCCCGGTGCCCACCACCGGGGCGGACGGACCGAACCGATCACCGGTCGACTGCCGGGCCTTGGCGGACTCCCTAAGCCGTTGTTCTGCGGCGATGGTCTGCTGCAGACCGGCGAATACCTCCTCGGGCATCGACGGCGTCGGCGCCGAGCCCAGCGCGTCGTGCACTTGCGCCAGCGCCGCTGCCTCAGAACGACAGTGCTCGCATCCGGCCAAGTGCGCCGCAACTTCGGCGTGCCGATCCGGGGGGGAGCAGGCCCTCGGCATCGTCGGCGAGTTCGTCGATGTCGACGTGCGCCCCGGCGTCCGGTCGCCGACCCGCGTCCGTGCTCACCGCACCACCTCCCACCGGCTCGTCCCCGACCGGTCGGCGGTGATCGGGCGGTGATATCCCCATCGCCTCATTCGATCAGACCCCGGAGTCTCAGGCTGTCAAGGGTCTTGCGTGCGCCCTTGTCGAGTTCGGCGTCCGACGAGTGGCTGAGCAACCAGGCGAAGAAGGTCGAGTGACCGCTCCGCAACAGCGCTGACGGCACGTAGTAGGTCTTGTCGTCGCCGGTCAGCCGGACCTTGTACGACGGTCCGCTCGCCGTCAGGTATTCCCGAACCGACGCCACCTTCGGACCGTCCAGCAGATAGGTGTTCCAGAACCGGCGGACCCGTAGCCGCTCGCCGTCGAGCTCGATCAGCGCCCGGGTTCTTGCCCACACCACCACCATGAACGTCATCCACAGGGCGACGACGCCGGCGATGGCGCCGAGCCATCCGGTGGTCCGGCTCCTGGCCAGCACGATGACGCAGATGATCAGCCCGATCGACGCGAAACCGACCGGGGTCCGCCAGTTGTACGACAGCTCCAGCGGCCGTGCCATTATCCGCTCCCCTCCTTGCCGGTCGCTGCCGATCCCTTGACGGCCCTTCCGTTACCTGTTGGACGTGATGTCGGATCGGCCGGTTCCCGATCTTCGGGATCTCTCAGATGTTTCAACAACGGCACCAGCCGGGCTCGGCCTCGGGCACATCGGCTCTTCACGGTGCCGACCGCGCAGCCCAGCATCCGGGCCGCCTCCTCGACCGAGTAGCCCTCCATGTCGACCAGTACGAGTGCGGCGCGCTGGTCGGGATTCAGCTGCTGGAGGGCCGAGGCGATGTCGGCGCGTTCCTCGTTGGCGACGACCGGGTCGACGGAGCCGGCCTCGGCGGCCAGTTCCTCGGCCCGGTCCGAATCCACGGGCAGCGGTTCGGTGGCCCTGACCTTGTTCCGTCGAAGCCGGTCGAGGCAGGCGTTGACCACCACCCGGTGCAGCCAGGTGGTGACCTGGGCCTCGCCGCGAAAGCTGGCCGCCCGTCGGAACGCCGAGATGTACGCGTCCTGCAGGGCGTCGGCGGCGTCCTCCGGATTGCGCATGGTGCGCAGGGCAACTGCCCACAGTCGATCCCGGTGCCGGGCGACCAGGACCGAGAAGGCCAGTGGGTTTCCCGCGACATGGGCCGACAGGAGATCGGCGTCGGACAGCTCGGTGAGCGGACCGGCTACCCGGTCGAGTTCGCCGGGCGTCCGCGGCGTCGGATGATCGCTGCCCGGCGCCGATCGCGAGGAGCCGCCGGTGCGGCTGCGGTCGGATCGGCGCTCACCCGAGGAGGTGCCCGGCGGCGGACTGCCCGCTGCGGGCAACCCGGCCGCGGAGGGCGGGGGTGGCGTCACGACAGAACCTCAGCCTCATAGATACCGCCGCGGTAGTTGGCTCCCTCCTTCGGCAGTGAGGTGAGGAAGACCAGTACGTAGCGGGTTCGGACCTGCTCATCGGGTTGCAGGGTAGCGGAGCCGCCGGCACCCTTCTGCTGGGCAACCGTACGCCAGCCCTTCAGACTGTCCATATCGGCTTGGGCGACGGTTGCCGCATCCGGTTTCGGCACCCGCAGTTGGAGATCGGTCCCGACGCCGGTCAGTTGCACCCGGACCTGACCGACGGTCTTGGCCGAGCCCAGGTCGAACACGATGCCTACCCCCTTCTTCAGCCGCCCGAACTTCGGGTCGCCGTAGTAGGTCAGGGTGTGCCAGTAGGTCGACCGGTTGCCGTCGTAGGCGTACTTGACCAGCTCGGGGTTCTCTTCACCATTGCCGCCCTGGGGTGGATTGTCCTGTGCCGGATCGAAGTCGTGGGCGTCCACGATGCTCAGCGGCTTGCTGCTCACCGGTGAACGACTCGGCCTGGGTTCGCGTTGGGCGGCGTTGTTGTCATTGTTTCCGCTGTTCGGCAACAGCGGCACGGCCGGTCCGATGCCCTTGGCCGTGAGCACCGTGAGCACCAGGGCGGCCAGCAGCAGGACGATGACCAGTGCCCAGATCCAGAAGCGCGGCCCGGAGGGCGGTTTCTCCTCGACCTCGGCCCACGGCCGGTCCGGACCCTGCGGCGCCGTGACCGATTCGGCGGTGTTGGTACCGGCCGCGATGCTGGCGTTGCGCTCGATGACGGCGTACGGCTCCGCCTCCGGCGTCGGCGGGGCGTACACCGCGGCGGCGTCGGGATCGTCCAGGGTGCTCGGTTGCGGGTGGCGCAACCGGCGTTCCAGATCTCCGGTCGCGTCGGCCGTACCCAGGATCCGGTCCAGCTCGCCGACCAGCGCCGACGCGGTCGTGATCCGAGGGGCCCGCTGCCGGGGCACCGGGCTGAGCAGTTGGTCGCAGATCCGGTCGAGTGCCGGGGAGACACCGTGGCGTACCTGCCGCGGCGTGAGCCACGGATGGCCGCTCTCCGCCGCGGACCCGTTCGCCGTCGGAGCGGCCGGCAGATCCTCGACCCCCTCGCCCGGCCAGCGGGCCACCAGGCAGGCGTAGAGCAGGCGCCCGAGATCGGTGACATCTCCTGCCTCCAGGGCGTCGGCCCCGGGATCGGTGTCGGGATACTCCTCGGGTCGCAGTGCCGCCTCGATCAACAGACCGACGATCTTCACATTGCCTGCGGGCGTGATGATCACCATGTCGGGCACCAGCCTGCGGTGGAACAAGCCGCGGGCATGGGCACCGGACAGGGCGTCGGCCACTTCACGGACCACCCAGGCCGATTCCAGACCGGTCAGCGGTGCGGCAGCCAGCACCGACTGCAGCGACTGACCCTCGGCGTACTCGGAAACGATGTAGCTGCCGATCGTCCGGCCGTCGGCAGCGCGTCCGCCGTCCTCGACCGCGTCGAGCACCCGCAGGAAGCGGGAGTCGGTGGCGCCGGCCGCCCGCCGCCCGGCGGTGAGCAATGCCGTGCTCCGCGGATCACCCGGCTCCAGCAGGTGGATCACCACCGACCTGCTGAGCACCTGATCGAATGCGCGCCAGATCATCGCGCTGCGGCGGTCCTGATCGTCCCCGGTCCAGGCGAGCAGCTCCTCCAGCCGGTAGCGATCCGCCAGGACGGTGCCGGCCGGCAGGTGATCGCGGTCGCGCGGGCGCCTGGCCGGGTGGGGACCCGGGACCGGACCGGAGGATGGGGAATCGGCCGGTGAATGGTTGCGGAGTTCGTCGAGGCTGAACGGTGCAGTCTGCTCGCCCGGGGACTCGTCGGTGCGCTCAGATGTCACTCCGGCTGTCTGTTCCGACTGACCGCCCGCCATACGCTGTTGCCCCGCTGGGTTTTCGATCCGCTGACCAATCCGGGTGACGACCGACGCCTCCTCGACGAAACTGCTCGGCACCGCCGCATCGGCGATCCGGGGTGCCGGTCCGGTCGTTCCAGTCCCGATGGTGCCAGACTCTGAGGTCTCATTCATGTCGAAACCGCCGGATGGTGACGAATCGATATCGAAGGAGTCGTTTCGGGTGTCCGTCGGGGTGGCGCGACCGCCCCGACGGCCCCGCCGGAGCACGGTGGCAAGGATCTGGTTGATCTCGCTGATCCGCAGCAGCCGGGCCAGGCCGAGATAGATGCCGATCGCGGCCAGCGCGGCTGCCGCCAGGGCCAGCAGCAGTGCCGGGAGCGACGTCGACCAGAGCCCGATCGCCCAGACGATCAGGTACGCCGCCAGCCCGGCCGGCAGAACGGCCAGCAGCACCAACAGGCAGTGCCGGGCGATCTCGGCACCGCTCAACCCCGGCAGTCGGCGGCCGAGCCGCCGGAACGACACGCCGAGGCCGACGATATAGGCGATCGCGTACGCCAGGGCAAGACCCGGAGCCACCCAGTCCGGCCGATGGAAGGGCAGCACCAGGGCCAGGGCTGCCGCGACGTTCACCGAGGCGATCAGGATCTGCACGAAGAAGGTGGTGCGAGTGTCCTCAAGGGCGTAGAAGGCCCGCAGGCAGATGTACTGCAGGGTGAACGGCACCAGCCCGATGGCGAAGGCCATCAGCGTCCAGGCGATGAAGTGCCAGCCCGTCGCGCCCTTGCCGTAGCCGAACAGCAGCCGGGCGATCGGGAAGGCCAGAGCCAGGAAGGCGACCGCCGCCGGGATCAGGGCGGTCACCGCCAGCCGCATCGTGCGTACGGTCTCCTCGCGAGCACCGGCGAGATCGCCGGAGACCACCAGCCGCGAGGTGGACGGCAGCATCGCCGTGGTCAGCGACACGGTGATCATCGAGTGCGGCAGCATGAAGATCAGATTCGCGTACTGGTAGACCGTCCAGCCGGCGCCGTGCCCACCGGCCGGTGCGCCGTTGGCCAGCCGGGCAACGACGACCAGCGCCAACTGGGTGACGATCATGTAGCCGACGGTCCACTTGGCGACCTGTCCGGCACGGCCGAGACCGCTGTGCCGGAAGTCGAATCGCGGTCGGAACCGGAAACCGACGCTGCGCATGAAGGGCACCAGCATCAGTGCCTGGGCGACGATCCCCAGGGTCGCTCCCAGGCCGAGGACCATGATCTGGGCCAGGGTGAACGGTGCACCCGTGTCCCGACCGGGATGGTGCCAGATGATCATGAACAACACGATCGATGCGATACCGACCAGGTTGTTGGCGATCGGCGACCACATCATCGGCCCGAACCTGCCGCGGGCGTTCAGCACCTGGCCGAGCATCACATTGACGCCATAGAAGAAGATCTGTGGCAGACAGAGGTAACTCAACAGGATGATCGAGTTGAACTGCCCGCTGAGCTCCGGCGCTCGCCACCGTCCGTTCAGGTAGACGTCGCCCATGATCACCGGCGCCAGGACGGTTGCGGCGATCGCGATCAGGCCGATCGCCGACAGGCCGAGAGTGAGCAGCCTGTTGGTGTACGCCTCCCCGCCATCGTCGTGTTCCTTCATCGCCCGCACGATCTGCGGTACGAAGACGGTGTTCAGGACGCCGCCGGCCACCAGGACATAGATCGCCTGCGGGATGGCACTGGAGATGGTGAACATCTCGGCCTGTCGGGATGCCGAGCCGAGGGCGGCGACGACCAGGGTGGCCTTGACGAAGCCGAGCAGCCGGGAGAAGAGCGTTCCCGCGGCCATCACCACAGTCGCCGAGACCAGCCGGTGCCCGGCCGACTCCGCCGCCCTGGCACTGACCTGGGTTCCGGCCGTCTGCGGGGTATCGGATACCGGTTCAGCCACGCGGTCCGCCGTCCCTGCTCAAGTCGCTGCTGACATCACTCGTCACGCCAATGGTGCCGTCGCTGGTCACGTCACCGGTCAGATCCGATCGAGGTCGGATGACCGTTTCTTCCTGGTCTTCTGCTTCCTGGTCCGTTGTTTCGTGGGGTTCGGGGTCGTCCTCGGAATCGGAGGACCCGTCTCCGCGTTCCCGGGCGACCTGCCGGATCCGCAGCACGACCGTACCCAGCAGCACGATCCCGGACGCGATGGCGATGATCCAGCCGATCCTGCCGGCCTGGGTTGCGTTCAGCCTGATGTCGCGTTCCTGTCCGATCGGATCGCCCTTCGTGGTGGCCAGTTGCAGGGTCACGGTCAGCGTGCCGTTGGCGTCCACCCGGGTCGGCACCTGGGCCGGCACCTTGGCGCCGGCGCCGATCGTGCCGAGTTTGGCCGCCGGAATGTTCTCCAACCGCAGGCGCGACCGGTTCGGCGATTCCGCCAGGAGTTGCACAGTGATCGGTACGTCGAGGTCATTGATGATCGTCACCGGAACCACCGCGGAGGAGCCGGTCAGTGTCACCTGTGGATTGCTCTCCACCCGGACCACCGTGCCGTTGACCAGCTCGCTGAGTGGCAGCGATCTGCCGTTCACGTCGCGCAACAGCAACTGCTGGGCGTGGATGAATGCCGTCATCGCCCGGCGGTGCCCGCGCCAGGCCTGGCTGGCCGCTCGGGCGACCGCCTGATCGCTCAAATCGCTGATGCCGGCCGTGTCAGAAACCAGATTCTGGTAGAGGGTCAGCCGGCGGTCCAGGTCGGCCATCCGGTCCAGCTGTCTTCGGTTCGGTTCCAGTCTGGTCGCGGCCGGCGGGTAGCCGAGCTGGCCACGGAAGACCTGCGGTGTGTTGCCGAGCAAGCCGTACGCGCTGCGGCCGGTCAGCCACGGCGCGGACAGCGCGGCGCTCTCTCCACCTGCCTGGTCGGCCTCGCTGACCACCCGCAACCGGCCGAGGCTGCTGCTCGGTACGCCGCTGATCGAGTCGAGGAAGCTGTCGGCGAGCGAGGCCTGACGGACCTGCACCTCGGTGTCGCGGGGCTCAGGGCCCGGTCCGTCAGCCGCTTCGGTGTCATAACTGAGCACAAGAGGTGCACCGGGCACCCGGACCAGGGGACCAAGGCCCTTCACCGCGGTGTCGGCCAGCAGCACCGCCCGGGCGTGCAGCCGGCCGGCGGCGTTCAGGATGACCCGGTCGGCGACGCCGTCGGCGGGGGTGACCAGGAGCGGCAGGTCCTTGGTCTCGGTGACCTTGGCCGCTGCGCGTTGGGCGCGGTCGACGAGGTCGAGCCGGCCGGAATGCGCCAGCGCGGCCAGGTCCGCATTGGCGTAGAGCAACTGGAAGCCGTCGTGGCCGGCCTGCATCGACCGGAACCGGGACAGCCAGGTGGCGGCGTCCGCACTGCCCTTGCCGCTGCTGGTCCGGCCGTCCGCGTCGACCACCTTGTAGCCGGCGCGCATGGCACGCAACTCGACGATCAGGTTCGGATCGACGGCGTAGCTGGCGTCGTCCGCGCCCGCCGCCGTCAACAGGGCGTCGAGGCGACCACCGGGGGCGATCTGCCCGGCGAGGCTGTCATCAGTGAAGATCCCGCTCCGGGCCATCGTCGGGGTGCTGGTCAGCTCGACGAGGGTCGTACTGCCGATGCTCGACTGGTCGGGCAGCAGGCCGTCGGCATCAGTGTCGCCGACCGTGACCGGGATCAGGGTCCGCGCCCGGCCAACGGTCCTGACGCCCGCCTCGCGTACCTGGATGCCGGCCAGGTAGACGCCGGTCGACGGGCTCGACGGATCGAAGAAGTCTGCGGCCTTGGCCGTGACGCGGAATGTCTTGGACCGGCCGGGGAGCAGGTTCGGCTGCTGAGCGGTGTAGAGGTCCTGGTAGGCGTCCGGGGTGTCGGCCCGGTACATCCGGTCACCCTCTGGGTCGGTCGGAGCGGATCGGTTGGCCTGCTCCAACTGGGCGCGGGTGGTCAGTGGCTCGAGGCTGCGCCAGATGGTCGCCTGGAGTCTCAACAGCGGCCGGTCGCTGACATTGGTGACCCGCCCCTCGAAGACGATCGTCGAATCCGGCCGGACGATCGATGGGCTCAGCCGGGTCAGCTCGATGCTGACGTCCGCCACGTCGTCGGCCGCGGCCGGTGGTGCCGATCCCAACAGCACGGGCAGGGTGAACAGAAGCCCGGTGAGCAGTGCTGCGACGGTTCGGATCTGGCCGGCGCGCCGCCCGGCCGTCGTGGGGGTCGACCGGAACCCGCGGACGACACCGCGTCCGGATCCCGACCAACACCCCGCTCGCACTCGGTGATTGTAATCGGCGGAGTCGGTGCGATCGGTCAGCCGCGTTCGCCCTGGACCGTGCGGTCGTGGTAGTCGTTTCAGCTTCCGAGGTCGGCCCGGCCGGTCGTCGCGATGTCTTCGGTACGGCTGCGCCGATAGAGCTCGACGGCGTGCCAGGTCAGCCACAGCAGGCTGGCGACCACTCCGGCGGTGAAGCCGAGAATCACCGCCGACGAGGTCGAGCCGCTGAACAGGCCGAGGAACGACAGCCCGAAGAGGACGCCGACACCCGCGTCGATCAAGGCGCGGCCGGCCTCCCCCGGGCTCGGTGCAGCACGGCGGTCAGCAGGCAGACAGCGACCAGGCAGGCGAATCCGAGTCCGCCCACCATCAGATGCGCTGTCCCGTGCCAGCTGATGGTCGGAGCCTGACCGACCGGCGTACCGACCGGGAAGCCGTCGGCCGGATCGGCGGTGAAGAGCCCGGCGAGGACCAGGCCCGCGCCGTATCCGGCAAGCAGTCGGGGCATCCACCGGGCTGCCCGGGTGGCCGTACCGATCACCAGCCGGACTCCCACCGCGCCGGCGATCACCATGGCGCCGCTGAGGATCAGGTTGAGCGTCTGGATCCAGCCGAGCTGCCCGTTGGCCAGCAGGCTCCAGGAATGCCGGGTGAAGTCGAAGCCCGGCCGCAACAAGCCCTGGGTCATCGACGTGACCAGGTAGACAGGGCCGGCAAGCGCCAGCCAACCCAGCAGGCTTCGGGCGATGGTGCTCCGCCGATCGTCTGCGCAGTCCGCCCGCACTGCCGGACTCACTTCATTTGCCCCGCTCATCGCGGCCCCCTTCCGCCGTTGCCGACGCCATCGTTCGGTACTGGACCGTACAGTACTCTGCCGGAACTGGACTGTCCAGTACTATGCGTGGAACGAGGAGGTCGGGCGACACAGATGGAGGGCGACACAGATGGAGGGCGACACGGCATTGCCGGTGGGCCGCACGCCCCGCAAGCGGCGGGACATCGTCGACGCAGCGACGACTCTTTTCCTGCGGAACGGCTACCAGGGGACCAGTGTCGATCAGATCGCGGCTGCGGCCAGCGTCTCCAAGCAGACCGTGTACAAGCAGTTCGGTGACAAGGAACGGCTCTTCCGCGCCATTGTTGACGGCGTTGCCGAGAACTCGCGGACCATCGCCGACGAGCTCGACGCCGCCTTCACCCGGCGGGCCGTCTCCTCGGTCGAAGACCTCGAGCAGATGCTCGCCGAGGTTGCCCGCGACTATCTCGACGCCGTCCTGGAGAGCCGGGTGTTGTCGCTGCGTCGCTTGATCATCGCCGAGGCGGATCGGTTCCCCGATCTGGCCCGTACCTATTACAACCGGGCGCCGGCGCGGGGGATCGAGCTGATCGCCGACCAGCTCGGCCGGTTCGTCGACGCCGGTCTGCTGGAGGTTGACGACCGGCGCCTCGCCGCCGGCCAGTTCGCCTATCTGGCGCTGTCCATCGCGCAGGATCGCGCCATGTTCTGTCCCGACGAGCAGCCCGACGATGCCGAACGGGACCGGCTGTCCCGGGCTGCGGCCGGGGTCTTCGTTGCTGCATACCGGTCCCGTTCGGCACAGCAGTAGAGCGCGCGGTCGATTAAACTCGTCCGTTGTGCCGGAAAGCTCCCACGGGTCCCGTCCGCCCCGAACGGCGGTGTTGACCACCGCCCAACAGCAGTCGATCGACGCGCTGGTCCACGAGCTACCGCTGGTTGATCGCCTGGGTCGGCTGTTCGCCGACGCCGGTCACCAGCTCTATTTGGTAGGTGGGACGGTCCGGGACGCGTTGCTGGGCAGGGTCGGGCATGATCTCGACTTCACCACCTCCGCCCGGCCGGAGGTGATCGAACGGCTGTTGCGAACGGTCACGACGACGATCTGGACGGTCGGCCGGGAGTTCGGCACCATCGGTGGGCAGGTGGGCGAGCACCAGGTGGAGATCACCACGTTCCGCGCCGACGCGTACGACGCGCAGAGCCGCAAGCCGGTGGTGCAGTTCGGCGACAGTATCGACGGTGACCTGGTACGCCGGGACTTCACCGTCAACGCGATGGCGGTCTCCTTGCCCGATCATCGGTTCATCGACCCGTACGGCGGAACCGACGACCTGCTCGAACAACGGTTGCGGACGCCGTCGACCCCGGACGTCTCATTCAGCGACGACCCGCTGCGGATGTTGCGGGCCGCACGGTTCGCGGCGCGGCTCGGCCTGGTACCCAACCCCGAGTTGATCACCGCGATGACCGGGCACAAGGAGAGGCTGTCGATCGTCTCGGCGGAACGGATCCGCGACGAGTTCTCCAAGCTCTTGCTCACCGATCGGCCGCGGGTCGGGCTCGACCTGCTGGTCCGGACCGGCCTGGCCGACGTCTTCATCCCCGAACTCTCGGCGCTGCGTCTGGAACGGGATGAGCACCACCGGCACAAGGACGTCTACGTCCACAGCCTGATCGTGTTGGAACAGGCGATCGATCTGGAGAAGGCCCGGGGCCACCAGCCGGATCTGATCAACAGGCTGGCGGCACTGCTGCATGACATCGGCAAGCCGCGTACCCGACGGTTCGAGGCCGGCGGCAAGGTCACCTTCCACCACCACGACGTGGTCGGCGCAAAGCTGGCGCGCAAACGACTCAAGGCGCTGCGCTACGCCAACGAGGAGATCGACGCCGTCGCCAAGCTGATCGAGCTGCATCTGCGCTTCCACGGCTATGCCGGTGAGGCAGGCAGCGACGGAGTCTGGACCGATTCGGCGGTACGCCGCTACGTCCGCGACGCCGGTGATCAACTCGAGCGGTTGCACATGCTCACCCGCGCCGACTGCACCACCCGCAACGTGGCGAAGGCCACCCGGCTGCGGAGGGCGTACGACGAGTTGGAGTGGCGGATCGACGAACTGGCCAAAGAGGAGGAACTGAACGCGATGCGTCCTGATCTGGACGGTAACCAGATCATGCAGATCCTCGGCATCGCGCCAGGTCGTGAGGTCGGGCAGGCGTACAAGTATCTGTTGGAACTGCGGATCGACAACGGACCGCTCGGCGAGGACAGGGCACGCGATGAGCTGCTGTCCTGGTGGGCGCAGCGCAACTCCTGATCCCTCGCCCGCACCACTTGTTCGGCGGCGCACCACTTGTTCGGCGTCGCACCACTTGTTCGGCGTCGCACCACTTGTTCGGCGTCGCACCACCTGCAGCCGGTGCGCGGTCGAGCAAGAGCAGCGCGATCGACCAACTGGTGCGGGAAGAATTCCCAACCGACTCCGGCGAGTGGAGATCAGCGGTCGATCTTGGCCAGGATCGCCTCTGCCTGGGACTTGGTGATCCGGTGTCCCGGATCGGTGAGGATGATCAGCGTCAGCCGGTTCCCGGTCAGCTTGCCCACCTCGGTCCAGTCGCTCGATCCGTCGTAGACGCGTCGATCGATCAGACCCTCGTCGGATCCGATGATCTTGGCGTACACCTGGCCGTCGGGATCGCTGCAGGCCCTGACTTGGTCGCGGTATTCCCGGTAGTAGGCCGTGGCATCAGCTGCGCTCTTGAACTGCATGACCTCGCCGACGCCGGGCTGGGAGTTGACCGCACCCTGGCGACCGTAGGTTCCTTCCAGGGCGGCGACCGGATCGGGATAGTCGTCCCGGGTGATCGACGCACAGCCGATGGTGATCACGTCCTGGGCGGCGTACCGCGGATCCCGGGCATGGGTCCAGGTGCCATTGCCGAGGTAGCCCTCCTCGGCACCACCCTCGCGGGCGACGGTGCGCCACCCCTTCGGGACCGGTAGATCCTTGGCGGTCAGCTTTCCTGCGGTCTTCGGCGCGGGCGACGTCGGAGCCTTGGGCGGCGGCAGGGTATTGGTGGTCGTCGGCTCCGGTGGCAGCGGGCTCGACGGGCTCCGGCTCGGTGCCGGCGACGGTCCGGGACGTGTCGTGACCGACGGTCGTTCGGGCGACGGTGAGGGCCCGGGGGCCGGTCGGTCGTTCTGGCAGCCGGAAACCATCGCCAGGCCGACGAGCACGGCGGTCGCCACTACGGCGGATCCCCAGCGAGTCCGCCCGATGATCATCCTCATCGTCGGAGCTCAGTTGTATTCGAAATGCTGGTAATCCTTGCCAGGGTTCCAGAACCCGCCCCAGAAGTAGCCACGGTGCCGGAAGGCCTTCGTCAACGAGCTGCTCTTGAAGAGCATGCCCTGCCGGTACGGTGACCGTTTGATGTAGGCCTTGCCGCTCTTCGGCCACCACTTCCCGGACACGTCGCGGTAAGGGTTCTCCCGGGTGTTCACATCGATGGCGATGCCGTAGCTGTGCGGGGACTGGGCGTACGGATTGCCGGTCACCTTGCGGCAGTTGAAGCCCGAGCTGTTGTCTGCCTCCATCTGCTTGGGGTCGCTGCCGCCCCAGTGGTTCGGATTCGTCATCCGCCGGATCCGGAAGCCTTTCGCCAGGCCGATCTTGAAGGACGCCTTCGCGCTCTTCACCCGGCCGGCCGCGAGGATGATCACGCCGCGGTGCATCCGCTTGTCCAGGCCGTAGTAGTTCAATCGGATGGTCCGCAATGTCGACGGGCCGACCGGACAGCCGGACCGGTACGTGTCGGCGACCTCGGCAGCGGTGGTCCGGGTGACCTGCGCGTTGAGGACCTTGGTGCGTGCGATGGGTGCAGACCTCCCGGTCTCCCAGCTGCCCGCACGATGGTCCCAGTAGCGCGCCCGCACGTAGTACTTGCGCACCAGACCGTTCCCGGTGGTGAAGGAGAACGAGTACTTGCCCTTGCTGCCGGTGCGCTTGCTCGCCTTGTCGTGCCAGCTGCCGTTGACCCGGCGCACCTGGAAGTGGACCAGAACGCCCGATCTCGCCGGATAGACGCTGCCGCTGACGGTGGGATTCTTCAGCGCGTCGATCGTCGCCGGTGGTGTCTTCATCCGCACCGTGGCGTCGTGCACGGTGACCGACACCTCCGCACTGGAGATCGTCGACCCAGCCGCGGGATTCCCACCCAGGGTCGCGCGGAAGTGCCGGACCGCGGCGATGGTCACCGGCTTGTCCACGCTGTAATGACCGGAGCCGTCGGTTGTGGTCTCCAGGGTGCGGTGCCACGTGCCGTTGCCGCCGAGATACCAGATCTCGACGCGCCGGCCGTCCCGGGCCGGCGTCGCGGTTCCCGTGAAGCGGAAGCTGCCGAGGTCCTGGAAGAACTGTCCGGCCACCGGACCGCCGACCGACTTGACGGCCAGCGAGATGGCCGGTGCGGTCGTCATCGCCTGGATCCGCGCCCTGTCGGCTCGTGCAGATTTCTCGGTCGGATCGGCCGAGGTAGGCGAACCCGGAGTCTCCGGCTCGGTCGGCTTCGGAGTGGTTCCGGGTGAAGCCGTGTCGGTTGCCTTCGGGGTGCCCGGCGGCGGTGGCGGTGGCGTACCCGATGGGGAGGGACTCGCCGAGTCGGGTGCCGCCGGCGTGAGTGACGCCGGTGGTGTCGGGGACGGATCGGCAAGGGCCGGTGCCGGCGCCGCAACGGCGGCGGAGATCAGCAGAACTGTGCCGGCCAGCGCGGTTCGGCGGAGAACCCGGGGTGCGCGACGGGGGAGGGACGGGCGACGCTGCATGCGCCCAGCAAATCACAGGCCGAGCTACAACATCGGCGACGGGCCGTGCGGCATGTCCCTGCACCAACACACCGCAGAGCCGTGAGGACCTCCACTTGTACATCGTTGTACGTCCTGCTTGACTGCTGTTCGATCAGCGACGATCGAAGGGAGTCACGATGTCTTCGCGCCCGAAGTTCCTGTTGGCCCTGGTTGGGGTGCTGGCCATGGCGTTCGCGATGGTCAGCCCGTCGCGCGCGGCGGCCGTACCCACTGGCGGAGCAGAGAACGGCACCCGGCTGATGGCGGGAGTCGCGCTGTATCCGCGGGTGATCAGGCTGACCCACTCCGGTACGGCGAACGGCGCGATCATCGCCGGCGTGGTGACCTTCGACGCCTCCGGTGGTGTCGGTGCGATCTTCCGGAGCACCGACAACGGCAGGACCTTCTCCCGCATCGGCAGTGTCCGTGATCCGGGTGCCGCCCACGGCCTGTGTTGCGCGACGTTGTATGAGTTGCCGCGCCGGGTCGGCGATCTTGCTGCCGGAACGCTGTTGTGGTCGGCATCGGTCGGCCAGGACGCCGGTGATCAACGGCGGATGACCCTGCCGCTGTGGGCCAGCAGCGATCATGGTCGCAGCTGGCGTCGACTGGCGGTCGTGGCGACATCGCCCAACTTCGGCGGGCTGTGGGAGCCCGAGCTGACGGTCGCCAAGGACGGCCGGCTGGTCCTGTTCGTCTCCGACGAGAGCCGGCAACCGGCGCACAGCCAGCTCCTCGACGCGGCGACCTCGGCCTACGGGACCAGCTGGACGGCTCTGCACTACGTGGTGGCCGCACAGGATCCGCGGCTCCGACCGGGGATGCCGAACGTCCGGCGCCTGCCCAGCGGCGGCTACCTGATGAGCTACGAAGTGTGTGGGCCGGGACAGGACTGCCGGCAACGGGTCCGGCATTCGCCGGACGGGATCCGCTGGGGTGACCCGACAGACCTCGGTGCCGCGGTGAAGACCGCGGACGGCACACATTTCCGGCACGCACCGACGATCAGCTGGTACGCCGACGGCAGCGGCAACGGCAGGCTGCTGGCAGTCGGGCAGATGCTCTATGACTCAGACGGAGCGATCGAGGCCGGCAACGGATCGACGGTGCTCAGTACCGGGGGATCGGCGCAGAGCGACTGGACCCAGGCTCCCGCGCCCGTCCGGATCCTGGCACCGTACGACAACTACTGTCCCAACTATTCCTCGTCATTGCTGCCGATGCCGGAGACCGGAACCCTGCTCGAGCTCGCCACCGGCTACGACGACTCCGGCACCTGCACCACCTATTTCGCGTCCGGGCCGCTGCCCCGCTGAGCCCGGTCCCGCTGAGCCTCGTCCGGTTGCGGGGGACCGCCCACCTCGACAGCCGTCAGGGACTCGGCGCCCTGGTCCCAGGCCAGGCCGCGACCCAGGACGGCGAACGCCAGCCCGGTGAGCAGGTAGCAGGCGCTGATGATCACCAGGACCAGCACGGACCGGCCGTTGATCGGCAGGATCAGGGCGCTGATCGCTGCTGCTCCGACGAGCGCCACGTTGAAGATCATGTCGTAGAGCACGAAGACCCGACCCTTGAACTCGTCGTCGACGTGTGCCTGGACGAAGGTGTCCACGTTGATCTTGATCGCCTGCGCCAGCACACCACACAGGAAGGCCGAGATCAGGATCCCGGCCCTGGTGTACGTCGCACCCGGGAACGTCTGCAGGAACGCCGATGCGACGAAACAACTGATCATCCAGGCCCGGGCGCCGATCCGGTGCCGGACGATCGGTGTCACGGCGGCGGCCAGTACGAAGCCGGTCCCGGTGACCAGCGCCAGGATGCCGAGTTCGCCGATCGCGGCATCGACCTCGCCGACGGTGTGGAAGTAGTTCCGGTAGACGAGGATGGTCGCGACGGTGACGACACCGTAGGGCACCCGGTGCAGGCCGATCATGATCAATCCCAGGCCGGCCTCCCGACGTTCGCGCAGGTGCCGGAGCGCGGCCACCAGCCCGCGCACGACGTCGGACGTCCGGGTCGGCTCGCCGCCGTCCGGGCCGAGCAGCCTGCGGCCGATCCGCAGGCTGAGCGCCGCACTGATCATGAATCCGCAGGTGGCCAGGGCGAACAGCACCGCATCGGCGGTACTGGTCGGCACCCGGTTGCTGAGCAGCAGCCGCAGACCGGTAGCCGCGCCGCCGCCGATGATCACCGCGGCCGGGCCGATCGTCGGCACCACGGAGTTGGCGACCAGATACTCCTCGGGAGTGATGGTGTGCGGCAATGATGCAGAGAGTGCCGCGAGCAGGAACCGGTTGAAACTCATGGCGAGCAGCACGCCACCGTAGAAGAGGACCTTCTCGCTGCCGCCTGCGATCCCGCCGGCCACCAGCGCGGCGAGGCTGATCCCCAGCACAGCCCTGATGATCTCGGTGATCAACAACACCTGACGGCGGGAGACCCGGTCGAGGACGACGGAGACGAACGGCCCGAGCACCGAGAACGGAAGCAGGGTGAGTGCCAGCACCCCGGCGATCGCCGCCGCGTCGGGCTGGCGTTCCGGTGAGAAGAGGACGTAGGAGGCCAACGCAACCTGGAGGACCGCGTCGGCGGCCTGGGCGGCGACCCGTACGGCGAACAGCCGACGGAACATCGGGTGCCGCCACAGCTGGCGCAACCCGCGTACGAACTCCATGAGCAGCCTGGCGGTCTAGTTCTTGGGGTACTTCTTGACGTACACGTCCAGGCGGTCCTGTTTCAGATCCTTGGCCAGTTCGGCCATCTTGGTCTGATCCACCAGATCGACGTCGCCGACACCGTTGATCGACTCGAATCCGGAGATCGGCGCCTGGATCTGCTTGATGTTGCCCGGCGACAGGCGCAACGACAACGCGATCTTGCGGATCTCGCTGTTGGTCAGCCCGTTGTCGACCGTGACGTCCTGGGCGACACCGGAGACGAAGCTGTTGAACTTGAGCGGATTGCTGATCGTGCCACCGGACAGACCCTTGGCCATGATCGCCTGCACCACCCGCCGTTGGTTGGCGGCGCGATCAAGATCACCGTTGGGCAGGCTGTGCCGTTCCCGGACGAACCACAGCGCACGCTCGCCCTGGATGGTGATCTTTCCGGCGGGGTAGTTGTAGCCGTGGGAGGAGAACGCGTGCGGATTGTTGATGGTCACCCCGCCGAGGGTGTTGGTGAGGCCGATGAAGCCTTCGAAATTGACCTGGGCGACATGGTCCATGCGGGCGCCGGTGAGCTGCTCCAGCGTGGCCACCGACAGCTTCGGCCCGCCGAACGAGTACGCCGCGTTGATCTTGTTCTTGCCGTGCCCGGGAATGTCGACGTACATGTCGCGGGGGAAGGAGATGATGTAGGCGCCCTTACGGCTCGAGGTCAGGTGCACGATCATCAGGGTGTCGCTTCGCCCGTTGTCCTGCATGTTGCTCATGTCCCGGCTGTCGGAACCCATCAGGACGAAGTTCAAGGAGTTGTCGTTCGCGGACTTCTTCGGGCGCGGGCTCTCACCGGCGACCGTCGGGTCGTCCGGCGGAAGGTTGTCCGCGCGATGCAGGTTGTTGTTCAGGCTGCGGTCGAGGGACAGCGCATACAGCAGGCCGGCGGCCACGACGACCACCACCAGAACGAGAAAGGTGATCAGGATCCGCCGCGGCCAGTGGCTCGGACGCTTCGGTCGCGCGGCTGCGGCCGCACCGTCTCCGTCGGAGAAGATGCCGATTCCGTTGTCGTCGGTGCTCACGAGCCTTTGACCATCCTTGTTCCGTACGGGATCCGGCCGGGCACCCGGCGGCGGACGGCCGGGCCGCAACAATCCGGATCACCGACCCGGATCCATGATGCCGGGATCTGCGGAGAGTCTACGGTGCCGGGGTGAAAGCGAGATGAGATCGCAGCCGACCCGCGCGTCAACCCAATCCCGGCCCGGCAGCCGTAGGATCCGGGTATGGCACGTGCGGACGATGCCGCCCGGAGGGCGGAGTTGGCGGCGGCCGACTCGCGCGCCGAGGCAGCCCGTGCCCAACGACTGATCGACGCATTCCTGATCACCGCCCGACGCAACGGTCTCCAACCGCAACCGCTGCAGGCGAGGCTGCTGTCCGGCCGGGTGGTGCGGACCGACAAACAGGGCTGGTACCTGCGCCGCGATCGCAGTGTGGCGATCGGCGCCGACGGCGGCTATTACCAGCTGCTGGTCCCGGGCGGCCTGAGGGAGCGGATTCGGGGCGTACGCCTCCGGTCGACATCGCCGCCCATGGTGGTCGGCCGCGGCGGCAAGGACGGCGAGACGGGTCCGCTGCAGGACTTCCTGGATCGGCTGCTCACCCGCTGAGCGATCCGGCCCGGACGCTTCCGACGCCGGCCACGGCCGGGACGGGTCAGAGATCCTCGAACGCCGTCGACTGCCGCTTGGCCTTGAGATTGCTGAGGTACTTGTCGATGACCTCTTCGGGCTCGCCGCGGGCCATCAGGTGACCCTTGTCGATCCACATCGCCTCGTCGCACAGCTCCTTGATGCTGCCCAGGCCGTGGCTGACCAGGAACATCGCGCGCGCCTTGTCGCGGAGCTCGGCCATCTTGGCACTGGCCTTGTCCTTGAAATGGGCGTCGCCGGTGGACAGGCCCTCGTCGATCATCAGGATGTCGGGCTCCATATGGACCGCGACCGCGAACGCGACCCGGGACGCCATGCCCGAGGAGTAGGTGCGCATCGGCATGTCGATGAAGTCGCCGAGCTCGGTCCATTCGGCGATCTCGTTGGCGCGTTCGTTGACCTCGTCGAGGGGCAACCCTGCGGCCAACCCGCCGAGGATGATGTTCTCGCGACCGGAGAGGCTGTTGTTGAAGCCGACGCCGAGGGCCAGCAGCGTGCTGGCCCGGCCCCAGACCTCGACCGTCCCGGAGGTCGGCGGGAGGATGCCCGCCATGGCCCGCATCAACGTCGACTTGCCGGCACCGTTCCGGCCGATGATGCCTATCGAGCTGCCGGTGCGGACCTCGAAGCTGATGTTCTGCAGCGCCTTGATCTCCCGTACCGCGCGTTGCCCGCGGCCGAGCCGGACGATCGCCTGCCGGAAGGTCGGCTTCTTCTCGAAGCTGGTTCGATAGGTGATGGACAGGTCGGTCACCCGGACCGCGAGGTCTCTGCGGTCTTCGGCGGGCAGATGCGACTGGTCGGGAATCTCGGCCCTTCGGGTTCGTGGACCGATGTCCTGCAACAACTTGAACCGCTGGCGACCGGGCAGGCGCTTCTGCTTCTTTCCGGGCTTACCTGCCGACTTGGCAGCCGGCGTCGCAGGGGGTGTGCCCCGGTCCTGCTTCGTCTTCTTCGCACCCGGGTGCGGAGTGTCCGGGTCGGGGCTGTCGGGAACCGGGGTGGTCGGTTCCGGGGCGGTCGGTTCCGGGGCGGTTGCGGCCGGGGCGGTCGGTTCCGGGGCGGTCGGTTCCGGGGCGGTCGGTTCCGGGGCGGTTGCGGCCGGAACAGCTTCCGCGGGGTCCTCAGTCGGCGCGGCCCCGACCGTGGGATCGGCGGACGGGACCCGGAGCTGACCCGTTCTGGGCAGCAGGTCGGTCTGCTCAGTGGCCTGGAGCTCCCGGATCGACTCCGGCAGCTTGCCGACCACCGGGTCCGCGCCGTGACCCTGGACATCCTCGGACTGGGCGGGCGCGGCCCGGTGCGGCGAGGGCTGGGAGGTCGGCCAGTGCGGCTGTTCGTCGTCCGGGGTGGGCGGCAGGTCCCAGCTCCAGCGGTGGCCGGAAGATGACCCAGTCCCCGGTTGGTCGCCCGGGATCGCGCGGCGAGCACGTTCGGCCAGTCGCTCACGCAGTCTGACCGGGGTCGACGGCGAGTGCGGCGGTTCGGATGCCTCGTCCGTCGTACCGGTGGATTCGGCCGACTCACCGGCGGCGTCCCTAGGACCGGCCTGGTCGTCGTCCGGCTCGATGGCGCGGCGCGGTCGTGCCTCGACGGGATCCTCCGACGAGGCTGACGGCCGGTCAGCCGGAGTCTCAGAGGACACGGACAGCGAACTCACGCTCCCTGGAGATGAAGAACAGGAATCCTACGACGATCGCCGCCGTCGCCCAACCGGCCGCGGTCACCCAGGTGTGCAACGGGGGCCAGTGCGCCTTCTGGATCAGCTCGCTGTAGCCGCCGAGCATGCTGTACATCGGATTGACCTGGATCAGCGCTCGGACGCCAACCGGCCGCCCGGCCATCTGCTCGGGGAACCAGAGCACTGGCGACATGTACATCCACAGGCGGCCGATGTACGGCAGGAAGTTGGCGAAATCCCGGAAGTACACGGTCAGTGTCGCGGCCAGCGCGGCCAGCCCCATGCCGAAGGCGAGCAGGCAGACCAGGAAGAACACCGCAGCCAGCATCTCGATCGACCACTTGCCGCCGGCCAGCAGATGGATCAACAGGTACAGCGGGATCGTGGGCAGGAACCGCATGAAGGCCGTCCGCACGGCCGACAGCGGGATCAGCAGTCGCGGGAAGTTGGTGTTCAGCAGCACCTTTCCGGCGGAGGTGACAGACCGGGAGCCGCTGGTCAGGCATCCCTGGCACAGCCTGAAGGCGAACAACGCTCCGGTCAGGTGGGCGATCGTCGCGGCCGGACTGGGCGAATGGGCGCCGTGCCCGCGGATGAAGCTGATCAGGACGAAATAGATCGCTGCCTGGAGCAGCGGATCGAGTAACAGCCACAACGTGCCGAACACGGTGTTGTCGTTGGACCCGCGGATCCGGGCCTTGCTCATCTCCTGGGCGAACTCCCGCCGTCGCCACAGTTCGGAGAAGTACTCGACGAGATTGGGCAGCCCGGCCCGGTGCGGGGTGAACTGCTGGTAGATCGCAGCGTCGGACGGTGCACTGCCCTGCATAGGCATCTGGTCGGTGCTCCTCGTCTGTCGGCTGCTGGTGCCTATTCGGGCCTCGGCGCGTTGCGTCAGGGCGTTGCGTCAGGGCCTGGAACAGTGTGCCACGGCCGCCCACGAACGCAGCGAACGCGACGCCCCGACGCAACGTCGCACCCGAGGAGGATTCGCGTATGGTGAACCGGCCCCGACGCGTGAGCGCCGAGACCGATCCACGTCATCAGCCCGGTCGCGCGCCTGCTGTCTGACCCGGACAGGGCGTTTGGGCAACCGAGGCTGAGAACCCGCCGGACACATCCCCGAACTGGTCGGCGACGGCAACGGGCGCACTCTCCCAACTGCGACCGGCGCCAGCAACAAGATTCGCGATCCAACCTTCAGTAGGTCGCCGTCGCGCCGTCAGATTCCGGTCAGGATTTCAGCAGCGCTGGCGACCTGATCGATGCGTCTTCGCCGCCCGCTCGGTTCGCCCGGCCGCCCGCTCGTTCGCCCGTTCGTCCGCCCGTGGCCCTGTCCGCAAACTCAAACGTTGACCATGTGGCTGCGACACGCCGGTGGCGGGTGCCGTTGGGTCAAACCTTGACGTCCGGGATCCGGCCCCGGGCCAGCGGGGATGTCCGGAACCTCAAACGTTGATCGTGCGGCTGCGACACGCCGGTGTCGGGTGCCGCTGGGTCAAACCTTGACCTTCGGGGATCCGCTCCCGGGCCATCGGGGATGTCCGGAACGTCAAACGTTGATCGTGCGGCTGCGACACGCCGGTGGCGGGTGCCGTTGGGTCAAACCTTGACGTTGGGAATCCGGACCCGGTGCGGCGGGGATGTCCGGAACCTCAAACGTTGATCGTACGGCTCCGACACGCCGATGGCGGGTGCCGCTGGGTCAAACCTTGACCTTCGGGGCGCCGGGCCGGGGTTGGCCGCCGCCGCGGCGAACGACGTCGTGCCGCGCCGGCCGCCGCCGGGCCGGGCGGGCAGCCGGCAGATCGGGGTTCCCGCCTAGAATTCCTACGCTATGAGTTCTCGGCGGGACCCGGGTCGACAGCCGACGCTCGGGCGGCGAATCGGCCGGCAGCTGCTGACAGTGCTGCTCGGTCTGGTCACCCTCGGCGTCGGAGCCGCGTTGACCTGGGCGAGTCTTGCGCCGCCGAGGGAGAGCGGGATACCCGACGAGCCGAGGCCGTGCCGGCGGCATCAATGATTTTCCTGCCGACCTCACCTGGCTGCTGCTGATCGGCATCGCCGTAGTTGCCTGGCGACAACTGGCGATCGGAACACTGACCGCGATCGGCTGTGCGGCGATGGTGATGGAGATCGCCACGGTCGAGGCGTCCCGGTACGCGGCCGCCGGGGAGCACGGCCGGACCCAGTTGTTGATCTTCGCCATCGCCATCATCCAGGCCGTGGCCTTCGTCGTCGTCGGTGTCGCCACCGGAGTCTTCGGCTGGCATCAGCGGCGACTGCGCCGTACCGTCCCGACCTGACGGATTCTTGTCCCGGCAGGCGAGCGGACACGGCCGGGGCTGGCCCCGGCCAACGGGCCAACGGGCCAACGGGCCAACGGACAACAACCGTCCGCGTCGGACAACACTGTGGGCGTCCCTGACAACACGCCGGACAACACCCCCTGGTCAGGCTCGGAGCGTGACATTCGCGTGTACCGGTCAGTCCCGCTTCGCCCTGGTCGACGCTCTCAACGCCGAATGGGACGACCTCGGTCAGGACCGCTTCCTCGGACCCCAGTGCCGCTCGGTGATCTCGCGGTGGGCGAGACAGACCCCCGTCCTTCACGACTGCCGTACGACGACTGATGTGTTGGACGCGATCCGTTCGGACCCCGACCCCGTGCTGGCCGCATTGATCGGCATCCATCAAGCGCACCGCACCGACGGCACCGCCGGCGGTGATCACCTGGCCGGCCGCATTCTCCTGCAGACCATGCTCGGCAAGATCGTCACGATGGCCGCCCGGGACGGGCATCACGGCGTCGAGGAGTATGTGGGTCAGCTCTGGGCGCGGATCGCCGGCTATCCGTTGGTCCACCGGCCCCGGCGGATCGCCGCCAATCTTGCGCTCGACACGCTCAAGGCGGTGACTCGCGACAGTGCGGACGCCGAGCCGATACGGACCGTGCCGGTGACGCCTGCCGAGCTCGAGCTGGTTGGCCTCAGACCCGGGGCGTACGGACTCGGTGAAGGATTCGGTGGATCGGACCAGGCCGCCGGTGACGGGATCGTGGGCCTGAGTGCTCGCCGCGTCCTCCGCACGGCGCACCGGCTCGACCTGATCGACGAACCTACCCGTCGCCTGCTGCTCAGCGTCTACGCCGACGGGCTGTCCAGCGCGGCCGCGGCCGAGCGCCATGGCTTGACCCCGGCAACTGTCAGGTTCCGCTGTAGCAGGGCGATTCGCAGAATGGCCCAGCACGCGATCACGCTCGCCGAGGCAGCATGAGGGAAGCCATGTCGGCCCCGAAGCCGCGACCGTCGCCGGATCGACAAAGAACCGTTGACGCCAAAACGATTCACCACCCGAAGAAGTACTGGCGAGAC
This sequence comes from Microlunatus sp. Gsoil 973, assembly GCF_009707365.1. Taxonomy (GTDB): domain Bacteria; phylum Actinomycetota; class Actinomycetes; order Propionibacteriales; family Propionibacteriaceae; genus Microlunatus. The sequence continues at coordinate 4,039,162 of NZ_CP046122.1, forward strand.
ACGGTGCCCGATCAGACCGATGAGTTGACAACACTTGACACGGCGATCGGCCGGGACCAATTTGGGTCCCGGGTGAGGACTGCCCGCGAACGCCTGGCCGGTTGATCAGTGCCTGACACCGACCACGCCCAGAAAGGTCGCAACAGGGATGACCGTGGAGGAGCAGGCGCGGCAGCGCGTTCCGGTCGACAGCGTCGACAAGGCGGCACCGGTGCCCTCGGCGGTGAGGATCCGCAGCAGACGGAACCCACGCTGGATTGCTCTCGGCGTGGTCGCCATCTGCCTCGGCGCGATCGCGTCCTTCTTCCTGTACTCGCAGCTGTCGCAATCGCACCAGGTCGTTGCGATGCGGCAGACCGTGCACCGCGGGACGACGATCACCGCGCAGGATGTCGGTTTGGTTCGGGTCGGTGACACCGGTGGCATTGCGACGGTTCCTGCCTCCGGCCTGGACGACCTGGTCGGCAAGGTGGCCGCCTTCGATCTCGTGCAGGGATCGTTGTTGCCGGTCAACGCGGTCACCAACTCGCTGCCGCCCGGCCACGGCAAGGCGATCATCGGCATCCGGGCCGACACCGGCCGGGCGCCGGACGGATTCCTCAGCCCCGGCAGTCCGGTGCATCTGGTCGTGTTGCCCGTGGACGTCGGCTCAGGTGACGTGTCGGCCGCGACCGGGGACGCCGGCACGAGCGGATCGGGCGAGTCAGGCGACACACCTCCCGGCAGCGACGGATCCACGGAGATCACCACGGTCGCGACGATTCCGGCCGTCGTGATGAGCACCAGCCAGTTGGACGACGGCATCTTCCTCGACCTGGAACTCGACTCGGGACTGGCCGCCGACGCGGCCTCGTTCGCCGCCCAGGGCCGGGTCGTGGTGGTGCGGGATTCGGAACGCTGATGGCGGTCATCGTGCTGACCTCGGCCTCCGGATCCCCGGGTGTGACGACGATTGCGGTCGGGCTGACCTTGACCTGGCACCGGTCGGTGCTGCTCGTCGATGCCGACCCTGGCGCTCACCAGGCTGTCCTCGCGGGCTATCTCGGCGGGCAGGTGGCGACCGGCAAGGGTCTTCAGCGGGTCGCCGAGGCACACCGGGACCGCCGGCCCCTGCTGGAGGTCGTCAGTGACGAGACCGTTCCGTTGACCGCGGTCGAACTCGCCGGGGAGGGGACCGACCATGGCGATGACGAGGCCGAACGCGCGGACTCCGGGCCCAGCCGTCGCCTGCTTCCCGGGTTCGCCCGGCCTGCCAACGCCGGGCTCTTCGGCCCGGTGTGGTCCGACCTGGCCGACACCTTCGTGCGGCTGGAGACCGCCGGGATCGACGTCATCGTCGACGCGGGGCGGATGGAGCGGCAGGGCCTACCGCAGCCGCTGCTGGACCGTGGTGATCTGCTGCTTCTGGTCACGCGCAGCAACCTGCGTTCGCTGGTCTCGGCGCGTACCTATGCCGGCGTGCTCCGTGAACAAGCCCGGATGGCCGGCCGCGAGGTCGGCCTCGGAGTGATCGTTGTCGGTGAGGGCAAGCCGTACGGAAGTCGGGAGATCGGCCGGCTCCTGCAGATGCCGGTGGTGTCGGTGTTGGCCGACGATCCGACGACGGCCGGCGCCTTTTCCGACGGCGCGCCGCGGTCGCGCCGCTTCGACCGATCACCGCTGGTCCGATCGCTGCACCGCTCCGTCGGCGAACTGTCCGGCCACGTCCGGCGGCGACGTGAGCGCCTCGGCCTGGTCGAGCAAGTCCTACCGGACCCCGTCGAGCCGCCCGAACCCGACAGCACCCGGTCACACGCGCCCGTCGGAGGTGGCCAACGTGTCTGAGCGAGGAACGACCAGCCCGGCAGCCTCCGCTCCGGCACTGGGCAGTCTCCCGATCTTCGCGGCGCACGAACCCGAGCAACCCGCTACGTCGGCCGGCCCCTGGACCGGCGCGTCCTCGCCGTGGCTGCGTACTGCCACCACTGGACATCACGCGTCAGGCGGTTCGCAACATGCTCAACGAGTGCGACTGACGCGGCGACCCGCCGATCGCCGTGCCGAGGTGGACTGGGCCCAGGTCGTCCAGTTGCGCAAAGAAGCCTCGGAGGTGATCACCGCCGAGACCCAGTCGTACCTGACCGAACATGGTCGACCGATGCCGGCCGAAGATCGGTTGCTGATGGGTCGGGCGATCATCCGGCGGGTCGTCAACGACCACGTCCGAGCGCTGCATCGGGAGGGTTCGGCCCTCTGGTCCCCGGAGACGGAACGGACCTACGCCCACGTGGTGGAGGACAGCGTCTTCGGCTTCGGCCGGATGCAGCCGCTGTTCGAGATCCCCGACGCCGAGAACATCGAGATTCACGGCTGGGACTCCGTCGTGGTCCAGTACGGCGACGGCCGCCGGGAGAAGTTGCCTCCGGTCGCGGACAGCGATGAAGAGCTGGTGGATGCCATCCGCTTCCTCGGCGAGAACGCGCAGCCGAGCCGACCATTCGACAGCACTCATCCGACGATGACGCTGGCGTTGGGAGACCGTTTCCGGTTGCACGCCATCGGCTTCGGCCTCTCCTATCGGCCGAGCATCGTGATCCGGCAACACACGCTGACCGACGTCTCGCTGCTCGAACTCGCCCACGGCGGGTTGATGCCGACCGAGGTGGCGCAGTTCCTCGACGCCGCCGTCCTGGCCCGCAAGTCGATGGTGATCTCCGGTGACCAGGGAGCAGGCAAGACGACCCTGCTGCGGGGCATGATCAACTCCATCCCGACGACCGAACGCTTCGGAACGCTGGAGACCGATTACGAGCTGATGACCCATCTGCAGCCGGGCCGGGAGAACATCCTCGCGCTGCAGGCCAGGATCGGCCACGGCGAACGCGAGGTGGGTGAGACCGGTGGCAATGTCTCGGTCGCGGACCTGTTTCCCGAGGCGCTGCGGCAGAACCTCTCCCGGCTGATTGTCGGCGAGGTCCGCGGTGGTGAGGCCTTCGCCATGTTCGAGGCGATGCAGGCGGGCGCCGGAACGCTGTCCACGACCCATTCCCATTCGGCAGAGTCGACCATCGACCGGTTGGCCGCCCGGGTCGCACAGGGCGGCGTACTGACCATCGACGAGGCCTTCCGCCAGATCGCGTTGAACATCGGCGTTTTCATCTACGTCAAGCTCGTGGACGAGACCTGGAAGGGCGGCACCAGGCACCGGTTCGTCTCGGAGATCCGGACATTGAACCGCGCCATGGAGAACGGTCGCCCGGTCACCCATCTGGCCTACAGCGCGCACGGCACGACCAAACAGCCGCCCGGCTTCTTCCCCGACTCCGGCTTCCAGGCCGACGTCGCGCCGTTCTATCGACCGCTTCCCGGTTCGGTCGACCCGCGCAACGAGGGAGCGGGCTGATGCAACCGGTGCTGGCGGCGTGGGCCGGGATGCTGATCGTCGGTGGGGTGATCATGGTGGTGATCGGACTGCGCCGGCGTCCGGATGTCCGTCGTCCGCCCCGCCGGGAGGCGGAATCACTCGGCCGGCTCTGGGCGCGAATCACGCGCCGGCCGCCGGGCGAGGCCGGGCGGCGGCGGGACCTGATCCTGCTCGCGGCTGTGATCGCCGGGTTCGTCCTGGCCGCGGCCACCGGGTGGTTGATCATGATCGTGGTGGCCCCTGCGGTGGCCTGGGTCTTGCCACTGATCCTGGTGCCGCCGCGGGATCGCGATGTCATCCTGCTGGAGGCCCTCGACAGATGGGTACGCAACCTGTCCGCTGCACTGCCGACCGGCAAGTCGGTGCCCGACGCGATCCGGCTGTCCGGCCGGACCGCCCCGGACGCCATCGCCGAACCGCTCGGCGGATTGATCACCCGGCTGAACAATCGCTGGGACAGCCGCGACGCGCTGATGCGATTCGCCGATGATCTTGACAGTCCGGACGCCGACACGGTGATCGCCGCCCTGATCCTCGCGGCCGACCGCGGCGCCAACGGAGCCGCGCTGACCCTGTCCGAGCTGGCCGACTCGATCCAGTCGCAGCTGAAGGGGCGACGGGAGATCGCGACCGAGCGGGCCAAACCGTACATCGTCGTCAGGCAGGTCACGGTGATCACGGCCGTCACCCTCGGTGCTGCCTTCCTGTTCGCCCGGGCGTTCTTCGAGCCGTACGGCACTGGGCTGGGCCAGGTCATCCTGGCCGTTCTGATCGCGCTGTATCTCGGTTCGTTGTTGCTGATGCGGCGCCGTGCCACACCGCCGAAGCGGCAGCGGATCCTGATCGGAACCGGCCGATGATCACCACGGCGCTGATCTTCCTGGCCGGCATCCTCGTCTCCGGCGGTGCGGTGTTGATCATCGCCGGCGCGCTGCGATCCACCCCTGACCTGGCCGCCACCGTAGCGGGTCTGCAACCTCCGGCCGGTGTGGAGCCGGTGCGCTCGGCTCCGGCGGCGCCGATCAGTTCGGGATCGGCGACCGACCGGCTCGGCAGCTGGCTCTACCGCCGAACTCCGGTGCCGTTGACCACAAGTCAGCTGAGGGCGCTGCAGATCCGCGGTCGTTCGGTCACCGAGTTCTACGCCGACAAGGCGGTCTGGATGATCATCGGCCTGACCATGCCCGGGCTGATCGCCGGTGCGTACGGCTACCTGACCGACGGCGCGTCCGTCGCCATGCCGGTGATCGCCGCCGTGGCCGGAGCAGTGGCCGGCTACTTCGTGCCCGACCTGTTGCTGCGCGGACAGGCGAAGACGACCCGGCACGACGCTTCCGCGGCCCTGTTGATGTACATCGACCTGGTCACCCTGGAGCGACTGGCCAACGCGTCGGGCACCCAGGCCCTGCACAATGCCGCGTCGCTGTCCGACGTCCCCTTGTTCCGGCAGTTGCGCGGTGCACTGGAACGGGCCCGGCTGGAGCAGCAGGCACCGTATCCGGAACTGCGGCGGCTCGCCGATGAGCTCGACCTGCCGGAGATCCGGGACCTCGCTGACGTGATGCAACTGGACGAAACCGGTGCAGCACTGTCCGGTTCGCTGCGGGCCCGGGCGCGGGAGCTTCGTGACGGATACCTCGCGACCACTATGCGCGAGGCGAATGCGGCGTCGGAGGGAATGACGGTCTACATGACGATCCCGGCCCTGCTGCTCGGCGTCATGTTCATCGTTCCGGCACTGATGCGGATCGCGGCGACGTGAACTCCGGCCAATCTCGATCCGGACTGTCCACAGGCCGACCCCTCCGGGGCGGCGGAATTCTCTACGGTGAGTCACAGACAACGACCCCCTACTCTCCCGGCGGGTCGCAGGAAAGGAACCGATCATGACCAGACTGATCGCACTCTCCCTCGGGTGGATGATCACCCTCAAGAGTCGGCGTGCTCGGTCCGAACGAGGACTGAGTCAATCAACCGAGGTCGCCATTCTGCTCGGTGCAGCGGCTGCGGTGGCAATCGTGATCATGCTCTTCGTGAAGGGATATGTGTCCGACCGGATCGGCGAGGTCGAGCACCCCTGACTTGCGGCCGGCGCCGCAGCGGCACAGCGACGTGACACGAAACGGAGACCAGTGATGGGCGGATCAGAACGCGGACTGACCAACAGCCTGCAGTTTGCGGTGATCGTCCCTGCCCTGATGTTGGCGACCTTCGGGCTGATCCAGGCCGGCCTCTGGCTGCACGCACGAAACGTCGCAGCCGAGGCTGTCACCGCTGCCGCGGACGTGGCCCGCGACTACGACGGAGACGCGGACGCCGCCCGCCGGGCCGCGAACAGAATCGCTGCAACCGGAGGGCTGACCGATGTGCATCTGACCGTCAGCAAAGCCCCGACCTCGGTGTCGGTGACCATGGTCGCCCGACCGCCGGTCATCTTCGACCTCGGACTCGGCCGGATCAGCGAGTCGGCAACCGCTCCCCTGGAACGGGTGACAACACCATGAGCGGCAGGACGATCGCCGGCATCTCTGCAGTGCGTAGCGCCGCCCGCCGAACCCACGGCCGCGGGCTGGCTCCGGCGACCGAACTGGTGATCATCTTCCCGGCTCTGATCGTGCTCCTGGGTGTGATCGTCGGCGGCTCACGCATCTGGTTCGCGCGCTCGGTGGTCACCGATGCGGCCTACTCCGGCGCCCGTGCGGCATCGCTCGAACGCACCACCCGGACCGCCGATTCCGCCGCCCGAACAGCGACCGCCCAACGGATGGCGATGCGCGGCATCACCTGTCTGCAGACTTCGGTTGATCTTGACCTGAGCGGCTTCGACAAGCCGATCGGAACGCCGGCATCGGTCACCGAGAGGATCCGTTGCCGCGTCGCGATCGGTGAAGTCCTGGTGCCCGGCCTGCCCGGCAGCATGATGATCACTGTCCGGGGATCATCGCCGATCGACAGCTACCGGGAGCGTTGACATGAAAGCTGTGCCGACGGCTCAACGGGACCGCGGTCAGGCGGTGAGCATCATGGTGCTCGGCTTCATCGCCGCGTTGATCATGGTCGCCGGCCTGGTGGTCGACGGCGGCCAGAAGGCCGCAGCGATGAACCGGGCCGAAACGCTGGCCTCCGGAGCCGCCCGCGCGGCGGCCAACGCCGGCGCGAGCGGGACGCTCGGCGCCGACGGCGCCCACACCCTGGCGACCGAAGAGGCCCGGCGGGCAGCGAAGAGTTACCTGGCTGCCGCCGCGGTGGACGGCGCATCGGTGCAGAGCAGTGTGCGTGTCGATGGCACCGAGGTGATCGTGCACACCGACATCCGGGTACGCACCATCTTCCTGTCCCTGGTCCGCATCAACACGCTCCGGGCGGCCGGAGACGCAACCGCGAGGGTGGTGCCCGGCTGATGCGCAGGTTTCTCAGCGGGCTCGGCGCCCTGATCGCTCTGGCCGCGGCCGTCATCGGTGTGCCATTGCTGCTGATCATGATGGTGGGAAATCCGTTGCCCACCGGCTTCGACCTGCCGTCCTTCTGGCGGGTACTGACCCGGCCAGACGACGGGACGGTGCTGATCCGGATCGTTGCGATCATCGCCTGGGTCGCCTGGCTGGTGTTCGCCATCTCAGTGGCCGTCGAGCTGATCGCTGCGTTGACCCGGTATCGGGTGCGGATCAGGCTGCCCGGTCTGGCCGGTCCACAGAAGATCGCCGGCGGCCTGCTGTTGTTGGTGATCACGATGTTCGTCGCGCCGCAGCAGTTGGCGACTGCCGACCCGGCACCGGACCAGCCGAGTCACCACACGCCCACCTCGGTGGCCACCACCGCCGACCCGCGTCCCGCTGCGCGCGATTCACCCGCGGAGCAGCGCACAGCCGGCCGCAACGGCGAAACCGGCGGCGTGACGCACGTCGTGCAGCCCGGCGACGAGCTGTGGACCTTGGCCGAGCACTATTACGGGAAGGGACAGGACTGGCGGCTGATCGCGCAGGCCAATCGCGGCCTGCTCACCGGCGGGCCCGACAGGCTGCAACCCGGCTGGCGGCTGCACATCCCTGGAGTCGATCCGGACCAGCGCCGAGTCGTCGTCCGGCCCGGTGACACGTTGTCCTCGATCGCCGAGCAGGAGTACGGCGACCCGGCCGCGTGGCATCGGATCTACCGGGCCAACCGCGGAGTGCTGTCCGATCCGGACCTGTTACCGGTCGGCCTGAGTCTGACCATCCCGACCGATCGTTCGGGAACCTCCCCGGCCCACGGAGCCGACGACGGCGCCCCGAACCATCCGGCGGGTGACGAGCCGACTACCGACCGGAGCCTCGGCGATGAGAACGCCGGAGGGCGCGGCACACCGGAACGCCCGGCCGCCCCGGACAGTGGCAGCAGCCGTACGGAACGACGCGCGGACCCGCCCACCGAGCCGACCTCCCCGGAGACTGCTGTTGCGGACAGATCGGCCGGGACCGCCACGGTGGCATCCCCGACCGCGGACGACACGTGGGGGCACGCCATGCGGATCGCCGGAGTCGGCGGTCTGATGGCGGCCGCGGTGATCGGCGGGCTGGCCACCAGACGCCAGTTGCAGCTGCACACCCGCGAGGTCGGTCGTCGGATACCCCAACCGCCGCCGGCAGCGCAACGACTCGAGGCCGAGCTCGGCCGCCGACAGACGCCCGTAGGACTTGACCTGCTCGATCTCGCGCTCCGTACCATCGGCGCTGAGTGCTACCGGAACGGCCGGCCGCTTCCTCGGCTGCAGGCGGCTGCCTGCAATGACGACGGCCTGTCGCTGGTGATGGCGGAACCCGGACTTCCGGCACCGGTGGGCTTCCTGGTGGACGAACGCCGGTGGCGACTCGCGCCGGCCGACGCCGAATTCCTCCTCCGTGACAGGACCGCGGTGGACGCCGCCCAGCCCTATCCGGCACTGACCTCACTGGGCACCGCGCCGGACGGGTCCGTCGTGCTGGTCAACCTCGAGTCCGCCGGGCTGTTCGCCGTCGACCGCCGGGACCCCGCAGCGTCGCGCGGGATGCTGACCGCGATGGCGACCGAACTGGCGTTCGCTCCGTGGGCCGACGAGTTGGTGATCAGCGTTGTAGGGGACGATCGCGATCTGGCCGGGTCGATCGACCGCTACAACGTTTCCTCGATCACGGACCTCGATCAGCTGCTGGACCGCTGGGAGCAACGGGCACGGGTGCAGCGAGACCACCTGCTGGCAGATCCGGAACGGGCGGCGGGTGACTACCGGATCGATCCTGATCTTGCCGACCCGTGGGTGCCCGAGGTCGGTCTGATCCTCACCGAACCCGATGCCTGGCAGGTGGAACGACTGGAACGGCTCTTGCTGACCGAACCGGCGATCACCACCGCTGCGGTGATGATCGGCGAAACGACCGCCGTCGACTGGCGGCTGATCATCGAGCCGACCACTCGGCGGGCGGAGTTGTCCCCGCTGGGTTGGTCCTTCACACCGCAGCTGATCACCGAGCAGCTCGGCGGAGTGCTCTCCGAGCTGATCAGAACGACCGGCAGCCAGGAAACCGAGCCGGCTCCGTGGTGGGCCGCCGACTTCGACGGCAGCGCTCACCCGCCCAGCCGGGCGCTGGTCGGCCCGCCCAGCGACAACCAGCCGGACGTCCGTACAGCCGAACGCGTTCTGCCCCGTCCGGTCGCCGCTGTCGCGCCGCTGCCCCCGGTGGCTCAGCCGCCGACGGACGAATCAGCCGTGCGGACCGTCGATGATCAACCGGACCGTGATCAACCGGACCATGATCAACCGGACCATGATCAACCAGACGTCCCGGAAGATCATTCCGGCGGGCTGCCCGGTGATCACCACGCCGACGACCGTACCGAGGTCGCCGACACCTGGCAGATCGCTGCAGCAGCAAGCTGGCCATCGATCGCCGTCCACCCGACGGGTGAGTCCCTCCAGGAGATCGTCGCCAGGTCGGACGCCGAATGGGCCTGGCTGACACCGGTGGACCGGCCACGGGCGAGTAAGGAGTCCGCAATCGTGCCCAATCCGTTCGCAGCAGCCGCCCCACAGGTTCCGCGCCACCCGACGCTGCTGTTGCTCGGTCCGGCGGATCTCCTCGGGACCACGGGCGAACGGCCCAACCGGGCGATCATGCAGTGCATCGAGTACTGCACCTGGCTGCTTGAGCACCCGGGGAGTACGGCGCTGGCGATGGCGGCTGGTCTGGCGGTCGCCGAGGGCACACGTCGGTCCAACATGAGCCGACTCCGCATCTGGCTGGGCACCGATGACCGTGGCGAGCCGTACCTGCCGGACGCGTACTCCGGCAAGATCAGCCTTTCGCCGCTGGTGAGCTCGGACTGGCACCGACTGCAACTGCTGACCCATGCCGGGGTCAACCGGACCAGCACCGAGGGTCTGGCCAACGCCCTGGATCTGGTGCGTGGCGCTCCACTGGCCGACGCGGCGCCCGGACAATGGCACTGGGCCGAGGAGATGCGGACCGACATGGTCTCGGTGATCCGGGACATCGGCGTCGAACTCACCGATCGGGCCCTTTCCGAGACAGACATCGACCTCGCCCGTTGGGCCGCTTCCCGAGCGCTCACCGCGGCGCCACAGGACGAGTTCCTGATCGGTGCTCGGATCCGTACCGAACACCAGGCCGGCAACGCCGCCGAGGTGGAACGGCTCGCCCTGCAGTTGGCAGCCCAGGGCCGGGCGCTCGGAGTTGATCTTCACCCCGATACGGTCGACCTGCTGCAGCAGGTGATGGAGGGCCGGCTACGGGCCCGGGCGTGATCATCGGACGGTCGGGTGATCCCCAACCGCGAACGTGGTCTGAGCCGGGCAGCTGTGGCCCGGCGCCGCGGCGTCCCGCGGGTCAGGCGGCGGTGACCGTGTAGCCGCCGGCCTCGTCGACCGCCGCCTCGATCAGGGACAGGTCGATCGGCGTCTCGCTGGTCACCGCCAGGGAGCCCTTCTCCAGTTGGACGTCGACCTGCTGCACACCGGGGATGGCGCTGACCTCCTCGGTGACCGCGTGGACGCAGTGCTCGCAATGCATGCCGGCGACGTTGTAGTTGTTGATCATCCGGGGATGGCACCTTTCTGAATGCGTTGCTTGTCGAAACGGTTCGTCATGGGCAGTCGAGGGCCGGATCAGGAACGCACAAGCCGCGCGATCGCCTTCGATGCCTCTTTGAGTTTCTCCTCCGCCTCGTCACCGCCATTGGTGACCGCTGCCGCGACGCAGTGATCGAGGTGGTCGTCGAGCAGGCCGAGCGCAACCGACTGCAGCGCGCTGGTCATCGCGGATACCTGGGTGAGGATGTCGATGCAGTACTTCTCCTCCTCGATCATCCGCTGCAGGCCGCGGGCCTGGCCCTCGATGCGGCGGAGCCGGCGAAGGTAGTCGGCCTTGTGATTGTTGCTCAGGTAGCCGTGGTCGGCATGCGGAGCCGAGTCGGCAAGCGCCTCATGCGCCGGTTCGTCTACCTGATCGGCGACGCTCGCGCGGGTCGCAGGTTCCGGGATGGTCATTGCCGCGTCCTGTGCTTGACTGCTGTGTTGATACCGAAAGGGTACCCCTATGGGGTAGTTCGCCGAGTTGCTCGGGGTGCCATCGACGGCCGCGGAGGCTCTGCCCGGTCGGTCACCGAGATATGTCGACAAATCGAGTCGTCGCTTGGTTGGCTTGGCTATCAACGGTTATCCCCAGCCCCGGTGGATAAGCGTCGGTCCAGGCACACTTCCCTTGGGTTGTCAATCCCGACGCAACCTGGTCGACACCTGGACGGAAACTTCGCGACTTCTTTCCGTCCACCGGTGGTGGGCAGCATTTGCCCTGGTCAGGGCCATATCTGGATGCTCGTGGGCGAGTTGTCCCCAGAGATGTCCGCAGCCGGTGCACAACGGAAAAGCGTGTCTCCACAGTAGAAAAGAATTTCTCCACAGGACCTGTGGATAACGGGCTTCACGATCGGCCGATCGGGAGCGTACGGTTCTGCGGTGCTGGCCGTCTACGACCCGCCGGAGCCAGAAGCGCGGCGGATCCAGACAGTCGGGGGAACCTGCCGGAGCGCCCCGCCGAGGGACTACCCGAAGGAGCCGGCTCTGTCGGAGCCGGGTTCTACGGTGGAGCGGCAGGATCGAATGACACCGATGTCATTCAACCGGTCACCGGTCGTGTACGGCTTGCCGCCGTGCCCGCGATCGACCAGGGCGTAGCAGAGGAGTGATCGTGAGTCTGGCCGAGGTCAGTTTGCCGTTCGGGAACGACGGGGCACGCCAGTCATCCGGTGGCGTGGTCGACCGTACCCCGCCGCAGGACCTCGCTGCCGAGCAGTCGGTGCTGGGCGCCATGCTGATGAGCAAGGACGCGATCGCCGACGTCGTCGAGGTGCTCCGCGGCACCGACTTCTACCGGCCGGCCCACGAACTCGTCTACGACGCCGTCCTCGATCTTTACGGGCGAGGTGAACCCGCGGACGCGATCACCGTTGCCGCCGAACTGACCCGTCGGGGCGAGATCGGCCGGGTCGGCGGCGCCCCGTATCTGCACGACCTGTTGGCCAGTGTCTCGATCGCGGCCAACGCCGGCTACTACGCCGAGATCGTCCGGGAGAAGGCGATCCTGCGTCGGCTGGTGGACGCGTCCATCCGGATCGGCCAGATGTCGTATGCCGCCGAGGGTGATGTCGACGAGATCGTCGACCGCGCCCAGGCCGAGGTGTACTCGGTCACCGACAAGCGCACCAGCGAGGACTACAAGTCGCTGTCGGAGCTGATGCAGCCGACGATGGACGAGATCGAGGCGATCGGATCCCGCGGTGGACAGCTGGCCGGGGTGCCGACCGGATTCGCCGATCTGGACGAGCTGACCAACGGCATGCATGCCGGGCAGATGATCATCATCGCCGCCCGACCAGGCCTGGGCAAGGCGCTGTCGGTCGAGACGCCGCTGCCGACCCCGACCGGTTGGACGACGATGGGTGAGGTCAGGATCGGCGACCGGCTGGTGGGAGCCGACGGTCGGCCGACGACGGTGGTCGGTGCCACCGACGTGATGACTGACCGGGAGTGCTTCGAGATCAGCTTCTCCGACGGCACCACGGTCATCGCCGACGCCCACCACGAGTGGCAGGTGACCAGCCGGGCCGGCCGCCGCGCGGCAGCCGACCGACCGGTCGATTGCAGCGATGAGACGGTCACTCGGATCGTCCTCCTGGCGATGGTCGCCCGCCACGAGCCCGAGCAGTACGTCGGTCTGCCGGAGTTGCTCGCCGAGACCGGCGAAGAGTTCCGCAATCTGCTGCACGCCGTCGGTCGGCAGGTCGGTGCTGCTGTCGCGGTGCCCGTCGCCGGGTCCGCCGCGGACACGCGCCGGGTGGTCTACCCTCGGGCACGGATGCTGGTCGGACTGGCGTCCTGCCTCACTCGGGACCGCTCCGCCTCGCGCAGAGTTGACCATTCAGCCGTGTACACCACCGCCGAACTGGCCCGGGCCGTACGTCTTGCCGACGGTCGCTGCAACTGGGCGGTTGCCTGCGCCGCGCCCATCGACGGTGCGCCGGTGGACCTGCCGGCCTCGGCGTACGAGCTCGGCGTCCGACTGCTCGAGCGGGTCGGGACGCATGGGGTGGGTCACCTTCCGGCCGGGTATCTGCGCGCGTCGCGCGGCCAGCGCCGCGATCTGTTGGCCGGACTGGTCGATGCCGTCGGCTGCGTGCAGGCGGATGGCCGGATCCGAATCTCGCTGCCCGATGCCGGCCTTGCCGACGCCGTCCACGAGCTGATCGTCTCGCTCGGACATTGCTGCACCCGTGGCCGGGACGCGGGCCACGACCGCGGGACCGGCAGGTTGATGGTGCACACCCTGACCTTCGCGGCCGACGACGATGTGTTCCGGGTGGCGCACAAGGCCGCGGAGCATCGCCGCCGCCGAGCCGCGGATCCGGCCGCCGGCCGTGCCCGGTACATCACCGCGATCCGTCCGGTCGGCAGCCGGCCCGTCCGGTGTGTCGAGGTGGACAGCGATGATCATCTCTACCTGGCCACCCGTTCCATGGTGCCGACCCACAACAGCACCCTCGGGCTCGATCTCGCTCGCGCCGCATCGATCAAACACGGGCTGACCTCGGCGATCTTCTCCTTGGAGATGAGCCAGATCGAGATCGTGATGAGGCTGCTGTCGGCGGAGGCCAGCGTCCCGCTCAATCACATCCGCAACGGCAAGATGAGCGACGACGACTGGCAACGGATCGCCAAGAAGATGGGCGATGTCGCCGAAGCCCCACTGTTCATCGACGACTCACCGAACCTGACCATGATGGAGATCCGGGCCAAGGCCCGCCGGCTCCGGCAGCGGCACGAGTTGAAGTTGATCATCATCGACTACCTCCAGCTGCTCACCTCGGGCAAGAAGGTCGAGTCCCGGCAGGTCGAGGTGTCGGAGTTCTCCCGACAACTGAAACTGCTGGCCAAGGAGCTCGAGGTCCCCGTGGTTGCGCTGGCCCAGCTCAACCGCGGACCGGAGACCCGGGGTGGCGACAAGAAGCCGATGCTCTCCGATCTGCGCGAGAGTGGCTCGTTGGAACAGGACGCGGACATGGTGATCCTGCTCAACCGCCCGGACATCTACGACAAAGAGTCCGAGCGTGCCGGAGAGGCGGACTTCGACGTCGCCAAGCACCGCAACGGGCCGACCAAGACGATCACGGTGGCCTTCCAGGGCCACTACTCGCGATTCATCGACATGCACCACTGATCTTCTCGACGCGGGTCCACGCCGTTCTCAGGTAAGGATTACCCGCGCCGGCGGGCATGTTCGGGTCTAGGAATGGGCGCGTCGATGCGAGACGCTGATCCGGTTGGCTTCGTCACGTCCCGACCTGGAAGGTGTGATCCCATGAACCTGCCGTCCACCGTGTTGGTCACCGGCGCAACCGGAACCGTCGGCTCCGCGCTGGTGGCCGCCCTGCAAGGCCGCGGCCCCACCGTTCGCGCCATGATCCGCGATCCGGGCCGCCAGGTCGCCGCCGTGGAGAACGTGGTCGCCGACCTGACCGACGCCAACGCGACCGCGGCGGCACTGGAGGGCGTCGACGTCGCATTCCTCAACAGTCCCTCGTCACCGGAGGCCGGCCGGCTCCAGATGCAGTTCGCCGACCTCGCCGAACAGGCGGGGGTGCAGCGGCTCGTCGTGCTCTCCCAGTACGCGGCGAACCCCGATTCGCCGGTGCGATTCCTGCGCTGGCACGCCCAGGTCGAGGCACACGTCGCGACTCTCGGCCTCGGGCACACGGTCCTTCGGCCGAATCTCTATCTGCAGGCCCTGCTGGCCTTCGCCGACACGATCGCGCAGGGATGGTTCGCTGCGCCGATAGGCGACGCCGCGGTCAGCGCCATAGACATCCGCGACGTCGCGGCCGCGGCCGCCGCGGTGATCATGGATCCTGCAACCGCCGGTCGCACCTACACGCTGACCGGACCCCGGGCGGTCACCCATCAGGAGATCGCCGACGCCGTTTCAGCCGCGACCGGACGGACCATCACTTTCCAGGATGTGCCCGCGGAGCAGTTCGCGGCCGCACTGTCCGGTGTTCTCCCGCCGTGGCAGGTCGACGGACTGGTCGAGGACTACGCCCACTACGCGCGCGGCGAGGCGGCGTCGGTGGACACCGCAGTCGCTGACCTGACCGGCCGCCCGGCCCGCGACGTCACCGAGTTCGCCGCCGACTACGCGGCCGCCTTCGGGTCCCGGTAGCGGACCGGTCGGGCGGATCAGCCGGTCTACCGCCGGCCGGCCAACTGCCGAGCTTCTCCGGATTGGTAATAGCCCACATCCGTTCGATCCGGGAGTCACGAATCTCGAAGGCGTATACGGCCACCGCCCTGCCCTGCTCCCAGGCGACCAGCCCGGGCCGGCCGTTGACCAACCGCTCCAGCAACTCGATCGTCCTGACCCGGTCACCCAGGCCGACCAGGAACCGGGCAATCTCCTCCGCACCCTCCACCGGACGTCCGAGGGCCGGCGCACGGCCGCCACCGTCGGCGACGGCGATCGCCGACGGATCCAGCAGCCCGATCAGGGTGTCGATATCGGCCGCCTGCCAGGCACGCTTGAACCGACGTACCACCTCCGCCCGTTCGGCAATCGGCGGCGGCACCGGTCGGGCGTCCCGCAGCCGGCGGCGCGCGGACGACGCCAGCTGGCGACAGGCCGCCGGGGTGCGGCCGACGATCCGGCCGATCTCGGAGAACGGGTAGCCGAACACGTCGTGCAACAGGAAGCTGACCCGTTCGGCCGGGGTCATCGCGTCCAGCACCACGAGGAAGGCCATGTCGACCGACTCGTCCAGGGTGATCCGGTCGGCCGGGTCTGCGGGGGCCGTTCCGCCGCCGATCACACTGCCTACCGCACCGCCGCTCGACCGGCCCGTGGACCACTCGCCGGGATCCGGCACGGGCTCGGGCAGCCACTGGCCGACGTACCGCTCCCGCCGTACGCGTGCCGAACCGAGCAGATCAAGACAGATCCGGCTGACCACCGTGTTCAACCAGGCACCCGGCGAGGTGATCCCGCGCCGCTCCTGCGATCCCAGCGCGATCCACCGGGCGTACGCCTCCTGCACGGCATCCTCGGCCTCGGCCAATGAGCCGAGCATCCGGTAGGCGAGATTGACCAGCCGTGGCCGCTCATCCTCCAGCACCCCGGCGCGCACTGCTGCGGCATCGGTGTCCGGTCGTTCGCCCATCACTGCCTCCTGCCCCGGCCCGGCCGAGTCGGCTCGGTCAACCCTTCGACGAACCAACTGCTGCGATTGTGACCCCTCCCCGATGGCGCCCGCACCGGCCTGACATCCGGCTGCCCTGCCTCGTCGATCCGATGAACCGGAACCGACGCACCGCGAGGGGCAGAACATGATCGACATCGCGATCATCCTTGGCAGCACCCGACCCAACCGCAACGGCGCCCAGGTCGCCGAATGGGTCAGCAGTGTCGCCTCCACCAGGACGGACGCTGCCTTCGAGCTGATCGATCTCCGTGATCACCGGCTGCCCCATCTGGACGAACCGCTGTCGCCGCTGCTCGGGCAGTACCAGAACGACCACACCAAGGCGTGGGCGGAGACGATCGCCCGCTTCGACGGCTACGTCTTCGTGACCGCCGAATACAACCACGGGCTGCCCGGGGCGCTGAAGGATGCGATCGACTACCTCGGTGCGGAATGGGCCAACAAAGCGGCCGGGATCGTCTCCTACGGAGTTTCCGGTGGAACAGGCGCGGCATTCCAGCTCCGGCAGATCTGCGGGCAGCTCGGCATCGCCGACGTGTCCCGGCAGCTTCCGCTGAATCTGCGCTTCGAGTTCGAGAACTACAGCGTGTTCACACCGACCGCCGGCCACAGCGGCGACCTCAACACCCTGCTGGACCAGGTGATCTCCTGGAGTACGGCACTTGCCGCCCTGCGGGCCGGTGCCGACATGAGGGTGGCCGAGCCGGCGAGTCGGTGATCATCCCGTCGGGGACCCGACGATCCCGGCCCCGTACCGATCCCGGCCCCAAACCGATCCCCCGAACCGATCCCCCGAACCGATCCCGGCCCCTCGGTCGCAAGGTCAAAGTTCGATCGTGCGGTCGGGAACAGCGGCGTGTCGGAGCCGCGGGGTCAAACTTTGAGCTTCGGAGAGGGGGCGGGTGAGGCAGCCGCCCGATCCTCGGCGACCAGCCGGCGCCGCCGGGCCAGCACCGGGCCGGGCCGCGGGAACAGGAACCTCGCACCGTCCAGGACCGCGTTCTTGTACGCGATGGCCGCACGTCCGGTGAGGACGACGTTCCGCCGGCGCTCGTCGGGGTGGAGGAACTGGATCAGCCCGTGCTTGCGACCCAGGCTGATGCATTCGTGGAAGTAGCGGTAGCGGAAGGGCCGGGGCTCGCGACCGGTGAGCTGCGCGGCGATCGCATCCGCCGCGACAGGTCCGGTGAAACTGCCGGTCCGGCATCCCATCGCCAACTGTTCACCCCACGGACCGGGCACGGCGGCGGCATCGCCGACGACGAAGACGTCGGGGTGGGAGACGGACCGGAAGGTCCGGTCCACCACAGCCCGACCTGCGGCATTGACGTCCAGACCGCTCTCCCGGGCCAGCGCGGACACGCTGAAGCCGCCGGCCCAGACACACACCGCGTGCTCGATGGTCGTTCCGTCGGCGGTCAGTGACCGGTCCGGCAGTACCTCGACCACCCGGGTGCCGGCCCGGACGGTCACGCCGAGCCGGGCCAGGGTGCGCTCCAGATACCGGCGACCGTGATGGGCCAGCCGGGCACCCGGATCGGTCGAGGTCACCAGCGTTGTTCGGAGTTGCGGGAAGGATTCGGCGATCTCGGCGACGGTTTCCAGGCCGGTCAGCCCGCCACCCAGAACGGTCACGGCGGCACCGTCGGGAAGGGCGGTCAGTTGCTCCCGGAGCCGGTACGCCGCCTCCGGACCGGTGAGTGCGGCGGCGTGCTCGTCGACACCGGGCACCGCGGTCAGGTCGACGTTGCTGCCCAGCGCGTAGACCAGGGTGTCGTACTCCAGCTGCCCGTCGGTCAGCTGGACCCGGTGTCCGGCCAGGTCGAGTCCGGTGACCCGGGCGAGCCGCAGCAGCACGCCGGCCCAGGAGACGTAATCGGTGAGCTGGACCTGCCGGATCGGCTGCCCGACCGCCAGTTGGTGCAGCCGCGGCCGCTCGACGAAGGTTTCCGAACCGCTGACCAGAGTCACCGCGACCTCGTCGAGGCGTACCTGACGCGCGAGTCGAACGGCGGTGGGGATGCCGGCGTAGCCGGCTCCGATGATCACGACGCGATGCATCTGCACTACTCCTCAATGGTTGGTCGTCTCTCGGAATCGGGACGAGACAGCCCGCCGGGTTGTGACAGGGTTTGTTCCGGGAGGGCGCGAATGCAGACCGAAGTCACCGACGAGGACGAATTCCTGGCCATACGGCCGCTGCTGTTCTCGATCGCTTACGAGATGACCGGATCGGTCGCCGATGCCGAGGACATCCTGTCCGAGGCGTATCTACGGTTGCGCCGGTCCCGGGAGCACGGCACCAAGATCAGATCGCTGCGGAACTACCTGTCGACCGTCGTGTCCCGGTTGGCGCTTGATCAACTGCAGTCCGCACGCAGCCGCCGCGAGGTCTATGTCGGTCCCTGGCTGCCCGAGCCGCTGGTCGAGGAGGCTTCGTCCGGCGGGTTCGAGCAGGTCGAGCGGTCCGACACCGTATCGATGGCCTTCCTGGTGCTGCTGGAATCGCTCAATCCGGTTGAGCGGGCGGTCTTCGTGCTCCGTGAGGTCTTCTCCTTCGACTATCCGCAGATCGCCGAGATCGTCGGCCGGTCGGAGGCCAACTGCCGGCAGTTGCTGCGCCGGGCCAGGCAGCACGTCGAGCACCGCCAACCCCGGTTCGACGCCGATCCGGCTGATCGGGACGCGCTGGCGCGGCGGTTCTTCGCTGCGCTGGCCCGAGGTGATCTGGGTCCGTTGGTCGATCGGTTGGCCGAGGATGTCGTGGCCTACGGTGACGGGGGCGGCAGTTGGCCGTCGATTCCGCGGCCGATCCTCGGCCGGGAGAATGTGGTTCGGATGCTCACCGGGATGGCCCGCAGCGGGTTCGGCGCCGGCCTGCGCCTGCACCGGGTGACAGTCAACGGCCAGCCGGGTGCCCTGGTCAGGACCGCCGACGGGCGGTTGCTGAACGTCATCGGTCTGGACATCGTCAATGGCCAGATCGTCGCCGTCCGTTCAGTGATCAATCCGGACAAGCTAGGGCACCTGGCGCCGTTGGTTCCCTGGGACGATCCGTTGCGCGGCAACGGCCGCCGGGTCGATCCGGGCTGATCAGGAGGCCCGCTGCCGTTCGAAGACGTCGACCACCTGCTCCACCGACAGGTTCTTGGTCTCCGGCAGGAACCGTGCCACGAAGATCACCGCGAGCAGCGACAGCGCGGCCAGGATGATCATGACCCAACTCAGCCCGATCGCGGTGTTGAGCGTCGGGAAGAGTACGACGATGGCGAAGTTGGACAGCCAGTTCACTGTCGCCGCCCCGGCGGCCGCGCGGCCGCGGACGGAGGTCGGGAAGACCTCCCCCTGGATCAGCCAGCCGGTTCCGCCGACCCCGATCGCGAAACTGGAGATGAACAGTGCGAAGCCGACCATCACCACGATGATCTTGGCCGGACCGGTCAGGAATGCGACGCCGGCGGCGGCGATGACCATGAAGATCAGCATGCCGCCGAAACCGCCGATCGCCAGCTTCCGGCGGCCGATCCGGTCGATGTAGCGGAACGCGAAGAACGTGGCGATCACGTTGACCGCGCCCAGGATGGACGCTGTCTGCAGGCCGGCCATCGCCGAGTCGACGGCGTTGCCGGACTCCTGGAAGAGCCCGCCGAGCAGTTTGGGCCCGTAATAGAACGGGACGTTGATACCGGTGATCTGCTGGAAGATGAAGAAGACGCAGACCACGACCAGTGCCCGGACCACGCCCGGGGTCCACTTCCGTTGCTGTTCTTGTTGCTTGGCCTGTTCCTTGAGCTCCTCCGCGGTGTCGCGCACCTCCTCCTCGGTCACCTGGATGCCGAGTTTGTCGAACGCCTCGCGGGTGTCGGCGTAGCGACCGCGGTCCAGCAACCACCGCGGAGACTCGGGCATTCTGGCCCGTAGCAGCATCGCGATGATCGCCGGCACCGCACCGAGGCCGAAGACGAGCCGCCAGTCCACGGTCTTCAAAGAATGCGGCGCAACGGTGAAGATCAACATGGCGATCAGGTAGGAGACCAGGATCCCGACGGTGATCATCCACTGCTGGATGATGCTGAGCCCGCCGCGCTTCTTCGCCGGGGCGAATTCGGCGATGTAGGCGGTGGCGATCGCCGAATCGGCGCCCACTGCCAATCCGATCAGGGTCCGGGAGATGATCAACATCTCGGCGTTGACGGTGAACGCCGAGAGCAGCGCGCCGATGGCATAGATCAGCGCATCGACGACCAGCAGCGACTTCCGGCCGAACCGGTCGGTCAACGGCCCGGCGCAGATCGCGCCGCCTGCAGCACCCAGCGAGGCTCCGGCGACCAGGTAGCCGGTGGCAAGATCACTCAGGTCGTACGGAATGAAGTTCAGCACCGAGCCGACGACGGAGGTGTCGTAGCCGAAGAGGAAGCCGCCGACACAGGCCAGAACCGTCAGATACCAATAGAACTTGGTCGCCTTCTGCCCGTCCAGGGTCTGTAGCACCCCGACCGCCTCGCTGCTTCCCTCCGATGCCGTGGCCATGGCCACCTCCTGTACGCGTTTTCTGCTCGCATACCCCTGGGAGGTGACGGCAAACGGTTCCTACTCCGGAGTGCGGGCCTGGCTCTCAGGTGGCTCGGTCGGCTCGCCCGGTTCCGGACGCTTCTGCGGCTGCAGCCTGGCCCAGCCGAAGAAGATCACGCAGGCGACCAGCATCGACAGGCCGAGCCAGAGGTTGAGATGGATGCCGGCTGCCCGGTCGATCTCGGCCTGGGAGTCGAAGAAGCTGTAGATGGTCAGCAGGATCCCGTAGATACCGAACAGCGTGCCGATCATCAGCCGCAGGTCGAACAGCCGGCTGGAAGCGGATGCCTCCTTGCCGAGATGTTCGGGGTCGGGCCGTGGCTCGAACCGGCTGGCGACCTCACGGGCCAATCGGCGTTCGCGTTCCTCGTCCCGTTCCGAGCTGCTGGACGGTGGTGTGGGTGGTTCGGACATCGGTGCCTCCCGATCTCTACAGGAAGATGAGCGACAGGACGAGGACGAACAAGATCGCCAGTCCGCCGAGCAGCTTCGGCGACTCGTAGAACGGCGGCTTCTTGACCGTTGCCGGGTCCGGCGCATTGGGGTCCGGGACGCCCCAGACGAGCCCGGCGAGCTGGTGCACCGGCTTGGGCGTTGTGGCCAAGGTCACGATGACGGTGACCACCGCGTCGGCGACGAAGGCCATCATCGCGGCGTAGAAGTTGATGATCTGCGGATTGGGCGTGCCGTCAGGACTCTGCCCGGCGTTCATGTACGCCCAGTGCGGCGCGATCAGGAACTGGAAGGCGGCCGCACCGGCGGTGCCGGCAGCCAGCCCACTGACGCCGGCCCATGGCGTCGCTCGTTTCCAGAACATGGCGATGATGAAGGTCGCGAAGACCGGCGCGTTGAAGAAGCCGAACAGCAACTGGATGTAGTCCATGATGTTGCTGAAGCCGGAGGCGATGAACGCCGTGCTGATGCCGACCAGCACGCCGAGCACGGTGACGACCCGGCCGACATTCAAGTAGTACTTGTCGCTGCGGTTCTTGCGGATGTAGTCCTGCCAGATGTCGTAGGTGAACACCGTGTTGAACGAACTGACGTTGGCCGCCATGCCGGCCATGAATGCCGCCAACAGACCGGCCAGCGCGATGCCCAACGCCCCGTTGGGCAGGAACCGGCCCATCAGCTGCGGGATCGCGGTGTTGTAGTCACCACCGGTGGTGCCGAGCTTGGGGATCAGCACGATGGCCAACAGACCGGGGATCACGGTCAGCGCCGGGATGAAGATCTTGGGGAAGGCGCCGATCAGCGGCGTCCGCTGCGCCGCCGACAGGTCCTTGGCCGACAGCGCCCGCTGAACCTCGGCGAAGTTGGTGGTCCAGTAGCCGAAGGACAACACGAAGCCGAGCCCCATCACGATGCCGATCCAGTCACCCAGCGGGTTGGTCCAACTGCCGACTGCGGTGCCGCCCCAGGTGGAAAGTCCCGGTTCGCCCAGTGCCGACTGCTTGACCCGGTCGGTGAGCTCTCCCCAGCCGCCGATACTGTGCAGGCCGACGATGACCAGGGGGATCAGACCGGCCAGGATGACGAAGAACTGGAGCACCTCGTTGTAGATCGCGCCGGAGAGGCCGCCGAGGGTGATGTAGATCAGTACGAAGCCGGCCGCGACGATGATCGACAGCCAGACCGGCCAGCCCAGCAGTGCCTCGATGATCACCGCCATCGCGTACAGGTTGACGCCGGCGTTCAGCAACGCGGCAACGGCGAAGGTGAGGCCGTTGAACAGGTGTGTCGGTTTGTTGAAACGTCGCAGCAGATATTCCGGCACGGATCGGACCCGGGACCCGTAGTAGAACGGCATCATGACGATGCCGAGGAACACCATCGCCGGTACGGCGCCGATCCAGTAGTAATGGACCGTCGAGATGCCGTATTTTGCGCCGTTGGCCGCCATGCCGAGGATCTCGATCGCCCCGAGGTTGGCCGAAATGAACGCCAGTCCCGTCACCCAGGCCGGAAGTGATCGGCCCGACAGCAGGAAGTCCTCGCTCGTTGCGATGGCCCGCCGGGCAAGCAGGCCGATCCCGATCACCAGGATGAAGTAGATGATCAGCAAGCCGTAGTCGAACCAGTTGACGTCCAGTTTGTCCACCGGAACCTCCTTAGCGCCGTGACCGACACCTGCACCCGGCACGCTGACTTGTCGGTCATTCAACTCCACCACTCCTGCGCCGTCAACGAGCGAAACGCTGTTGCGACGGTGGGTGTCGTGACCGGGTCGTGATCTTGCCTGGTTCGGCCGGATCACCTTGAACGATTGGCTTACCGGGTCGACGTGTCCGCACTCAACGGCTTAAGTGCTTCAGTTCCTCACCGGACGCCACGAGGTTGTGGCCCGGTCGGTCCGGGTTCTCGAGCACCCGCGGGTCGACAGCAGTGCTGTCCAAGATCAGTTCTGCAGTCGCGCTCGCGCCTCGACGAAGGGTTGCCGATCGAAGATGATCTTGATGGAGGTGATCAGCCCGTCGGAGACGGTGTGCAGCTCTGCGCCGGGAGCACCGTCGACCAGCCGGGTGCGGGTGTCGTACATGATCAATGCCGTTCGCTCGTCACCGAACGCGGCAAGCAGCCGGGCGGCGACCAGCGACCTGGCGAACGGCTCCATGAAGCCGCGAAAGGACGGCAACCCGGCGATCGGTCCGTTCGGCGTCTGACAGCTGATCTCGGGGGAGATGTAGGTCAGGGCTGCCTCGAAGTCGCCGCCGGTCCAGGCGTTGAAGTAGTCGAGTGTGGTCTGCAGGGTGGTGCTGATCATGATGCTCCTTCGATGGTCGTAGCACGGTCTCAACTTGGACAGACACCGTGAAGGCGCCGATCGGAACGGTTCTGGAGCGGCGAATCCGAGGGCGGCGTGACGGACGTGGTGGAGGATGGTGGTGTGAGCTCTGCCCAGGGCACCAGGACCGAGGCACATTCCGCACCCGACGACGCGTTCGGCGCGCTGGTCGAGCAGCATCGCCGGGAGCTGCACCTGCACTGCTACCGGATGCTCGGCTCACTCGACGACGCGGACGACCTGCTGCAGGAGACCCTGCTGGCGGCCTGGCGCGGATTGGCCGACTTCGACGGGCGGGCGTCCCTGCGGACCTGGCTCTTCCGCATCGCGACGAACCGCTGTCTGAACGCCATCCGGAACGGCAGGCGTCGCCCGCCATCGGCGCCCGTTCCACCCTTCGAGCCGCCCCCGCCCACCAGGGCCTACGACGTCGGCTGGCTGCAGCCCTATCCCGACCGGCTGCTGGATCCGGCGCGGCGACACGAGTCACGGGCCGACATCGAACTCGCGTTCATCGCCGCACTGCAACGACTTCCGCCGCGCCAGACCGCCGCCGTACTGCTGGTCGACGTGCTCGGGTTCGAGGCGACCGAGGCCGCCCGGATGCTCGACATCGGACCGACAGCACTGAAGGGACTGATGCAGCGCGCCCGGGCCGGTCTTCCGGCCGAGCCCGGGCCGGTCGGCCCGGTAGCCGCACGCGAGTCCCGACTGGCGTCGCGTTTCGCCGACGCGTTCGCCGCCGACGACGTGGACGCGGTGGTGGCCCTGCTCACCGACGATGCCTGGCTTGCGATGCCTCCTGCTCCACAGCAGTACGTCGGCGGTACGGCGGTCGCCGCGTTCCTGCGGGCCAGTGCTTCGGGGCGGGGTGGTCGGCTGACGCTGCTGCCGACCGCGGCGAATCTCCAGCCGGCCTTCGGCTGCTATCTCGCCGCTGCCCCGGCCGGCGTCGTCGTGCTCACCATCGATCCCGAACCTGGGCGCATCTCAGCGATCACTCGGTTCCTCGACCCGTCCCTGCATCGGCGGTTCGGGCTGCCCGAGACACTGTGATCGAACGGGATCGGGCGGTTCGCATCGACTCGTGCCAGTCGGCTGGTCACACCCGGGGCGGTCCCTGCTCCACCCGGCGGACGACCGGTTCGAACCGCTGGAAGTCTCCGCCGGTCTGCGGCATCCGCTCGTCCCACCAGGTCGCGCCGACCTCGGCCAGCGGGGTGATGATCTCCGCCGCGCGGTCGGGGTCCGCTGGCGTGGTTCCGCCGACAACAACCTCGAAGCCGACCATGCTCTGCCGTTCGGCGGCGAGGAAGGTGACCAGGTCGCGTACCTCTCCGGGATCTGGTGCGACGCCGTGCCGGGCGCTTCGGAACAGCGGAACCGCTCCGTCCCAGCGTGCGGCGCGGCGCATCGGCGCCTTGGTCGGCCAGTAGCCGCCGATCCAGACCGGCGGCCGCGGCTGTTGCACAGTCGCCGGAAGTAGCTCGACGTCGTGCACCTGGTAGTGACGGCCGGCGTGATCGATGCGTCTACCCGACCAGTAGCGGGTGATCAACTCCAGTCCCTCGTCGAGTCGGCCGGCCAGCTCCTTGGCGTCGGCATGATCGCCGAAGCTGCCGAACTCGTCCTCGATGGGGGCGCCGAGCCCGGCGGCGAAGATGACTCGTCCGCCGCTCAGCCCGTCGAGGGTGGCGACCTGGCGCGCCAACTGTTCCGGCCGGCGACGCGCCACCGGGGTGAGCAACGGTCCGAACCGCAGCCGCTGCGTGGACAGGGCGACGGCTGTCAACGCGATCCACGGATCGGCGAACGGCACGCCGCGACGCAGAGCCTTGTCGTGCACCATGTGGTCCCAGATGAACAGCGCATCCCAGCCGGCCTCCTCGGCGGCGCGGGCCAACGCGATGATCTTGTGCACGTCGGCGAAGTCGCCGAAGTTCGGGATGTTGATCGAATACTTCACGCCTACATCGTGCACGCCACACCGTGTCCGCGCACCCCGATGGAAGGCGTACGGCGTGGTCGGCCGTGCGCCCTTCGTCGGCGGTGGACTGCCCAGGGCGACCCCGCACCCTTTGCTCGACCCCGCGCCCTTTGCTCGGCGGCGCACCACCTGCAGGCGGTGCGCGGCCGACCAACTGGTGCGGGGGCGAGCAACCGGTGCGAAAGGGGGCAGCGGAGCCGCGCTGATCAGTCCGCGACCGCGCGTAACAGCCGGTGGCCGATCTTCTCGGTCGCTGCAGCCAGCTCCGGGGAGTCGATGATGTGGTAGTCGACCGGGAGCATGGTCAGCTGGGCGGCGTACCAGTCCGGCTCGTCGGTGGTCGCGGTCAGCCGGGTGTGGTCCTGGTCGATCGGTTCACATCGTCCGAACCCGCCGGGGATCCACATCCGGGCGACCTCGACCCCGGTGTCGATGATCACCTCGACCCGGAAACTCCAGCCCTGGTGCAGATGATCTTCCAGGGTCCGTACCGGATCGAGGTCGTCGGGCGGGCTGAACGTCTCCGGCAGCGACTCGATCCTGATCACCCGATCGACACGCAGCGTGCGTACGGCGTCCGAGTCGTGGGACCAGCAGAGCAGATACCACCGGCCATGGCGGACGACGACGGCCCAGGGGTCGACCCGGGTCTTCCAGGTCCGGGACGGATCACCGTACTCGAGCAGGATCCGATGGCCGTCCTCGCAGGCCCGGACCAGCGCCGCGGTGGTGTCCAGGTCGGGCCGTACGGCTGCACGATCGGGCGCGGTCGCGATCAGCCGACGGACGGTTTCGGCGGGCGCGGCGACCGGCTCGGGCAGGGCGCGGATGATCTTGCGAACGGCACTGCCGACCGGGCTGTCGGAGTCGTTGATCGGATGGTGGCCGTCCAGTACGGCCATCACCAGTCCGAGGGCCTCGGTCGCGGTGAACATCAGCGGTGGCAGCCGCAGACCACGACCCACGCGGTAGCCGCCGTACGGACCGCGGACCGACTCGATCGGCACCCCCGCCTCTCGAAGCACCGCCACGTAGCGGCGCGCGGCGCGATCGGAGACCCGCAGCCGATCGCCGAGCTGCTCGGCGGTGATGCCAGGGTTGTTCTGCACCAGCTCCAGCAGGAGCAGGGCCCGGGACAGCGGACTGTCGTCTCGTCTCGTGGCCATGCCACGTCACCTCCCAGATCTGGGACCGAACATTCCGGAAGTCATGCGTCCGGAACCGACCCTAACCTGCGCCTATGACCACCACCGACAGCTCAACGACATCGCGACCGTCCGGGGTGTTGACCGCGGAACAGATCGCTGCGCTGACGTATCCGCCGCCCGCCGGCAACGACGTCGAGATCCTGCTCGGATCCCTGGAGCGGATGCGCCGGACGTTCATCTGGAAGGCGTCGGGGGTGCCCGACGAGACGTCGCGGACGGTGACCGTCGGCACGTCGACGCTCACCCTCAGCGGATTGATGAAGCACCTGACCTACTGCGAGTATCACTGCTTCATGGGGCGCTTCCTGTACATCCAGCCGCCCGGGCCGCCGGACAGCTCGGCACACGAGGACTGGTACTTCACGCCGGGACCTGACGAGACACCGGAGGTCCTGCTGGACGGCTGGCGGCGGGCCGCCCAGAAGTCGCGGGAGATCGTGGCCGAGGCACTTGCCGGCGAGCAGGGACTGGACACGATGGGCAAGCTGGTCTGGCCGGACGGCCGGAGCCAGACCCTGCGCGCGATCATCACCGACCTGATCGAGGAGTACGGCCGGCACACCGGACACGCCGACCTGATCCGGGAGTCGATCGACGGGCTGGTCGGGGAGGATCCGCCGGACTGACTCACGGCCTGACCGGTGACCGAGGGCCGGACCGCCCAGGGATCACCGGCCGCCGGACACCCGCAAGGTCGTCGCCGTCACATACGAGGCGGCCGGGCTGACCAGCCAGCTGACCGCCTCGGCGACCTCGTCCGGCTCACCGGCCCGTCCCAGCGGGACGCCCGGTGCGATCCGATCAAGTCGACCGGCGTCTCCGGCGCACGCGTGGATGTCGGTCCGGATCAATCCGGGCGCCACGCCGACAACCCGGATCCCTTCGCCGGCCACCTCCTTGCCCAGACCGAGGGTCAGCGTGTCCAGTCCGGCCTTGGCCGCGGCGTAGTAGACGTACTCCCCCGGAGAGCCGATGGTGGCGGCACCGGAGGAGATGTTGACGAGCACTCCGCCGTCGCCGCCGTAGGACCGCCCCATCGCCCGGACCGCAGCCCGCGCCACGAGGATCGCGCCGGTGAGGTTGACGTCGATGCTGTCCTTGATCACGCCGACCGGAGTCTCGGCGAGGCTCGCCAGGTTTCGGGTGATGCCTGCGTTGTTGATCACGGCGGTGAGCCGACCCACGGCCGCGGCGGCGGAGAACAGCGCGTCGATCTGCGGCGGCTCGGACACCTCGCACTGCACCAGCGTGCAGGTCGACCCCCGATCGCGTACGGCTCGGGCCGTGCGCTCGGCGGCCGCACGGTCCGCCCGATAAGCCAACACAAGATCATGGCCGTCCTCGGCCAGCTTCACCGCGGTCGCAGCACCGATGCCTCGCGTGCCACCGGTGATCAAGGTCAGTTGACGCGCCATGATCAGGAGTCAACCACACCGATCGGGCGCGTCAGAGTTCCTTCTCGAACCAGCACCGGGCGTACGGATTGTCGTTGTAGCTTTCGATCTCGCGGTAGCCCTGTTTGTGATACATCGCGATGGCCTCGGTCAGGCTGTCGTTGGTGTCCAGCCTGATGAGCCGGTGGCCGAGCGCGGCCGACAGGGACTCCAGATGACGCAGCAACCGTGATCCCAGCCCGACCCCGCGGCAGTCGGGATCGACCCACATCCGTTTCACCTCGCCGACATTCTGCGACAACGAGCGAATTCCGCCGCAGGCCACCGGAACACCGTCCCGTAGGGCCAGGACGAAGGCGCCGCCCGGCGGGCTGAGCGATGCGTCCTCTTCCGCCGACCGGGACGCGTCGAAGCCGTCGGTGAACCGCTCGGCAAGCTCGGCGAAGTACCTGCCGACCGCTGTCAGGGCGATCGGCGATCGGGGATCGACGGTCCGGAAAGTGATGTCCCGGCGCGGATCCGATGGCGACTGCGGCCGGGGTGAGAGGGAGGCCACGATCCGACCGTATTCCATGATCGACAGCGCCGTAGGCGGTGGTGTGCCCAGGCAGGTGTCGGGCAGTTCGCCGCCCAGCTCGCCCGGCGATTATGTGCAGCAATTGATCAGGTTTAGCTCCGGGTCACCGCAGCGGACTGTTTTGCCCCCTATCGCGGGACCCCGCTGGACCCGTAAGTTACGCACCAGTATCGGCGCACCAACGAAGGGACCTCCCGTCTGATGCGAATCTCTCCCCATTCCAGCGGGCGGGCAAGAGCCCGCCTTGTGATTGCCGGCGCCTCGGCGCTGAGCCTGGCGCTGGTGGGCCTCGGAACTGCTACTGCGACCGCCGGCCCGACCGCCCGTACCCCGTTCCCCGGATCGGTCCCGAAGTTCGTCGCCGCGGCGAACGACTCCGGAACCACTTCCGACTCCACCGTCGAGGGCCTGGTGTTCCTCGATCTCCAGGACGAACTCGGCGCCCAGCAGTTCGCCGCCGCCGTCTCAACACCCGGCTCCAAGCAGTACGGCAAGTACCTCAGCCCGCAGGACTGGATCACGAGGTTCGCGCCGACCCAGCAGGAGTTCGACACCGTCAAGCAGTATCTGGTCAGCAGCGGGCTGTCGATCACCGGAGCGCCGCAGAGCCGCGAATACATCGTCTTCCGCGGACCGGCCGACGCGACGAACGCCGCCTTCAACACCAAGCTGCATGACTACAAGGTGAGCGGCAAGACCGTGTCGGCACCCAGCACTGCGCCCTCACTGCCCAGGTCCGTCGCGGCGCATGTCCTCGGCGTCAGCCTCGGCGACGCCCCGGCCAAACTCAACCGCCCGTCGATCACCCGCCCGGGACAGGGCATCCGCGGGGCCAAACCGGCGCAGACCGGCAAGGCGACGACCAGGGGCCTCACCTCCACAGGCGTGGTGAAGCAGGGTGTGGCGAAGAACTCCAACCAGTCCACCACAAGCGACCAGTGCTCCTCCTACGCCGGCGAGTACGAGACGACGATGCCGGAGGCGTACGGGAAGACCACCTTCCCGACCTACATCTGCGGCTACCTGCCCAGCCAGTTGCGCTCGGCCGGGAATCTGAACCGGTTGATCAACTCCGGCTACGACGGCAGCGGCGTCACCATCGGCATCGTCGATGCGTACGCGTCGCCGACCATCCTGCAGGACACCAACGACTACATGCGTGCGGTCGGTTCTCCGCTGCTGACCAAGTTCACCGATATCAGCTACCCGGCGAGCTCCTTCTCCGACGAGGCTCTTTGCCAGTTCCCGTCCGGCTGGCAGACCGAGCAGACCCTGGACATCGAGTCGGCGCACTCCATCGCTCCCGGTGCGAACATCGTTTACTCCGGCGGCTACAACTGCGGTGGCGGCATCACGCTGGCCGTCTCGAAGATCCTCGACCAGGGACTGGCCGACATCGTCAGCAACAGCTACGGCTACCGGGGCGAGGACGTCGGTGATGATCTGATCCGCGGCGAGCAGAACCTGCATCTGCAGGCCGCCGGCGAGGGCATCGGCCTCTACTACTCCACCGGCGATGACGGCGACAACTCGGTGGTCACCGGTCAGGTCGAGGCCAACTGGCCGGCCACGTCGCCCTGGGTCACCGCGGTCGGTGGCACCAGCGAGGCGATCGGCGCACGGGGCGACTACCTGTTCGAGACCGGTTGGGGAACCATTCTCAACAAGGTCGTCAACGGTGCCTACGAGGCACCGCTGCCCGGAGGCTATTACGGCGGTCAGACCGGCGGCGGGATCAGTTCGGTGATCGCGCAGCCTTCCTACCAGCAGGGCGTGGTTCCGACCTCCCTTTCCGGCAGGGGATCACAGGCGTCCCGGGTCGAGCCCGATGTGGCTGATCTTGCCGACCCGTACACCGGCTTCCTGATCGCGCTGCGGCCGATCATCGACGACAGCACTCTGGAGACAGGTCCGCTGGAGTTCGGGACTATCGGCGGAACGAGCCTGGCCACCCCGATCACGGCGGCCAAGATGGCTCTGGTGCAGCAGGTGGCCGGTCGTCAGATCGGCTTCGCCAATCCGTTGCTCTACCAGCAGTACAGACTGAACCGGCACGCCTTCCACGACGTCAAGCCGCCCGCAACGCCGTGGGCCCTGGCCTACGTCAGCGCTGCCGGGAACCGGTACCTGGCGACCACCAATGTGGGTTTCAGCCTGTTCACGGCCAAGGGCTACGACGACATGACGGGTATCGGCACCTTGAAGGTCCCGGAACTGTCGCAGGGCGTCAGCCGCTCCGTGTTCAGTGGACACAAGGGCGGCCACGGTCACCGTCATGGCGACAGCACCAAGGGAGGTCACGGTAAGCGACACTGATCGCGCCGACACCGCCAGATGATCATGGGCGGCATCACCTTCGACGGTGATGCCGCCCATGATCGTTTTCCAAGCCGTGCAAAGATCAAGTATGAAGATCACTGATGTTCGCTGCGCCGTGATCGGCACCAACCCGGTGGTCCGCATCGTCACCGACGAAGGATTGGACGGGTACGGCCCGGTCGAGTCGTACAAGCCGTACCTGAAATGGCACGTGCTGCACTACCGCGACTTCCTGATCGGCGAGGACCCGACCCTGGTCGAACGGACGATGCTCAAGATCAGACATCGTGGGTCGTTCAAGCCGTGGGGCGCGGCCGTGAGTGCGATCGAGATCGCGTTGTGGGACCTGGCCGGCAAGGCCGCCGGCCTGCCGGTGCACCGGTTGCTCGGCGGCAAAGTGCGTGACCGGGTGCGGGTCTACAACGGCGCCGTACGGTTCCCCGGCGCGACGACTCGCCGGAGGCGTACGCGGAATCCATGAGGGCGATGAAGGCGTCGCCGGAGGGTTTCACGATCATCAAGGACTCGATCTCGTTCCACAGTTCGATGGCCCGCTCCGTGCCGAACTTCTTCTACGGCGACCCCATCGCCCAGGGCCACGGCAACCGGGATCGCGGGCTGCTCACCGAGCGCGGTCTGAGTCACGCGGTGGCCTGCATCGAGGCGATGAAGGAGGTGCTCGGTGACGAGGTCGGTCTGGCCGTGGACTGCGGCCCCGGCTGGACGGTCCCGGATGCGATCCGCTTCGGCCGGGCGGTCGAACCGCTGAACCTGATGTGGTTGGAGGATCTGCTGACCGGTGATTACACGCCGTACGTCGACGCCGCAGCCTACCGGGAGGTGACCACCGCGACGACGACGCCGACACACACCGGCGAGCAGCTCTACCTGCGGCAGAACTTCGTGGAGCTGATCGAACGCCAGGCGGTCCGGGTCGTCGGTCCGGATCCGGCAGACGTCGGCGGACTGGCCGAGCTGAAGTGGATCGCCGAGTACGCCGATCTGCACGGGATCGGCATGGCACCGCACGGCACCGGGGACGGTCTGCTCGGACTCGCCACGCTGATCCAGGTGAGTGCCACCCTGCCGGCCAACTACATCGCCTTCGAATACCCGGTCGGCAACCCTGCCTGGTGGTACGACATCGTCGACGGGCTGCCCGGGCCGATCGTCACCGACGGGCACATCAGCGTCGGCGACGCGCCAGGTCTCGGCGTCACCCTCCGCGTCGAGGAGGCCAAGCGGTACCTCGCCGAGGAGGACGCGGGCTTCTTCGACTGACGCCCGGACGAGCTGTTGCCCGTTGGGGCAACCGGGCTGTCTCCGATGGCGGCCCGTCCGGTCGGCCGACCGGCGACCACCCGGTGCCACGCTGTGCAGGAAGTGGGGGGCGGCAGTGCGAGAACGGACGACCAGATCGTCGAAGGCGTCGGCGGCGGGCAAGGCGAAACGGCCGGTCCCCGACGAGACCGAACCGTCGCCCCCGGAGCTGCACCGACTGCTTCGGCTGCAACGCAGTGCCGGTAATCGAGCTGTCGCCGGCGCCCTGGTGCCGGTGCAACGGGATCCGGTCGCCTACGAGCCGGGAGAGAGCGAGACGGCAACCGCCCGCGGTGTGATCTCCCCGGACGTCCGACTGCTCGCCGGCACGGGCTCGCGCTTCAACGCCGCGGCCAATTCGGTCCTGGTCGCCGACTTCCGTCCCAATTCCGCCGTCGTCCGGACATCGGCCCGCGAGGAGCTCAGCGGCTCCTGGACTCGGATCCTGGAGGGTCAGCGAACCAGGCAGTACGCGCTGCTGGGCTTCACCGACGCCACCGGCGACGAGGGCCCGAACCAGAGTCTCCGGCTCAACCGCGCTCGCGCCGTTGCTGCCCTGCTCCCGGGTACCGCCGGGCGCGGCGTGGTCGGAGCGGCCCCGACCGGCGAGTTCATCACCGGCAATACCACCCGCGAGGAGCGCGCGCTGAACCGGGCGGTGCTGATCCGGTTGCCCCCGGAGGAGCTTCGGGAGGTCGGCCAGGTCGACCGGTACAGCGCGGCCGCGGTGGCGTTCTGGCAGACCCATCCGACGGCCACGGTGACCGACCTCGTCGACGCCGTCAGCCGCGAGGCGGTCGGCATGTTGGTCGACAACGGAGTACCGGCGCCCGACGTCGTGCCGGGGACCGTGCCGAAGGCCAGCTCCACGCTCGCCTTCTTCAGCGCGGAGGACTGGCAGATCACCCTCGACACCGGCGCGCTCGCGGGCGCATCCGGACAGGCCGGCGTCACGCCCGCGACGACCATGGCCGGCCTGAGTGTCGAGGCGGTCGCGGAGCTGTCACAGGCCTGCTATCACGAGGCCCGCCACGCGGAGCAGGCCTTCCTGGCGGCTCGGGCAGCGGCCGAGGAGCAGGGTGGTGCGACCGACCCAGCGACGCTGGCGCGATCACTGGGGATCCGTGCCGACGTTGCAGCCGCGGCGGTCACCGCCTCCAGCGTCGTATTGCCGGACGTGCTGCGAGCCAAGGGCGATGCCTGGCGGAGCTTCATGCGCGGCGGCCGGTACGTGCCGTACCGGACCTGGAACGAGAAACTCAAGAGCCAGATCGAGATCTTCAATTTCGTCTTCGGACCACAGATCAGCAAGTGGACCACTCCGGGCCCGGACCTGCTGGGTGCCGCCGCGATCTGGACCATCTGGGAGAAGGGGCTCCACCCGACCCTGGACAAGAACTTCCGCCGCGATCTGTCCTTCCGCGCCGATGCGCTGATCCGTGACCTGCAACGTGATCGGACTCCCGATCCGCTCCCGCGCCGACGTGTTGCGCACCCTGAACCAGACGGCGGGCAAGCTGTTCATCATGTTGGCCAAGGAGAGATCGGGCAAAGACCTGCCGGACTTCGCTGCCGTGGGCAAGCTCGACGCCGAGAGCAGGGATCTGGAGGACAACAAGGCCCAGCAGTGGTTGCTTGAGTTGTACCTGGCCATGCTCGAGGTCTCGGAGGCCGCCGATGCCGGCTATCGCAACTATCCGGGCGAAGCGGACTCCTACGCCGTCGGTGCAGCGGTCAAGGCAGCGGTGATCACTCGGGGCAGCCCATGAGCCGCGGGCACCCTCCGACGACGACGATCAGCTCCAGAGTCGATCGTTGCCGTACTCGCCGTCCCAGGTGCCGGTGTCGGAGAAGAGGATCGGCGCTCGGGGATCGAGGTGTTCGGCGAACAGCTCGAGATTGATGTTCTCGAAGCCCAGCCCGGGTGCCTCGGGCACCTGGATGTAGCCGTCGGCGATGATCGGATTCGGCAACCCGGTGACCAGGTCGTTCCAGAACGGCACATCGGCCGCATGGTGTTCCAGGGCGAGGAAGTTGTGGGTCGCCGCGGCGAGATGAACGCTGGCCATCGTGGCGATCGGCGACGCGGCCAGGTGCAACGCCATCGCGATGCCCTTCTCCTCGGCGTAGTCGCCGAGCCGTTTGGTCTCGGTGATGCCGCCCGAGGTCGCCGGGTCCGGATGCACCACCCGGATGGCGCCGGCGTCCAACAGGGGCTTGAAGTTCTCGGCCAGGTAGATGTCCTCGCCGGTACAGGTCGGCACCGCAACCGCCTCGGTCAGCTGCCGCCACTGGTCGGTGAACTGCCAGGGGATCAGGTCCTCGATCCAGGCCAGGGTGTACGGCTCCAGCGCGCGCCCGATCCGGATACACGAGTCCAGCGCGATGTGGCCGAAATGATCAGCGGCCAGGGCGATGTCGTAGCCGACGACCGAGCGGACCTGCTCGACGTAGGCAGCCAACTCCTCGACACCCTTCTGGGTCACCTGGATACCGGTGAACGGGTGCATCGTGTCGTAGTCGTTCAGCGCACCGTCGGGAGCGATCAAGGTACCCGGGCGGTCCTTGAGCAGGTTGATGCCGATGTCCATCTTCAGCATCGTGTAACCCAGTGATCTCCTGCCCAGCAGCCGCTCGCCCATCTGCTGCGGATTACTCTCCGACGGAGTGTCGGCATAACAGCGGATCCGGTCCCGGAACTGACCGCCGACCAGCGCATAGGCGGGCACGCCGTACGCCTTCCCGGCCAGGTCCATCAGCGCCATCTCGATGCCGCAGACCCCGCCGCCCTGCCGGGCGTGGAAGCCGAACTGTTTGATCCTGCGGAAGATCTTGTCCAGGTTGCAGGGGTTCTCACCGATGATCCGGCTCTTCAGCATCAACGCATACGTCGCGCTGGCGCCGTCCCGCACCTCGCCGTAACCGACCAGACCCTGATTGGTCTCCAGCCGGATGATCGATGATCGGAACGGCACGCCGACCAGATTGGCGATCTTCAGGTCGGTGATCCGCAGCTGGCTCGGCCGGGAGGCGGTGTTGATGTTCTCCTCCGACAGCACGGGTGCGTCGGTCGCACTCATGATCATCTCCTCGGTGTTCACTCGCCGGCTCCGGTCGACTGCGGGACGCGGATCGGGTTGGACCGGGTCCAGTCCTGGTAGTCGGCCTCGATGTGCGACGCCCAGGTCGGGGTGTCGATCTCGGTCGTGGTGTAGATCCGCTCGGCCAGTCGCTGCTTGCCGAACAGGTCGCGGTGTGCCGTGCGCAGACTGACCGCGGCGACCTCGGAGACCAGGTGCGGCGGGATGAAGGTGACGCCCAGCTCGGTGCCCAGGACCACATCGCCCGGCAACACCGTCGTGCCGCCGATCATGATCGGCCCGTTCATCGTGCTCAGCACGACGTCGCGGATCGGCGTCGGGTCGGTGTCGCGGAAGTAGAAGTTGGCCTCGAGCTCCCGCAGTCCGGAGAGGTCGCGTACGCCGCCGTCGATCACCGCACCGACCCCGGTCCTGGACGCGACGGCGGTGCCCAGGTTGTCGCCGACGACGGTTCCGTTGACCACTTTGCCGAAGATGTCGGCGACCAGACAGTCGCCCGGCCCCAGCGCCTCGATCACCCAGGTGTTCTGGCGGTCACCGACGGTCTGCCCGATGGCAGACCCCTCGCGGACCACGGACTCGTTGAAATCGGCGCGGAACGGCATGAACCCACACGTCAGTGCGCGTCCGACGAAAGTCCGGCCGGGTGCGGACTGGGTCCAGCCGCCGACGTACTGGGCTCGGTAACCCGCCTTGTCCAGCACGGACCAGGCGTGTTCTGCGGTCGCGCCGGCGAGCGCATCGAGATCGGCCTGGTCAGGTAATGGCCGACCGTCCTCCGATCGCGGCCCGTCCCACATCGGGGTGAGATTGATGATCTGTTCGGGCGTCAGGAGCATCAGCGGTCCTCGTACACGGGAGAAGTCGGGGCAGTGTTGCGCAGGGTGCAACAGCGTTGATTATGTTTGTGGTGCCCGATGCGGGTTGTCAACCACCCTCTTGCCAGGTGGAAGCGAACGGGGACGTGACTCAATGACCGAACAGACAGCGCCCGGACCTGGGCCGAGCGGTGCGCGGTCGGCCGAGCAGGCTTCGTCGGAGCCGATCGTCGATGCTGTCGGTGAGGTGAGTTCACTGCAGGTCGCGAACAGGCAGACCTCGTCCCTGAAGCGTGGCCTGGCCGTTCTCGAGCTGGTGGCCCGGGCGGGCAAGGACGGCGTCGGGGTTACCGAAGTGGCGGCCCAGGTCGGCCTGGACAAGTCGTCTGCGTCCAGGATCCTGGCGACTCTCGGCGAGCTCGGTTACGTCCGGCAGGACATCAACCGGCGCTACTTCACCACGCCGAAACTGGGCAAACTCGCCCACCGCCGACCCGGCGTTCAGGATGTGGCGGCGCTGGCCAGGGATCGGCTGGAGGAACTGCACGCGCAGCACGACGAGGCGATCCACCTCGCCGTGGTCAACGGCGGCGAAATGCTGTTCCTGGACTATCTGCAGACGACCAAGGCGGTGCGTACCGAGATCCCGATGGTTCCCCGGCCGATCCACGAGGTGGCGGTCGGGATCGCGGTGCTCGCCGCGGTCGACCACGACGAACGGACGCAATTGATGCGCGAGTCGATGGCGGCAGCAGGCCGGCGGCTGGGTCGTGCGGAGCGGGTGGCCTTGTCGGCACAGGTGGAGCAGGCCCAGGAACGCGGTTGGGCGACGATCGAGAACAACGACGACATCACCCGGGTGGCGGTCGCTCTGGTCGATGCCTCGGGCCGGCCGGTCGGCGCCATCTCGATGTCCGGCCCCAGCTATCGGATCGATCCGGTATTCGACCGGATCGCCGCGGACACGATCACCGCCGCCACAGACATCAGCGCCGCTCTCCGCGTCTGACCACGGACTCCTGGACTCGCCAGACCGCGGCCCGCCGACCTCCCGCCGCCCCCGACTCCGAAGCTCAAACTTTGCGCCAGTGGCCCAAAAAACCGCCGATTTGGAGCCGTACCGACAAACTTTGATCTTGCGGATTCGCCGCGGTCACCGATCGCAGCCGCTGGACCGCGGCCCGTCGATCGGCCATCGACAGGGTCGGCACCATCGGCGGTCGGTCCGGCCGTAATGTCTGGTCACGGGCACAGAGGCGACGAGGTGGCGGATATGGCGATATTCCACGGGGCATTCGACGGCAGGGTTCCCGACGGACTCCCAATCGGTGACGACTGGCTCGGAGTCGAGAACACCGAGCAGATCAGCTTTCCCTACGACGGGTCGGCAGTCGGTACGGCGCCGGTCGGCAATGTCGAGTTGGCCGTGCGGGCGATCTCCGAAGCCGTGAGGGTCCGCGGGCAGGTCGCGCGGCTGCCCTCCCATGTCCGCCGGTCCGCGTTGCAGCAGACCCATCGGATGCTCGCCGAGCACCGCGTGGAGTTCGAGGAGTTGCTGATCCTGGAGACCGCGAAACCTCGGATCGATTGCCGGGTGGAGATCGACCGCACCCTGCTCACCGTGCAGACCGCGGCCGAGGAGGTGGCCCGGCTGCACGGCGAAACGGTGCCGCTGGACCTGTTGCCCAGCGGCGACGGCCTGGTCGGCTTCTGGACCCGCCGGCCGATCGGTGTGGTGATCGGGATCGCCGGTTTCAACTACCCGTTGCTGTTGGCCTCCCACAAGCTCGCACCTGCGCTCGCGGCCGGCTGCCCGGTGATCATCAAACCGGCGCCGCAGACACCGCTGGCGACGCTGTGGCTGGTGCGGCTGGTGCGCGAGGCGCTGGTCGCTGCCGGCGGCCCGGCCGCTGCCGTCCAGCTGATCACCGGCGGAGCCGATGTCGGAGTGGCGCTGACCACCGACCGCCGGATCGGCGCGGTGTCCTTCACCGGATCCGCTGCGGTGGGGCATCGGATAGCCCGGGATGCCGCACCGACCAAGGTCCTGCTCGAGTTGGGCTCGAACGCAGCACTGGTCGTCGCGGCCGATGCTGATCTTGACGCCGCCGTGGACGCGGTGATCCGCGGCGGCTACTACGCCTCAGGTCAGGCGTGCATCAGTGTGCAGCGGGTGATCGTCGTGGAAGCCGTCCGAGACGCGTTCCTCGACCGGCTGTCGGCCCGGATGGCTGACGTCGTGGTCGGTGACCCGAGAGATCCCGCAACCCGGGTGTCGACGTTGATCAATTCCGCCGGAACCGATCGGGTGCTCGCCTGGATCGGACAAGCTGCAGAGAACGGCGCCAAGGTCGTCACCGGCGGCGGACTGACCTCCGACGGTGTGATCGAGCCGACGGTGCTGCTTGACGTGCCGGCAAGGCTTGACGCCTGGAACGAGGAGATCTTCGGTCCGGTTGTGGCCGTACGGTCGGTTCCTGATCTTGAGGCTGCGTTCGCCGCGGTCAACGAATCGCGGTACGGGTTGCACGTCAGCGTCTTCACCGAGTCGTTGGGTGCCGCGTTCGGTGCGATCGAGGAGATCGAGGCCGGTGGCGTGGTGATCAACGAAGTGCCGGGATTCCGATCGGATGTGATGCCGTACGGGGGCGTGAAGGATTCCGGCAGCGGTCGTGAAGGACCACGGTTCGCGATCGAGGAGTTGACCGTCACCCGAATGGCAGTGATCCGGCCGAGCGCGAAGGGACGATCATGACGCAGACACCGGCGACAGCAGAGCCGAACAGGTACGGCAACCTCTTCCGGCTGGACGGTCGCCGGGCACTGGTGATCGGCGCCGGCAGCGGTATCGGGCGGGAGAGTGCGCTGGCCCTGGCAGCCCACGGCGCACAGGTGATCTGCGCTGATCGTGATCTTGCCGCGGCCGAGCTGACGGCGCAGACGGCCGACGGCCTGACAGCTCGGGAACTCGACGTGCTTGATCACGATGCCGTCCGGCAGGCAGCCGCCGATCTTGTGGTCGACGTCCTGGTGTTCACCGCGGCGACCAATGTGCGCAAGCGGCTGGTCGACTACAGCGGCGAGGAGTTCGACCGGGTCGTGGCACTGAACCTGCGCTCGGCTTTCGAGCTCATCCGGTCGTTCGGGCCGGGGATGGCCGAGCGAGGTCGAGGCAGCGTGATCGGCTTCACTTCGATCCGTGCGGTGACGGTCGAACCGGGCCAGGGCGTGTACGCGGCCACCAAGGCCGGGCTGCTGCAGCTGATGCGAACGGCGGCCGCCGAACTCGGGCCACAGGGCGTCCGCTGCAATGTGATCGCGCCGGGAGTGGTCGAGACTCCGCTCACCGCGCAGATCCGCGACGTCCCGGACTGGTACGAGGCATACGCCGCCAAGAGCGCCCTCGGCCGGTGGGCGAGGCCGGAGGAACTGGCCGGTGCCGTGGTCTACCTGGCCTCGGACGCTTCGAGTTTCGTCACCGGCAGCCAGCTGATGGTGGACGGTGGCTGGACCGCGATCGACGGGCGCTACACCCCGCCCGGCTGACTCGCGAGACGTTCGAGGAGTTGCTTGTGTCGCGCCGGCCACTCCTCGGCGAGGATCGAGTAGAGCGCTGAGTCCCGGAGCCGACCCTCCTCACCGGGCGCCCAGGATCGGGACCACCGACGGAGCACGCCCCCGAAGGTGGCACCGATGGCCTCGATGGCCGCCCGTGAGCGACTGTTGCGAGCGTCGGTCTTCAGATCCACGCGGGCCACCCCGAACTGCTCGAAGGCGTATCGGGGAGCAGCAGCTTGGCCTCGGTGTTGATGCCGCGACCCTGGGCTGAGGCGGCGAGACGGGCGGGATTGTCTGCCATGCAGAGAGGTTTCCAACAGCTGGGAAGTTCGTGCTGAGACTACCCAGCACGAACTTCCCAGCAGTCGGGTTCAGGACTGAGCTGCGAAGTCTTCGGCGGTCAGCGGCCTGCTGAGCTCGGCCAGTTGGCCGATCCGGATCCGGTTGCCGAACGGGTCGCGGACCCCGAAATCGATACCGTACGGCTGCCGGTTGGGGCCGTCGGCGATCTCGACGCCCCGGGCGACCAATTCATCGTGGGTGGCCTGGGCGTCGTCAGTGGTGAAGAGCAGCCAGCCGCCCATCGCGCCCTTGGTGAGCAGATCGCGTACCTGAGCGGCGGTCTGCTCGTCCAGCGCCGGCGGGCCGGGCCGCTCGAGCAACACCTTGCGGTCGGGCTGACCCGCCGGATGGACGGTGAGCCAGCGCATGAAGCCGAAGTCGATGTCCTCGGCCACTTCGAAGCCGAGCTTGTTCACGTAGAAGTCCAGAGCCTGGTCCTGGTCGAGGACGAAGATCTGCGACTGGAGGACTGAGTTGATCATGACTTGAACCTACGGCGTGGCTCCGGTCGGCTGCTTATCCGAAACTGCTCGATTGCCCGGTCCGATCCGGCGGTCCGGTCGGTCGCCGATGGGCGCGTCCAGGCCATGACGAAACATCCGGGCACCGGCGCGATCGGTCCTCGCCTGCGATGCGCTGTCGGGGTCTCTCCGACGATCGCGGTGAACGTCCGGCTGAAGGTGCCGAGGCTGGAGAACCCGACCTGGAAGCAGATCTCGGTCACCGGCCGGTCGGTGTTGCGGAGCAGGTACATCGCTCGCTCCACGCGGCGCCGCTGCAGGTAGCGGTGTGGTGTCTCGTGGAAGGTTGCGGCGAACGCGCGGATGAAATGCGACTCCGACACGTGCGCGATCCGGGCCAGTGCCGGGATGTCGAGGGGTTCGGCGTAGGTGCGGTCCATTGCATCCCGCGCCCGCAACATCCGGCGGTTCTGGTCCTCGATCGCGTCCTGCCTCGTGCTCATGGTTCTCCCGGGCCGGTGGGCTCGGGCTCACGACCGTCGGGCACGGAGGAAGCGGCAGCCCCGGACCATTTGGGGCCGGGCGGTCGGACCGCTGCCATCTTCTCCAGCAGCACGACCGGGTCGGTGTCGATCTGCAGCGCATCGCGATACTCCTCACGCAGGAAGCCCTCGGCCACCATGTGATCCAGCAACGGCGTCATCCGGCTGTAGAAGCCCGCGACGTCGAGCAGCCCGATCGGCTTGTCGTGCAGGCCGAGCTGGGCCCAGGTCCACACCTCGAACAACTCCTCCAGCGTGCCGGCGCCACCGGGCAGGGCGATGAACCCGTCGGCCAGTTCCTCCATCCGCGCCTTGCGCTGGTGCATCGTCGTCACCTCGTACAACTCGGTCAGCCCGGGGTGGGCGATCTCCCGGTCGACCAACTGGGTCGGAATGACCCCGTACACCGTGCCGCCCGCGGCCAGCGTCGCATCCGCGAGGACACCCATCGTGCCGACGGTCGCGCCGCCGTAGACCAGGCCGATCCGCCGTTCGGCGAAGAGCCGGCCGAGCCCGGTCGCCGCGTCGGCGTAGGCCGGGATCCGACCGGGAGAGGAACCACAGAAGACACAGATCCGCACGAGGCCAACGCTATCGATCGCACCTAACAGCAAGACGGCGATTGATACGGCTCACAACGATCTTGGGGCTGTTGGCGGTGTTCCTGGCGATCAGTGGAGTGGTCGGGGTCTCTTCATGCCACGGACCGTCGGGATGACTCTGGAAGAGATCGAAGCAGCCCCGGGGAACCGGTCGATCGGCGCCCGCCACGTAGGGTGGGCGTGTATTGCGGGCTGATAACAGGCGGTGTCGATGCTCTGGTCCAACAGGCGGTTCGGGTTAGCTTGGCGGCGGTCTCTTCCTTCCCCGACACAAGGAGACGCTGTGGCAATCGTGCCCCTGCGCCGT
Source organism: Microlunatus sp. Gsoil 973 (assembly GCF_009707365.1). Classification (GTDB taxonomy): domain Bacteria; phylum Actinomycetota; class Actinomycetes; order Propionibacteriales; family Propionibacteriaceae; genus Microlunatus. The sequence goes on from NZ_CP046122.1 coordinate 4,081,235, forward strand.
ACGCTCTTGACCTCGATCGCGGCTGCCGCGGTCGCCGCTGCGCTGGCCGGCTGTGGTTCCGTCCCGGACCGCACTGCCGCACCGCAGGATCGGGCAGGCACATCGGCAACCTCCGCGGCTCCGTCGCCGTCGGGTTCGAAGCCGACCTCGGCGATCCCCAGCGCTGAGGCGAGCGAGGCGTCGAAGGCCCCGTCAACCGCTCCTGCGTCGCGCAAGCCCGCCAAGAGTCCGGCCAAGGAAACCCCGAAACCGGCTGCGGTGATCTTCAAGCCCGGCGATGAGGGCACGAGGGTCCGCGAACTCCAGGCACGACTCAAGCAGCTCGACTGGTACACCGCCGACGTCACCGATCAGTACGACGACCGCACGACGACCGCAGTCAAGGGATTCCAGCAGAAACGCGAGCTGCCCGGCACCGGAACGGTGGACGCCAAGACCTGGTCCCGGCTGGTCGCGATGACGAAGGAACCGACTCATGATCAGCTGTACAACATCGTCCATGCCGGGCCGGCGATCCTGGACAAGGGTGATCAGAGCCAGCAGGTCCGCCAACTGCAGGCCCGGCTGAAGCAGCTCGACTGGTTCTCCGAGAAGGTGACCGGCTTCTACGGTTCGGTGACGACCGCGGCGGTCCGCGGCTTCCAGGACAAGCGCGGCCTGCCGACCACCGGCGCCGTGGACCAGGCGACGTGGGACCGGCTGGTCGCGATGACCCGTGAGCCGACCGCGGCCGAACTGTCCGGCGAGACCGCCGCCGACCGTCCGGTCTCGACCGGGCAGCTCGATCCGCGGTGCCTGACCGGTCGGGCGATGTGCATCGACAAGACAACAGACCAGCTTGTCTGGGTGATCGACGGCAAGCCGCAACTGCACTTCGACGTCCGCTTCGGCGCCGACACCACACCGACCCGCGAGGGCTCCTTCGCGGTCGGCTGGAAGGCCAGGGACTGGACCTCGACGCTCTACCACTCCGAGATGCCGTACTCGATGTTCTTCTCCGGCGGGCAGGCGGTGCACTACTCCTCCGATTTCGCAGCCCGCGGTTACAACGGGGCGTCGCACGGCTGCGTCAACGTTCGCGACTATGCCGGCATCCAGAACCTGTTCGGCCAGGTCCGGGTCGGGGACAAGGTGATCGTCTACCGCAGTTAGGGCGTACGTTGGCAGTGTGACGCAGCAGCCACCAGCGGGAACAGGACTCGGATTCGGAGCCCTGTTCACCAAGCATGTGGTCAGCGCCCGCTATGTTGCCGGCGCCTGGTCCGGCTTCGAGCTGCGTGCCTTCGAGGATCTGCGATTCTCCCCGGCGGCGATGGTGATGCACTACGGCCAGGCGATCTTCGAAGGGCTGAAGGCGTTCCGATCGACCGCCGCGGATGAGGTGCTGATCTTTCGCGCCGCCGACTGCGCGCGCCGGTTCGATCGCAGCGCGACGCGGATGGCCATGCCGCCGCTGCCGGCCGGCATGTTCGTCGATGCGGTACGCACCCTGGTCGAGGCAGATGCTGCCGAGGTGCCGTCGGCACCGGGCAGCTCCCTCTACATCCGCCCGGTGATGGTCGCCGACGAACCGTCTCTTGCAGTACGGCCGTCGATCGAGTTCAGCTTCCTGGTGCTCGCGTCGCCTGTCGACAGCTTCTTCGCCAGCGGCCGGAGCATGATCGACGCGTACGCCCAACGCGATCACATCCGTGCGGCACTCGGTGGGACCGGTGACGTCAAGTGCGCCGGCAACTACGCCGGTGCGATGGCCGCCAAGGCCGACGCCCAGGCACACAACTGTGACGAGGTGCTCTGGCTGGACGCCCGGGAACACCGCGACGTCGAGGAGTTCGGTGCGATGAACTGCTTCGTCGTCCGCGGCGAAGATGATCATGCCGAGTTGATCACCCCTGGGCTGGGCGGCACCATCCTGCCCGGGCACACCCGGGCGACGGTGATCACCTTGGCCGGCCGACGCGGACTGACCGTGCGCGAGGAACCGATCGAGCTCAGCCAGGTCCTCGACCCGTACGGTCCGGTGTCCGAGGTGTTCGCCTGCGGTACGGCGGCCGGTGTCGCGCCGGTACACCGGATCCTCACCGACACCGGCGAGGAACGGACCATCGGGGACCGGCCCGGTCCGGTCACCTCCCTACTGGCCGCCGACTACGTCGCGGTGACCCACGGAGAGCTGGAACCCGAACCGGACTGGATCACCAAGATCGCCGGTTGACCGGTCGGGGTGACTGCGTGGCCGCCGGAGACACGGTTTAGCGTGTGCTCTAGCCGAGCTGAGGAGATCGCCGTGACTGCTTCCGTTGACAGTGCAATTCCGGAGACCATGAAGGCCGTCATCTGTCACGGGCCGGAGAACTACACCCTGGAAGAGATTGCGGTGCCCAGGCCCGGCCCCGGCGAGATCCTGGTCAGGGTCGAGGCGGTCGGCATCTGTGCCAGCGACCTGAAGTGCTACCACGGCGCGGCCAAGTTCTGGGGTGATGCGAACCGGCCGGCCTGGGCCGAGACCGAGGTCGTCCCCGGCCACGAATTCGTCGGCACTGTGGTCCAGCTCGACGATCAGGCCCGGCAGACGCGCGGTGTCGACGTCGGCGACCGGGTCACCGCCGAGCAGATCGTGCCCTGCTGGAAGTGCCGCTACTGCGTACGTGGTGAGTACTGGATGTGCGGGCCGCACGACATGCACGGCTTCAAGCGTGCCAACCCCGGCGCGATGGCCGAGTACATGATCTATTCCACCAATGCGCTGGTCCACAAGATCAGCAAGGAGCTGCCGGCGCATCAGGCGGCCTTCGTGGAACCGTTGTCGTGTTCGTTGCACGCCGTCGAGCGCGCCAACATCAGGTTCGACGATGTCGTGGTCGTCGCCGGTGCGGGTCCGATCGGGCTGGGGATGATCGCCGGAGCCAAGGCCAAGAGCCCCAGACTGCTGATCGCCCTGGATGTTGCACCGAACAAGCTGGACCTGGCGAAGGCCTGCGGTGCGGACCTGACCTTCAACATCGCCGAGACCGATGTGGTCGAGGAGATCAAGAACCTGACCGACGGCTACGGCGCCGACGTCTACATCGAGGGCACCGGGCATCCGTCGGCCGTGCCGCAGGGCCTGAATCTGCTGCGCAAGCTGGGAACCTACGTCGAATACAGCGTCTTCGGCTCCGACGTGACGGTGGACTGGTCGATCATCTCCGACGACAAGGAGCTCAACGTCCTCGGCGCCCACCTCGGCCCGCACACCTGGCCCGCCGCGATCAGGATGCTGGAGTCTCAGACGCTGCCGATGGACCGGATCTGCACCCACCAGTTCCCGTTGGAGAAGTTCCAGGAGGGATTGGACATGGTCGCCGACGGCAGCAAGTCGATCAAGGTCTCCCTGATCCCCTGACCGTCACCACCTCGCCCCGGCCCGCGCCGCCCCCATTGCCGCACCACCTGCTGCATCCCGCACCGTGTGTACGCGGTGCGGCGTGCAGCAGGTGGTGCGGGAGAGGGCTCGGGGCCGCATCGCCCCGGAGGCGGGTTCCCGCAGGCCTTCGGGTTCCCGCGCGGAGCGGGATAGGGTGCCTGGGTGATCGAATATCGGACCCCCGCCGAGCTGGACGAGATGCGCCCGGCCGGTCGTTTCGTGGCCGACGTCCTCAGCACGCTGGCCCGGGAGGCAACGGTCGGCAGCAACCTGCTTGACCTCGACGCGCTGGCGCACGAGATGATCAAGAAGCGTGGAGCCGAGTCCTGCTACATCGACTACCACCCGTCGTTCGGCGCCATGCCCTTCGGCAAGGTGCTGTGTACGTCGGTCAACGACGCAGTGCTGCACGGGCTGCCGTACGACTACGACCTCGCCGACGGCGACATGGTCAGCTTCGACTTCGCCGCGTCGGTCGACGGCTGGGTCACCGATTCCGCCCTCACGGTGATCGTGGGTGAACCGCGGCCCGAGGACCAGCGCCTGATCGAGATCACCAACCAGGCGCTGCAGGCCGGAATCGCGCAGGCCAGGGTCGGCAATCGGCTCGGCGACATCTCGGCCGCCATCGGCGCGGTGGCCAAACAGAACCGGCTCAAGGTCAATCTCGAGTTCGGCGGTCACGGCGTCGGGCACACGATGCACGGTGATCCGCATGTGCCCAACAACGGTCGTCGCGGCAAGGGGCTGCCGCTGCGGCCCGGCCTGGTGCTGGCCATCGAACCGTGGTTCCTGCACACCACCGACCGGATCCACACCGACCGTGACGGCTGGACCCTGCGCAGCGTCGACGGCTCGCGCGGCGCACATGCCGAACACACGATTGCGGTCACCGAGGGTGATCCGCTGGTCCTCACTGCCCGAGACTGACCGTCACGCCCGCGTTCGCCGCTGCGGCGCCTGATGCCGGCGCGGTCCCGGCGGCTGTTCCGGTCAGCGAGACCACCCGATCGCAGCGTTCCATCACCCGCGGGTCGTGAGTGATCACCAGTACGGCTGCCCGCCGGTCGAGGCGACCGATGACCTCCAGAACATGGTCGGCGGTGTCCCGGTCGAGATGTTCGGTCGGTTCGTCGAGCACCAGCAGTTGATGATCCCCGTCGACCAGCCGGGCCACGGCCAGCCGGGACAGCGCCAGCCGACGCGCCTCGCCACCTGACAGTGCCGCACCGAACTCACCGACCAGCCGGTCAGCCGGAAAGTCAAGATCAACTTCGCCCAATGCGCGCCGTACCTGATCGTCGCTCGCCGCACGAGCACCGATCCGGACGTTCTCGGCGACGGTGGTGTCGAAGATGTGTGCGTCCTGGGCCAGATAACCCACCCGCTCGGCGACGGCGAGGCTGCCGGCCAGTGGTGGGAGGTGGCCCATCACCGTGGCGGCCAGCGTCGACTTCCCGATCCCGCTCGGTCCGACCAGTGCCACCCGTTCGCCGGCGCGTACGACAAGATCAAGATCACGAACGACCGGGACAGCGCCCGGCCAGCCGGCGGTCAGTCGACGGATCGCCAGCGGCACGCCCGGCTCGGCCGACAGCCGAGCGACGAGCGGTGCCGGGTCGACCGGAGCGATCAGTTCCCGGGCCCGCTGCAATGCGGCCCGGGTACGGCGCCAGACGACTGCTGTCGCCGGCAGGGTGGCGACCACCTCGTGCAGGGCGAGCGGAGTCAGCGCGAGTACAGCCAGGAAGACCGGATCCACCGTGCCGGCCGCAACCGCCCGACCGCCGATGATCATCGAGCCGATGATCACCGCTCCGGTGCACAGCCACTGCAGTGCGGTCATCAGCCCCGATGTCCAGGCCGTGCGGCGCTCGGCAGCGGCCAGTCGAGCATCGATCGCCGCCAACCGATCCAGGGCAGCCGGTTCGGCGCCGAACGCGACCAGGTCCTCCCGGCTCCGGCCGATCTCGGCGACTTCATCGGCCAGCCGTGCCCGCAGCGGGACCAGCTGGTCGGCCGCTCGGGCGGCCAGTCGTCCCGCGCACCAGGGCAGGACGGCGCCGGAGACCGCGGAGCCCGCCAACAACAGCACGCCGGCCGGTGCAGAGATCACCGACAGGGCCGTACCCGCTGCAACGATCACCAGTGCTGTGGAGACGGCCGGAACGATCACCCGGACCACGAGATCCTGGACCGCATCGAGATCGGAGGTCACCCGGGTGAGCAGGTCGCCGCTCCGCCGCAGCGCTGACCCGTCGGCCAGCCGTTGGTAGGCCCGCACCCGGAGACTCGCCTGCAGTCCCAGTGCGATGTCGTGGCCGGCCAGCCGCTCCCGGTAGCGGAACACTCCGCGGGCCAGGCCGAGCGCGCGGACAGCGACGATCGCACACATCAGGTAGAGCACCGGCGGATGCTGTGCGGCGCGGGAGAGCAGCCACGCCGACACGGCCATCAGTCCGACCGCGGACAGCTGCGCGACAACACCCAGCACAACCGGACGCAGCAGCGAACCAAGCCGCTGCCGGGAGTCGCCGACCAGACGGCTGAGCAGGGTGATCATGATCGGACCCGCATCGGTACCACGTGATCGGCTGCCGCGAGAACTGCCGGGCGGTGCGATACCACCACCGCTGTTACGCCCAGATCCTTGATCATGGCGATGGCGTCGAGTTCGTTGTCCTCGTCCAGGCCGGCCGTCGGTTCGTCCAGCAGCAACAGCCGTCCGCTCCCGTACCGGATCCGCAGCCAGGCTCTGGCCAGGGCGACCCGGCGCAACTCACCCGCGGACAGCCCGGCTCCTTCGTCCACCCGCCGGCCCGGATCAAGATCGACACCGGCTGCGAAGAGCGCCCGGGCGATCTGGTCATCGGTCGCGGTCGACAGACCCAGGCGTACGTTGTCGGCGACCGTACCGCGAAGCAGGGCTGGTTCCTGGCCGACCCAGGCAACGGCCTGCTGGAGCTCGGATTGATCGATACGCCTGGTGTCGGTGCCGTTGATCATGATCTGCCCGGTGGTCGGCGTCAGCCAACCGGTGAGCATCCGCAACAGTGTCGACTTGCCGGAGCCGCTGGCGCCCCAGAGCACCGTGACGTCGCCGACGGGTGCGACGAGGGTGACCCGTTCCAACGCCGGCGCGGACGCTCCCGGGAAGGTGTAGCCGACGTCTCGGACGAGGATCTCGAGCGGTCCTTCGGGCATCGCCCGGCCCGCCGCCGTCGGGGAGGTTGTCGTCGCCGTGGGGTGCTTGCCGATCAGGTCGAAGGCTGCCCGCGCCGCGGCAGCGCCGCCGGCGGCATCGTGGTAGTGCACGCCGACCTTGCGCAGCGGCAGGTACGCCTCTGGTGCCAGCACCAGGACGAACAGCGAGGTCTGCAGGTCGACCTGACCGGCGATGACCCGCAGGCCGATCACCACCGCGACGATCGCGACCGACAGCGTTGCCAGCAGTTCGAGCACCAACGCCGACAACAGTGCGACCCGCAACGTCGCCATGGTCTCGACCCGGTTGGCCTCACCCGACCGACGCAGACCCTCGGCCTGGCCCTTGGCACGGCCGAACGCGCGCAAGGTCGGCAGCCCAGCGACCAGATCGATGAAGTGGTGGGACAGCCTGGCCTGCACCTGCCAGCGACGGCCGGTGATCTTCTCCGTCGTCCAGCCGACCAGGGCCATGAAGAGCGGGATCAACGGCAGCGTGAGGGCGATGATCACCGCGCTGAGCAGATCCTCGAAGGCGATGGCGATCCCGATGACCGACGGCACCGTGACTGCGAGCACCAGTTGCGGCAGATAGCGGGCGAAGTAGCCGTCAAGATCATCCAGGCCGCTGGTGATCAAGGTGATCACCGTGCCGCGGTCCGGCTGGTCGGTGTCCGGTCGGAGGTAGGACGCGGCAACCTCCCGGCGGAGTTGCGACTTCACTGCGGCCGACGTCCGAACCGCGACCAGATCGGACAGCCACGACAGCCCGCCACGGGCTACGAAGGCGGCAGCGAGCCAGGGCGCGGCGGCGACGATCGGCGCAACGCTGCGCCGGTCGAACGCCACACCGACGCCGTACGCGATGAACCAGGCGATCGCCACGATGCTGACCGCGGTGAGCGTGCCCAGCAGCGATGTCGCGACAAGCTGCCAGCGAACCGCCGAGGCGCGGCGGATCAGCCGGGGATCCAATGGCCCACGTCGGGCGGCCGCCGGTCGGTCCCCGCGGACCGGGCTGGGGCCGGCAGCTGGCTGCGGTGCAGTGCGGGCCAGGTCGTTGATCGCCATGACCCGGGTCACTTCGCCGCGGACGGACTGGCCGGCGCCGGGCGATTCTCCAGGGACGGATCGGCCACATCGACTGCAGGCAGTGTGATCCGCTTGCGGAACGTCCAGTAGCTCCACGCCTGGTAGGCGATGACGATCGGCACCAGGACTACCGCGGACCAGGTCATGATCGTCAGCGTGTAGTGGGTGGCCGAGGAGTTGTGGATGGTCAGGCTCCACTCGGGGTTGGTCGTGCTCGGGATCAGCCGCGGGTAGAGCGCTGTGAACAACGTGATCACCAGACCGCCGACGGTCACCGCGGTGCCGGCGAACGACCAACCGTCCCGATCGAGCAGATGCATGCCCAGCCCGAAGAGCAACGCCAGTGCCGTGATGATCGAACAGACAAGCACCGCCCTGTGGTTCTCGATCCCGGGTAGCCGGTTCAGCCAGAACAGGAGGCCGACACCGAGCACGACGGTGATCGCGCCGACCACTGATGCCTGCCGTTTGGCGCGCAATCGCAGCTCACCGGAGGTCCGCAGTACGAGGAACACCGATCCGTGGGTGAGGAACAGCGACAGCGTCACCAGTCCGGCCAGCAGCGCGAACGGGTTCAGCAGATCGAGCAGCGACCCGGTGAAGTCGTGCTGAGCGTTGATCGGGAGACCGCGGACGATGTTGCCGAAGGCGACACCCCAGAGCAGCGCCGGCAGGAACGACCCGATGATGATGCACAGGTCCCAGCGCCGCCGCCAGGCGGCGTCCTCGCGGTGTTCCCGATACTCCAGACCGACGGCCCGGACGATCAGACCGACCAGGATCGCCAGCAGCGGAAGGTAGAAGGTGCTGAAGGTCGTCGCGTACCAGCCGGGGAAGGCAGCGAACATCGCGCCGCCGGCGACGATCACCCAGACCTCGTTGCCGTCCCATACCGGCATGATCGTCGACAGCACTGCGTGCCGTTCGCGATCCTTCCTGCCGATCAGCGGCAGGGAAAGACCGACCCCGAAGTCGAAGCCCTCCAGGACGAAATAGCCGATCCACAGAACGGCCTCGATGATGAACCAAACGGTGGTGAGATCCATGATCATCCTCAGCGATCTGCGAGCTCAGTAGGCGTACGACAGTGGTTTGTCCGCGCTGTCGGGTTCGGGTTCGGGTTCGACATCGGGCAGTCCGGCACTGATCGCACGGGTGAACAGCCTGAGTTCGATCACCGCCAGCACGCCGTACAGACCGGTGAGGATGATCAAGGAGATCAACACCTGCACCGGGGTGAGGTTGGGTGAGATGCCGTCCCGGGTCGGCAACAGTCCGAACACCAGCCAGGGTTGCCGGCCCATCTCGGTGAAGATCCAGCCGAACGAGTTGCCCAGCAACGGCAGGAACGGCAGCAGGATCGGCCCGTATCGCCAGACCAGTCCCCAGAACCCGGTGGTTGCCGGATCGCGGCCGTTCCGGGTCAACCAGAGGATCAGCACGCCGCCGGCGAAGGCGACGAAGCCGACGCCCATCATGATCCGGAACGTCCAGTAGGTGACCGGGATGTTCGGCGCGTAATCGCCCGGACCGTACTTCTGGGCGTACTCGGTCTGCAGGTTGTTGATGCCCTGCACCTCACCGGTGAAGTTGCTGTGCGCGAGGAAGGAGAGCAGTCGTGGCACCTTGATCGCCCAGACTTCGTGCCTGCCGTCCAGGGTGCCGATGGTGATGATCGAGAAGGATGCCGGCTTCTCGGTGTTGTACAGCGCCTCGGCGGCTGCCATCTTCATCGGCTGGACGTCGGTCATCACCTTGCCCTGGGTGTCGCCGGCGATGAAGGTCAGCGCGCCGGCGATCAACAGGGTGACCGTGCCGATCTTGAGTGCGGTGCGGAAGGCGGATCGGGAATCCTCGTCCTCGGGATCCCGCACGTAGTCGGCAGCGGTTCCCCCGGCGGCGATCATGGCGGCCTGTCCGGCGCGGTCCGTGCGGGCCACCCGGACCAGGTGCCACGCGGCGGCTGCTGTAACCACACTCGCACCGACCATGTAGCAGGCCGAGATCTGATGCGGCATGGTGGCCAGCAGCACCGGGTTGGTCAGGACGGCTCCGAAGTCGATCAGCTCAGCACGGCCCAACTCGGTGTTGATCGTGTAGCCGACCGGGTGCTGCATGAAGGAATTGGCGGCCAGGATCCAGAAGGCGCTCAGCACGGTGCCGACGGCGACCAGCCAGATGCAGGCCAGGTGGACCTTCTTCGGCAGCTTGTCCCAGCCGAAGATCCACAGCCCGAGGAAGGTCGATTCCATGAAGAAGGCCAGCAGGCCCTCCAACGCCAGCGGCGCACCGAAGATGTCGCCGACGAACCGGGAGAACGCGCTCCAGTTCATGCCGAACTGGAACTCCTGGACGATGCCAGTGACGACCCCGATGGTGAAGTTGATCAGAAACAGCTTGCCGTAGAACCGGGTGAGCTTCAGATAGCGCGGGTTGTCGGTGCGTACCCAGGCCGTCTGCATTCCGGCGACCAGACCGGCCAGGCCGATGCTGACCGGAACGAAGAAGAAGTGGTAGACGATGGTGATCCCGAACTGCAGTCGGGAGAGCAGCACTGTGTCCATGTCAGGCGCTATCGACTTCCGTTGGATGGACCGGTTGTGGTCATGGCTCGAAACTACTACGTAGGGTAGTACTAGACAACGTAGTACGACATGGGTAGTACGGGCGGCTAGACTGGGGGACGTGGTGAGTTCCTTGGGTGACCTCGAACGTCGAGTGATGGAAGAGCTGTGGGCCGCCGCGGCGCCCCGCTCCGTTCGTGAGGTTCATGCTGCGCTGATCCGCGACCGGGACCTGGCGTACACGACTGTGATGACGGTGCTGGACCGGCTGGCGAAGAAGGGCCTGGTGATCCGGGAGAGTGCCGGCCGCGCCTACCTCTATTCGGCGGTGCAGACCCGTGAGGAGATGGTCGCCGAGGTGATGCACGACGCCCTGGACGGCACCGAACAGGATCGCACGGCGGCATTGGTGGCCTTCGTCGACCGGGTCACCCCGGACGAGGCGGCCACCATGCGTGATGCGCTGGCCCGACTGGAGGCCAAGAACGCCGTACCGCCCACGAACTGATCAGCCGGACCTGACGAGATGATCGGCGTAGCGCTGGGGATCCTGGCTGTGATCCTGGTCGGCCCGGGTTCCATCTGGGTCGGTCGCTGGACCATTCTGCACCGGGCGCCGCGCCCGGCGGTCGTGCTGTGGCAGGCAGGATCGGTGTCGGCGTTGCTCTCCGTCGTTGGCGCCGGTCTGGCGCTCAGTCTCGGCCTCTTCCACAATCCCGATCCGTCGGTGGCCGAGATCATCGTCTACTCGCTGATCCTGATCTTCACCGTCGTAGTCGTTGGCCGGCTGGTCTGGTCGCTGATCATCGTTGTCCGTACCTCCGGTGCTCGTCGAACCCGGCACCGGCGTGCAGTGGATCTGCTGGACCAGGTCGGACGTCGGGCCGAGCTGGCCGGACCGCCCGGGCTGCGGGTGATGAACGAACCCGTGCCCGTCGCCTACTGCCTGCCGGCCGTCCGGCACTCCCGCGTCGTCGTCAGCGACGGCGCTCTGCGCACCCTGTCCCGCGACGAGGTGGCCGCCGTCCTGGCCCACGAGGAAGCACACGTCCGGGCCCGGCACGACCTGGTGCTGGACACCTTCACCGCACTGCACCGGGCCTTCCCCATCGCGGTCCGCAGCGACGTACCGCTGAACGAGGCACGGCTGCTGGTCGAGTTGCTGGCCGATGACGCGGCCCGGCGACGCACCGGGGCAGTCCCGCTGGCCCGGGCTCTGGTCGCGATGGCGGCGGCCCCGGTACCGCGGTTCGCGATGGGGGTCAGTTACGGCACGGTCGTCCGGGTCTCCCGGCTCGCCGAAGACGTACGGCCTCACCGGCTGCTGAGTGCCGGGATCTACCTGCTGGCGCTCGGTCTGATCGCCCTGCCGGTGGTCATCGTCGGCGCTCCGCAGATCCTCGACTGGCTCGGCATCGTGGTCAATCTCGGCTGGTTCTGACCCGTCGCCCGTCCGGTGACGATCAGCGACGGTGGCCGGTCGGATCGATGCCCGCCAGCATCATGCCCTGACCGAGTGAATGGCTGTGCGCGTCGGTCAACGGCGGATCGGCCGGATCGCGGAACTGGACCAGCCAGGTCGTCCGTGCCTCGTTGCTGATGTTGACGCCCGACCCGTGCACCGTCAGACAGCTGAAGAAGAGCACGTCGCCGGCCTTGGCGGGCTGCGGCACGGCCTCCTCGAACGGCACATCGTTGAGGTGGAAGCCGCCGTCGGGATCATGCTCCCGGGGCCCGGCCAGGTGACTGCCGGGCACGACCCGGACGCAGCCCTTCTCCTCCGGTGCATCGTCGAAGTGGAAGATCGCCGCCGCGACCCGGTTGTCGGTGTGCGGGAAGAAGGGGTGATCTTGGTGCAGCGGGAACGGCGACCCGTTCTCCGGTGGCTTGACGAACAGCTTGGTGTGGTGCAGTTGCACATTGGGGGTGCCGAGGACCGCTGCCGCCACGCCGGTGAAGCGCGGGTCGGTGAGCAGCCGGCTGAAGGCGGCATCGTAGAACTGGGCGTCGTGCAGGTGCTGCAGGCTGGTCGCCCGGCCCATCGACACCGTCGACGCCGAACCCCAGGTCGGGTCGGCGGCCTGCTCCAGTCGCTGCAACAGTTCGTGGCTGGTACGCCGGTAGGCCGCGGCTTCCTCCGGGGTCAGCAGCCCGGAGACCTTGACGAACCCGTCGCGTTGGTAGTCGGCGGCCAGTTGATCAAGGTCGGGGGACGCGATGGCAGTCATCGTTGACGATCCTTCTCATCGGTGGGGGTCGGAGCGACCGGCGGGTCGGCCGCGGTATCCAACCTAGACCGATCAGCTGACCGAGACCGTCTGGGTGTCCCAGCCGGTCGCCCCGTTGGGTGCGGGAGGTGCCTGCTGGGAGGTCTGAACGCGGCCGTCGGCGTCGGTCGCCCGCACGGTCAGGGTGTGGTCACCGGGTTCGGCATCCCAGGTCCACACCCACTGCCGCCAGGTGTCCGGTCCTACCGTGTCGGCCAGTTTCGCGGTCTGCCACGGCTGGTTGTCCACCCGCACCTCGACCTTGCTGATTCCGGTGTGCTGCGCCCAGGCGACCCCGGCGACCGGCACCTTCCCGGCCCGCACATTGCCGGATGGCGTGTCGATCCGGGAGGCGAGCTTGATCGGACCGCGCGGCGCCCAGCCCAACGGCGTCCAGTAGCCGTGATCCGCCTCGAAGGTGGTCACGTTGAGCGAATGGATCCACTTGGTGGCCGAGACGTAGCCGTACAGTCCCGGTACCACCATCCGGGCCGGGAAGCCGTGTTCGGCCGGCAGCGGCTGCCCGTTCATCCCGATCGCGATGATCGCATCGCGATCGGGATCGGTCAGCGCGTCCAGTGGGGTGCTGGCGGTGAAACCGTCGACGCTGCGGGACAGCACCATGTCGGCGTGGGCACTGGGTCCGGCGAGTTTGAGCAACTCCCGGACCGGATAGCCGAGCCAGCGGGCATTGCCGGCCAGCCCGCCGCCGACCTCGTTGGAGACACAGGTCAGCGTCACGTAGTGCTCGGACAGCGGCAGTTGCAGCAGTTGCTGCCAGGTGATCGTCACCTCATGATCAACCATCCCGGTGATGGTCAGCGACCAGGTCTCCGGATCGACGATCGGCACCTGGAAAGCCGTGTCGATCCGATAGAAGGTGCCATTGGCGGTGACGTACGGTGTCAGGCCGCTGATCTCGAGGTCCGCGCCGGCCGGAACCGGAGACGCAGGCTTCGCGGGCGCCGGCAACTGCACCAGCGATCGGGCCTTCAGCGCCATCGACTTGCCGCTGGACAGCGCTCGGGACGCGGTGCCGACGACGATCGACGTACCGCCGATCACCGCGCTGGTGATCAAGAACCGCCGACGGTCGGTGCGCAACTGGGAGTCCGGGGGCGGTGGCTGCAGCACCGACGGATCGGACCACCCGTGCAATCGACCGATCAACAGCCGGAGCACCAGATAGCAGACCAGGGTGCCGATGATCACCGGCGGAAAGGCGGAGAATCCGACATCCGGCCGGGTGCCGATCGCGATGATCGCCAGCAGGCACAGCAGGACCGGCCCGGCCACCCCCGCCCATCGGCGGGCGTACTCGATCCGACCCGCGACGCCGGTGATCACCAGCGCCACCACGGCGACGATGATCAGCAACACCGGTTTGTCGGCGAACCGCAGGGTGTCCTTGCCGAAGTTGATCAGGCCGGCGGGCAGCAGGCCGACGACGAACTCGCTGATCGCGCTCAGCGGCTCGCCCAGCGGCGTCAGCAACCAGCTGATCACCTCAGCGGTGGCCACACCAGCCAGTCCGGCGACCACGCCGGACAGCCAGGCCAGCAACACGGGCGAACCGCCCGAACCACCGTTGGAGTTGCCCGGAACCTCGGTCGTGCCGCCCCGTCGGGAGGCCGTCATCACCATTCCTCCATCGTGCTCCGCCGTCGCGCATCGATCCAACCCGGGAGGCGATCCGTCCCCGATCCGTAATCGGGCGGTCATCAGCTGTGCTGCGCTGGTGCGTCTGTGCTGGGCCGACCGTGCTGGGGGGATTTGCCGAGGTAGGGCGTCCGGGCCGGCCACTATCGTGGCGCCGTGACCGATCTGCCCGAGTGCTTCCGCCATCTGCCCGGCTGGGTCGACGCGCCGGAACGACTGTTCGACGAGCTGGTCGAGCAGCTGGACTGGGAGCAGAACGACATCACCATCGCCGGTCGGACCAGCAAGACGCCCCGGCTGACCTGCTGGATGGGTGACTACGCCTACACCTACTCCGGGGTGCGGAACGAGCCGCGCCCCTTGCCTCCGTTGCTGGCCGGGCTGCAGGAACGCCTGATCGCCGAGTCCGGAGCCATGTACAACTCCTGCCTGGCCAACCTCTACCGCGACGGACGGGACTCGATCGGCTATCACAGCGACAACGAACCCGAACTCGGCGACCGGCCGACGATCGCTTCGATCAGCCTGGGCAGCCGCCGCGCGTTCCACGTCAAGCAGCTCGCCACCGGCCAACGGTGGACGCTCGAGCTCGGCGCCGGTGACCTGTTGATCATGGGTGACGAGTCCCAGTCGGATTATCGGCACGCCGTTCCCAAGACCGCGCGGCCGGTCGGGCCGCGGATGAACCTGACCTTCCGGCACTTCCAGGTCTGACGGGTGGCAGGATGCGGGCAGCACGATCAAGGAGGATCAGATGACCGCTGACACCGAGCGTCCTGTCGGACAGGACCAAGATGTCGAAGCAGTTCTTGGGCAGCTGACCCTGGAGGAGAAGGCCGCGCTGAGCATCGGCGGTGACATCTGGCACACCGCCGCCGTCGAGCGGCTCGGCATCGAGCCGATCATGGTATCGGATGGACCGCACGGACTGCGGGCGCAGTTCCAGACCGGTGACCATGTTGGGCTGGGTGACAGCGTGCCGGCGACCTGCTACCCGACCGCCTCGGCACTCGCCTCCTCCTGGAACCCTGATCTTGTCCGCCGGGTCGGTGCGGCGATCGGCCGGGAGGCGCTGCGCTGGCAGGTGTCGGTGGTGCTCGGGCCGGGGGTCAACATGAAGCGGTCGCCACTGTGCGGGCGGAACTTCGAATACCTGTCCGAAGACCCCTGGCTGGCCGGTGAGCTGGCGACGGCGATGGTGCAGGGCATCCAGAGCCAGGGTGTCGGCGCCTCGCTGAAGCACTTCGCGGTCAACAACCAGGAGACCGACCGGATGCGGGTGAGTGCGGAAGTTGATCAACGGACTCTCCGGGAGATCTACCTGCCGGCCTTCGAACGGGTGATCAAGGTCGCGGAGCCATGGACGGTGATGTGTTCCTACAACAAGATCAACAGAACGTACGCCTCGCAGCATCATTGGCTGCTGACCGAGGTGCTCAGGGAGGAATGGGGTTATGACGGTCTGGTGATGTCGGACTGGGGTGCAGTCCATGATCGTCCGGCGGCGGTTGCTGCCGGGCTGGATCTGGAGATGCCGCCGCTGATCGGGCACAGCGACGTCGCAGTCGTCAGGGCCGTACGCGACGGGACGCTGCCCGAGTCCACCCTGGACGAGACCGTACGACGAGTGCTGCGGCTGGTCGCCAGGTCCCGTCCGGCACGACAGGCCGAGCACGCCTTCGACGAGGATGATCATCATCGGATCGCCCGCGAGGCGGCCCGGCAGTCGGCCGTCCTGCTGAAGAATTCGGATGGGCTGTTGCCGGTCGGATCGCCCGGGCAACGAATCCTGGTGATCGGAGAGTTCGCCCGCGAACCGCGGTTCCAGGGCGCCGGGTCCTCCCAGGTCAACCCGACTCGGATCGACATCCCGCTGGACGAACTGGCGACCCTGGCCGGTCCGGACGTGACCGTCGACTTCGTCCCCGGCTACAGCCTGGAGGACGCTGCGAGCGACGAAGGGTTGCGTGCCGAGGCGCTGACGGCGGCCCGGGAGGCTGACGCAGTGCTCGCATTCCTCGGACTGCCGGCGTCGGCCGAGTCCGAAGGATTCGACCGGACCCGGCTGGATCTGCCCGACAACCAGCTGGCACTGCTGGACGCCCTGCAGGATCATCGCGACAAGGTCGCGGTCATCCTGGCCAACGGCTCGGCGGTGCGGACGTCGACCTGGCAGCATCAGGTCTCGGCCATCCTCGAGTGCTGGCTGTCCGGCCAGGCGGCCGGTGGCGCGGTGGCCGAACTGTTGCTCGGCCGGGCGAACCCGTCCGGCAAGCTTGCCGAGACCATCCCCATCCGGTTGCAGGACAACAGTTCCTATCTGAACTTTCCCGGTGGTGACGGGATCGTCCGATACGGCGAGGGGATCTTCATCGGCTATCGCGGCTACGACCGGTCCGAGCAGGAGGTGAGCTTCCCGTTCGGCCACGGGCTGTCCTACACCAGTTTCCAGATCTCCGAACCGTCGGCGGTCGTCCAGGGCAGCGTCGAGTCCGGTGATCTCATCGTCACGATCACGGCGACGGTGACCAACACCGGCCGACGTGGCGGTGCCGAGGTCGTGCAGGCCTACGTCGGCGATCCACTGTCGATCGTTCCTCGCCCGGTCCGTGAGCTGAAGGCGTTCGCCCGGGTCGAACTGCAGCCGGGGGAGAGCGCGGACGTGGCGATGACCCTGGACGAGCGGGCGTTCGCGTTCTGGTCGGAGCGGCTCAACCGCTGGGCCGTCGAAGCCGGTGAGTTCGTGATCAGCGTCGGCTCCTCCTCACGGGATCTTGCCGGTTCCACCTCGATCATGATCGACGCTCCCTCAGTGACCGGTCCCATTCATCGCGACTCGACGATGGCCGAGTGGTTGGCCGACCCGGCGGCCGCGGCGATGTTGACCGCCGACCCGCGCATCGACGGAGCGTTGCAGGCGATGGACGAGCCGATGCGTGCGATGTTCGGCGACATGCCCGCCTCCACGGTTGCCGGCTTCGGTTTCCTCGGCTTCGATCTCGGAGCACTCGATGACATGATCAGCAAATTGAACAACGACGTGAAGGAGACCGATGTCTGACGCCCATCCCCTTGCCGGTAAGCGGATCCTGGTCACCGGCGCCGAAGGCAACATCGGCAGTGCCGTGTGTGAACGGTTGGCGGGTCACGGTGCGTTGATCACCGGGCTGTCCCTGGTGCCGGCCGCCCGGGCCGGGCGTCCGGAGCCGCCGATGGACCGGGTCCTGCACGGCGACACCACCGATGTCGACACGGTTGCCGACGCCTTGGAGGGTGTGGAGCTCGTGGTGCATCTGGCCGCCATTCCCAGCCCGGGAGGGCATCCGCCGTACACCGTCTTCCGTACCAATGTGAACTCGACCTTCAACGTGCTCTCCCAGGCCGGCGAACGCGGTGTCCGGCGGGCGGTCTTCGCCAGCAGCATCAATCACACCGGACTGCCGTTCAACTCCCACGATGTGCTGCCGGCCTACTACCCGATGGACGAGCAGCTGCCGTCGGATCTGGACGACGGCTACGCGCTGAGCAAGTACGTCGACGAGATCACCGCGCGCATGGTGCACCGGCACTGGGGAGTGGACTCCGTCGGCTTCCGCTTCCCGTTCGTCGCGCCGGCGGAGATGATCGCCCGGCATTCGGAACGCTCGACCCAAGATCCCGTACCCGGAGCTCGCGAGGGCTGGTCCTACCTCGACGTCCGCGACGCCGCACTCGCCGTGGAACTTGCCCTGCTCGCCCCGGTAACGGGGTCCGTACCGGTCTACGTCACTGCGGACAACACCCTGGTGCCCTACCGCACCGAGGAACTTCTCGATCGGTACGCGCCGGGCGTGCCGCGCAACCGGCGGTTCGTCGAGCGCGAGGTCGCGGTCGATCTGACCCGGGCGCGTACTCTGCTGGGATTCCGGGCCGAACACCAGCTCGAGCTGTCCACCCGACCGCTGCCGTGACCGGTCCGGCGGTTCCGGGCTACATCTGCCCGCGCGACGGCCGGACGAGTGCGGCCGCCGCGCTGCAGTGGCGCTGCCCGGACTGCGGTTCGCCGTGGGACCTGGCGTTCACCGCGGGCGGAGTCGATCGCGCCGCGCTACCGGATCGGGTGTCGTCGCTGTGGCGCTACGCCGAGGCACTGCCGCTGTCGGATCCGACGATCAGCTTCGGCGAGGGCCGTACACCCTTGGTTCCGATGAACGCCAGATTGTCGGTGAAGCTCGACTTCCTGATGCCCACGCTGTCCTTCAAGGATCGCGGTGCGGTGATGTTGCTGGAGGCCGCCCGCCGGGTGGAACCCGATCTTGTCGTCGCCGACAGCAGTGGCAACGCCGGGACCGCTGTCGCCGCGTACGCTGCCCGCGCCCGGCCTGCCGTCTGTGATCTTCGTGCCGGGTACGACGTCGGCCAAGAAGGTCGAGCAGATCCGGGCGCACGGCGCCGAAGTGATGATCGTCGACGGCGACCGGGAGGCCACAGCGCGGGCTGCGCAGCAGGCGGCGGAGCGGCCCGGCGCCTTCTACGCCAGCCACGTCTACAACCCGTACTTCCTGCACGGCACCAAGACCTATGCCTACGAACTCTGGGAGGATCTCGGCGGTCGGCTGCCGGAGCTGATCGTCCTCCCGGTGGGCAACGGCACGCTGGTGCTCGGCGTCACGCTCGGCCTGGCCGAGCTTGTCGATCATGGTCTGATCGATCGGGCGCCGCCGGTCGTCGCCGTCCAGGCGGAGGCGGTTTCACCGTTGGCCCGGGCCCGGGCGGAGGGCCTGGCCGAGGTGCCGCCGGGTTATGCAACCTCGGCCGACACCCTCGCCGAGGGCATCGCCATCGCCGAACCGGCGCGATCGGCGCAGATCCTGGTCGCGATCGACAATTCCGGCGGTGACATCGTCACCGTCCCCGACGCCGAGGTCCGTGCGGCCCAACGTGATCTTGCCGGCCGCGGCCTGTACGTCGAAGCCACTGCCGCGGCCTGCTGGGCGGCCGTCCGGCACGCCGAGAACTCCGACCGCGATCAACCCGGTTGGCGCCTGCTCCACGAGCGGCAGACCGTGGTCCCGCTCTGCGGCGCCGGTCTGAAGACCGGCCTCCTCTGACCTCCCATCCCCGCGAGGGGTCACATAATCCCTGATTTGCGCGGCGTGTCGTCGTCCGGTCGCTCACGCCCGCGACGACACGCCGTGCGAATCAGGGATTATCTGACCCCTCGCCAGGAAGGTCGGCCCCGTCGAGGTCTCAGACATCTCGGCGGTCGATAGCGGAATTGATTGGTGCTGGGCGGGTGGTTGTGATCGACTGCGTCGGTGGATCGCGTGCGGATTGAACAGGTTGATCTGACTGACCAGAGCCAACTGGTGAAGTGGAACGAGGTGCTTCGCATCGGATACACCACGGGCCGGGATGCAGCCTGGTGGCGTAGTGCCGAGGCGACGGTTTCACAGTTCCGGTCACCAAAGCCCGGTCGCGTCTCCGTCGCGCTGCTGGCCTCTCGCGATGGTCGACCGGTGGGTGCCGCCGAGGCTCATGTCGATCCCGGTGAAGTAGCCGAGGTCGAGTTGTCGGTACTGCCGGATCGTCGGCGCGAACTCGTGGGCGTGGCGTTGGCTGGTGCGGTCCGGACGTCTCTGGCCGGTCGGGCGGCCCGGGTCCGGGCGGAGACCTATTCCGATGCCGGGATCGCGTTCGCTGAGCACCTCGGCCTGGAGGTGGGGAACAGGGAATCCCGGCAACTGCTGGATCTGCCCGTGAGCGCCCAACGGCTGGCTCAGCTCGACCGCCCGTCACCAGATGTCGAAGTCACGGCCTGGACAGGTCACTGTCCGGAGGAGTTGGTGGACGATTGGGCAAGGCTGACCAGGCAGATGGATGCCGATGTGCCGATGGGTGAGCTGACGCGGTCGACGCGGGTCACCGACGTTGCGGCAGTCCGAGAGAATGAAGACCGGATGCGCGCCCAGGGATATGTGCTGGTCAATTCCCTGGCCCGGATCGGCGGACGGGCCGTTGGTTACACCGAAATGCTGGTCTCCGGCCACGATCCCGACATCGTCAACCAGGACGACACGCTCGTCGATCGAGCGCATCGTGGCCGCGGTATCGGTCGAGCGCTGAAGCTGGCCAATCTTCGTCAGCTTCAGAAGGTCCCTGAAGCACGGGACTCGCGCTGGGTGCAGACCTACACCGCGACAGACAACGCTCCGATGCTGGCGCTGAACCGAGCAGTAGGTTTCCGGGAAGCAGACATCATGACCGCCCTCGAGGGGCCACTGACGACATAGCCGGCATCGACCGATCCCAGGACTACGATCCCTTGTCGCAACGGCCCGGACGACATCGATGCGGATAGTGGCGTACGCGTCAACCCTTCGACCAGCCGTCGACTGCCTGGGCCCATGGGCCGATCTTCACCGCGGCGTTGTCGAGCGCGTCCAGGGTGGTCGGTTCGCCGCGGATCCGTGGGACGAGCCGTACGGAGTCCGCACCGGGTACGGCGGTGACCTTCCGCGCTTGTCGCGTCGCGGCTGGAGTTGGACGATGCGCCCCCACTCCAAGGTGGCGATCAGCCGGTACGACCACCCGTGAGGCGACGACACCCGGACTCGACGGCGTTGTGGACACGTCGGTCTGTCGCGCGCCGTCGCTTGGAGGAACTGCACGCGTGGCGTGCCCTTGACCGCACACGGCCGCTCGGAGACATTCCGGGCCATGAGCGCGCCGTGAACCGGCGCCCTGTCGCAGTGTCCGGGCTGCTCAGGGCCACCTCGAGGTCCTTGCCGGTGCAGACGGGCGCGGCAGGGTCGGCCGGCCATGGCTCTACGCCGGCCGGAAGGGGCGCCGGGTGGGCTTCGGTGCGGGAGGGCTCACAGCGCCGACCAGGGACATCGTGCCAGCAACCCAACAGTCGTGCCTTCCCAATGGCGGTGCGGCCGACACCGTGATCACGGTGTGGTCCGATCTCGATCTTCGCGTGACACTCGCCAAGATCATCAACTGTGGACCATGATCACGTTCCAGTCCCGCCGCGCACCTGCCGCACCAGTTCGTCGACGCCGCACCTTTTCTCGGCGGCGCACCAGCTGCATTGGGTGCGCGGACGAGTAACCGGTGCGGAGGCGAGCAAGCGGTGCGCCCGTGGTCGGGCCGGACACAACGCGATCTGCCGGCGTCAGGCTGCGGTGAAGCGTACGGTGTCTACCAGTCCGCGACCGAGCCGTCGTTCTCGTGGTAGGTCTCTCCGCCGCGCTCGGCGTGGTATCCATACGACTCGCCGGTGAACTCCTTCATGGCCTCTGGCTCGTCGACCTCGACGCCTAGGCCGGGCGGTCTCCCACAATTGTCGCGATTGCCTGCCGTCGTACACCGGGGGTGGACAAGACATCACCGATGCTGATCGGTGATGGCATCAGCACCCTGACGTACGGGCTGACCTCACCGGACGGCGAGTGGGTGCTGCGCGTGTCCCGCCGCCATTCCGAGCCGTGGACCTGGCGCGGCGGCCGCCGGCATGAGGTTGCGTTGCTGGCCGAATTCCGACGCCATGGCGTTCCGGTTCCGGACGGCGCGGTGGTGATCGAACAAGTGAACGTGATGCCGAGCGCGATCCTCCAACGGCGAGTCGTCGGGAAACCGCTGAACGGTTAGCTGGTCCAGAGTGATCCACGACTGGTGCAAGAGATCGCCGACGTTCTCGACCGGCTGCATGCGTTCGATGTCGACGACGCCATCGAGCGCGGTGTGCCGCAGGAAGACCCGACTGCGGAGTCTCGGCACGCTCTGGCCACAGTCGATCTGGACACCGACCTACGCCGGCGGGCGGAAGCTGCGATCGAGATGCTGGAGGGTCGCCGAACGATCCCGGTCGTGTGTCATCGAGACTTCCGCGTCGAACACCTGATCATCGACGACAACGGCGCGCTGGCCGGGCTTCTTGATCTTGGAGAGGTGGGAGTTGACGATCCGGCGGTCGATCTCGCCTTCCTGGACGGCGGGCTCGGCCCGACCGTCGTGGCAGAGATCTGTCAGGCGATGGACACTGCGGATCCCGGTTTGAACGCCGCCGCTCGGACGTTCCACAACCTCTGGCCGCTGCTCGAACTGGCGCCGGGCGGCGAATCCTGCGGTGACCCGGCTACCGCCCGCAGTCGCTTGGATGCGCTGATCTGATGTTCGCCGGGTCGTCAAGAGAACCCGCTCCGGGAGACGTTGAACGGGTCGCTGAGCTGATGATCACGAAAACGTGCCCGGGCCGGAGGATCGCTCGCTCCGACCGGGGACCGGGGGACTCAGTTCGTGACTGTACGAAGAGCCGCTCGCGAACAAGTCGATGCTGGCCCTTTCGGGGCGCGCAGCCTCGACGGTCGACGGGTCAGCTCAGACGATCTCGGCGTCGGTGATCTTCACGCCGAAGTCTCCACCGTCATCGAACCGGCCGATCACCGTCACGGTATCGCCCTTGCTGACCTTGGCCAGCTGGCCATTGGGGATGTCATAGCACTGCACCGACAGCAGTTCATACTCCTCGCCCAGGTCGAGGATGTACTGGCTGTCGTCGAACAGATCGGTGTCGACCTTGTCCACCCGGCCCGTGATCTTGAGCGTCTTGCCCTTGTACTTGTTGTCGGCAGCAAACTCGTTGTCCTCGAACTCCTTGACGACCTTGCTCGCCTTGACCGAGATGATCTTGGAGGCGGGCTTCTTGGTTGCCTTCGGCTTGGTCGCCGTGCTCGGTTTTGAGGAGGCCTTCGATTTGCTCGGTGCGCTCGCGGGCGCCGTCGCGCGCTCGGTGACGGTGGTCGTCGGCCGGGGGTCGCTGGCTGCCGCGTCGTCGTTGCCACCGCCTGTGGTGCCGATGACGATGCCGATGATCAGTGCGCCGCCGGCGAACAGCCAGGTACGGAGCCAGTGGCCTTTCGCCTTGGGCTGCTGCCGCGGCGGCTGGTAGTTGGGCATAGGTGGCTGAAAGGGGAGGCATCGGTGGCTGTTGGTTGGGCATCGGCGATTGCGCATTCTGCGGAGCCTGATTGGGCCATTGCTCGTGGGTCAACTTGGGTTTCCTGGTCCTCTTCTTACTTGCCGGTATCTGCGCATGTACAGCGACAGCAGAGTTTCCCGAGATCGCCGATGCACGCAGTTGCGGTTTGGTTCCTCGTGCCGAGTCATCGGCTGAGAACCATTGACATCAGCTCGACGATAGAGGTGCATTACGTGCACCACTGCCGATTGGCTCACAAAGGGACCTAGGTCCCAATGCAGGTACGTGCGACGAGGCGTCTTCGGCGAGGCCGAGCTCGATCGGCACGTCAGTGATCCAGACCTGCTACTGGTGTGCCGGACTCCCCAAGTACGGCTGGACGCGAATCGTCGATATTTCGCACCCACCGACGATCACCACTTCAATCGGGCAATCTGGGGGTTCAATTGCTCCGGCATCCGCGCGGGGTGTCGTCATCCGGGAGCGCGTGCCATGCGCCGACACACCGCATAAATGCGGGATTATCCGACCCCTCGCCAGAATTTGGCGGCGTTCAGGGCGTGGTGAGGCCCCAGACCCGGGCGAACTCGTCTGCGGCCGTGATCACCCGGGAGGTCCGACCCATGATCAACGGCGCCTTGTGCGGGCCGGGGACGGTGTGCCCGCCGCCGTCGACCCGATACAGCACAACTGGGGCCGGCTGGGTGCCGTACTCCAGTCGGCTCACCGCGGTGCCGCCGTCGGCACCCAGATCTTCGGTCCGTACCGGGCCGTCGATCCCGTACCGGTCGGCGAAGAAGCGCGCTGTGTCTTCGGCCGACAGGCCGAGGCCGCGGGGCCGGAGACCCCACAGGCTTGCCATGCCACCCTCGTACGGCACCAGCTTGTCGCGCGTCCCGTGCACCAGCGCCAACGGAACCGGCACCGGGCCGGCGTCGACGTCGAGCCGGTTCTCCGGCGCGGGCATGGTCGCCGAGATCGCGCCGGCACCCGCCAGGTCTGCGCCGATCTCGAGCAGCAGCCGGAGCACCATCGCCCCGCCGTTGGAGTAGCCGAACACGTACGTCCTGGCCGGGTCCGCCCCGTATCGCCCAGCCAGCTTCGCGATCGCCGCCCTGACGAACGCGACATCGTCGACCCCGTCGCGCCGGGCGGCCTGGTCCAGTCCGCGCCGGGCGTCGTTCCAATGACCGCGATAGCCGTCGAGGTAGCCGACCACGCCGAGGTCGGCCAGTCGGTCGAATTGTCCGCCGGTGAACTTCCGGAAGCCCGAGGCCGATTGGTTGGAACCGTGCAGCCCGAGGAAGATCGCACCGCGTTCTGATCGAGGCCCGGTCACCGTCGTCAGTGAGCGGTCCCGACCATCAACGGTGATCGTCAGCTGGTCGTCCATCACGCGCCGTTCTTTGAGTGCCTCAAGGATCGTTCTTTGAGAATATCAAAGAATCAGCGCTACAGTTCCGACATGTCCGCCGCCAAAGCCGAGCGCCAGTCGGCACCCGACGACGGCGCACTGGCACTGGACATCCTTCGGGCCTCCGTCCGGCTGACGGCCCGGATCGGTGACCTGCTGTCCGGACTCGGGCTCACCCAGGTGATGGCCGGCGGGTTGTGGGCCGTCACCGACGAACCGACCGGCACGCCGATGAAGCAGCTCGCCGAGGTTCTGGCCTGCGACCGGTCCAACGCCACCCTGGTGGCTGCCAAGCTCGAGGCTGCCGGGCTCGCCGAACGCGTCACTGATCCGACCGACCGGCGGGTACGCGTACTGCGGTTGACGCCGGCGGGGACCGCGAAGCGGCGCGAACTGGTTTCGGCGATCGGCGCGGCAAGCGGATTGCACCGGCTGGACGACACCGGACGTCGGGCGCTGGCCGAAGCCCTGGCGCAGGTGCTGCAGACCTAGACCGAAAACGCAAAGGACCCGAGCCGAACCCATCCGGTCCAGTAGCACCCGATGTGATCGGCTCGGATCCTTTGAGCCAGTGGTCGTACCGTTCGGACGACACGCCGCCCAAATAGGGGATTTACTGACCCCTCGCGCGGTTGGGGGGTCAGGCTCGGGCGGCCCCGGGGATCGCGGGGACCGGTTCGGGAGCTTCGTCCAACTCCTCGGGCGCATTGTTGAACTGGCTGTTGTACAGCTCGTAGTAGGCGCCCTTGGCGGTGAGCAACTGCTCGTGGTTGCCCTGTTCGACGATCTTGCCGTGCTGCATCACCAGGATCACGTCGGCGTCCCGGATGGTCGACAACCGGTGCGCGATCACGAAGCTGGTCCGATCGGAACGCAGCCGGGCCATCGCCTGTTGCACCAGAAGCTCGGTCCGGGTGTCGACCGAGCTGGTCGCCTCGTCCAGGATCAACAGCGCCGGATCGGCCAGGAACGCCCGGGCGATGGTGAGCAACTGCTTCTCACCGGCCGACACATTGCTGCCCTCCTCGTCGATCGCCGTCTCGTATCCGTCCGGCAGCGAGTGGACGAAGCGGTCGACGTAGGTCGCCTCGGCAGCCGCGTGGATCTCCTCCTCGGTCGCGTCCGGCCGGCCGTAGGCGATGTTGTCCCGGATGGTGCCGTGGAACAGCCAGGTGTCCTGCAACACCATCCCGATCTTCGATCGCAGGTCCGCACGCGGCACGCTGGCGATGTCCACGCCGTCCATGGTGATCCTGCCGCCATTGAGTTCGTAGAAGCGCATGATCAGGTTCACCAGCGTGGTCTTGCCGGCACCGGTCGGCCCGACGATCGCCACGGTCTGTCCCGGCTCGGCGACCAGCGACAGATCGGTGATCAACCGCTTGTCCGGATCGTAGGAGAAGTCCACGTGCTCGAATGCGACCCGGCCGCGGGTGGCCGGCAGCGAGCCGGTCGACTCCGGGGTCTGCTCGGTCTCGTCCAGCACCTCGAACACTCGCTCGGCCGAAGCCACACCGGACTGCAGCAGGTTGGCCATCGAGGCCAGCTGGGTCAGCGGCTGAGTGAACTGCCGGGAGTACTGGATGAACGCCTGCACATCGCCAAGGCTCAGGCTCCCCGACGCGACCCGAAGACCGCCGACCACGGCGATGATCACGTAGTTGAGGTTCCCGACGAACATCATCACCGGCATCATCATCCCGGAGATGAACTGTGCGCCGAAGCCTGACTGGTAGAGCTGCTCGTTCTTCTCGTTGAACAGGGCCTCGACCTCGTGCCGGCGGCCGAACACCTTGACCAGGGAATGGCCGGTGTAGGCCTCCTCGACCTGGCTGTTCACCTCGCCGGTGCTACGCCACATCTGGACGAACCGCTTCTGTGACTGCTTGCCGATCAGGGTGGTCAGCCCGATCGCGACCGGGATGGTGACCAGGGCGATCACCGACAGCAACGGTGAGATCGACAGCATCAGCACGATCACGCCGATCACCGTCAGCAACGAGGTCAGCAACTGGCTGAGCGTCTGCTGCAGCGACTGGGAGATGTTGTCGATGTCGTTGGTCACCCGGCTGAGCAGCTCGCCCCGGGTCTGCCGGTCGAAGTAGCTCAGCGGTAGCCGGTTGATCTTGCCTTCCACGTCCTCCCGTAGCCGGTAGACCGACCGCTGGACGACCACGTTCAGGATCCGGGCCTGGATGGCCAGCGCCACCGAGGAGGCCGCGAAGAGCAGGACGGCGAGCCCGAGGATCTGGGCCAGGTGATCGAAGTTGATGCCTTGGCCGGGAACGAAGTCCCGCAATCCGCTGACCAGATCGGCAAGCTGGTTCTGCCCCGACTGTCGGAGGGCCTCGATCACCTGTTCCTTGGTCGTCCCGGGTGGGAACCGGTCGCCGATCGCCCGACCGAAGATTCCGGCGAACAGGACGTCGGTGCCACGGCCGAGGATCTTCGGTCCGACAACGCTCATCACGATGCCGGCGACGGCCAGCACAACGACCAGCACCAGCCGGACCCGTTCCGGTGCCAGGTGGCCGAGCAGCCGCTTCAGCGAAGGCCAGAAGTTCATCGCCTTCTCGTGCATCTGGGCGTTCATGTGTCCCGGGCCGCGTTGCACGTTCTTGGCGTAGTCGGGACGCTCGTTGGCCTTCTTGGTGGCCTGCTGCGCGCCCGTCTCCTCGGCGGTGGACACCTCGTTCGCCTGGGAATCGGCCGGGGAATTGGTACGTGTGTCTTCGCTCATGCGGCTGCCTCCTCGGCGCTGAGCTGGGAGTCGACGATCTCGGCGTAGGTCGGGCTCGTCTCCAGCAGTTGATCATGAGTTCCGATGCCGACGATCCGGCCGTCCTCGAGGACGATGATCTGGTCGGCGTCGGCGATGGTGGACACCCGCTGTCCGACGATGATCACCGACGCGTCGGCGGTCTCCGGTTTGAGGGCGGCCCGGAGCCGGGCGTCGGTGGCGACGTCGAGGGCGGAGAACGAGTCGTCGAAGACATAGATCTCCGGGCGCTTGACCAGGGCCCGCGCGATCGACAGCCGTTGCCGCTGGCCACCAGAAACGTTGGTGCCACCCTGGGAGATCGGCGCATCAAGGCCACCGGGCATCTCCGCGACGAAGTCTGCCGCCTGGGCAACCCCGAGGGCGTGCCAGAGTTCCTCGTCGGTGGCGTCGGGGTTGCCGTAGCGCAGGTTGCTGGCCACTGTCCCGGAGAACAGGAACGGACGCTGCGGCACCAGTCCGACCTTGCTCCACAGCAGTTCCGCGTCCAGGTCCCGGACCTCGACGCCGTCGACGGTCACCGAGCCTCCGGTCAGGTCGAACAATCGCGGGATCAGCGAGATCAGCGTGGTCTTGCCGGCACCGGTGGATCCGATCACCGCCGTCGTCTGTCCCGGATGCGCGGCGAACGTGATGTCATGCAGCACCGGGGAGTCGGCGCCGGGATAGGTGAACTCGGCGTTGGTGAACCGGACGACCCCGCGGGCGGTGGCGTCGGTCGCCAGGACCGGGTTGGGCGGCAGGACGACGCTGGAGTCGGTGTCGAGGACCTCGCCGATGCGCTCGGCCGAGACGGCGGCGCGCGGGGCGATCATCAGCAGGAAGGTCGCCATCATCACCGACATCAGGATCTGGATCAGGTAGGTGAGGAAGGCGGTCATCTCGCCGATCTGCATCTTCCCGGCGTCGATCCGCATTCCTCCGAACCAGATCACCGCTGCGCTGGACAGGTTCATGATCAAGATGACCACCGGGAACATCAGCGCGAAGAGCCGGCCGACCCGCAGACCGATGTCGGTGAGGTCCTCGTTCGCGTCGGCGAACCGCTTGATCTCGTACGGCTCGCGGACGAAGGCGCGTACCACCCGGATACCGGTGATCTGTTCCCGCAGCACCCGGTTCACGGTGTCGATCCGCTTCTGCATCTTGCGGAACAGCGGCCCGAGGCGGATCACGATCAGGCCGATGGAGATGGCCAGCACCGGGACGCAGACGACGATCAGCCAGGCCAGGCCGGCATTCTCGCGCAGCGCCATGATCACGCCACCGACCATGGTGATCGGTGCGGCGACCAGCATGGTGCAGCTCATCAGAACCAGCATCTGGACCTGCTGGACGTCGTTGGTGTTCCTGGTGATCAGCGAGGGTGCGCCGAAGTGGTTGACCTCACGGGCGGAGAACTGCAGCACCCGGTCGAAGATCGCGGCGCGGAGGTCGCGGCCGTACGCCATCGCAGTCCTTGCGCCGAAGTAGACGGCGGTGATCGTGGCGATGACCTGGACCAGGCTGATCGCCAGCATGATTCCACCGGTCCGCCAGATGTAGTCGATGTCGAGTTTGGCAACGCCCTGATCGATGATCTTTGCGTTGAGGCTCGGTAGGTACAGGTTGGCCAGCGTGCCGATCAACTGGAACAGCACGACAAGGGTGAGGAAACCCTTGTACGGCCCCAGATATCGGCGGAGCAGAGAAATGAGCACGAGACATCCTTCGATTCGCTCTTGCGGTGGGTCGTGCTAGTTCACCGTGGCCGCGGCGGCGGACTCGGTTGACGACCGGTGATCGGGTTCGGATTGATCGGGTTCGGATTGATCCTGTTCCGGATGGTCCTGTTCCGGATGGTCTTGTTCCGGATGGTGTTGTTCTGAATGATCTTGGTCAGGCTGCTCTTGGCGAGACTGGCCTTGTGGGGTACCGGGTGAGGACGTGGCCACCGAACAGGGGTCGGTCGCCGGTGACCGAGCGGCCTTGCGGAGGGCTTCGGCCTCGGCTCCGAGATGATCGAAGCCTTCAGCCGTACGGGTGCTGTCGACCAGACAACCGTGGAGCAGCAGGTCGACGATCGATTCGGGCTCGTCGGAGAGCCGCATCGGTTGGCTGCCGCGGAAGTGCCGCAGCATCGGATTGGAGACGGCGAACACCATGCCGCCGAGCAATTCTGCCAGTTGGGCAGGGGAGACGACCAGCTGTTTTGCGTCGGGCTCGATGAGTCCGGTCACCGCGCGATCGATCTGTCGTGCCTGTTCGAGCATGTGGTCGCGAAAGGCGATGCGGTCCTTTGCATCGGGTTCCTTGGGCGGGCCGAGCGCGTGCAGGATCTCGAAAGTCTCACTGGACCGTCCGATGAGGATCCGCACCACTTCGGTGAGCCGCTCGGCGAACGGAAGCGTCGGATCGATCTGGTCGACCCGCTCCAGCGTGAGACCTGCTCCGATGTACCGTTCGACCAGCGCGCCGAACAGTTCCTCTTTGCTGGAGAACACGCGGAACAGCGTTCCCTCGGCGACGCCGGCGGCCTCGGCGAGCTGGCGGGTGCTCGCCTGGCGGCCGTGTTGTTTGATCACCGGAGCGACGGCGTCCAGGATCTGGGCGCGCCGTTCGTCCGCGGGAAGCGCAGCTGCACGGGCCATGGCGGCTACATTATGAGTGAGTGCTCACTCACTCAAGTGATTTCTTCGAATTCGGCGAAAGTCATGACACCCGTCATGGTCGACGCGCTGGCGCCGCCGCCCCGCCACTTCGCGGCCGGCCGCTACCGAGGCCTGGGCCTGTGTCATCGCGCCGGTTGATCCGCCGTCGGAGCCGACACGCCGCACATATTGAGGAATATCTGACCCCTCGGCGGAGTGGGGGATGACTCAGCGGCGGCCGAGTGCCGCCATCACCATGTCATCGCTGGGGAACCCCTGGGTCAGGTAGCGCGCGGGAAGCTCGGCGACCGGCTCCAGCAGGGCTTGGGCCTGGTCGACCAGATCCGCCCAGCGGATACCGACGGTGGCGCCGTCGAGGCGGACCAGGATGATCTCGTCGACGACGGGCAGGGCCGCCGGGCTCTGTTGGGTCCAGTTCGTGATCGACCAGGGCTGTCCGTCGGGTTTGCGGACGACCGTGTACTCGCTGACGCCGGCCGCCTGCCCGTGGGAACCGAGCCGAGCCCGCAGCGGCTCGGCCTGGCGGCCGTAGACCTGGGCTTTGTGCAACCGGGTGACAAGCTCGTCGGTGTGCTCCGGCGTCGGCGCCCAGCCGATCGGCTCCCAACCGAGCTGGGTCAGCCGGTGGGGTGTCACGGACTCCACGCGTTCGCCGTCCTGCAGCAGCTCCTGGATGGTCGCGGCAGCGACCATCATGCCGTTCGGGTCGTCGCTGCCGGTGACCAAGGTCAGTCCGCGACCGAGTGCCCAGGCGATCGGTGCACCGGTGATCGGCAGCGACGATGCCAGCTCGGGCAAGACCCAGACGGCACCGGCGTAGACCTCATCGCGGACCAGGATCGTCTTGTCGTCCAGCCGCGATGCGCCGAACTCATGGCCCTGCGCGCGATCCATGCCGGCTCGGATCACGTCCTCCAGGGTGCAGCCCCACGCCTGGATCGTGCTCGGGCTGACCTTCAGGTAACCCTCGGGCAGGTCGACGACGGCTCCCACCGACAGGTCCGGAGTGATCCGCTGCACCGCGGGGAGGCCCTCGACCACTCCCTTCAGCTCCGCCTCCAATTGGTCGACGGCCGCGTGTTCGGCGCCGTAGACCCGCAACAGCAGCCGCGACCGGGCCTCGTCCAGTGACGCCGGCACGTCGGCCAACGTCGGTGGCTTGTTCTTTCCGAACACAGGTCGTTCACCCTTCCGTCGGTTGCAGGAGATCGCGGGGGTAGTACTCGTTGTCGCGATAGGTCGAATCGTCGATCTGCAGGATCTTTGTCACGGCGGCCGCTTCGTAGCACCAGTAGCCGCTGTAGCGGCGGTCGCCGCCCTCGATGCTGAGGTGGGTTCCCCACCACGGCGCTTTGCGGCTGTTGTTGTACCAGGTCTCGAGGAACTTCTGCATCCGCTCCGGTGACCTGGACCGAACCGATTCCAGCAGTAGGGCGTACGGCTTGGGCCAGGCGACCTGATCACCGATGCCGTCGATCGAGTGGGCGGGATCGGCGAGGAAGTCGTAGATCGAATCCATCCCCTGGGAGCCGGTCGCAGCGATCAACTCCGTACGACCGGCCTCGATCTGGAGCAACAGGCTCAGCGACAACACCTGCAGCGGCTGCAGGTATTGCGCCGGATGGGAGGCGAAGGTGTACGCGCCGGCACCGGTCAACGGCTGGTGCTGCCGATACAGCGCTTCGGCGGTGATCAACTCGGTCGCGTGCTCGCGGACGACCGGGATCGGGTCGCCGCGTGAATAGGACGCATTGGTCAGCGTGTACGCCGCAGTGCGGTAGATCTGGAGCAGATCGACGTACAACTCGATGTCGTCGGCCTTCAGGTCGGTGTCCGCCGCGTCCCGTCGGCCGTCGACAACGGCGGCTTGGTTGGCCTCGATCAGCTCATCGAAGTAGCCGCGGTCGGCGCGATGATCGCGCATCTGGTCTCCCACGAGGTAACTTTACCGATCCGGGCGATCTGCCCGGGTCGATCCGGCTAGTGGAGGTCGACCGCACCCAGCTTGGCGCCGTCCGCGCCCAGGATGCTGAGATGTACGCCGCCGTCCTGGTAGACGTTGGCGACGAATTTCTCCACGGTGCCGTCCCGCAGGCCGCGGGTGATCTGTGCCGCCAACCGGGCGTCGCCACCGACAGCGTTCTGGATGCGGGAGGCGCCACCGATGCTGCCGCGCAGCCAGGAGTCGGACATCTGCCGGCCGTCCTGGGTCATGGACAGGCCGTTCTTGCCCCACTTGGACTCGACGATGGCGTACTTGCCGGTCGTCGGATCCTTGTAGATCGCATCGATGCCGTTCTGGCTGACGCTGGGGTGCTGGACGTCGACGCGTTCGAAGCGATGCGCCTGCATGTAGGCATCGCTGGCCCGCTCGCCGTACTCACCCTTCTGCTTGTTGGTCCAACCCGGGTCGCCCTTCTCCTCGTAGTGCCAGACGCCGTCCTTGTCGTACGCGCTGTGATCGTGGGCGTTCGGGTCGTTGGCGTTGGGGTCGTGGGCGTTGGGGTCGTGAGCCCCTGGGTCGTGTGAGCCCGGGTCGTGGGCGCCCGGCTCGTGACCGGCTGGGACGTCAGCTCCCGGATCGCGTACCGGCGGTACGTCACCGGGCGCGTGTTCGCCCACGTTCGGGTGGTCGACGGTGACGTGGTCGTGCGGCACGTTCGGAACGTCGATGTCGGTCTTCTCAAGACCCTTCAGCCCGTCGCCGAGGTCGTCGGTGACCTTTCCGAGGTTGCCGAGTTCGGTCTTGCCCACGCCGCCGGCGATCCTGCTGAGGTCGGCACCCTCGCCGGTGACCTTGGCAACGTCACCGAGTCCCTCAAGACCGCGCGATCCCTTGGCCACATCGCTGGCACCCTCGACCGCCTTGGCGCCACCAGCGACCGCCTTGCCCCCGGCGCTGACTTCACCGCCGACCGGGATGAACAGGCTGCCCACATTGAACAGCGACGAGCCGAACGTACGGGCCGGATCGTCCTTCCACTTCGCGAACGGATCCTTGGCGAAGGCGTCGATGCCGACCAGGCTCGGTACGAAGTTGATGTTGGTCTTGATGCTGGTCCGGATGTAGTTGCCGACCGGCCCCGGCAGCAGCGCCAGTGGATAGAACAGCGGACCACCCGTCGCCAGGTGTGCCAGACCGTTCCAGGCATGGCCCGCGGTGGACCAGCTGAAGCCGGCACCGTCCGGCCCGCTCCAGCTGAAGCCGACAAGGGAGGTGATGCCCTCGGCCATCCCGCCCAGGCCGTCGACGAAGACGCCCTTGACGACCATTTCGCCGCACCCTTCCTTGCGCTCGACGGTCTTGCCCCACGGCGTCTCGGCGTTGTCCGGGATGTCGGTCACGCCGTAGCCGTTGGGATTGGACTCGCTGGCTGCCGAGATGTGTGCTGCGTGGTAGACATCCCGGATCGCGTTGGCGCATTTCCGCTCCGCCGCCCAGAGCTGTTCCTGTTGATCATTTGTCCGGCGGATCAGCGCATTGTTCGCGTCGACGGTCGCCTGATCGGAGTCCCAGTCGACTTCTTCGGGCTCGGCCGGCAGGGAGCCGCCCGCGTACGGGTTGTAGCCGCCGCTGGCCTGTTTGGTGATCTTGCCGTCGTGGATCCCGGAAAGGAAGGCCGACGCATCGCTTCGGATCTTGGCGACAGCGGCCTTGATGGTCCGCACCTCGCCGGCGAAGGTCTCCAGTGCAGTGGCGACCTTGCCCATGTCCGTGCCGAAATCGGTGGCCGCCTTCTGGGCGGGCTGGATGGCGCTGAACAGTGTGTCCTGCTCCGGCGCGTGGTAGCCCTTCTTCAGGCCGGACCAGGCCTTCGCCACGTTGCCGCCGGTGGTGGAGACATTCGAACCGACGCCGCGGATCCTGCCGGCGGCACTCTCGATCGCCTCGGGGTTCATGTTGTCCCCGGGCATCGTTGCGGTGTTGATCGGATCAGCCATGAGTCACGTTGTCCTTCGAGCCGCAGCTCAGTGCGGGATCTTGCTGACTTTCCCCTGGGCGGCGTTCTTCTGGTAGGTCTGCATCATCTCCAGGTCGCCCTCGACATAGGCCGTGGTCGCCGCGGCAGCACCGGTCAGGCACGCCTTGATGTGGGTGCTCATGCTGTTCAGAGCCGTCTTCTCGTGCTCGAACAGGCCATTCAGCGCGGGGACGATCGCGCCGCTGTTCCCGCAGGCACCCGCCGCAGCCGAGACATGACCGGACATCGGCTGCAGATCCTTCTCGAAGCCCTCGGCGGCCTTGCTCGTCGCCTTCAACGTTGCCGACACCTCGGTGGTGGAGATGTTGTACTTGGACATGGGTCAGACAGTCCTTGTCACAGGTGTGAATGAGTCGGGCGGCGTCCGGCGGTGCGTCAGACGATGTTGGCGACGGCCTGACCGGCCCGCTTCAGCGCGGCGAGGGCGGTCTCGTCGTTCTGCTGCAGGGACTGGCGAAGCAGCCGGATGATGTCGCGTACCTGGCCGGCCTTCGCATGCCACTGCTGTTCCTTGCCCTGGTACTCCTCGGACACGCCGGTGGCCAGGTAATGGGACATCGCAGCCTTGACCTGCTGGTCACGCAGGTTCAGCAGCGACTCGAGCTGGTTGGCGACGGTGTTGAAGTTGGTCTGCGCGTCACCGGAGCTGTCGGTGTTGTACGCGCGATCTCCCGGAGCGGGAAGAACCATGATCATTTCTCCTGGAAGCTTGGAAGGTGGGGAATGGGGCCGGGCCTACACAGCTGTGCGGCCGGAGACTCCGCTGAATCGGGCGGCGTCGAAGTTCGCCGATGCCATCAGTGCGTGGGTCTGGTCATGCTGTTCGGCGACACCCTGGGCGAACGCCGAATCCTGCCCACCGACACCGGCCAGCACCGACCGCAACGCGGCGTTGAGACCGTTGGCGATCTCGTCGGTGTGCGCCTTGAACTCGTCGAACGCCATTCGGCCGGCGCCCTGGAAGTCCTGCTGGATCGGCTCGGCCGCCGCGGCAAGCTGGCGCACCAACGATCCGAGATCGTCGCTGTTGGTCGACGTCTGACGGGTCAGCGTTGTCAGGGTGCTGTCCCCCATCACGTAACGCGCCATGATCACTCCTTTTGAAACGGCTGGTCTTCGGTTGACTCGTCGTCAGTTGACCCCTCCGACGCAACCGTTCCGCTCTTGGTTCCGGGTGACCGGAACATTCACGAATAGGTTGTCGACGGGATTCGTGAATAGGTTGGCGACCGGATTCACCGGACCTTCCACGAGATCACCGACACCACGACAGTAGATCGGGTCGGGGCCATGCAGCACAACTCCCACCCGGGTGCCAGGTGAGGGTGACTTTCTGTATGCGGGTCGAGCCGGGTGCTTTGGAACCCTGCTTCCGTACCATGTTCGCCACGGGCCGCCGGCCGATCCGCCCTGTCGATCTGGAGGAATCTGTGCCACGGGCGCTGTTGGGTAACGGGAGTTGTCGACGTTGCGGCTCCTTCCGCTCCAACGCCGGAATCTGTGCCGGGTGCGGAGCGATCTGGTCGCCGGCAGCCGGCAGTACGGCTGCCATCGCCGGCGCCGGCCTGACCGGTGTCGTCAGGGCATCGCTCGGACGCCGGTATCTGGCGGACGTCATCGACCTGTTGCCACCGCTTCTGCTGGCTGCCGCCGCGGTCGTCGTGTTCATGACCACCGACCGGCAACCGCTCGGCTGGCTGTTGCTGGCCATTGCCGTGGTGGTCGCACTCGCCGAACTCGGCTGGGTGTTGGCCACCGGCCGCAGCCCCGGCCGACTGCTGATCGGGCTGCGTACGGTCGACGACCTGTCGGGCACACCCATCCGGTTCTCCAGGCTGCGACGCCAGCTGGCCGGAGCCGTACGCGGGCGGTCGCTGACCGCCGACCTGCGGCACGGCCGGGACCCGATGCGGCCCCGGACGGCACCCGTGCCGCTCCCCGGTTCCGACGGATCCCTGCAGAGCCCGGTCGGCGCCGGCACCTCGACCCCAGGAATCTTCGGTGCGGCGCCGCGCCGGACCTGGACGAGGGTTCGCTTCCTGACCGCTGCCAGCGTGGTTTCGATCGTCCTCGAGGACGGTTCCCGTCGGGTGCTGAACCGGCCACTGGTGATCGGCCGTGACCCGGATCGCGCTCACCCCGACCGCGGCTACCCCGACCGCGGCTACCCCGATCGCAGCTCTCCCGATCGCGGGCCCGACCACAGGAACGACCGGTACGACGTGTTGGCGCTGCCGGATCTGTCCCGGAGGCTGGACAAGACCCACCTCTTGCTGGAACGGTCCGAGTCGACGGTCTGGGTCACCGACCTGAACTCCGCGGGCGGCACCGCGATCGTCAGCACCGACGGTGTCCGGGTACCGCTGGCCGCCGAGGTGCGTTCACCCGTCCCGATCGGATCGACCGTCGAATGTGGCGGACGCCGGTTGATGGTGGTGGCCGATGGCTGACCCGGACGAACCGGTGCCGCTGACCACCGAGGACGTGGCCCATCCGCTGGCCGACCGGCTGGGCCAGGCGGCCGACGGCACGCGCTGGGTGGCGACCGAGACGCGCAGCCGGGTCGTCCACCTGAGCGCCGGACGGATGAACCTGCTGGCCATCGCCGCGCGCGACGGGCGGCGCCCGGTCCTGATCAGCGACGAATTGAGCTCATTGACCCCGGCCTGCGCACGGATCTGGCAGCAGTCGGGCGGCAGCTGGGTCGTACGGCAGTCCGGCGGCGGCCTGCGGAACGGGTTCGGCGGCCGACGGATCGACCGGATCGAGGAGGCCTGGACCCAGCCGCGGCCGCGGACGGTCGACGACTACGCCGTGGGCTACCTGCGGCCGACCGATGCCGACATCCTTCAGATCACCACCATCGTCGGATTGCGGCACCCGGCCCGGGAACAGACCCTGCTCGGCGGTCCGGTCGAGCAGCTCAACGACGCAGCGTCGGACGGTGCCGCGATGGCCTGGGGCGCCACCGAACCGGTCGGCGAGCCGTGGAACCGGCGTCGGCTGACCGACGCGATCCGCACCGAGATGCCACGGCTGACCACCGTCATCGCCACCGGTCGAAACCTCTCCGCGACGCTTGCCGCCCAGCGCACCAACCTCGGGGTCGAGGAGATCGATCATGTCCTCGTCGGCATCGGTTCTCCGGCGGAGGAGGCCCTGGCCCGGATCCGTACCCGGATGGCCGACGTGCTGCGCCGACTCGCCGAGACCGGCATGCCGCTGGTCGGCATGCAGCTGGCCCGTAGGGGACCGCGGGACCTGTCGGTTCCGCCAAGTCTGCTGCCGCCGCCGGTCCCACTGTCGCTGTTCCTCGGGGCGCCTGCGGTCCGCGGTTTCGGCCTGGACGTCGCCCAGCTGCGGGAGCGGTTCGGCGCCGAACCGGTCGGTCGGCCGCGGCTGCCCGCCCTGTTGTTCGACCTCGGCCAGGTCGGCTTCGAGGCCTGGCAGCGGCTGGACCGGATCCTCGGCTCGCTCAATCCCGACCTGCTGGCCGAATCGCTCGGCATGGGTGCCGCCTCACTGTCCGAGGTACGTGCCGGGGCGCCCCTCCCTGATCCCGAAGGGGGTTCGGATGCCTGACCGCGACCTCGTCCTGCTGGAGACCGTCAAGACCCATCGGGCCAGGCTGGTCTCGGCGTTCCTGTCCGGCGAGCTGGCCGAACGCCGGGTGATCAACGACAATCTGCGTCGCCTGCTCGGCGGGATCGTGCTGGCCGCGGTCGTCTGCGCCGCCAGCGTCGGGTTCTCCTTCATCTCCGCCCAACTCGGC
Source organism: Microlunatus sp. Gsoil 973 (assembly GCF_009707365.1). Classification (GTDB taxonomy): domain Bacteria; phylum Actinomycetota; class Actinomycetes; order Propionibacteriales; family Propionibacteriaceae; genus Microlunatus. The sequence goes on from NZ_CP046122.1 coordinate 4,118,991, forward strand.
AAGCAGGCACGGCAGCAGCAGCAGGAGCAGGGCATGGGCCCCGCCACCGGACCGGTCTTCGCCTCCGACACTTTCGATCGGACCGCGCCCGACGGCTGGGGCCGCGCCGATCGGGGCGGAACCTGGCAGTTGGCCGGGCCGTCCGAGGCGTACTCGGTGGTCAACGGGGCCGGTCTGATCCGCCTGGAGCAGTCCGGTGCCGGGCCGTCCGTGGCGGAACGTGGCGGCTACCTGCCAGGACTCGAGGAGGATCGCTCCGACATGACGGTCACGGTCCGACCAGAGCCGGCGCTGACGGCCGGGAGCAGCATCGTGCTCAGTCTCCAGGGCCGGCGGGTGAGCTCCGACCAGGACTATCGGGCGGTGGTCCGGTTGCTCCGGGGCGGCGGAACCTCGGTCGCACTGGTCAGGATCTCCGCGTCGGACCAGGTGGACTCGCGGGTACAACAGGTGTCGCCGACGGTCACCACACCCGGCTCGGCCGATGCCGGCGACCAGCCGATCCCGGTGTCGATCCGGATGCAGGTGATCGGCGGCAACCCGACGACCCTGCGGGCGAAGGTGTGGACCGGTGGAGCGGCCGAACCGCAGGCCTGGACAGTCACCGGCAGCGACAGCACGCCGGACCTGCAGCGGCCGGGAACGATCGGGCTGCTGGCCACCGGCGGGATCACCGAGGGTGGCCAGTCCGATCTGGCCGTCACCGATCTTGTCGCGAGGAAGGCGCCGTGATCACGCACACCCCGACAACGCCCGCCCGCCTGATTCCGGAGAGCGGCCGATGACCGACTTCACCCGGCTCACTGTCATCGGCACGCTGCGACGCGCCGAACTGGTGGTGCCCGACGACGAGCCGCTGGGCGGGCTGCTGCCCCGGCTGCTCGACCTGCTCGACGAACCGGCCGGGCCGGCCGCCCGGCCGCTGACCGTGGTCCGCACCACCGGCGAGCAACTCGACGCCGCGCTGTCGGCGGCACAGCAACGACTTCTCGACGGGGAGATCCTCCGCCTGGTCCGGGCCGATGAGGCTCCGCCACCGCCGGAGGTCGCCGACGTCACCGATGTCGTCGGGAGCACCTTCGCCGATCGACGCGGCCGTTGGACCAGCGCCACCCGCCATGTCGTCGCAGCCGCAGCGGTCGGAGTGCTGCTCTGCGCCGCCGATCTGGTCCGGCCGGTCTCCGCAACGGTCGCCGGGATCGCCGTCCTTGTGCTGATCGCGGCAGCAGTCCTGACCGGCCGACTCGGTCGCCGCTGGCCGGCGACCGTCCTCACCTCGGCTGCTGTCGGTCTCACGGTCGCGGCGGTGCACAGCGCGGCACCAGCCGCCGACCTGCTCGGCCGGACACCGTACTTCCGGCTCGGCCCCGGGGCAGTCACCGCGGCCGCTGTGTGGCTGGTGCTCGGGCTCGGCTTCGGCGCAGGCCTGCGCAACCGGTCGGCCGGTCCGGCGGCCGCGCTCGGCGCCGTGCTCGCCATCCTGCCGGTCGCACTGGCCGGTCTGGGCATGCCGGCCGCGCACGCTCTCGCGGTCGATGCGGTGCTGGCCGGGATCGGCTGCGGCCTGCTGCCCTGGTACGCCCTGACCGCCTCCGGGCTGACCGGCCTCGACGACCAGGTGATGTCCGGCCGTCCCGGCCGCCGCGGCCAGGTGCTGCGCACCGTTGACGATGCCTACCGCTCGCTGACCTGGTCGACCTGGGCGGTTGCCGCTCCGCTCGCCGTCGCACCTGCGGTGCTGATTCCGGCGACCGACCGTTGGACGGCCGGACTGGGCCTGGCGTTGCTCGTGCTGACCGCGCTGCGGACCCGGGTCTTCCCGCTGGCCGTTCAGCGGATCCCGCTCTGGGCGGCGGTCCTGGTGGTTGCGATCACCGCGATCGTCACCCACCAGACCGTGCTCGGCACGGGCGGATCGGTCGCGGCACTCGCGCTGCTGGCGGCGCTGGTCGCCGTGTCGGCCGGGGTCGAACCGGCCGCGCATCAGCGGGCGAGGCTGCGCCGCTGGGGCAATCTGCTGGAGGCCGTCTCCGTCATCGCCCTACCGGTACTGCTGTTGGGTGCGTTCGGCATCTTCAGCGACCTGCTGGGAGCGTTCCGGTGACCGCCGTCGATACCGCCCGGACCGCCCTGCGGATGATCTTCGGCAGCACCGGAGCCGCGGTGGACTCGCTGCGGGCCACCGATACCGGGATCAGAACAGGGCTGCCGCTGAGCCGCCGGGTGGGTTTCGTCTCGATCGCCGGCGGTTCCGGGACGACGACGGTGGTCGGTTCGGTGGCCGCAACGCTGGCCGGACGCCGCCGGGGGGCATTGCTCGCGGTCGATGCGGACGGCGGTGGGTCCGGTCTGGTCCGCCAGCTGATCGGAGTCAGGCCGCGGCGTTCCGACTCGCAGCCGGCCGACGACGAGGCCGGCCCGGGCGTTGATGCCGCGGAACGCCGGCGGACCGCCCGGAGCGTCGACGACGCCCGCAGCGGGCTGCCGCACGCCGGACCGCTGCCCGTGCTCGATCTGAACGAGCCCGGCGGTCCCGGTACGGCGCAGCGGGCCCCCGATCGGTCGCCGAGTGGACCACCCAGCTGGGCCCGATCGCCCGGTTCTTCGACCTGGTGCTCACCGACTGGGGCGTCCGGCCACCGGCCGAGGACCTGGAACGGGTCGCCGCCTCCGGGCACGTGCTGGTTATGGTCTGCCGGGCCGACCTGGCCTCGGCGACCGCTGCCGCCGACACGACGGCAGCCCTCGCCGAACTGCCGCAGCCGCCGGGACTGCTGCTGGTGCTGACCGACGTGACGCGCACCGCGACACCGGGGCGCATCATCCAGACCCTGGCCGGAGCGCTCGACCTACCGGTCCATCGCATCCCGTACGACCCGGTGATCGGGACCGACTGGCTGACCGCAACCGGCCGGCCCGGCGCACGCTACCGGCGCGCCGTCGCCCGACTCGCCGCGGACATCGTCACGGTCGCCGCCAGCAGCCAGGCACCCGGACGATTGCCGACCGCTCCGGCCCCCGCGGAGGCGGTCGCCGACCACGCTGCCGGGCCGGTGGTGAGCGCGGGATGACCCAACGTCTGGTGCACCGCCCCACCCGGATCACCGAGCCGCTGGCCGAACCCGAAACGGAGAAGCTGGCCGCACCGCCGTCGATGCCCGACGGTCAGGTCGGCGGCCAGGCACTGCACACCCTGATTCCGGTGGCCGGCGCGATGTCGTCGGTGGTGATGATCGTCGTGATGCGCAACGCCAATCCGCTCTATCTGGTGGCCGGTGCGGTGTTGCTGGTGGTGGCGCTGATGGCCGGTGTCGGCTTCGCCGTGACCTCCCGCGGCCAGGCGGCCCGCAGCCGACGGACCCAGCGCGAGCTCTACCTGGACTATCTGGAACGGCTGCGGGCCACCATGCGCGACCGGGCCCGGGAGGTCCGGGAACTGGCCGGCACCCTGGATCCCGATCCGGCCGCGTTGCCCGAGCTGATCCGCGACCCTGGCCGGCTGTGGGAGCGCCGGCGGACCGACGCCGATTTCCTTCGGGTACGCGTCGGGTCGGGTGATGTCGGCTGGTTTGGGCTCGACGTGCCGCCGGAGGAGAATCCGGTCCGCCCGCACGACCCGATCATGCAGGCCGAGGCGCGGGCGGTCGTCGACCACTACGGCACCGTGCTGGGAGTGCCGGTCACCGCCGGCCTCGAGGGGGCGGGATCGGTCGCTCTGATCGGCGACCGGGCCGACGTGCTCGCGGTGGCCCGGTCGATGATCATGCAGCTGGCAGCACTGCACTCGCCGGAGGACCTGCTGCTGGCCGCCGTCTTCGACGACTCCGTCGCCGAGGACTGGCGCGGTTTTGACCTGCTGCCGCACGTGGTCGATCCGAACCTGTACGACGCCGGCGTCCCCGCCCGCCGGGTCGCGCCGACCGTGGCCGACCTGGCCAGAGTGCTCGGCGCCGAACTGGCCGACCGAGCCCAACTGGCGGGGACGGCCCGACGCAGCGTCGCATCCTCCACGACCCTGCCGATCAGCCGGATGGTGGTGTTCTGCGACGACCACGGCCGGCACGCGGCAGCGCTCCCGGTGCCCGACGCCGACCTGCGCCCGGCCGATCTGCAGATCACCACCGTGCACCTGCTCAGCGACCGGCTGGACGAACCGTCGGACGTCCGGGTCCGGATCACCGTCGAGGATCACATCGCCACCATCGCCGACAGCCGGCTGATCGGTGAGGACCGGCTGCCGACCCCGACCCGTAGCGCGACCATCGACCGGCCGTCACCGGAGCTGTTCACCAGCGTGACCCGCAGCCTGGCGCCGCTGCGACTCAGCCTCACCGAGGCCGAACAGGCCGAGGCCGGCCGCACCATCGACATCACCGAACTGCTCGGCATCCCCGGCGTCGGTGGCGTCGGCCCGCAGCTGTGGCGACAGCGGTCCGCCCGCGACTTCCTGCGCGTTCCGATCGGCCTGGACGACTATGGTGCGCCGGTGCTGCTGGACCTGAAGGAGTCCGCTGAACTCGGCATGGGGCCGCACGGCATCTGCATCGGCGCCACCGGCTCCGGCAAGAGCGAGATGTTGCGCACCCTGGTGCTGGCCCTCGGCCTGTCCCACCCGCCGGAGGACCTGAGCATGATCCTGGTCGACTACAAGGGCGGTGCCGCGTTCGACCCGTTCACCGGCATGCCGCACATCGCCGGGATCATGGACAACCTCGCCGACGACCCACAGCTGATCGAACGAGCCCGGGCCAGCATCTCCGGAGAGGTGGTACGCCGCCAGGAACGCCTCAAGGACGCCGGCTCACCGTCGATCAGCCACTACCGCGAACTCCGGACCGAACGGGCCAGGACCGGCGGCCCCCAGCTGCCGCCGATGCCGCACCTGTTCGTGGTCATCGACGAGTTCGGCGAGTTGCTCACCGCCGAACCCGATTTCATCGACCTGCTGATCCAGATCGGCCGGATCGGACGCTCGATCGGTGTCCACCTGCTGTTGTCGAGCCAACGGATCGAGGCCGGCAAGTTGCGCGGCCTGGACACCTACCTGTCCTATCGGATCGGGCTGCGAACCTTCTCGGAGGCGGAGAGCAGCGTCGTGCTGGACACCCCGGACGCCTTCCACCTGCCGGCGATCCCCGGGTACGGCTACCTCAAGGTCGACACCTCGATCTACCGGCGCTTCCGTTCCGGGTTTGTCTCCGGCCCGGCCGCCACACCGGGGGAACCGGTCGCCGCCGACGAGGAGCAGGTGGCCGAGCCGATGCTGCTGCCGACCTACAACACGCTGCAACGGTCGATGGCGACGACCGAGGAGGAGGGCGAGACGGAGCTGACCGCCCCGATGGTCGGCCGTCCGCTGGTCGCCGAGTGTGTCGACCGGCTCCGCGCGGGTGCCGCCGACCGGACCGTCGCCCCCGTCTGGCTGCCGCCGCTGCCCACCAGGCTGGCACTGTCCCGGGTGATCGGCGACGAGGAACGACTACCCGTACGCGACGGGCTGCAGGCGGCGATCGGGTTGCTGGACGATCCGACCCGCCAGGCGCAACAGCCCTGGCTGGGTGACCTCAGCCGGTCCGGCGGGCATCACGCGATCATCGGCGCCCCCGGCACCGGGCGCAGCACCTTCCTGCGCACCCTCGCAGTGTCGCTGTCGCTGACCTACAACCCTCGACAGGTGAGCATCTACGGCATGGATCTGACCGGCGCCGGCCTGCGCCGGATCGAGCCGTTCCCCCACGTCGGCGGCGTCGCCACCCGGGCGCACGCCGACCGGCTGCAGCGGATGCTGGAAGAGCTGAGCGGAATGCTCGCCCAGCGGGAGCGGGTGTTCCGGGACCGCGGCATCGAGTCCCCGGCCATGCTCCGTGCCGAACACGCCGCGGGCCGGGTTCCGGAGCTGGTGGCCGCCGAGATCGTCCTGTTGGTCGACGGCATCGGCGTGTTGCGCAGCGACTTCGAAGAGCTGGAGGAGCCGCTGATGGATCTGCTGCAACGCGGCAGCAGCTACGGCATCCATCTGGTCCTCACCATGACCCGCTGGAACGAGTTGCGGATCGTGCACCAGCCGATGATCGGCAGCCGGTACGAGCTGCGGCTCAACGATCCGCTGGACTCCACCATCGGCCGGAAGCTGAACGCCGTACTGAAGACCGACCAGCCCGGTCGCGTGCTGACCGACGACGAGCATTTCGCCCAGATCGCCCTGCCGGTCCTCGAGGACACCGGCGAGGCCGACCTGGGCGCGGCGGTGCAGCGGCTGGCCGAACGGTCGGCGGCCAGCTGGCACGGTCCCGCGGCCGCGCCGATCCGGCTGCTGCCCACCGATCTCGACCCGGCCGAGCTGCCCGACGCCTTGGTCGAACCGGACGCCCTGCCGCTCGGCCTGCGCCAGGACACGATGGAACCTGCGCTGCTCGAACCCGACCGCACCGACCAGCATCTGCTGGTCTTCGGCGACCCGGGCTCGGGAAAGACCACCACCCTCCGGCACCTGGTGCGGACGTTGCTGGAGCGCTACACCGCCGAGGAGTTGGTGATCGCGGTGATGGACCTGCGCGGCGAGGTCGCGGCGGAGGTGCCCGACGAGTACCTGGGCGGACACGCCACAACACCCGGGCTGGCCCACGGACTGTCCACAGCGATCGCCCAGGAACTGTCCGAACGGGTCGCCGCCGCGAACCAGACCGGCCCCGACGGCCGGCCGACGGCGGAGGCGGCGACCGCATTGCGCCGTGGCCCGCGGATCGTCGTCGTCGCCGACGACTTCGACATCCTGGACGCCGGCGGGACCGATCCGCTGGAGCCGTTGATGCCATACCTGACCTCGGCCCGGGATCTTCGCCTGCACGTCCTGCTCAGCCGTCCGGTCGCCGGGATCGGCCGGGCCATGTACGGGCAGGCGCTGCAGACCCTCCGCGACTCCGGCGGGACCGTGCTGTTGATGTCCGGCGAGCGGGCGGAGGGCCCGGTGCTGCCGGGGCTGTACGCCGAGCCGATGGTTTCCGGCCGCGGACGGCTGGTCCGACGGGCCGAACCGCCGCGGATGATCCAGGTGGCCAACGCTCGGCCCAACGACGACGGCGAGGGTCCCGGCGAGCCACAGCCCGACCGGAGAGGAGCTCGGCTCCATGCCTCGTGAGTACCGGATGATGTCGACCGAGCCGATCGATCTCGGCGTCGTCGTGCGGGCCGCCGACGAGGTCGACCCGGGGCTTCGGCCACGACTGCTGTTCGGCGGCTGGGCCGCCCAACTGGTCGATCGGCAGGGCATCGCGGTGCTCACCGTCGAGGCATCCCGGCGGCTGGACGACCGCAGCCAGGCCGACCAGCTGCTCGGACCTCCTGCCGGTGATCCGATCGCCGAACCCGCTGCGGACGCAGCGTTCGTCTGGTGGACCGAGGCCTCGGCGCCCTGGGGTGTGGCCGGCGAGCCCGGTTCCCGGCTGGCCCGGATCATCGCCGAAGCGGTCGGCGCCCGGCTGGTCGCGGAGGAGGGTCAGTGACTGCCGCCGGACCGGCACGGTCGTCCTTCCCGGGCGCGACGCCTGCTTCGATCCCGACACCCGTCAATCCACACCCGTCCGATCCGATCCCCGGTCTGCGCCGACTGCTGGTCGCCGGAACCGCCGGAGGAGTCGGTACGACCACCGTGGCTGCGCTGCTCTTCGCCGAACTCCGCGACACCGGTGATGCCCCGTTCCTGATCGACCACACCGGTGGTGATCTTGGTCCCCGGCTTCCCGGAGGTGACGAGGTGACAGCGGTCGACCACCGGTTCCGGCTGCACGATCTCGGCCGCAACGTCGGCGTCGCAGCAGCTGAGCTGGCCGATCCGGGGACCTCGCTGATCATGGTCACCGCGGCAACACCGCTCGGCCGGACCCTCGCCGCGGAGCAGCTGCGCCTGCTTGATCACCGTGGAAATGATCATGGGGACCAGCGCCCCGATCAGGGTGGTGATCAGAACCGGGCGGCGCAGGTCGTCGTCGTCCAGGTCGAATGTTTCGGCCGGCGCCAACGCCGTCCGGTGCCCGACGCCGGGGCGCGGGTCCGCGATCAACTGCTGCTGCCGGTGGACGACGTCCTGGCTGCCGGCGGCAGAATCCCCTACAACCGGCTGGCCCGGCAGACCCGGCAGGCGATCCGCCGACTGGCCGCCGCGGTCCGAGCGGACCTGGGCCGCTGATCCGGCGAAGGGTCAGCCGCGTTTCCTGCGCAGCCGTACGCCACCGGATACCATGCGCCGGTGTCCGAGTCGTCAGCCCGATCGTCGTCGCCCGTCGACGCCGCGCGGGCGATCCGCGGCTTCAGCGCGTCCGCGGAGGCGGTCGTCCTCGGTGACGCGGATCCGGAGCTGCGTGCAACCCTCCGCGAGGTCTGCGGCGGCGCCGAAATCGGTCGGGTGCTCACCCTCGCCGACCTCGCCGTCCGCGCAGCCGGCGGCACCGGTCCGTTCGTCCTGGCCGCGGCGGGGCTGGACCTCGACCTGCCGGCGACCTTGGATCTGCTGGATTCCCCGGGCGACCGGACTGCCGCGCTGCTCGCCGACCCGCGCAACATCGAGGCGCCGCACCGCCAGTCCTACGGTTTGGACCGGGCGACACTGGCCAGGGTCGGGACCGCCGGCATCATCGAATCCACCGGAGCGACCGGGCACTCGGTCGGCAACCCGAACCGGGTGGTGATCGGCCTGCTGCGGATCCGGTCCGTCGACCGTCGCCGCGCGGCCGAGATCTGGGCGGCCGCCGCAGACCAGCTCGACTCCGCGGACGCCACCCTCGATCTGTTCGATCTGGCCCTGATGGCACTGGTGCGAGGCGGGCTGGGTGTCGGTGAGCAGCCGCTGGGCTACTACCGGTGGTCGCGCAACGGTGCCGCGTTGGCCGGACTCGGCGCCACCGCGTGGGACCAGCGGCTGCGATCGGCGTCCCGGCTGGGCGACGGGGCCTACTCGGCGGCCGTCGTGCGCCGGCTCTCCCGGATCGGCACGCGCCGCGCACTGCGCACCCCGTTGACGCCGAACCTGATCACCGCGATCAGTCTCGGTGTCGGCGTGGCCGCCGGGTTGTTGATCTTCACCGGCCACCCGATCGCCTGGGTGGTTGCCGCGGTCCTGCTTCAGGTGGCGTTGATCATCGACTGCGTGGACGGTGAGGTGGCGCGATTCACCCGCCGCTATTCGGCGTTCGGTGGCTGGCTGGACGGCATCGGCGATCGGATCAAGGAGTACCTGGTCTTCGCCGCCGTCGGGGCGGTGGCCGTCCGTGATCATCATCCGTACGGCTGGCTGCTGGCGATCATCGCGCTGGTGGTGGTCACCGCAAGACATCTCGAGGACTACGCCTACACCGACCGGCAGGCAGCCGGCCGGGTCGCAGGACCGGCGCCGGTGTCGGTCACCCGACCCGACGACGGATCACCCGACGGCACCCGGACGGCACTGCCTGCCCCGCCGACCCGATCCGCCCGGATCACCTTCTGGGCCAAGAAGATCGCCCATGTTCCGATCGCCGAACGCTATCTGGTGCTTTCGGTGACGCTCCTCACCCTGCAACCGGTCTGGGTTTTGGCCGCGGCTGTCGCAGTGTCCGGGTTCGCTCTGGTCTGGGTCGTCGGGGGCCGGCTGCTGCGGGCACTCAGGCAGCATCGGGCGTACCGGACGCCGAGCCTTGATCATCAACTCGACCTCGGGCTGCTGTCCATGCTGGCCGGCCGGGTCCGCTTCCCGTTCCTGCCGGGGACGGTGATCCTGATCATTCTCTGGCTGGGGTTGATCGCCAGCATCTGTTACGACGCGCCGACGATCGCCTGGGCCTGGGCCGCCGCATCGGTCATCGTCGCCGGGTGCACCTTGGGCCCTCCGGTGACCGACCGGTTCGGTTGGCTGGCGTTGCCGCTGGTCTGGATCGCTGAGAGTGCGGTGATCAGCAGTCTGCTCGCCGCCCGCATCGACGGGGCGCTGGTCTTCGTGGCCGTCGCCGCGATCGCCTACCGGCGTTACGAGTTGATCTACTCCATCCGGTTGCGGGGCACGACCGGTCCGCGGTCGCTGCTCGGCGCCGACGGCCGGATTTTGGCGATCGGCGTGTTGTTCACGGTCCGGGCGCTGACCGACAACCCCGGATTCATCACCTGGGGGCTGGCTGCGGTGGCGATCGAGACCTTGGGCGAGGCGGTCCTGGGCACCGCCGTCCGTTGGCGGCGGCCCGCCCGGATACGCCGAACATTGACCAGGGAACAACGACACAGTGAGGCGGGTTCGTAGGCGACATGAGCCACGACATGACCGGAACCGAGAAGACCCAAGGCGGGGAGCTGACCGAGCGCGATTTCGCGGCCGTCATCTTCGACATGGACGGCACGCTCATCGACTCGACGCCGGCGGTGGTCAGGTCCTGGACGATCTGGGCCGGTGAGCTGGGCATCCCGCTGGAGCGGCTCGAGGAGTTCCACGGTGTTCCGGCCGAGTCAACAGTCGCCGAACTGCTGCCTCCGCAGTTGCGGAAGGCGGCACTGGACCGGATCAACGAACTCGAACTCACCGACCTGGACGGTGTCCGACCGCTGCCCGGCGCAACGGAATCCTTCCGGATGCTGCCGGCTGACCGGATCGCCATCGCCACCTCCTGTACTGCGCCGCTGGCTGCGGCCCGGCTGAAGGTGTCCGGGCTGGAACCGCCCGCGGTGCTGGTCACCGTCGACGACGTCGCCCGCGGGAAGCCCGCTCCCGACCCGTACTTGAAGGCCGCCGCACTGCTCGGCCAACCGGCGACGGACTGCCTAGTCGTCGAGGACGCGGTCAAGGGTCTGCGCTCCGCCCGCGACGCAGGCTGTGCCACGCTCGCCGTGGTGACCACCTCGCCGCGCGATGCGCTGACCGCCGACCTGGTCGTCGACAACCTCTCCCGGGTGCTCTGGGTGACTGATCCTGCGACCGGTCGGATCCGGGTCCAGCCGAACTGACCCGGCCGGTCCGCCGACCGGCGCCCCGATACGGGTCGCATAGAGTAACCCACCGTGAGCGAGCAGCAGGACGACTTCGGCACCGACGTACCCGAACAGAGCCGGGTCCGCCGGGAGAAGCGTGACCGGCTGCTCGCCGAAGGTCGCCAGCCCTATCCGGTGTCGGTGCCCAGGACGCACACGCTCCGGGAGGTGCGCCGGACCTGGGGGCATCTGCAGTCGGGCGAGGAGACCCAGGACCGGGTCGGCGTCACCGGCCGGGTGGTCTTCATCCGCAACACCGGCAAGCTGTGCTTCGCCACACTGCAGGAGGGGCCGGACCAGGAGACGTCGGTTGCCCGGCTGCAGGTCATGCTGTCCCTGGCCGAGGTCGGTGAAGAGAAGCTGGCGCGCTGGAAGACCGACGTCGATCTCGGCGACTACGTCTTCGTCGAGGGCCGGGTGATCTCCTCCAAGCGGGGTGAGTTGTCGGTGATGGCGTCGGACTGGCAGCTGGCATCCAAGGCGCTGCGGCCGATGCCGAATCTGCACTCGGAACTGTCCGACGAGACCAGGGTTCGGCAGCGGTACGCCGATCTGACCGTCCGGGAGGCCGCCCGGGACATGGTCCGCAACCGCGCAACGCTGACCCGGAGCGTGCGGGAGACGTTGCACCGGACGGGTTTCATCGAGATCGAGACACCGGTCCTGCAACTGGTGCACGGCGGTGCGAACGCCCGCCCGTTCAACACCCATTTGAACGCCTTCGACATCGACATGACACTGCGGATCGCACTCGAGCTGTTTCTCAAGCGGGCCGTCGTCGGCGGCGTGGAGAAGGTGTACGAGATCGGCCGGATCTTCCGCAACGAGGGCATCGACCACACCCACAACGCCGAGTTCACCATGCTGGAGTTCTACGAGGCCTGGGGTGATCAGACAACGGTGGCCGAGCTGACCAGGAAGATCATCCTGGACTGTGCCGACGCCCTCGACCTGCACCAGATCGAGACGCCCGACGGCACCGTCGACCTGGACGGCGAGTGGAGCTGGCTCGGCGTCTATCCGGGACTGTCCGCCGCACTCGGCGAGGAGGTCACACCACAGACCGACCGCGACACGTTGATCAAGTACGCGGATGCCAACGACGTCGAGATCGACCCGTCGTGGGACGCGCAGAAGGTGATCATGGAGCTGTTCGGTGAGCTTGTGGAGCCGAACCTGCTGCAGCCGACGTTCGTCTGCGACTATCCGCCGATCGCCCAGCCGTTGGCCCGACCGCACCGCAGTGACCCGAACCTGATCGAGGCCTGGGATCTGATCATCGCCGGCGTGGAACGCGGCACCGGGTTCTCGGAACTGATCGACCCGGTGATCCAGCGGGATCGGCTGGTGGCCCAATCGCTCGAGGCGGCCAAGGGGGATCTTGATGCCATGCAGCTGGACGAGGATTTCCTGTACGCCTTGGAATTCGGGGCGCCGCCGATGGGCGGGGTCGGGCTCGGTATCGATCGCCTGCTGGCGCTCTTCTTCGACGTCGGGCTACGTGAGACGACCTTGTTCCCGCTGGTCAAGCCGGGGAGTTGATCTTGGTGAACCGGCTGGTGGATGATCTTGGTGGATGATCTTGGTGGATGATCACCGTGGCTGAGAAGTCGGGACGGAAGTACGACGGTCCGGCACCGGATGGATCGGATCCGACCGAACTCGCGCACTGGCTCTTCGACCGGGCCAGGGCCGGCGAGGCCGAACGGCTGGCCGGCTACATCGAGAACGGCATGCCGGTGAACCTGACCGACGCCAGCGGCAACACCCTGCTGATGCTGGCCGCCTATCACGGCCACGCCCGCGCCGTACAGATGTTGGTCGACCACGGCGCTACCGTGGACGCGCTGAACGATCGCGGCCAGACCCCGTTGGCCGGTGCGGTCTTCAAGGGATATGAGGATGTCGTCCGCGTACTGATCCACAACGGTGCCGATCCGCGGGCCGGGACGCCCTCGGCGTGGGACACCGCAACCTTCTTCGACCGTGCAGAACTGCTGGAGATCCTGCGATCGGCAGGCTCAGCAGCCGACAGGGAGTGACTGATTACCGATCCGACTCGGAACGTACAAGATCAACGAAGATCACAACGATCAAGAGGTAGGGAAGTGACCGCAACGGTGCGCAAGGGTCAACTCAGCTCCGTCCATCAGGACGAGATCAACAAGGATCGTTTCCGGGTGGTACCAGCCGCCTATCTGATCCTTCGCAAAGAGGACCACGTACTGCTGCAACTGCGCAGCAACACCGGCTATCGGGACGGTCACTGGGCCACCGGCGCCGCCGGTCACGTCGAGGAGGGGGAGCCGGTCCACCGGGCGGCCTGCCGGGAGGCGTTCGAGGAGCTCGGCATCGAGGTCGAGGAGTCCAATCTGACGCCGCTGACCACACTGCACCGCACCAACCATGGCGCCGACCGTGCGGAGAACGGCCTGGACGAGCGGGTGGACTTCTTCTTCACCACCAGCCACTGGAAGGGCAAACCGCGGATCATGGAACCGGAGAAGGCGGCGAAGCTGAACTGGTTCGGCCTCGACGAGCTACCCGATCCGGTGGTGCCGCACGAGTTGCAGGTGCTGATGGCGCTCCGGGCTCATCTGCACGGCAACGGTGACGTGCCGGCGATCATGACCCACGGCTGGTGACCGGCACCCGGACGTTGTCCACCAGGACGTCGAGCACCCGCTCGAACATTGCCTGATCGTCGCCGGACAGCCCGGCCCGCAACGACCGGTCGAAGGATGTCGCGGCCTGCCGGAGCCGACCGAACAGTTGTTCGCCGGCCGTGGTCAATTCGACGATGTGCACCCGACGGTTCTCCGGGTCCCGCCGCCTGGTGATCAGCCCCTGGCCCTCCATCGCGTTCAGATGATGGGTCAGGGTCGCGCCACGGATGCCGATCGAACCGGCGAGCTCGTTCTGGTTCCAACCGCCACGCTGTTTGCAGGCGATCAGGATCTGCCACACCGGCGCCGAACCACCGGCACTGATCATGGCCTGGTTGAACGCACGCTCCAACACCTTCGCCGAACGGGTCACGCGAAGGCCGAGCGGCATCGGATATCCATGGCCTGGCACGTCCAAAGACTAGCCGCGGTTGATCACGTCGGGGCCGCACCCGGTTGACCCGGGTCAGGTGGGCTGGGCCTGTTTGCCGGAGGTGCGCCGCCAGAGCCCGATCGCACCGAGCCCGGCCAGCGGCGGAACACCGAGGGTGAAGATCCGCCAGAGCACCAGGGCGGCAAGCGCCGGCGCCTCGACGGCGTGGCCGCCGGACTGCACCAGCGCCGCGATGATGATTGAGTCGACGATCCCGATGCCGCTGAACGGCAGGATGGTCAGCGGGAAGGCGAACAGGTAGGCGACGGCGACATCGGCCAGGCCGGCCTGGGAGGCCGGAACGCCGACGAACCGAAGACAGAGGACGAGGAGCACCAGGTCGTCGGCGAGCATGGCACAGATCCCGGCCAGCGACCGGGGGAAGCCGTAGCGGAAGCGAGTCGAGATGTGGGCACGGAAGTCGACGCAGCTCTGTGCCCAGCGTTCGGGATCGACACCACGCCGGAACCTGCCGGCGAACTGACCTGCCCGGGTTCCCAGAGTGCGGGCCAGCCCGTTGCTACGCAGGATCAGGACCACTGCAGCCACCAGCGCCGCGGCGATGAGCAGGCTGAACAGGTCGGCCCACCGGTAGGAGATCTCGCCACCGACAACCACCAGCAGCGCGAAGCCGATCAGCGGCACCGCGAAACGCGCGATCATCAGGGTCAGCGTGTTCATCGTCGACCCTGCGATGCCGCGGGCCGCCGAAACGCCCCAGGAGGAGAACATCGCCACCCGTAGGGCGTAGTTCGCGGGTGCCGGGGCGACCATCGACATCAGGATCGCGCCGAGGTCGTTCTGCGTCGCCCGGCGCAGCGAGACACCCTCGATGTAGAAGTGCAGCGGGCTCGCGTTGAGCACCTGCCGAAGTGCGACCACGGCCAGCAGGATCAGCGGCTGCCACCAGCTGAGCCGTCCCAGCGCGTCGGCGACCGCGGACCAGTCGACCTGGCCCACCCGGTTCATGATCACGACGGCGATCACCACGGCCACGGCGACCGCGATGAGTCGTCGCAACCAGCGGCGTCGCGGTTCGGCGTGCCCGGCCGGCATGATCGCCACATTACGGACGTGGTGCCCGGCCCACGAGACCGGCGCGCCGATCCCGCCCGCTGGGTCAGTCGTGCCGCACCCTGACGCCGGCGCCGACGGTGCGAGGATGGGGACAGCCCCGGGCAGCACCGGCCGGCCGCAGGGCCTCGCTGCAGCCCGGGCGGAGGAGGCTGGATCATGCGTTCTCGTCCGGGTCGGATCGCTGCGATCGTCGTCGGCGTGATCGCCCTGTTGATCGGCGGGCTGTGGATCGGCCAAGGGCTGAATCTGATCCGCGGCAGCACGATGACCGGTGACCGAACCTGGTTCTACATCGGCATCGTCGTGGCGATCCTCGGAATCGTGCTGTTGGTGCTCGGGCTGCGCCGGGCCGGCGGCCGACCGACAACCCGCGCCGACTGACCCGACCCGGCCGATCGGCAATACCTCGTTGCTCGATCCCGCACCACTTGGTCGGCGGCGCGACCTTTACTCAGCGGCGCACCGGCTGCAGCGGGTGCGGGGGCGAGGTACTGGTGCGGGGGCGAGGTACTGGTGCGGGGCCGAGGTACTGGTGCGGGGCCGAGGTACTGGTGCGGGGCCGAGGTACTGGTGCGGGGTGACCCGATCAGGGATCAATCAGGGACGCACCGTTTGATATCTAACGATTAGAGCCCGTACGGTGCTGGGAGGATCGCAGCCGCATCCCACACCAAGGAGTTGATGATGAGTACCGACGACACCGCCGACCGGTCCGCCCTGCAGGAGCTGGGCAAAGCCTGGGTGGCTGCCGAACTGGCCAAGGACACCGTCACCCTGGCCGCGCTGGCCCACCCCGAGTTGCGCCTGGTCGGGCCCTTCGGCTTCGTCCTGGACCGCAAGCAGTGGCTGGACCGTTACCAGCCCGGACAACTCGACACCACCTCGCTGAACTGGGACGACGTCGAGATCCGTGTGCTGGGCGACAGCGCCATCAGCATCGGTCGACAGAGCCAGCAGGCCACCTTCCAGGGGCGCCCGAGTAACGGCGACTTCCGCATCACCCACGTCTTCGTCCGGGATCGATCGGCGACACACGGCTGGCTGATCGCCGGAATCCAACTGAGCACGATCATGCAACCCGGTGCCCCCGGGGGTCCGCGGCCGTGACCGTCACCTTCGACTTCAGCCGGCAGGTCTTCCTGGTCGCCGGCGGCAGCCGGGGATCGGCGCCGACGCCGCCCGGGCCTTCGCCCGCGCCGGGGCATCGGTGGTGATCGGCGCTCGCGACGTCGTACGCCTGGAACAGCTCGTCGACGAGATCACTGCCGCCGGAGGTCGGGCCGTCGCCGTGCGCACCGACGTGACCTCGCCCGAGGATTCCAAGGCCCTGGTCGAAACCGCGATGAAGGAATTCGGCCGGCTCGACTTCGCCTTCAACAACGCCACCGGCGTCGAACACCGGCTGGTGCCGGTCGCCGATCTCTCCCTCGAGGAGTTCGAGGACAGCCTGCGAGTCGATCTGCGTGGCACGTTCCTGGGCCTGAAGTACCAGATTCCGGCGATCATCGAATCCGGCGGCGGCGCGGTGATCAACATGTCATCGGGCGCCGGTCTCGGAGCGATCACCAACCTCGGCTCCTATGTCACCGCCAAGGCCGGCATCGTCGCCCTGACCAAGGTCGCGGCTCTGGAGTACGCCGACCACGGCGTCCGGGTCAACGTCGTCGCCCCCGGGCCGATCCGCACCGAGCACATCATCGCCGCCGGGGACGAGGCCCAGCAGTACGCCGCAGCATCGGTTCCGATGCGCCGGATCGGCGAGCCGTCGGATGTCAGCGACGTGCTGATGTGGCTGTGTTCGCCGGCCTCGTCATTCGTCACCGGTGTTGTGGTCCCGATCGACGGCGGTCAGACCGCCGGGCAGAACCCGCCGCGGATGTACGACCGTGGCAAGTCGATGGACTGACGTCAGCGCCAGCGGCGTCCCGGCGGCTGATCCTTCTCGTCGTCGTCGCCGTGCAGATCGGCGAAGTTGAAGGACTCGTCGTCCTGGCGGCCACGCCGGGACCGACGCGAATGGTCGTCGACCGGTGGAGTCGCGGCCTGACCCTGATCAGCCTCGGCCGGTGTGGCGCCGCCGGATTCGGTGCCCGCAGTCCCACCCGCCGCGCGGCGGACCTTGGGCAGCATGGTGGTCTCCTTCTCGTCCATCGCAGCGGTGGTCGCAGCCCTTGGCCGGGCCGATACCTGCTGCTGCTCGGCTGCCGGTCCGGACTCGGCCTTCGCCGGGTGATCGGTCGCGGCCCGTCCGACCCCGCCCGCACGGACCACAGCGACCCCGATCAACGTGGTCAGCGGCATCGCCAGAACCAGACCGATCGCACCGACGAGGGTCCGGATGATCTCCTCGCTGAGGGCCTCGGTCTGGGCCACCTGCCCGAGCGGAAGTCCGTACACGGTGATCAACAGCAGTGCCGAGAGACCGGCGCCGGCGGTAGCGAAGGCGATGGTGTAGACGCTGGAGGCGACGTGGTCCCGGCCGATCCGCATCGCCCGGGAGAAGAGCTTGGTCTGGTCGGGGTCGGATTCGGCCAGTTCCCAGACGGCCGAGGCCTGGGTGATGGTGACATCGTTGAGTACGCCGAGACCGGCGACGATGATGCCGCAGAGCACCACCGAACTCAGCGTCATGTCCGGCGCGGATGCGGCCAGCAGGTAGTCGTCCTCGCTGGCCACTCCGGTCAGATGTGCCCACCGGGTGACGCCCCAGCCGAGGCCGGCGGTCAGCACCATGCCGAACAGGGTGCCGATCAGCGCCGTCGTCGTCCGCGTGCTGAAGCCGTGCGCGGCATACAGCACGACGAACATGATCGCCGATGAGCCGATCAGCCCGGCCAACAACGGGTTGGTCCCGCTGACCAACGCGGGAAACAGGAATTCGACCAGGATGAACCCGGCGAACGCCAGACCCACCAGTGCCCGGAAACCACGCCAGCGGGCCACGGCGACGACCACGACGGCAAACGCGATCGCCAGCGTGATCAGCGGAACGGTGCGCTCGAAATCGGAGAACTGGAAGGTCGGCGGCTGGCCCTGCCCGGCCGGGATCCGGAACAGCTTGACCTTCTGCCCGACGTGGGCGCCCGATCCGAACTGCGCCTCGGTCAGTGTGACCTGCACCTGCTTGCCGCTGTCCGGACCGTCCAGGACGCGTACGGTCAACATCGCACACCGACTCTGACCCGGTTGGTCGGAACCGGAGCCCGCCTGGCCCTGGCAGGAGACCGGCTCGACCCGGGTGATCTCGCCGCGCGGAATGGTCAGCCCCTTGACCGAGTACTGCGACACGTCCTCCCGGATGTGGTCGTCGACGTTGCCCGGCCACAGCCAGATCAGCCCGACCACGGTCCAGATCGCGATCGGGATCAGCACGACGATCATCAGGCGCAGCGCCCTGACCCGACGGAGCTCACTTCCGACCGTCCGGGGGTGGTCTTCGACGTGCAGGTGGGTCACAGCTTCTAGTCTTTCCTGATGTGGGGCCTCGCAGACAACCGAACCGTACCGACTCCACGCAGCGGCGACCCCATTCGCGGTCGGCACTCTGCTGGATCGGTACGGCGGTGCTCTGCGGGATGCTGGCGCTGGTTGCCGTCGGTCTGGCCGTCGGTCGGGCCGACCAGCGCGCGGACGGGCACCCCGCGGTCGGTGCCGCCGACACGACAGCCCGAGCCGACCCGAACGCCGGCCGATCCGCCGGACAGGCCGACTCCGGCGACGCGTTGCCCGACAAGAAGTCCGACACGAGGTCCGACAAGACGCCCGACGACACGACCGGCACGAAGGCGGGTCAGAAGAGCGCCGACCCCAAGGTGCGCATCCCCGAGCGCGGGCCGCGGACCTATCGGCTGGCGCACACCTCTGCCCGTCCGCTGGGCAAGCGTGGTGCGCTGATCACCTACTCCGTCCGGATCGAGAAGGGTCTGCCGTACGATCCCGCGGCGACCGCGCGATTCGTCCATGCCGTACTCAACGATCGACGCAGCTGGGGTCGTTCCGGGCAGTGGCGGCTGAAACTCGTCGGCTCCGGGAAGGCCGACATCGGCGTCTACCTCGCCACTCCGAGGACCACCGACGCGCTCTGCAAACCGCTGAAGACCGAGGGCAGGGTGTCGTGCTTCAACCGTCACCGGGTCGTGCTGAACGCCGACCGCTGGGCCTTCGGCGCGAGGTCCTACCGGAATCAGCTGACCGATTACCGGCGCAATGTCGTCAACCACGAATTCGGGCACGCGCTGGGCTTCGGCCACGTCGCCTGCCCGGGCAACGGCAAGCGGGCGCCGATCATGATGCAGCAGACCAAGGGCCTGCACGGCTGCCGGGCGAACCCCTGGCCCGACCCACGGCGCTGAGGAGCACTGTTTTGTTGATCTTGTTACCACCGTCGGAAGGCAAGGCGGCGCCGGCCGGGCGCGGTCGTCCGGTCGACATCGACGCGCTGTGGACGCCGGGACTCGCCGGTGCCCGACGCAAGATCGTCGACGCGTTGCGGGAGGCCTCGGCCGGTCCGGACGGCGCTGCGGTGCTCGGCCTCACCGACGGTCGGCGGTCGGAACTGGATCTCAATCTGCGATTGCCCGACCTGCCCGCCAGGCCGGCCGGCGAGGTCTACACCGGGGTCCTCTACGACGCCCTGCGGCTGACCGAGCTGTCCAGCCGGGCGAAGCGGAGAGCCAATGCCGCGATCCGGGTGCAGAGCGCGCTCTGGGGACCGATCAAGATCACCGACCGGATCCCGCCCTACCGGCTGTCGATCGGGACCTCGTTGCCGGGAATCGGCCCACTGGCAGGATTCTGGCGGAGCGAGACCGCCGATCTGGACGCGCCCGGCGAGTTGATCATCGACTGCCGGTCGACCGGATACGCCACCGCCTGGCAACCGCGGTCCGACAAGTTGATCAAGGTCACCGCGTTGACCGAGAAGGACGGTGTGCGGTCGGTGGTGTCGCATTTCGCCAAGCACACCAGAGGCGTCGTCGCCCGATTGCTGCTGGAGGCGGAACGAACGCCCCGCACGCCACAGCAGGTCCGTGACATCATCGCCCGGCACGGACACTGTGAGCTGGACCGGATGCGTACCGGCTGGCAGTTGTCGGTGATCACCGACGCCGCCGGTCGGCTGCGAATGGCGGCGGATCAGTGACAATGGGCGGGTGAGGAAGTCGTGACGATCATCGTCGGCCCGGTCGGGGTGGCCGGCGCGTCCCGAACCGTCCGGCTCGGCCGGCCCGTTCCGCTGGATGCCATCCTCGGTCAGTTGCACCGGGGCGCGCACGACCCGACCCATCGGCGCATCCCGGGAGGCTGGCTGCGCGCCACCCGGACTCCTCAAGGCCCGGCCCTGCTCAGGATCACCGGCTGCTCCGAAGGAGTGATCGGTACCGCCTGGGGCAGCGGTGCCGACTGGGCGCTGGCCCGGCTGCCCGCCCTGGTCGGCGCCGAGGACGACCCCTCCGGATTCCGTCCGCTGGCCCGGCATCGCCCGCTCGCGGAGGCGTACCGACGGTTCCCGTACTACCGGATCACCCGCACCGACGCGGTGTTCGAGGCGCTGTCCGCCTCGATCATCGAGCAGAAGGTCACCGGTCTCGAGGCCTACAGCGCCTTCCGCCGGATCGTCCAGCGCTACGGCGAACCGGCGCCGGGACCTGCCCGGGACCAGGGCTCACCGGCGTACGGGATGCGTGTGCCGCCGGACCCGCGCACCTGGCGGACGATCCCCAGCTGGACCTACCTGCGGCTCGGCGTCGAGAGCAATCGCAGCCGGACCCTGGTCGGCGCGGCCGGTCGGGCCGCCGCCCTCGAGCGCACCCTCGGCCGGCAGCCCGCGGACGTCGATCGGGCGCTGCGCAGCCTGCCCGGGGTCGGTGCCTGGACCTCGGCCGAGGTACGGCAGCGGACCCACGGCGATGCCGATGCCTGGAGCATCGGTGACTACCACATCGGCAAGGACATCACCTGGGCACTGACCGGAGAGGTCCTCGACGACGACGCCTGTGAGGAACTCCTCGAGCCGTACCGCGGACACCGCTTCCGCGCCCAGGCCCTGCTCGGCCTGCTGGGCCTCCACCGGCCCCGCCGCGGCCCCCGGATGACTCTCCCCACCCACACCCCCGTTTCGGCGAGGGGTCACTAAATCCCTCATTTCCGCGGCGTGTCGTGCTTCAGGGACCGGAGTCCCGCCCGGCCCGCGGCGCCGGTGGGCATTGACTCGTTGCCTTGTAACGCCCGTCAGACGATGTTGGAAATTGACGTTCAGAAGAAACTGGGCACAAGGCAGTGACATCCGGGGATCCGGCTGGCATGCTGACGCTGGATATCGTCGAGCGTTGGGAGCGGGTCAATGGCTGTGGTCGATCGTCGCCGTTTTCTGCAACTGTCGGCAGCCGCCGGCGCCGGGGCGTATGTGGTCAGCATCGGCACCCTGCCCGCGGTCGCTCAGGGCCGGCCGGGCGCCGACCCGTTCCGGCCGAAGCGCCAGTTCCGGGCGATGTGGATCGCCAGCGTGACCAACATCGACTGGCCGAGCGCCACCGGATTGAGCATCGAGCAGCAGAAGTCGGAGTTCATCGCCTGGCTCGACCTGGCCAAACAGCTCAACCTGAACGCGGTCATCTCCCAGGTACGCCCGACCGCCGACGCCTTCTGGCCGTCTCCATACGAGCCATGGTCGCAATACCTGACGGGAACCCAGGGCCAGGACCCCGGCTACGACCCGCTCGCCTTCCAGATCGCCGAAGCCCATCGGCGCAACCTCGAGTACCACGCCTGGTTCAACCCGTACCGGGTGTCGATGCAGACCGACCCGAACAAGCTGGTGCCGACCCATCCGGCCCGGCAGCATCCGGACTGGGTGTTCAGCTACGGTCCCAAGCTCTACTACAACCCCGGCATCCCCGCGGTCCGCAGGTTCGTCGAGGACGCGATGCTGGACGCCGTGCTGCGCTACGACATCGACGGCGCCCACTTCGACGACTACTTCTATCCCTACCCGGTGGCCGGCCAGGAGTTGCCGGATGCCGACACCTTCGCCACCTACGGCCGCGGTTTCAGCGACATCGGCGACTGGCGGCGGGACAACATCAACCTGTTGGTCCGCGAGATGCAGCAGCGCATCCACCAGCACAAGCCGTGGGTCAAGTTCGGGGTCAGCCCGTTCGGCATCTGGCGCAATGTGAGCTCCGATCCACTCGGCTCCGACACCGGGGGCACCGAGTCCTACAACGCCAACTACGCCGACACCCGGCGATGGGTCAAGGAGGAGTGGCTCGACTACATCAACCCGCAGATCTACTGGCAGATCGGGCTGGCGGTCGCCGACTACGCCAAGCTGACGCCCTGGTGGGCCGACGTCGCGGACGGCACCGACGTCGCCCTGTACATCGGCCAGGCCACCTACAAGGAAACCAGCGGCGTCTTCACCGATCCGGCCGAACTGAGCAACCACCTGACCTTCAACCAGGACTATCCGCGGGTCGACGGCGACGTCTACTTCAGTGCCAAGGATGTCCGGACCGATGCCAACGGCTCGACGAGCCAACTGGTGCAGACCCACTACAGCCGGCCGGCGATCATCCCGGTGATCGGTCACCTCGGCGGCAGGGCGCCACAGCACCCGGGGCAGGTCGACGGCCGACGCCAGGACGGCTCGGTGGTGTTGAGTTGGGCCTCACCCGGTGACCACGGCCGTACGCAGGACCGGACGACCTCGTACGCGGTATGGCGGTTCGACGGTCACGTCCGGCCGGGTGCCCGGGCGTTCAGCGATGCCACCAATCTGCTGGCCACGCTCCGTCGGACCGACGACGACCGGCAGCAGTTCGTTGATCATGATGCCGCCGACGGGCAGCGCTACACCTACTTCATCAGCGCGCTGGACCGGCTCTGGAACGAGAGCCCGCTCTCCGGACCGGTCCAGCTCTGACGACCCACGGACCGTGACGACCCGACACAGATCGGGTCGCGGTCAGCGTCGGAGGCCCTCCAACGTGGTCGAGCCCGGAAGTCGTACGGTGAACTCGGCCCCGCCCTGGGCTGATCGACCGGCCCGCACCGTGCCGCCGTGCCGCGCGACGGTCTGCGCGACGATGGACAGCCCGAGCCCCGTGCCGGGGGTGTTGCGCGAGGTGTCGGCGCGATAGAAGCGGTCGAAGATGTGCGGCAGGTCCTTCTCGGCGATGCCCGGCCCCTCGTCGGCGACCCGAAGTCGATCACCCTCCAGCTGGACCCGGATCGTTCCGCCGGGTGGACTCCATTTCACGGCATTGTCGAGCAGATTGGTGACCGCGCGTTCCAGGGTTTCTGCCTCGCCGACCACATAGAAGGGATTCAGCTCGACGTCGAAGCGCAGGCCGGGTCCGCGCCGGCGGACCCGCTCCAGCGCGGAGTTGACCACGTCCCGGAAGTCGATCGGCTCGGGTGCGGGCATCACCTGATCCTCGCGCGCAAGCTGCACAAGATCACCGATCAACGTGGTGAACTCGGCGAGCTGGGCGGACACGTCGGCCAGGATCTCCTGCCGTGCCTCCGATGGCAGCGTGCCGCGGTCTTGATCAGCGACGAGCAGTTCGATGTTGGTCCGCAGGCTGGTCAGCGGGGTCCGCAATTCGTGTCCGGCATCGGCGATGAGCTGGCGCTGCCGTTCCCGGGACTGGCTCAAGGCACGGAGCATCTGGTTGAAGGAGTCGGCCAGCCGGGACAGCTCGTCGTTGCCCGACACCGGGATCGGAGCAAGATCATCGGTGTCGGCAACATGCTCCGCGGCAAGGGTCAGCCGCCGGACCGGCCGGACCCCGTTCCGCGCCACCGCCGATCCGGCGATCGTCGCCCAGAGCACGCCGGCGGCACCGAAGATCACCAACACCAACCACAGCGAACTCAAGATCAGATTCGTCTGCCGGAGCGGACGCCCGACCATCAGCGCGTAGTCGGTGTCGGGGATCGGCACAGTGGCTGCCCGGTACGCCTGCCCGTTGGCGGCGACCACCGTACGAACCGAGTGTCCGGTCCCCAG
Organism: Microlunatus sp. Gsoil 973; assembly: GCF_009707365.1. GTDB lineage: Bacteria > Actinomycetota > Actinomycetes > Propionibacteriales > Propionibacteriaceae > Microlunatus. Next base: position 4,143,166 of record NZ_CP046122.1, read on the forward strand.
CCTGGCGACGGCGACCTCGTCGGCACCGGGTGTCAGCTGCACCTGCTGCGTCGAGATGGGAACGCCCTGACCGCTGGCCTGAACCAGGACCGCGCTGGCGTTGCTCGCCTGCAGCACGCTGCGGTTCAGCAGGTCAGGGTTGTGCGGATCCGGACTCAGCGGCGCGGCAACCGTGACGGCGAGATCGAGGAGTTCCGAGTCCATCTGTTGGTAGAGCGCCATCCGGGTTGTCAGGTACGCCGCAGCACCGGTGACAGCGACCGCGAGCGCCACCGCGACAGCGGTCAGGACCGTCACCCGCGTCTGCAGCGAGAAGGTCCGCAGGAAACCGCGGAACCTGAGCACGGCGTCGATCGGCACCACCAGGCGGGTGCCGCGGATCCGCAACGCCCGCGGCTCGGGTGGGCCCCAGTGCTCCGGATCGGTCACGGCGGGGTTTCACGCAGCACGTAGCCGACGCCGCGCACCGTGTGGATCAACCGTGGCTCGTTCTCGGCCTCTGTCTTCCGGCGCAGGTAGCCGATGTAGACCTCGAGGGAGTTGGCTGTTGTCGGGAAGTCGAATCCCCAGACCTCGTTGAGCAACCAGGACCGTTCCAGCACCCGGCGCGGATGTTCCATGAACGCCTGCAACAGCGCGAACTCGGTACGGGTCAGGCTGATCGCCCGCCCACCGCGGACGACCTCGCGGGTCTGGGTGTTCAAGGCAAGGTCGGAGAAGCTCAGGCTGTGCGCCGACGGGTCGGAGGAGTCGGCCACCGTGCCGGCCCGCCGGACCAACGCCCGCAACCTGGCCAGCAACTCGTCCAGTGCGAACGGCTTGACCAGGTAGTCGTCCGCCCCGGCGTCCAGCCCGTCGACCCGATCACCGACGGCATCCCGCGCAGTGAGGATCAGGATCGGCACGTCGTTGCCGGCCGACCGCAGCATCCGGGTCGCCTCCAGCCCGTCCAGCTTGGGCATCATCACATCCATGATCACCGCGTCCGGCCGGACGGCGCCGAGTCTGGCCAGTGCCTCCAGGCCGTCCTCCGCGGTAGTCACCTGGTAGCCGTTGTAGGCCAGCGAGCGGCGCAGCGATTCCCGGACGGCGTGATCGTCGTCGACCACCAGCACGTGCATCCTGGACCCCGGTGACTGTGAACCGGCGGCCTGTGTGGTCTGTGACTGTGCACCCTGCGGCTGTGAACCCGACATCTGACTCCGTTCGAAACGTCGATCGCAGACCACCATCTTGCCCGACGGCACGGCCGAACCCCGTTGAGCCGTCCGGCGATCCTAGGTGTGTTCGGTATCGGTACGCGGTCTGGTGATCTGCGTCAGGAGCGTCTCGATCGGACCGGTGTCGGGGGCTGCGTCCCGCAACAGCGCCTCCATCTGCATCCGGTTGGTCGCCGCGTGCAACAGGTGCACCGCGGTCGGCACGTCGACACTGAACTCCAGACCGATCGCTTGCATGGTGCCGTCGAGCAACGCGACGATGCGCTGTTTGAGTTGCTCGGAGTATTCACGGTAAGGCCTGCGGAGCGCCGAGTGCCGGGCGGCGTACAGGTCCATCTCGTGCCGGGCCAGGATGGAGCTGCGTTCGTTGCTGGCGTCGCCGAGCAGTCGGGTCAGTGCCCGATTGATCAACACGCCGGGCGGGTTGCCCCGGAGCCCGGCGTTGTCCCGGATCAGATCGGTGATCTCCTCGACGGTCCGTACGTCCCGCTCGGCGTAGGAGCGCAGCAGCGCCATCACCAGGTCGTCCTTGTCGGCGAAGTTGGAGTAGAACGCGCCGCGGGTGAACCCGGCGTGCTCGCTGATCTCCTCGACGCTGGCTCCGAAGATGCCGCGCTCGGCGAAGACCTCGACGGCGGAGTTCATCAGGCGTTCCCGGGTCTGCGCCCGCCGCGCCGATCTTCCGGTCACCAGGCCGGAAGCACTGGTCATCTGCTCTCCTCCTTGCCGCCACATTAGTTGTTTCCTGCCCGACCCAGCGACGCGCCGACAGGCTCCCTGGCACTGTGGCGGAGGTCTCAGCACAGCGGATACAGATGTGTATCCGGATACAGTACTGTATCTGAGTGTCCTCGTTCCTCTACCGTCTGGGCCGCGCGGCCTTTCGGCACCGCCTGCGGGTGATGCTGGCCTGGCTGGCCGTGCTGGTCGTGGCCGGCCTCGGCGCGGCCGGCCTCGGCAAGAGCTTCGACAACTCGTTCAGCCTTCCGGGTACGTCGTCCCAGCAGGCGCTCGACCAGTTGGAGCGCACCTTCCCGCAGGTCAGCGGCACCTCCGTGCAGGTGATCTTCGTCGCGCCGTCGGGGGAGTCGGTACGCGACCAGCGGGAACGCCGCGCGATCGACGACGCGTTGCGGGCCTACCGGAAGATCGATCAGGTCGACACCGTCGCCTCGCCGTTCGACCAACACATCGACGGCGCCATCGCGCCCCAGAACCGGGCGGCGCTGATCTCGGTGCAACTGGCGGCCGACCGTGGCGCGGTCAAGCAGTCAACCCTTGGCGACATCACCCGGGTGACCGGCGAACTCCGGCGTGCGGTGCCGGGGTCGCAGGTCTCCGCCGGCGGGGATGCCTTCGCCATGAACAGTGTGTCGATCAGTCCGACAGAGGTCGTCGGCGTGGTCATCGCACTGGTGGTGTTGACGATCACCCTCGGATCGTTCGTCGCGGCCGGCATGCCGCTGTTGAACGCCATCCTCGGCGTGATGATCACGATGGCCGGCATCTTCGCCGCCACCGGCCTGGCCAAGGTCAACTCCTCGACGCCGATGCTTGCCCTCATGCTCGGCCTCGCGGTCGGCATCGACTACGCACTGTTCATCGTCTCCCGACATCGTGATCAACTTCGCGACGGGATGGAGGCGGAGGAATCGGCGGCGCGCTCGGTCGCCACCGCCGGATCGGCCGTGGTGTTCGCCGGGCTGACCGTGATGATCGCCCTGGCCGGACTTGCCGTCGCCGGGATCCCCTTCCTGACCACCATGGGAATCGCGGCCGCCGTAGGAGTCGCGATCGCCGTCTGTATCGCGCTCACCCTGTTGCCGGCATCGCTCGGATTCTTCGGCGACCGGCTCCGTCCCAAGCAACCGACGACGAAGCGGAACCGACGGCCCGGCGGATTCTTTCGCGGGTGGGTCAAGGTCGCCACCCGGTTCCCGGTCATCACCATTCTGGTGATCGTCGCCGGCCTGGGCGCACTCGCACTGCCGGCCCGCGGCCTGGAACTCGCTCTGCCGGACAACGGGTCCGCGGCGGCCGGCACACCGGCCCGGGTCAACTACGACCTGGTCGCCAGGTACTACGGGCCCGGCTACAACGCGCCGTTGATCGTCACCGCCGACATCGTCGGCTCCGATGATCCGCTCGGCGTGATGGACGACCTGAAGGAGCAGATCGAAGCCCTGCCCGGGGTGGCCAGTGTGCCGCTGGCCACACCGAACGCCGATGCCGATACCGGGATCGTCAGGGTGGTGCCGAGTTCGAGCGGCACCTCGGCCCAGACCAAGGAACTCGTGCAACGGATCCGTGATCTTGGCCCGGCCTTCGAACGCGAACACGGTACGCCGATCGCCGTCACCGGAACGACGGCGATCCAGATCGACGTCAGTGATCAACTCGGCCACGCACTGCTGCCGTTCGGCATCCTGGTCGTCGGACTGTCCCTGGTGCTGTTGACCATGGTCTTCCGGTCGATCGTCGTGCCGATCAAGGCCACCGTCGGCTACCTGCTCAGCGTCGGCGCCTCCTTCGGCATGGTCGCCCTGGTCTTCCAGCATGGCTTCCTGGCCGGCCCGCTCAACGTTGATCAACAAGGTCCCGTGCTGAGCTTCCTGCCGATCATCCTGATGGGCATCCTCTTCGGCCTCGCCATGGACTACGAGGTGTTCCTCGTCTCCCGGATCCGGGAGGACTACGTACACAACGGTCGCGACCCGAGGTCCGCGATCCGGACCGGTTTCACCAGCTCCGCCCGGGTCGTCACCGCGGCCGCGGTGATCATGTTCTCGGTCTTCGCCGCGTTCATCCCGGAGGGTGATGCGACGATCAAGTCGATCGCCGTCGGTCTGGCAACCGGTGTCTTCGTCGACGCGTTCATCGTTCGGATGACGCTGGTGCCTGCGGTGTTGGCGTTGCTCGGACGGCACGCCTGGCGGCTGCCTGGATGGATCGACCGCCGACTGCCGAGCTTCGACGTCGAGGGCGAGGGACTGGTGCACATGGTGGACCTGCGGGACTGGCCCGAACCGGGCAGCACCGGCCTGCTGCACGCCGAGGAACTCACCGTACGCGCCGGTTACGGCGCCCGTGAACGGCTGATCGTCGGCAGTACCCAGGTCTCGCTGCAACCGGGTGAGGTCCTGGTCGTCGACGGTGATCCGGAGGCGGCCACCAGCCTGCTGTGGGTGCTGTCCGGCCGGATGCGGGCGTTCTCCGGCAGGTTGAAGACGGTCGGCATGGTGCTGCCGGAGCAGGCCGGCAGCGTACGCCGCCGAACCCGGCTGATCGACCTGGCCGCACCGGCACTGGCGACGTCACAGGAGCGCGTCCGAGCGCTGGTCGCGGCCCGGGACAGCGACGCCGTCCTGATCATGATCGATCACCTGGACCGGATCGCACCGGGCGCGGAGAGTGCCGCACTGGCGGAACTCGTGCACGACGCCGTCAGCAACGGTCGCGGCCTTGTGCTGAGCGCCGACGCCGTGGACCGGGTCGAGGCGCTGCTGCCCGGGCAGTACCTGCATCTCACTCTGCCCACCGTCGGAAGGCCGGCCGCCCGGCCGGCGACCGTCGGCGCCTGATCACCAAGAAACACCACATGATCACACATAGCGGACAAGGCCGGAGACCGACTCGATGATCAATCTGGAGCGCACCACCGGAAGCCGCCGAGTCGGCTGGATCTCCCTGCTCGGCGCACTGCTGGTGCCGATCATGTTGGCCGGAGGATTCCTCGCCGCGACCTGGGACTCGTCCTCGCGCTGGGACAAGGTCCAGGCCGCGATCGTGAACACCGACAAGCCGGTGACCATCAACGGGCAGACCGTACCGCTGGGCCGCCAACTCGCCTCAGGTCTGGTCAAAGGCGGCGACGACGGCCCGGCGGATGATCACGGCAGGCAGAACTTCGACTGGGTGATCAGTGACGCCGGGGATGCTTCCGACGGGCTGGGTGACGGCCGGTATGCCGCCGTGGTGACGATCCCGGCGAACTTCTCCAGGGCAGCGACCTCGTACTCACACAACAAGGGCGACCGGGCTGAGCAGGCGACCCTCGACGTGCAGACCTCGAAGGTCTCCGGTGTCACCGACGCGGCGATCGCCCAGGCCATCTCCAGCGCCGCGGTGAGTTCGCTGAACAACCAGCTGACCAAGCAGTACCTGGACAACCTGTATCTGGGTTTCAACCAGACCCAGCAGGGCGTCAGGAAGTCGGCCGACGGTGCCTCGTCGGTCTCGGACGGCGTCGACCGGCTGAGCGACGGCATCGGCAGGTCGGCGACGGGCGCCAGGCAGCTGACCTCCGGTTTGGATCAGCTCAGTGACGGCACCGGCCAACTGTCCGACGGCATTGCTCAGACCGACACCGGAGCCGCCGGCCTGGCCGACGGGATCTCCGGATTGCACGACGGAATCGCCCGGACCAATACCGGCGTCGCGGCACTCGACGCGGGCGTCGGCAAGCTTGCCGACGGCATGGACAGCTACACCGACGGCGTGCGGACCTACGCCGAAGGCGTGAAGAAGTACACCAACGGCGTGGGGCGGTTGACCGACAGCCTCGCCCCGTACGCCACCGGCGTGGGCAGCTACGTCGACGGCGTTGATCAGTACTCCTCCGGGGTCGATCGATATGTCGACGGTGTCGACCAGTACGTCACCGGTGTGGGCTCCATTGCGGAGGCGGTGGGCAAGGGTGTGAGCGACGGTGCGACGCCGGACGTGTGCCGACCCGAAATGACCGACACCGAGTGCCAGTACTTCATCGCCGGCATGCAGCAGGGTGCCGCGGCCACCGCGAGTGGAATCACGACGCAGGCTGCGTCGGCCGCTGATCGACTCACGTCGAGTTCCCGACGGATCACCGGCGGCGGTGATCGACTCACCCGCAGCGGCAAGGTGATCAGCAGAGGCTCTGAGCAGCTGTCCACCGCCGCCGGCTCGATCGGCGACGCCGGTGATCAACTCGCCACCGGTGCAACCGGCCTGTCCGGGGGAGCGAAGAAGATCAACAAGGGCCTCGCCGGACTGCACGACGCCACCGGCAAGTTGGCCGGTGGCACCCAGAAACTGCAGAAGGCAGCCGCCCAGCTCGACACCGGCGCACAACAACTTGCGGTCGGTATCGGCCAGTTGGACGACGCCGGTAAGCAGTTGGCCGCCGGGACCACGCAGTCGGTCACCGGCGCCGACCAACTGAGCGACGGGCTGTCCCGACTGCACGACGGCGCCGAGCAACTCGCCGACGGTGCCGACCAACTGGCGTCCGGGTTGACCAAGGCCGCGGACCAGATCCCTACCTACTCCGGCTCCGACCGCAAGCAGTTGTCCGACGTCGCCAGCGCGCCTGTCACCGGCGATCAGCCCGACGGTCTTTTCGCCAACGCGACGACGACAACGCTGCTGCTGGCGCTGGCACTGTGGATCGGTGGCCTGGCCACCTATCTGATCGTTCGCGCCGTCAGTTCGGAGGCGTTCGGCTCGCAGAAGTCGTCGCTGCTGCTGGCACTGGAGGGCGTGGCACCCGGCGTGATCATCGGTGCCGTGCAGGCGGTGCTCCTGTCGATCATGCTCTCGGTGATGCTCGACCTCTCCGTCGGACGTGGTCTTGGTCTGTTGACCTTCTCGACGTTCGCGGCGGTCACCTTCGCCGTCCTCAACCAGGCGCTGGTCGGCTGGCTCGGTGGCATCGGACGATTCGTCTCCCTGGCCGTGGTGGTGATGGCTGCAGCGGGATCCCTGACCAACGCCGTACCGGGCTTCTTCGCCGGCGTCCGGCCCTATCTGCCCATCACGCCGGCCTTGGACGGCGTACGGATGATCGTCACCGGCCACACCGCAGCCGGGCACCAGGTCGCCGTGTTGGTGGGCTGGTTGGTCATCGGTTTCCTGGCCTCGCTGCTGGCCGTCGCGCGACGCCGCGTCGCCACGACAACCTCACTCGGACCGGCGCGAACCACCTGATCCGGCCCGTGCGGACCTTTGTCACAGCCGCGCGGACCGATGTCACTGCGGCCGAGCGCTGGGGCATCCAGAGTTGCCTCCAGTGCCGCACCAGCGGCACGGTAGGCAAGGGAGATCCGATGAGTACCAACAGCGACCCCATCGCCCGCGTGTCAGTGCTGAGCACGGGTTCGGTTGCGATCCGGCCGGAACATGTCGGTCCAACCAAGCTGAACACCTACGTCTGGCTGGCGACATCGCGCCGCTGGACCGCGCCGCGACCGATCAACGTCTATGTCGTCGAGCACCGCGACGGACTGGTGCTCTTCGACACGGGACAGGACCGAGCCTCGGTGACCGACCCGGACTACTTTCCGACCGGTCCCACCGGGCTTGTCTACTCGCATCTGGCCAGGTTCGCGGTGCCGCAGGACCAGACGCTGACCGCCGGGCTCGCGCGACTGGACCACGACGTGGCCGATGTCGACGTCGCCGTGATCTCGCACCTGCACCAGGAGGACCACATCGGTGGACTCGCCGAAGTCGGGCACGCCGAGCTGCTGGTCAGCCGCGCCGAATGGCAGTCACTGTCGACCCCGTTCGCGGCGGCCCGCGGCCTGATGCGCAATCACATCGACCTGCCGGGTCTCCGGTGGCGGCACCCTGACATCGAACCGCTCGCCGATCCGATGATCACGCCGTTCACCCACGGGCACGATCTCTTCGGCGACGGCAGCCTGGTGCTGTTGCCAACGCCCGGTCACACACCCGGCTCGTTGTCGATGCTGGTACGTCGACCCGGCCAGACACCACTGCTCATGGTCGGCGACCTGACCTACGACGACCAACTGCTGGCCGCCGGACAACTTCCGGGAGTGGGCCACAAACACCAGATGCGCCGGGCGACCGCACTGGTGAACCAGTTGCGCAGCACCTTGCCCGGACTCGTCGTCCTTCCGGCCCACGACCCCACCGCCGCGCAGCGGCTGCGAGACGCCCAGGAGCATCAGCCATGCAGTTGCGCAACGTCGTGACGATCAACCGGTCACCGGCACAGGTCTTCGCCTTTCTCACCCACTTCGAGAACCTGCCCTTGTGGAACTACGCCATCACCGAGACCCGGCGGGTCGGCAGCGGCCTGGTCGGGCTCGGCGCGCGCTACAGCCAGACCCGGACCATTCCGCGACCCGCCACCGAGAGCTTCGAGGTCATCGAGTTCGACCCGGACCGGAGCGTGGCCATCCGTGGGACTCTCGGGGCTTTCGAGGCACTCAGCCGGTATCAGCTCCGGGGGAGTGCGGACGCCACCGTGCTCACCTCGACCATGCATCTCGAATCCTCCGGGCTGCTCCGGCTGGCCGACTCCCTCGCCATGCCTCGGATCCGGGCCGCCGTCGCCGACAACCTGCAACAGCTCAAGGCTCAGTTGGAGGCCGGCCCGGCAACGCGGCCAAGGCCTCCGGGGCAAGCAGGCGGACACCGCCCGGTTCGGCCGTGACCAAGCCGTCCGAGCGCAAGTCGGCCAGCACGCGGGCGACGACTTCGCGAACGCTTCCGACGGCATCGGCAAGATGTTGATGGCTCGCACTGACCAGAAGCGTGTCGCCCTGTTGGTCGTCGGCAGCCAGGTCGAGGAGATGCCGACCCAGCCGTCGGCGTACCGGCCAGAAGGCGTTCATCGCCAGCTCCTGGAGCAGGCTGTCGACGCGGGCGGCGAGCTCATCGGCCAGCCAGATGCCGACCCGCGGGTCCTGCCGGGCGATCTGGGTGAGCACGCCGGGCCGGGTGGCCACAGCGACCGCGTCGGTAACGGCCTGGACGAACACCGGTGCCGGCCCCGAGACGATGACCGGTACGCCCAGCACGTCGCCGCGTCGGGTGTACCGGACGGTCACCTGACGTCCTCCTTCGGAGACCATCGACACCCGGACCAGCCCGTCGACCACCAGGTGCAAACCTGCTGTCTCACCCGGCCGGTACAGGACTCCGCCGGCGGCGGCGCGGATCACGGTGTGGCCGTCGAGCAACCGCGTGAGCACTTCGGGCGGCAACCGGACCAGCGGTCCCGACGCCGCTGCGCTCCGGACGTCGATCACCGTCGAAGCATGACACGGCCGGGTTGTTCCCGGTCAGGAGCGTGGCAGGACTGTCAACACCCGTTCGATGTGTACCCGGAACTCCTGCATGAAGTCCCGCAGGAATGCCGCGGTCGAGTCGTCGGTGACCTCACCCGCTTCGGTGAAGACCCCCGGCGCGAACTGGATGTACGCCTCGGGCGCCGTCATCTGTCGCGCGTTGCAGAAGCTGAGCACCGCGCGGAGGCTCTGCTGGGCCACGGCCGTCCCGATCTGTCCCGGCGAGGCGCCGATCACCGCAGCCGGCACATGGTCGAAGGAATTCCGTCCCCAGGGCCGCGACGCCCAGTCGATGGCGTTCTTCAGCGCCCCCGGAATGGACCGGTTGTACTCCGGAGTGACGAAGAGCACGGCATCCGAGCCATCGATCGCCTCCTTGAGTGCCCGGGCCTCGGGCGGGTAGTCGTTGTCGAAGTCCTGGCTGTACAACGGCAGATTTCCGATCGGTATCTCCGTGAAATCCAGGTCCGGAGGCGCCAGGTTGATCAGCGCACGGCTGAGAATCCGATTGACCGAAGTCGATGACAGGCTGCCGATGAAGTAGCCGACCTTGTAGGCGCACATCGTTCCTCCTCGGGCACGAGATGCCGGTGCGGCACCTGAGGAACCCAGCAAAACACGGGTGGACACCGCGGGCAATCGCCACGTCCCTCCGCCGTGTGCCAGCGGGCCCGCGCGATGGCAATAGGGTGTCTTCTACCGGCTGTAGAACAGGAGGACCCGATGCCCCGCGACCGTGGCCAGCTCGAGGCGGACGTGATGCGTCAGCTCTGGGCCGCCGACCAGCCGCGGACCGCCAAGCAGATCCAGGCGGGATTCGGGCCGGACGCTCCGGCGATCACCACCGTCCTCACTGTGCTGGACCGCCTGCGTCGCAAGGGTCTTGTGCACCGGTCCGACGCCCGGACCAACATCACCTTCCGCGCCGCGCAGTCGGAATCGGATCGCGCCGTTGAGTCGATGCTGCAGTCGCTGCAGGAGACCGGCGACCGGCGGGCGGTGTTGCTGCGTTTCGCCGGCGACCTGGACAGTTCGGATGCCGAGGTACTGCGCCGGGCGCTCGAGGGCCGGACCCGTCGCCGTTCGGGAGCAGGTCGATCCGGTGGGAGTGGATCCGGTGCGGGTGGATCCGGTGCGGGTGTTTCGGGGACCGACACATGATCATCGCGCTGGTCCTGGCGGCGTACGCCCTGGTCAGTCTGCTGGTGGGGCCGCAGATCCTGACCCGCGGCGACTGGCGTATCTTCCGCCCTCGGCTCTGCCTCAGTCTGTGGTACGCGGTCTTCCTTTCCGGCGTCCTGGCGGCCGTCGGATCGGGAGGGATCGGCATCTGGCTCGGCTGGCGGATCCAGGTCGAACAGTCCTACAGTGCCGATCTGCTCGCCTCGACCTTCGGCTTCCGACCGACTCCGGGGATCGACACCGTCGTCCGGGTCACCGGCATCGTGCTGGGCTGGACGACCCTGGCGGTGGCCGGCGCCGTGATCAGTCTGGTCGCCACCAGGGCACGCGAGTTGATCGGCGACCAGCGCCGGCTGCGGGCCGACCTGGGCGCCGTGATCGCGAGGTCCGGTTACCGGCGGGAGCAGATCGACGGGCTCTCGGTGACCTATGTCGCAGGCCGCAGGTCGGTGGCCTGCAGCCTGGGCGGGCGGACCGCGGAAGTGATCGTCTCGGCCGATCTCGACCTGAGGCTGTCGTCCGGGGAGCTGCGCGCGATCATCGAACACGAGCGGGCGCATCTGCGCAGCATCCACCTGCTGGTGTCCCGCCTGGCGATGCTCAACCGGGCCTGTTTCCCGCAGATCCGGGCCGCCCGGCAACTGACCCGGGCAACCGCGCTGCTGATCGAGCTGATCGCCGACGACGCGGCCGTCCGCCGGTGCGGCCGGGCCGACCTGATCTCCGCGCTGTCCAAGCTGGCCAACCACTCCGAGACCGGCGGGGACGACGTCCTCGCGCTTCGCGCCGAGCGGCTGGCGCTGGCCGCCTAGCTCACCGACTGCTGCTGCAACTCGCGTATCCGATCGAGCACGCCCGGGATGGCTGCCTCGACAGCGGCCAGCGTGTCCTCGAAACCCTCCGGTCCGCCGTACCACGGATCGGGCACGCCCGAACCCGGCTGTGCGTCCGGGTCGAACTCGGTCAGCAGCGCCATCCGGCCTTCGTCCAATGCGCTATCCACGTCGCCGAGGCGTCGCATCCGCTCGATGTGCAGCGGCTCCATCGCGATAACCAGATCGGCGCCGTCGATCTCCTCGGCGGTGATCTGGTGGGCCACGTGGTCACCGTCGCGATAGCCGTACTGCCGGAGCACCGCTGCGGCCCGCGGATCCATCGGCCGGCCGAGTTCCTCGGTGCTGGTGGCCGCGCTGCTGAACCGAACGTCCGACAGCCCGACTGCGGACGCCCGCTGCTCGGCGACTCGCTCGGCGATGGGCGATCGACAGATGTTGCCCCAACAGACGAACACGACTTCGACGTCGGGCTTGACCGGCTCGCCCGTGGTCACCGGCGAACCCGGTTCTCGTCACGGTCGCGGAGGAACGTGTTCAACAGCCAACTGACCACGGAGACGATCAGGGCGCCGAGCACCGCGGTCCAGAAGCCGCCGACGTGCCAGCCGAGGTCGAACTGGCCGGCGAGCCACGATGTCAGCATCAACAACAATGCGTTGATCACCAGCAGGAACAAGCCGAGGGTGAGCAGCAGGATCGGCAGCGTGACGAGTTTGAAGATCGGCTTCACGATGGCGTTGACGACACCGAAGATCAGGGCGACCACCAGCATTACCAGGACCTTCCGGCCGGTACCGGACGCGGTCAACGTAATGCCGCTCAGCAACCACGTCGCGACCGCAAGGGCCGCGGCATTGGCGAGCAGTCGCACAATCCATCTCATGACACCGATGGTGCCACGTCGGACCCAGCGGCGGCATCGGTGAGACACCTGATCCCGCCGTCAGGCTTCCGGGTCGGCGGCGTAGGTTCTCCGATCATGGAATACGTACGACTGGGAAACACCGGCCTGCAGGTATCGCCGATCTGCGCCGGCTGCATGTCCTGGGGTGATCCGAACAAGGGACGTCCCTGGACGCTCACCGAGGACGAGGCACGTCCGCTGATCAAGCAGGCGATCGAGGCCGGCGTCAACTTCTTCGACACCGCCAACGTGTACGCCGCCGGCAGCAGCGAGGAGATCACCGGCCGGGCGATGAAGGACTTCGGGAACCGGGACAACATCGTTCTGGCCACCAAGGTGCACGGCCGGATGAGCGATGGCCCGAACGGTCAGGGATTGTCCCGCAAGGCGATCCTGCAGGAGATCGACAACTCGTTGCGTCGGCTGGGCACCGACTACGTCGACCTCTACCAGATCCATCGCTTCGATCCGAACGTGCCCATCGAGGAGACGATGGAGGCCCTGCACGACGTCGTCACGGCAGGCAAGGCGCGCTACATCGGCGCGTCATCCATGTACGCCTGGCAGTTCAGCAAGGCGCAGTACGTGGCGATGATCAACGGCTGGACCCCGTTCGTGAGCATGCAGAACCACTACAACCTTCTCGCCCGCGAGGAGGAGCGGGAGATGCTGCCGCTGTGTGAGGATCTCGGAGTCGGCGTGATCCCGTGGAGCCCACTGGCGAGGGGCCGGTTGACCCGGCCGTGGGAGGAGACCACGAAGCGGTCGGAGACCGACACCTTCGGCCAGAATCTCTACCAGGACAGCGATCGGCAGATCGTCCAAGCGGTGCTGGACGTGGCGAACGCGCGGGGCGTACCGGCGGCCCAGGTGGCACTGGCGTGGGTCAACTCCAACCCGGTGGTCACCGCACCGATCGTCGGAATGAGCAGGCCGCAGCACCTCGCCGACGCCATCGCATCACTCGACCTCGAGCTGACCGATGAGGAGATCACACAGCTGGAGGCGGCGTACACCCCGCGCTATCCGGCGGAGCTGCCCCGCTGATCATCAGCGGATCCTTCGGCGGGCTCGCGCTAGGTCGGTCCCGCACCGGTAACTCGGTCCCGCACCGGCAACTCGGTCCCGCACCGGCAGCTCGGTCCCGCACTGGCTGCAACGGGTGCGGGGTCGAGCAAGCGGTGCGGCGCCGAGCAGGTGGTGCGCGGTTGAGCAAGCGGTGCGGTGCGGGTCGGTAAGGGACGGTCCGTACGGGCGGTCGGTCCCGCACCGGCAACTCAGTCCCGCACCGGCAGCTCGGTCCCGCACCGGCTGCAACGGGTGCGCGGTCGAGCAAGCGGTGCGGCGCCGAGCAGGTAGTGCGCGGTTGAGCAAGCGGTGCGGGAGCGGTCGGTAGGCGGTCCGTACGGGGCGGTCGGTCGGTCGGTCCCGCACCGGTAACTCGGTCCCGCACCGGCAGCTCGGTCCCGCACCGGCTGCAACGGGTGCGCGGTCGAGCAAGCGGTGCGGCACCGAGCAGGTGGTGCGCGGTCGAGTAAGTGGTGCGACGCGGACCACGTGGTGCGCGATCGAGTATCCGGTGCGGGAACGGTGGTGCGGCCTCGATCACCCGGTCTCGCGCCCGGTTCTCGCGCCGGTCTGGCGCCCGGTCTCACAACTGGTCTCACACGTTGTCGCGCTCGGCGCCGATCGTTGTGTCCGGTCCATGTCCGGTCTTCACCACGGTCGCGTCGGGCAGCGTGAGCAGCTTGGTCCGGATTGACTCCAGGATCTGGTCGTGATCGGAGAAGCTGCGTCCGGTCGCCCCGGGACCGCCCTCGAAGAGGGTGTCGCCGGTGAAGACCACCCCCGCCGGGTAGCCCGGGAACTCCTCGGCGTAGAAGCACACCGAACCCGGCGTGTGCCCGGGTGTGTGGATCACGCGAAGATCAACGTCGGCGATCGGGATCACTTGGTGATCATGCAGGCTGCCGGACGGTGGCGCCCGGTGGGTGAGTCGCCACACCGGGAGATCGTCCGGGTGCAACAACACCCGGGCATCCGTGGCCAGGCCGAGATCCGGCGCGTACCGTACGTGATCATCGTGGCCGTGGGTGCACAGGATGGCGATCACCCTCCGGTTCGCGATCACCTCGAGGATCTCGGTGACGTCGTGAGGCGCGTCGATCACCACGCATTCGGCATCGTCGCCGACGACCCAGATGTTGTTCTCGACGTCGAACGTCTGCCCGTCCAGGGTGAAGGTGCCACTGGCGACCGCATGATCGATTCGGGCATCGCCGTGCGGGCCGAAGTCGGGATCCTCGTCAGATTCCGACTCGACCTCGAACTCGGCATCCCACTCGCTCATTTACCCATCACCACGACCGACCGGAGCACCTGACCGGAGGCCATCGTCGCGAAGGCCGCCTCGACCTCACCGATGCCGATCTCTTCGCTGACGAACTCGTCCAGCGGCAATCGTCCCTGCAGATACAGGTCGATCAACATCGGGAAGTCCCGTTCCGGCAAGCAGTCGCCGTACCAGCTGGACTTCAGCGAGCCGCCGCGACCGAACAGGTCGAGCAGCGGCATCTCCAGGGTCATCTCCGGCGTCGGTACGCCGACCAGCACGACGGTCCCGGCCAGGTCACGGGCGTAGAACGCCTGTTTCCAGGTCTCCGGCCGGCCGACGGCGTCGATCGCAACGTCGGTGCCGAACCCGCCGGTCAGTTCGGCGATCGCCGGGACCGGGTCGGTGTTCCGCGAGTTGATCACATGCGTCGCGCCGAGCGTCCTGGCCTGCTCGAGCTTCCGGTCATCGATGTCGACCGCGATGATCTTGCTTGCCCCGGCGAGTCGGGCACCGGCGACAGCCGCACCGCCGACGCCGCCGCAACCGAACACGGCGACCGTGTCACCGCGGGTCACGTTGCCGGTGTTGATCGCCGCACCGAGGCCGGCCATGATGCCGCAGCCGAGGAGACCGGCTGCTGCCGGCCGGGCGGCCGGATCGACCTTCGTACATTGCCCGGCCGCGACCAGGGTCTTGTCGGCGAAGGCACCGATGCCCAGTGCAGGAGACAGCTCCGTGCCGTCGGCCAAGGCCATCTTCTGATCGGCGTTGAAGGTAGCGAAGCAGTACCAGGGACGGCCACGCTTGCACGCCCGGCAGGTGCCACAGACCGCTCGCCAGTTCAAGATCACGTAGTCACCGGGGGCGACCTCGGTGACACCGTCGCCGACCGATTCCACGACACCGGCCGCCTCATGGCCGAGCAGGTACGGATAGTCCTCGCCGATGCCGCCCTCGCGGTAGTGCAGGTCGGTGTGACAGACGCCGCAGGCCTGGATCTCGACGACAGCCTCCCCGGGTCCGGGATCGGGGATGATGATCGGCACCAGTTCGACCGGCGCACCCTTGGCTCGCGAGATCACACCGTTCACCTGCTGCGGCATGGCTGCCCCTTCACGTCGATGGAGTCGTGCGGTCCGTACCGAGCATCGTAGAAGGAAGCTTCTGTCCCGGACAGACCCACACCCCGCATGAGCGAGCCTTGGGCGTCGATCCGCAAGAATGGGTCCCGATGTCACAGACGACTGCCACAAACCACCGCCCCAACATCGTGCTGATCCACTGTCACGACCTGGGCCGCCATCTCGGTGCCTACGGCGCCGCTGCCGTCAGCTCGCCGAACCTGGACGACTTCGCGGCCGACGCAGTGCTGGCCGACCAGATGTTCTGCCCCGCGCCGCAGTGCAGCCCGTCCCGGTCCAGCCTGTTCACCGGCCGGTGGCCGCACAGCAACGGCGTGCTCGGCCTGACCCACGACGGCTTCGACTGGGACCTGCATGCCGATGAGCGGCATCTGGCCTCCTGGCTTTCAGCAGCCGGCTATCGCACCGAACTGGTCGGGATGCATCACGAGTCCAAGACCGGCCCCGCCGACCAGGTCGCCGAGCGGCTCGGCTTCGACCGGGTCGACACCGGTGGACTGGCTGATGTGATCGTCGCCAAGTCCGACGACGCCCTCGCTCGCCTGGCCGGAGCCGAACAGCCGTTCTACGTCCAGATCGGTTTCACCGAACCGCACCGGATGTCCGGCGACCGGGATGCGCCCGGCGTCATGGGATTTCTCGGCAACCACGTCGAGCCTGACTCGAGCAAGGGCATCCAGGTGCCCGGCTGGCTGGTCGACGACGAACCGGCGCGGCAGGAGGTCGCCGAACTGCAGGGAGCGATCCGGCTGATGGACGATGCCGTCGGGCGGGTGCTGCAGACCATCGACCGGCTCGGCCTGACCGACAACACGATCACGATCTTCACCACCGACCACGGTCTTGCGCTGCCGCGGGCCAAGTGCTCGCTCTACGACCCCGGCCTGGGGATCGCCTTCGCCGTCCGTTGGCCGGCCGGCGGTTGGACCGGAGGCGTACGCCTGGATCAATTGCTCGTGAATCTTGATGTCGTACCGACCCTGCTGGACGCGGCCGGAATCGGCACCCACGGCGCCGACCTGCAGGGACGGAGTTTTGCGCCGCTGCTTTCCGGGCGGCCGGAGTCGTACGACGCGCGGCATGCGGTCTTCGCCGAGATGACCTACCACGACTACTACGACCCGCGCCGGTCGATCCGTACCGACCGGTACAAGCTGATCATGAACTTCAGCTCGGCACCGACCTTCATGGATCCGAGCCAGTCCTGGAACCGCCGGTGCACCCCCGTCGTCTCGCCCAACGGCAACATCGGCTCCCACCCGGCCGTCGAGTTGTACGACCTGGAGGCAGATCCGTACGAACTGAATGATCTCGGGCTGGATCCCGACCACGCGGAGGTCCGGGCTCAGTTGCTGGCCGACCTGGCCGACTGGATGGCATCGACCGACGATCCGCTGCTCGACGGAGCTGTCACCAGTCCGGCACACGCCAACGCGGTCGGCTTCCTGCGGCTGCCGCCGGGTGGGCGCTCGCGATAGCGAGGGTTCGGGGGCGACCCGGACCCCCGGGTCGGTTCGGTCCGCGGACTTCTTCCGGGGCGGTTGCTCCGCGGGCTCCGCAACCACAGCGGTTGCTCCGCGGCTCCACAATCGCCGATAGACCTCACGTATGGGATTGATCGTGGAATCCAATAGGTGGGCGAATCGTCGGTAAAACGATGAATGAGTTCCGACGGATGTCGGATAGGGTAGTAACCCGGCTGCGAAGAAACTCTTCGCACCAAGGCTTCCGGGATCCCAGTTGACCTCAACCCGCGTTGAGCTTGCACACTGGCCACGGCCCCGCCGTCATTGCCGGTCGGTCCGTGCAAGCGGACTCGCGCAACGCGGTCCGACCAGCGACGTCAGGTGGGTCCTGTGAGCCTCAAAGAGCGCGCCACCGCACTGCTCTCCGCCCCTGAATCACCGAGGTATGCCCCATGTCCGCCGATTTATCGGCACCGACGTCAACGGCGTCACCACAGAAGGACCTCCCGAACACCGACCAGGAGCCGGCCACTGCCAATCGGCTGCTGACCGCCCTCGACCGTCCTGCGGCGATCCTGCCGCCGCCAGCGCCCAAACCGGGTAAGGACGGCAACCCCAGACCCCGCCGCTCGTACGAGTCGCTGCTGCGGATGCGCAGCTACATGACGCCGTACCTCGGCCGGTTCGTCTCCATGTTCATCTTCGGCGCGCTCAGCGTCGCTGCGACCATCGTCGTCCCGCTGGTCACCAAGGCGGTCATCGACGGCCCGGTCACCCACTCCGACCATCGTGGGCTGTGGACGCTCGGCGCGGCGGCGGTGGGTCTTGGCGTCGTCGAAGCGATCGTGATCTTCCTGCGTCGGTGGCTGGTCTCCAAGGCCACCCTGGGCGTCGAGTACGACATCCGGATCGACCTGTACGCCAAGCTCCAGCGGCTGCCGATGCCCTTCCACGATCGTTGGGAATCCGGGCAGTTGCTCTCCCGGATCATGAGCGACCTGTCCACCATCCGCCGCTTCCTGAGCTTCGGCCTGCTGTTCCTGTTCCTGAACTCCGGGCAGATCATCGTCGTGACGATCATCCTGCTCAACCTGTACTGGCCGCTCGGAGTCGTGGTACTGATCTCGATCGCGCCCATCGTCTGGCTCTGCTTCAAGGTCAACCGGCGGTACGTGCGGCTCTCCCGCAGGATCCAGGACGAGACCGGTGACGTCGCCTCGACCATCGAGGAGGGTGCACACGGTCTGCGCGTCATCAAGTCCTTCGGCCGGGCCGACTACATCTTCTCCAAGTTCGACAAGCGCAGCGTCCAGCTGTACGACACTTCGATGCAGAAGGTGCGACTGCAGGCGCAGTTCTGGACCTTCCTCGAGGTGATCCCGAACGCGACCCTGGTCGTCGTGCTCGCCCTCGGCGCCTACGCCGCCGGCCACGAACTGGTCACCCTGGGCACCCTGGTCGCCTTCAGCACCCTGATGACCTCGCTGACCATGCCGATCGCCACCCTCGGTATGCAGATCTCCCAGGCGCAGGAGGCGATGACGGCCTCCGACCGGCTGGCCGAGATCTTCGACACCGAGATCGAGATCGCCGATGGCCCAGCCGAGCTGAACCAGCCGGTCCGTGGCCACCTCCGGCTGGAAGGCGTCGGCTTCACCTTCCCGAAGGCCGAGGGCCCGGTCCTGCACGACGTCAACCTCGACATTGCGCCGGGCGAGACGGTCGCCGTGGTCGGGGCAACCGGCTCCGGCAAGACCATCCTGACCGGTCTGGTGCCGCGGTTGTACGACGTCAGCGACGGACGGATCACCATCGACGGCCTCGACATCCGCGACATGCGACTCAAGGACCTCCGCCAGGTCGTCGCGACAGCGTTCGAGGAGCCGACGCTGTTCTCGATGTCCGCCCGGGAGAACCTCACCCTCGGCCGGCCCGACGCGACCGAGAGCGAGATCGACGAGGCGATCGACGTCGCCCAGGCCCACTTCGTCTACGACCTGCCCTGGGGCCTCGACACCAGGATCGGTGAGCAGGGCATGAGCCTGTCCGGCGGACAGCGCCAGCGGCTCGCCCTGGCCCGCGCGGTGCTGACCAAGCCGGCCGTGTTGGTCCTGGACGACACCCTGTCGGCGCTGGACATCCACACCGAGGCGCTCGTCGAGCAAGCACTGAAGCGAGTGCTGGCCGGCGTCACCGGCATCGTTGTCGCGCACCGGGCGTCCACAGTGCTGCTGGCCGATCGGGTCGCGATGCTGTCCGGCGGCACCATCACCCACGTCGGCTCGCACACCGAACTGCTGGATACCGTTCCGGAATACCGCGAACTGCTCAGCGCCGACTTCAACCCGCAGGACGAGTTCGATCTGCTCGAGGAGGTCGCCCGATGAGCGCGCCGGTCCAGACCAAGAACGAGTCACGCCGCAAGGCCCGGACCGCCAAGCCGGGCCTGCCCCGGCTCGGTGGCCTCGCCGAACGCGTTGCCGAGGCCGAGGACAATGTCAAGGAGTGGCGCGGGGTCGGAGCTGAGGACAGCTCCGAGCTGAGCGCCCGGGGCAGCGTCTTCCTCAAACACCGCAGCCGTCGACTGTTGGGCAACCTGCTGGCCCCGCACAAGTTCACCGTCGGGGTGATGATCGCGGTCGTCGTGATGGAGAACGCCGCCCGGCTGGCCATCCCGTTCCTGGTCAGCCTCGGCATCGACCGCGGCGTGCCACCGATCATGAAGAACGGCAGCATCCACACCCTGGTGATGATCGTGCTGGCGATGCTGGTGACGATCATCGTCCAGGGCGCCAGCCGGATCGCCTTCCAGTGGATGTCCGGGAGGGTCGGACAGGACGTCCTTCTCGAGGTACGTCGCCGGGTGTTCAAGCACTTCCAGAAGTTGGATGTGAAGTTCCATGACCGGTACACGTCCGGCCGGGTGGTGTCCCGGCTGACCAGCGATGTCGAAGCCATCCAGGAGATGCTGAACGGCGGCTTCGACAGCCTGATCCGCGCCGTCCTCATCCTGGTCGGCGTCGGCGTGATGTTGTTGACGATGGACCTCAAACTCGGCATCGTCTGCCTGCTGAGCTTCCCGATCCTGATGCTGCTGGTCCGCTGGTTCTCGGTGAACTCCTCCAAGACATACCGGAAGGTCCGGGAGTTCTCGGCGATGGTGATCGTGCAGTTCGTTGAGACGATGACCGGCATCCGCGCGGTCCAGGCGTACCGCCGCGAGCCGCGCAACGCCGAGATCTTCGAGGATCTTTCCGGTAGCTACCGCGACGTCAACACCACCGCGTTCCGGCTGGTCGCCCTGTTCATGCCGGGCGTCAAGCTGATCGGCAACATCACCATCGGCATCGTCGTCCTGTACGGCGGCTACCGGGCGCTCGAGGGTGATCTGACGATCGGCGTACTGACCGCCTTCCTGCTCTACCTGCGGATGTTCTTCGATCCGATGCAGGACATCAGCCAGTTCTACAACCTTTTCCAGTCCGCCTCGGCGGCGCTGGAGAAGCTGTCCGGCGTCCTGGAGGAGCGGCCGACCGTCGTCGAGCCGACCAAGCCGACCCCGATCGACCGGGCCGGTGGCCGCGTCGAGTTCGAGCACGTCGACTTCGCCTATGTGGAGGATCGACCGGTCCTGCCCGATCTTGACCTGACCATTCCGGAGGGGCAGACGGTCGCCCTGGTCGGCACCACCGGCGCTGGGAAGACGACCATCGCGAAGATGATCTCCCGGTTCTACGATCCGACCGGCGGCCGGATCACCCTGGACGGCATCGATCTGCGGGACCTGTCGGACGACGATCTGCGCCGCAACGTCGTCATGGTCACCCAGGAGAACTTCATGTTCGACGGGACGATCGCCGACAACATCCTCTTCGGAAAGCCGTCGGCGTCCCGCCAGGAGGTCATCGACGCCGCCAAGGCGGTGGGTGCGCACGAGTTCATCTCGGCGCTGCCCCAGGGTTATGACACCGACGTGGAGAAGCGTGGTGGCCGGTTGTCTGCCGGGCAACGGCAGCTGGTCGCGTTCGCGCGGGCATTCCTGGCCGATCCGGCGGTGCTGATCCTTGACGAGGCCACCTCCAGCCTGGACATTCCCAGCGAGCGACTGGTGCAGCAGGCGCTGCAGACGATCCTGGCCAGTCGGACCGCGGTGATCATCGCCCACCGGCTGAGCACGGTCGAGATCGCAGACCGGGTGCTGGTCCTGGAACACGGCCGGATCATCGAGGACGGCAGCCCGGCGGAACTGATGCACGCCCAAGGTGGCCGCTACGCGGCTCTCCACGACGCCTGGGAAGAATCCCTGGCCTGACCTCAACCCGCGAGGCTGGCCAGGTCCAACAGCCACCAGCCCCGATCGTGCGGCGTCATGCCGACGATCGGGGTTTTGTGGTTCCATCGACCTGTGGCTGTCGTGGTGCAGGTGAACTTCGTCGTCGCGGATCTCGAACGTAGCCGGGACTTCTACCAGCGGCTGGGCTTCAGCTTCCGCAGCCGGAGTCGGCTCGGGGTCGACGCCGTCGAGGCCTGGGTCGCGGACAACGGCGGCGTGACCGTTGTGCTGCACTCACCGGAGTTCGCTCGCTGGTGGGATGCCGCCACACCCGGACCGACATCCGGCGGACCGCAGATCGATCTCGAACTCGAATCGGCCGATGCCCTGCAGGCTGTCGTGGACGACCTGCACACCGCCGGCGGCACGATCGGCAAGGAGCCGACCGATATGACCTGGGGCCAGCGTTTCGCGATCGTCGTCGATCCCGACGGCTACCGGATCGGACTCAAGGCTCCGTCGCCGAAGGGGGCGCCACCGGGCTCACAGACGGAGTCCCCGCCGGCGTCGCAGCCCCAGTCGCAGCCCGACTGATCCTGTCGGGTTCTTTCAAGACGTACGCTCCCGGCCGTGCTTGGCTGTCTGCATGACCGAAGCACAATCTGATGCAACTCAAACCAAGACAGCTCAATCCGAGGACGCCGCACCGGTGGCCGCTGTTGCGATGTTCACCATTGACTGCGAAGATCCGAAGCCGCTGCTGGACTTCTACTCCAAGTTCCTGGGGATGACCATCGCCTACCAGGACGAGAATGTGGGAATGCTGACCGGAGAAGCGGGTCCGGCCATCGGATTCGGCAAGGTGGACAACTTCCATCCTCCGGCCTGGCCGGACGAAGCCAGCGACAAGCAGTTCCACCTCGATCTCAAGGTGGCTGACATCGACGCGGCTGCCAGGGCGGCGGTCGAACTCGGTGCGACTCAGCCCAAGCACCAGCCGGGGGAGACCTGGCGGGTGCTGCTCGACCCGGCCGGTCATCCGTTCTGCCTCACCCTGTGGCAGGCCTGACCAGCACTGCCGACTGCCGGTGATCGCCCGATCGATCCGGCATCATTGAAGCCCGCGCGATCGATCCCGCGCGTGATCAGGCAGGGGTGAAGCCGGCGACCGACCCGATGACGACGGTCGCCGGCGCCCCCAGGCCGGCCTCTGCCGCGCGGGCGGCGATGTCGGTCAGTGTGCCGCGCTCGGTACGCATCGAGGACATTGTTCCGTCGGCGACGACGGCCGCCGGTGTCGCCGGATCCAGGCCGTAACCGATCAGCGCGTCGGTGATCACCGCCAGGTTCGCCATGCCCATCATGATCACCAGAGTGAGTCCGGACTGTGCCAGTGCCTCCCAGTTCACCGTGGACCGCCGGTCGCTCGGCGGGACGTGTCCGGTGACCACGGTGAATCCCTGGGAGAGTTGACGATGGGTCAGCGGGATGCCGGCGGCGGCAGGGGCGGCGCTGGCGGACGTGACGCCGGGAATGATCGTCACCGGAATGCCGGCTGCCGCGCAGGCCTGCCATTCCTCCCCGCCGCGGCCGAAGATGAAACTGTCGCCACCCTTGAAGCGGACGACGGTGTTTCCCTTGAGCGCGCGATCGACCAGTAACTCCTCGATGGTTCGCTGGGCGACGCCCGGGCCACGCGGGATCTTGCCGACGTCGATGATCTCCGCCTCCGGTCTGGCGTGAGCCAGCGCAGACAGCGGCGCAAGGCGGTCGGCAGCGATCACGTCGGCGTTCCTGATCGCGTCGAGTCCGGCGACCGTGAGCAGCCCCGGATCACCGGGCCCACCACCGACCAGGATCACCCGGCCGGCCCGTTGTCGATCCTGACCTCCGGCACCGGGCTCGAGCCGCACTGCGGCGAGGTTCGCCGCCGCCGCCAGAGCCAGCACGTGATCATCATCGCGTTGATCACCGGAGCAAGCTACGACCAGAGCAGCTCCGTCGATCGAATCCGCCACCGGCCGGTCGGTGATCAACTCCAGCCGGCCACGATCGGCCAGGTCTTGGATCGCCGGTCCGACCCCGTCCGCGACCACCCGCACCAGCGCGCCGGCCTCGAGCAGGGCCGTCACCACTGTCGGCACCAGCGGGCCGGCACCGATCAGCACGACCTGCCGGTCGCCCACCTCAATGCCACGCCAGGAACCCACGCCATCTCCACGGGTTGATCGAACCTCCCGCTCCGGCGGGATCAGTGTCATTCTCCCGTACCGCTGGCCACTCGCTCGCCGGTGTCCATCCGCGAAGGTTTTCGCACAATGGTCGATACTTGCGGTTGCTGATTTTCGCCGCCGGCCCCGCGTTGAGGAAGGCCATGAGGTGTGATCGTGCGGGCAGCCGACAGATCAAGCGTTGATCTGGGTGCGATCACCATATGACCTAGTCAGATCGGGTTAATCGGTCCGGTCCAGCGGCCCATCCACCGGGATATGCAACAATCCGGTAGCGAAGTCGTCACTGAATCGTTGCATGCGGTTGACAACGTGCGACGCCGGGATCATCCTTGGTCGAGTCGCCGGATGGGGTCAAAGTCGAACGCCGGCCTCGATAGTTTTCGTTCGACGAAGAACAAAGAACCCGGCTCTCGGGACGGGTTCGGAAGGACAAGACATGGCATCTCCGAATCCGCGTCCAGCGCTGTCCCGCCGGGGGTTCCTCGGCGTCGCCGGCACTGCCGGGATCGCCACAGCCGGACTGCTGACCGGATGCAACCGGGCCGCCACGGGCGGCTCGAGCGGCGGCGCGAAGCCGCTGAAGTTCTGGAACATGCCCTGGGGCAACACCCAGTTCAACCCGCTCGACAAGAAGATCACCACCAGCTACAAGCCGGCCGCTGGGCTCAGCCCGGCGACGTATCAGGTGATCCAGTGGGCCAACTTCACCCAGACCTTCTCCTCGGCCATCGCCTCGAACACCGGTCCTGCCGTCAGCTCCGGCGGTGGCACGCAGGCATTCCAGTTCGAGGCGCAGGGCAAGATCGCCTACGCCGACGATCTGCTGGATTCGTGGAAGGAGGACGGTCTGTACGACGACTTCCTGCCGGGCCTGATCGACACCATGAAGGTCGACAAGGGTTTCGCCGCGGTCCCGTACAACCTCGACATGCGCGTGCTCTGGTACAACACCAAACTGCTCGACCAGGCGGACGTCGAGCCGCCGAAGACCTGGGACGACTTCCTCAAGGTGTGTGCGGCCCTGAAGAAGAACAACATCTACGGCTACGGAACGGCCGCGGGTGCGGGTGCGTACACCGGCGGCCACATCCTGGTCAGCTGGATGATCGGCAATGGTGGCGGCCTGTTCGACGCCAACCATGAGCCCAACATGGTGACGCCGGAGAACATCCAGGCGATCGATTTCGTCCTGGAATGTGTGCAGAAGGGCTATGTCGATCCGCGCAGCCCCAGCTACACCAGTGCCAACGCGCAGTCCCAGTGGAGGGCGCACAAGTTCGGGATGGGCTTCGACACCGCCGGGTTGGCCAACAACATCGGCGGCACGGTCGCGAAGGAGATCACGGTCGGCAGCCCGCTGACCAGCCCGTCGGGCAAGAAGGGCATGCTCTACTTCCCGAACAACATCA
This sequence comes from Microlunatus sp. Gsoil 973, assembly GCF_009707365.1. Taxonomy (GTDB): domain Bacteria; phylum Actinomycetota; class Actinomycetes; order Propionibacteriales; family Propionibacteriaceae; genus Microlunatus. Next base: position 4,168,245 of record NZ_CP046122.1, read on the forward strand.
TGATGTACACGAACACGCCGAGCCAGAAGTCCTCCGAGGCGTTCCTGACCTACTACTACAAGAACATGGCTCCGCTGTGGACCCAGAACACCGGCATCGGTCTACCGCCGCTGAAGTCGATCACCCAGACCGACGGCTTCCGCAAGGACAAGAACGCGGTGAAGGCGATCGAGGAGTACCAGCCGATCTCCCGGACGTGGGCGGCACCCGGATCCAAGGCCCTGTTCCTCGGCGTCACCACGGTCGACGGCACGCCCTCCATGGACACGTTCACCCAGTCCGTGCTTGGGGGTAAGACAACCGCCAGGGCAGCGCTGACCAAGCTCCAGGACGCGACCGCCAAGGCGATCAAGGCCCTGGGCTGATGTCAGCCGTCTCCGAAGGCCTGGAGAAGGCACGGCGAGGAGTCGGGGTTGCCGGTGTCGGCCGCCCCGGCGCCTCGCCGCGCCGGCGGCCCACCCGCGGCGCGCTGACGCTGGTCCTGTTCGCGGTGCCGTCCTTGGTCCTCCTGCTGCTCATCAACCTGTATCCGTTGCTGTACGCGGCGTTGCAGTCGGTCCGCAACGGCACGCTGATCAAGACCGGCACCTTCGTCGGACTGGACAACTACATCAACGTGTTGACGCAGAGTGCCTTCTGGGACTCCGCGTTGTTCACCTTGATCTTCACCGTGACCGGCGTCTTCGGCAGCTGGGCGTTGGGCCTCGCACTGGCCATGATGCTTCGTACCAGGATCCCTGCGGGCGGGTTGTTCAAGGTACTCCTGTTGCTGCCCTGGGTGGTCCCGGTGGTGGTGTCCGCAACGTCGTGGAACTGGCTGGTCGCAACACCGCAGAGCCCGTTGCCGATCCTGGCCGAGGCGCTCGGCTTCGGCAACGTACTGTTCCTCAGCTCACCGATCCTGGCGAAGATCACTGTGTGCGTGTTCAAGGTCTGGATCAGCTTCCCGTTCATGATGATGATGATGAGTTCGGCGTTGACGTCGGTCGACGTCAACGTCTACGAGGCCGCCAAGGTCGACGGTGCGTCCGGTTGGAAGACGTTCCGTAGCATCACCATGCCGCTGATCTCCCGCTCGACCTACATCAGCTGGATCCTGATGACGATCTTCTGCGTCAACGACTTCCCGACGATCTTCCTGCTCACCGGCGGCGGACCGGTGAACTCCACGACCTCGCTGGTGGTAATGGCGTATCGGACCGTGTTCCAGGACTTCCAGACCGGGACGGGCGTGTCCATCGCCTTCCTGATGACGGCGGTTCTGGTTGTCGTCTCGGTCGCGCTGTACCGCCAGATCGCAAAGGTGAACATCGAATGACCGAAACCATGTTGGAGCACAGCGCTGCCACGGTCAGCCCGCGGCCCGCTCCGCGGCGCAGGAGCCGGCCGTTGGACGAACGCGGCAGGTGGTGGCGCTTCGTGGTCATCCTGTTCGTCACGATGATCGTCATCGTGCCGATCGTCGCTGTCGGCTACCTCTCGTTGCAGCCGGGCCAGGGCAGTTCGGCGACCGGCTTCACCTTCGAGAACTTCGGTCTGGTCTTCACCCAGACCAACGTCGTGTACTGGCTGGAGAACAGTCTCGGCGTCACCCTGGTGACAGTGGTGATCGCTGTCGCCGTCGCGGCGCCGGCCGGCTACGTCCTTTCCCGGGTACGCAACCGGCTGGTGTCGTCCTACTCGCTGGTCCTGTTCGTCGTCCAGTCGCTGCCGGTGATCACTGCGGTGATTCCGCTGTTCATCCTGTTCGCCAAGCTCGACCTGGTCGACAACCTTGGCGGCGTGGTGATCGTCTACGTCGGGTCCACCCTCTCGGTGGCGATCTGGATGCTTGCGGCCTATTACGACTCGATCCCGATCTCGCTGGAGGAAGCGGCATGGATGGACGGCTGCTCGTTGTTCGGCGGATTCCTCCGGGTCGTGCTCCGCAACTCCCTGCCCGGGGTCCTGTCAACGGCGATCTTCAGCTTCCTGTTGGCCTGGAACGATTACCTGGTTGCGGTCGTCTTCCTGCGGTCCGACGTCAACTACACCCTGCCGGTCGGCCTGGAGACCTTCTTCCAGCAGAACTCGACCAACTGGGGCCTGGTGATGGCGGTTGCCGTGGTCATGATGCTGCCGCCGGTGATCATGTTCGCCGCGCTGAACAGGTACTTCAGTGTCGGCGGCATCGGGGGTGCGCTTGCCGGCCGATGAGGCCGTTGGAGAGAAGTCGCCGCTGTCCCGGGCGACCCTGTCGCGGATCGCCTCGGCCGCCGACGTATCCGTCTCCACGGTCTCGAAAGTGCTGAACGGCCGGACCGGCGTCTCGGACGCCACCCGGGCGCGCGTGGAGGCGCAACTGCACCGGCACGGCTACCAACGGCGCGGCCTACGCGACAGCGCGCCGCTGATCGAGTTGGTGTTCGTCGAGTTCACCACCGTCTGGGCGCTGGAGATCCTGCGCGGCGTCCAGGCGGTGGCCCGATCCCGCGGCCTCGGTGTCGTGGTCACCGAGAGCGGGGACTACAGCGGCCCGGGTCCGGAGTGGATCGACGGGGTCATGCAGCGCAACCCGATCGGCGTCGTTCTGGTGCTGTCCGGGGTCTCGCAGTCGCAGCTGCGCCAGTTGCGGTCGCGGCGGATCCCCTTCGTGATCGTCGATCCGGCCGGTGATCCGGCACCGGGGGTGGCGTCGGTCGGCTCAGCCAACTGGAACGGCGGGTTGATCGCGACCCGGCATCTGCTCGGTCTCGGCCACCGCCGGATCGCGGTGATCGGTGGGCCGGAACAGATGATGTGCTCCCGGGCGCGGCTGGCCGGCTTCCGGTCGGCGATGGACGAGGCGGGCGTCGCCGTCTGCGAGGAGCTCATCCTTGCCGGGGATTTCGAACGCGACAGCGGCCTGGAGCTGGGCAGGCGACTGCTGGCGGCGCCGGACCGGCCGACAGCGATCTTCGCCTGCAACGACCTGATGGCCCTCGGTGTCTACGAGGCGGCTCGACAGGCGGGGCTCAGCATCCCTGATGATCTTTCGGTCGTCGGCTACGACGATCTCAGCGTCGCCGAGTGGGCCGGGCCGCCGCTGACCACCGTACGGCAGCCGTTGCTCGACATGGGCCGGCAGGCCAGCGCGATGCTTCTTGATCTTGACCTCGGCACCGAGGCGCCCCGGGTCGACCTGGCCACCGATCTGGTGATCCGGAACAGCACCGGTCCGGCCGACCCGGCTACCAGGCGTACGAGATCAGCTCTGCCAGCAGATCATCGGCGTCCAGCAGCAGCCCGCGTCGACTGAACCAGTCGCAGACGTTGCGGCAGTCCCGCGCCAGGAAGTCCATACCGTGCGGGTTGCCGACAATGTCGGTGACCTGGGGAAGATCGATGATCACCAGCCGATCGTCGGCAACCAGGATGTTGTAGGCGGACAGGTCGCCGTGGGTCTGCTGGCGACCCGCGAGCACGCGCATCGCCTGATGCAGTTGCTCCCAGTAGGACTCGAGTTGATCAGGTTCCGGCCTGGTCTGCGCCAGCCGCGGCGCGCCCGTCCCGCCGACGGTGGTGATGAACTCCATCAGGATCTCGGTGCCGTCCAGTTGCACCGGATACGGGACCGGTACGCCTGCCTGCCAGAGGTCGCAGAGCACACCGAACTCGGCGGCGGCCCATTGGCCGGCCTCGACCGAGCGGCCGTGCCGGGTGTGCTTGGCCATGGCCCGCCGGTCCCGGCTGTTGCGGGTCCGCCGGGACTCGGTGTAGCTGGTGTCGCGATGGAACTGGCGCTCGTCGGGCGACCGATACCGCTTGGCCGCCATCACCACTGCGCGGTCGCCCTGTCCAGGCGGTAGCGCCCGTTCGATCAGGTAGACGTCGGCCTCCTTACCGGTCTTGAGGATGCCGAGTTCGGTCTCGATCGCCTGGTCGGTGATCACCCAGTCCGGCACTGGTTCGGGGCCGATCGGAATGCCGGGATCGTCATAGCGCGACCAGCGTTGGTCGGGTCCGACGTCATCGAGGGCCTCGAAGGCGAAGCCGAAGAGGGAGTTGAACGGATCAGCGGTGTTCTGCTGCTCCGGAAGGTGTGAAGTCAAAGCAATCTCCTGAGAGGTGGATCGGCAGCTGGGCGCAATCCGTAACGGCGATGGACACGTCGCACCTCCTCCTCTCAGGCCGGCCCCGAACGGGGCGGCGTACCAACCTGGGCATACCAGTCGAGGGCAGCCTGCAGCAAAACAACTCGGTACCGCAAGTTCTTTTCTGTGGCCGGCCGTCGGCGAGGTACTTTGGGCGCCACAGGCCACCGCCCCACGACTGGCATCACCGGCCACAAGCCGGACCGGCCGCGGGACACGGATCGTACTTCGGGCTCTGCGGTGATCCCGCAACGACGCGAGAGGACGCACGGATGAGCGAGTTGAGTGGGCTTGCCGGACCACGAGCAGGTGCAGGCGCGGATATCGACTACGTCCAGCTGCTCACCCCTGAGGGTGTTCGGATCGGCAACGACGAGTACGACTTCACCGGCGACGACGACCAGATCGCCGGCTTGTACCGGGACATGGTCCTGACCCGCAGGTTCGATCTGGAAGCCACCGCCCTGCAGCGCCAGGGCGAACTCGGGCTGTGGGCCCCCTGTCTCGGCCAGGAGGCCGCCCAGGTCGGATCCGCTCGGGCACTGGGGCCAAGGGACCACGTCTTCCCGACCTACCGCGAACACGGCGTGGCCCGCTGTCTCGGGGTCGACCCGGTCGACCTGCTGCGGATGTTCCGCGGCATCGACCACGGCAACTGGGACGTCGAGACGCACCGGTTCAACCTCTACACAGTGGTGATCGGCGCCCAGACCCTGCATGCGACGGGTTACGCGATGGGCCTGGAGCGCGACGGGCTGGTGGGAACAGGTGATCCGGAGCGGGACGCCGCGGTGCTTGCCTACCTGGGTGACGGGGCGACCAGTCAGGGTGACGTCAGCGAGGCGTTCGTCTTCTCCGCCTCCTACAACGCGCCGGTGGTGTTCTTCTGCCAGAACAACCAGTGGGCCATCTCCGAACCGATCGAACGCCAGTCCCGGATTCCGCTCCACAAGCGGTCGTCCGGATTCGGCATCCCCGGCCTCCGCGTCGACGGGAACGACGTGCTGGCCAGCTACGCGGTGACCCAGAAGGCTCTCGAGCACGCCCGATCCGGCAACGGGCCCACCTTCATCGAGGCCTACACCTACCGGATGGGTGCCCACACCACCTCCGACGACCCCACCAAGTACCGATTGGCCGATGAGGTCGAACATTGGCGCTTGAGGGATCCGATCGCCCGGGTGAGGGCCTATCTGGCCCGCAGCGGTGGCGCCGACGACGCGTTCTTCGCCCGGATCGACGCCGAGGCGGAGGACCTGGCCGCCGACGTCCGCAAGCGCTGCCTCGACCTTGCCGATCCCTCACTGATCGACGCCTTCGACCAGGTGTACGCCGAACAGACGCCCTACCTGACCGAACAGCAGGCCGCCTACGCCGCCTACCTGGAGACCTTCGAGGACGCCGAAGGCGGTACGCGATGACCACGATGACCATCGCCAAGGCGCTCAATGCCGGCCTGCGCCGGGCGCTCGAGGCCGATCCCAAGGTCGTTCTGGCCGGGGAGGACATCGGCAAACTCGGCGGCGTCTTCCGGGTCACCGAGGGACTGCAGAAGGACTTCGGCGAGGCACGCGTGATCGACTCACCGCTGGCCGAGTCCGGCATCGTCGGCACTTCGGTCGGCATGGCGCTGCGCGGCTACCGGCCGGTCTGCGAGATGCAGTTCGATGGCTTCACCATGCCGGCCTTCGACCAGATCGTGAACCAGGTCGCCAAACTGCGCTTCCGCTCGGGCGGCAGGATCACCATGCCGATGGTGATCAGGATCCCGTGCGGCGGCGGGATCGGCGCCGTGGAACATCACAGCGAGTCACCGGAGGCGTACTTCTGCCACACCGCCGGGCTCAAGGTGGTCGCCGTGTCCAACCCCAACGACGCGTACTGGATGATCCAGCAGGCGGTCGCCTCGGACGATCCGGTGATCTTCTTCGAGCCCAAGCGCCGCTACCACGAGCGCGGTGAGGTGCAGGAGGCCGGAGAGCCGCGGCCGCTGCACAGCGCGCAGGTGCTCCGCGAGGGCACCGATGTGACCTTGCTGGCGTACGGGCCGATGGTCAAGGTGTGCGCCGATGCCGCCGTGGCCGCCGAGGATGAAGGCCGGAGCATCGAGGTCATCGATCTTCGGACGCTGTCGCCGCTCGACATGTCGGTGATCACTAGGTCCACCGAGAAGACCGGACGGCTGATCGTCGTGCACGAGGCGCCGGGCAACGCCGGCCTTGGCGCGGAGATCGCTGCCCGCACCACCGAACAGTGCTTCTACTCCCTGGAGGCGCCGGTGCTGCGGGTGACCGGATTCGACACGCCCTATCCGCCCAGCCGGTTGGAGGAGGAGTACCTCCCTGATCTTGACCGAGTACTCGACGCGGTCGACCGGTCACTGGCCTACTGAGGATTCAGGAGTGTTGCGATGAAGCAGTTCCTGTTGCCCGATCCGGGAGAGGGCCTGGTGGAGGCCGACATCGTCAGCTGGCACGTCAAGCCCGGCGACGAGGTCAAGATCAACGACGTCCTGGTCGAGGTGGAGACCAGCAAGTCGATCGTCGAACTGCCCAGCCCGTACGCCGGCACCATCAGCAAGCTGCTGGTGAACGAGGGCGACACCGTCGACGTCGGGGCGCCGATCGTGCTGATCGACGACGGCGAGGCAGACGGTTCGGAGGAGAGTCCGGAACGGGTGTCCATGCTGGTCGGATACGGACCGCGGACCGGTCAGAGCAAGCGCCGCAGCCGGAGGCGGTCGGAAACTCCCGCCGAACCCCACGCGGCCATCGCGGAGAGCTTCGGCACACACCTGCCGGTCTCCCACCGACATGATCATCATGAGCCGCTCCAACCGGTGGCATCCGAGCCGGTCGGGCCACCGCTCCCGCAGCCGGGCTCGCCGGCGGCCGAACCGGTTCCCACCGGCGGTCCGGTGCTGGCCAAGCCGCCGGTTCGCAAGCTGGCCAAGGATCTCGGCATCGACCTGACCGCTCTCACCGGCACCGGCCAGGGCGGGGTCATCACCCGCGAGGACGTCCAGGCGGCCGCGAAACCGGCACCGGACGCCCGCATCCCGCAGCGGGACACCGCTGACGAGCGCGTGCCGATCAAGGGCGTACGGAAGGTGACCGCTGAGGCTATGGTGCGCTCCGCGTTCACCGCACCCCACGTCACGGAGTGGATCACCTGCGACGTGTCAGCGACCATGGAGCTGGTCGAGAAGCTCAAGCTGCACAAGGATCTGGCCGGCATCCGGGTGTCACCGTTGGTGATCATCGCCCGCGCCTGCCTGCTCGCGATCCGACGCTCGCCGTCACTGAACGCCAGCTGGGACGAGGCCACTCAGGAGATCGTCTACCACCGCGCCGTCCACCTCGGGATCGCGGCAGCGACCCCTCGTGGGTTGGTGGTGCCCAACATCAAGAACGCGGACCGGATGGGGCTCTCCGAGCTCGCCGGGAGCCTCGTTGAGTTGATCAACACGGCCCGTGAGGGCAGGTCCCAACCGGCTGAGCTTGCCGGCGGGACGTTCACGATCACCAACGTCGGCGTCTTCGGAGTCGATGCCGGCACGCCGATCCTCAATCCTGGGGAATCCGGGATCCTGGCGGTCGGCGCCATCAGCCGCAGACCGTGGGTGGTCGGCACCGGTGACCGGGAGCGGATCGAGCCGCGCTGGGTGACCACGCTGGCGGTCAGCTTCGATCACCGGATCGTCGACGGTGAGCAGGGTTCACGGTTCCTCGCCGATGTCGCCGGAATCCTCAGCGATCCCGCGACAGCTCTGCTCTTCTGATCGGTCGGCGACCAGCAGTCGGCGTTCGGGCCGGTTGCTCGGGTCGTCAGTCCTCGATCTTGGCCCGAATGTGCCGTGCATCGTCGGCCACCCTGACCAGGGCCAGCGACGCCTCGAGCACGATGCGCACGAAGAGCAGCCAGAGCAGCGCGGGGATCCAGCCCAGCAACAGGGCGATGATGCCGAGCGCGACTGATCCGTCTCCGCCGCCGAGGCCCCGTGCGGCGACCCCGGCGATCAACCCGGTCAGCCCGCCACCGATCCACCACAGCGCGGCAACGATCAGCGCCAGAACGTAGATGATCTTGACCAGGCCAGGGGTGGCGTAGCTGTTGAAGCCGAAGTCGAAGGCGGCGCGCAGCGGATTGGCATCGCTGATCCGGCGCTGGCTGTGTTGTTGCGGCTGCCAGGTCCGGTACGGCGTACCCCCGCCGGTCGGGCCGGTCGGTGCTGTGGTCGGTGCTGTCGGCGGCGGAGTGGGCGGCGGAGTGGGCGGCGCGGCGTACTGGTTGTAGGGATCGCCGGTCGGCTGGTTGTAGGGACCGCCGGACTGTTGTGGGTTGTAGGGGTTGTACGGATTGTCCGGTGCCTGGTTGTAGGCACCGGCGTACGGCTGGTCGGCGCTGCCCTGCCCATGCGGCGGCAGCGGCTGGGTGTCTTCCGGCCGGCCGGCCGATTGGCCGGACCCGGTGATCCGTTGGTTGGGCTGCCCGAACTGTTGCGGCTGGTGCTCAGGCGGCTGGTCACCCTCAGGGGCGTTGGGCGGTTGGGTCATGGTCCCATCCTGCCCAGTCACGGTCCAGGCTGACCGTACGCAGCCACAATTCGGCCGGCAAGTCGAACGGCAATTCGACCGGCGGTTCGTGCCGTCGAAGCTGACCGGGAAATCGGGCCGGACTCCTCTTGGCGCCCCGGTTACCAGCGGGTAGTATCAGACCAAGTTACTGGCCGGTAACAACGGCTCGACGAAGACCCGAGGTGCAACTGCCGATGACCCACTACAAGTCGAATCTCCGCGACATCAAGTTCAACCTGTTCGAGTTGCTTGGCCGCTCCGAGGTTCTGGGCACCGGGCCGTACGAGGACATGGACGTCGAAACCGCCGAGGCGGTGCTCGACGAAGTGAACCACCTGGCCACGACGAAGCTGGCCGAGTCCTTCGAGGCGGCCGACCGGGAGCCGCCGGTCTTCGATCCGCAGAGCCACACCGCCCCGCTCCCGGACGCGTTCAAGAGGTCCTACCGCGCCTGGATGGAGTCGGAGTTCTACAAGATCGGACTCGCTGCCGAGGTGAACGGTCAGCCGGCGCCGCCCTCGTTGCGGTGGGCGATGAACGAACTCGTCCTCGGCGCCAACCCGGCCGTCTACATGTACGCCTCCGGCCCGAAGTTCGGCGAGATGCTGTTCCGCAACGGCACCGAACGCGACCAGCAGATCGGCAAACTGATCGCCGAGAAGCTCTGGGGCGCGACCATGGTGCTGACCGAGCCGGACGCGGGATCCGACGTCGGCGCCGGTCGCACCCGCGCTCTCCCGCAGCCGGACGGCACCTGGCACATCGAGGGCGTCAAGCGGTTCATCACCTCCGCCGAGCACGACCTGTCCGACCAGATCGTCCATCTCGTCCTTGCTCGGCCGGTTGGCGTCGAGGGAGTCGGCGGGCCCGGCACCAAGGGACTTTCGCTGTTCATCGTGCCGAAGTACGAGTTCGATCTCGAGACCGGCGACCTCGGGGAGCGCAATGGTGTCGTGGTGACCAACGTCGAGCACAAGATGGGTCTCAAGGTCTCCAACACCTGCGAGCTGACCCTCGGTGGCGACAAGCCGGCGATGGGCTGGCTGCTCGGTGAGGTGCATGACGGCATTGCCCAGATGTTCCAGGTGATCGAGGACGCCCGGATGATGGTGGGCACCAAGGCCATCGCGACCCTCTCCACCGGCTATCTGAACGCGTTGGAATACGCCAAGAGCCGCGTCCAGGGTGCCGACCTGACCCAGAACCGTGACAGGTCCGCGCCGCGGGTGACCATCACCCATCATCCCGACGTGCGACGCTCGCTGCTCAACCAGAAGGCCTATGTCGAGGCGATGCGCTCGCTGGTCCTCTACACCGCGAGCATCCAGGACAAGGTTGCGATCGCGGCCGCGGCGGGCGTCGAGGACGACGACGCGATCAAGCTCAACGATCTGCTGCTGCCGATCGTGAAGGGCTACGGATCGGAGAAGTCCTGGACCCTGCTGGGCACCGAGGCCCTGCAGACCTTCGGCGGCTCCGGCTTCCTGTCCGATTATCCGCTGGAACAGTACGTCCGCGACGCCAAGATCGACACGCTGTATGAAGGCACGACGGCGATCCAGGGCCAGGACCTGTTCTTCCGCAAGATCATCCGCAACCAGGGCCGAGCGCTCGGCCAGCTGCAGTCGGAGATCCAGCAATGGGTGGCCGACGAGTCGGGCAACGGCCAGCTCAAGGACGAACGCGAGCTGCTGGCCAAGGCGCTGGAGGATGTCGAGGCGATCGGGACGGTGATGGCCACCCACGCCATGACCTCCGACCCGCGGGTTCCCGGCGGGGATCCGCGCAATCTGTACAAGGTCGGTCTGAACACCACCCGGCTGCTCTTCGCCCTGGGCGACGTCGTCTGCGCATGGCTGCTGCTGCGCGGCGCCGAGGTCGGCCTGGCCGCACTCAATGGCGAGCAGCCGGAGTCGGAGAAGCGGTTCTACGAAGGCAAGGTTGCCTCGGCTCGCTGGTTCGCCCACACCGTGTTGCCGAAGCTTGCTGCCGAACGGGTGATCGCCGAATCCACCGACCTGTCGGCGATGGAGCTCGATGAAGCGGCCTTCTGAAGCGGCCCTCTGAAGCGGCCTGCTGATCGGTTACCCGATCCGTTCCGGTCCGCCCGTCCGGTCGGAGCTGCTCCGCGTGTACCGTCGGTCGAGTGGGATTGAGGGACGGCCTTCGCCGGCTGATCGGACGTGCCGGGACAACCAACGTCGGCCGGTACGGTTCGGCCATCGCGGCGGCCGGTGAGCTCGAGGCGGAGATCGGGTCACTCGACGACGCCGGTCTGCGCCAGGCGTACGACGACATCCGCGGCGACCTGGACGACGATCCGACCCAGTCCGAATTCTGTGCTGTGGTTCGCGAAGCCGCCCGCCGCACGATCGGCGAGCGGCCGTACGACGTCCAGCTGCAGGGCGCGTTGGCGATCATGAACGGCACCGTGGTCCAGATGGCGACCGGCGAGGGCAAGACCCTTGCCGGAGCGATCGCCGCCCTCGGCCTGGTCGCCCGGGGTCATCGGGTCCAGGTGATGAGCGTGAACGACTATCTCGCCCGCCGGGACGCCGAATGGATGGGCCCGATCTACGACCTGCTCGGGGTCGGTGCCGGATGGGTCACCAGCAACGCCGACCATGATCATCGAAAGACGGCGTACGCAGCCGACATCTGTTACGGCTCGGTCAGCGAGATCGGCTTCGACCTGTTGCGGGACCGGCTGCGGACCGATACCGACCAGATCGTGCAACCGGAGCCGGACGCCTTGATCATCGACGAGGCGGACTCGGTCATGATCGACGAGGCCAAGGTGCCGCTGGTGCTCGCCGGCAGCCTTCCGGTCTCCGACGACGGCGGCAGCATGGCTGCCATCGCCGCCCAGCTGACCAATGATGAGGACTACCAGACCTCCGACGAGGGAACCCAGGTCAACCTCACCGACGCCGGTCTGGCACGCGTGGAGAAGTTGCTCGGCGTTGATGATCTCTACGCAGAGGGCAACGAACTGCTGCTGACCCGGATCAATGTCGCGCTGCACGCCGAGGTCCTGGTACAGCGCGACGTCGATTACATCGTCACCGCTGACACCGTCCGGCTGGTGGACCCCAACCGCGGACGGGTGGCCGACCGGCAACGCTGGCCGGACGGCCTGCATGCCGCCGTCGAGGCCAAGGAGGGGCTCCCGATCACCGATCGCGGCGAGATCCTGGACACCATCACCGTGCAGGCGTTGATCAAGCACTACAAGACGGTCGGCGGGATGACCGGTACGGCGCTGGCCGCGGCCGAGCAGTTCCGGGAGTTCTACCAGCTGGAGACCGGATCACTTCCCACCCACCGGCCGTTGATCCGCGTCGACGAGCCTGACCGGATCTTCGAGACAGCCGAGGATCGCGACGCTGCCATGGTGGAGTTGATCAAGGAAAGCCATGAGCACAGCAGGCCGGTGCTGATCGGCACCCACAGCGTCGCCGGTTCGGAGAAGATTGCCGGGCTGCTGGCCGATGTGGGTGTCGACGCCGCCGTACTGAACGCCAAGAACGACACCGAGGAAGCCGCCGTGATCGCCGCCGCCGGCCGACTCGGAGCGGTCACCGTGTCCACCCAGATGGCCGGCCGGGGAGTCGACATCAAGCTGGGTGGCGACGATCCGGGCGAACATGATCAAGTGGCAGAGCTCGGCGGGCTGCTGGTGATCGGCCACGGCCGCTATCACACAAGCAGGCTGGATGATCAACTCCGCGGCCGCGCCGGCCGGCAGGGCGATCCGGGCACCTCGGTGATCTTCGTCAGCCTCGACGACGATCCCACCACCGCCGAACTGCATCTCCGGCAGTCCGAGATCGATGTCGAGACCGGCGAGGTCACCTCATCCCGGGTCGCCGGCCAGGTCGAACACGCCCAGCGGATCACCGAGGGCGCATTGCTGGACACTCATCGCAACAGCTGGAATTACAGCCAGCAACTCGACGCCCAGCGCACCGACGTGCTCGCCTATCGCGATCGGGTGCTGCGCACCGGTCTGGCTGCCGAGGAATTGGCTCGGTCGTGCCCCGACCGGTGGCAGGCACTGGCCGGAGATGTCGACGAGCCGGTGCTGCGGGAGGCGGCCCGGCAGCTGTTGCTGCACCAGATCGACCGAACCTGGAGCGATCACATCGCGTTCACCGAGGATCTGCGCGAGGGCATCCATCTGCGAGCACTCGGCCGGGAGACGCCGCTGATGGCCTACCACGCTGCCAGCGACCGGGCCCACCGCGAACTCCGCAAGACCCTGCTGGACCGTGCTGCCGAAGCGTTCGACAAAGCGGTGATCACGGCCGACGGCCTGGACGAGGCGGCCTCGGGAATAGAGCGTCCGACCTCGACCTGGACCTACATGGTCGACGATCAGGCGTTCGGCTCACCGGAGGACCGCTTCCTCAACGCCGTCGGCGGGGTGATCCGGCGCGCTGTACGCGGCGACTGATCCGCTTCAGCCCCGCACCGGCTCCAGCAGACGATGCGGCCGGCGTAACGCGACCGAGACCCGGTCGGTGCGCCGACCGGGATTGTCCGGGTCCGGAGTGCTGACCACGTCACCGGGTGGCGGAGTCACGTCGCAGGTGGGACAGCGCGCCGCGTCGTCCAGCCGGGTGCCGCAGAGGTGGGTGAGGATCCGCGACGGCCGCCGCTCAGGGTTGGCGTACTCGCGGCCCCAGGCCGACAGCGACATCAACACCGGGTGCAGCGCGACCCCGACCGGAGTCAACTCGTACTCGGGATGCCCGTGGCCCTCGAGCTTGGCGACCACCCCCGATCCACCAGGTGGTTGAGGCGCTCGGTGAGCACCCCCTTGGAGATGTCCAGCCGTGCCTGGAGGTCGCTGAACCGCCGCACGCCGAGAAACAGGTCGCGCACGATCAGCAACGTCCAACGTTCGCCGACGACCTCCAGGGCCCGGGCGATCGTGCAGTCCTGCTTGTCGTAACCGAATCCCAGTGCCATGGATCACAGTATAGCTATTTGGTCTTGTGATCGAACCGATCATGCTCTAGTTTTGGTTCCGTCACGAGACCAAGTGGCGGTGAGCGGTGGAAGGGTGACCATGACCAACTCAGTTGTTGACGCACCGGCCAGGGGTGCAAGCCCGGCATCCGAAGGACTGGCCGGCAGGCGGTCGACCCTGGTGATCGCTGCAGCGGGTACCTTCCTGGCGCTGGCCGCGTACACCCTGCCGTTGTCCGACTTCACCACACTGGCATCGGCACTGTCGGCCGGACCGGCCGCACAGACCTGGATCTTGAGTTCGATGAGCATCGGGTTGACGGCAGCGATGCTGCTCAGCGGCACGCTCGCCGACCGGCACGGACGTCGGCGGATGTTCCTGATCGGGTCGGCCGTGCTCGCCGCGGGATCGCTGCTCGCCGTGCTGTCCGCCACGGTGTCCGGTGCACTCCGTCCGGATGCGTTCATCGCGGGCCGGATCGTCGAAGGAGTCGGCGGCGCGGCCGTCGTCGCCAGCGCGCTGGCCCTGTTGTCGGAGGCGTTTCCCCGGCCGACCGAGCGAGCCCTTGCCAGCAGCGTTTGGGGCGCCTCGCTCGGTGCCGGGATCGCCATCGGGCCGGTCGGTGCGGCGATCGCCGATCAGGTCGGGCACTGGTGGATCTCCTATGCCGGGCTCGGCGTGCTCGCCCTGGTGCTGATCGGTGCCGGAGCCATGGCGCTGGTCGAGTCGAGATCGGTGCTGCGGCAGCGCCCCGACCTGCTCGGGACCGGACTGTTCGTCGCGGCCACCGGCCTGGCCCTGGTGGCCCTGGTGACGCTGCGCACCTCCGCCTCCGCCATGGTTCCGCTGATCATGATCGTCGGCGCCGCGGCACTGGCGGTGATCTTCGTCTTCAGCCAGCTGCGCCGGGCCGAACCGATGCTCGACCTGAAGCTCTTCCGCCGCCCGCGGTTCGCGGCGGCCCACCTCGCCGGGTTGATGGTCGGATTCGGTTCGATCGGGATCGCATCTCTGGTGGGAACCTATTCCGCGGTCGTCCTGGGACTGAACGTCTGGCAGACCACCGGGCTGATCGCGGTGTGGGCGGGCATGAGCACCATCACCGCGCTCGCGGTGCGCTGGCTGCCCGACTGGTTCCACGGCGGGCGGCAGCTGGGTTGGGGCATGCTGGCGATCGCCGTCGGACAGTTGATCATGATCAACACCTATTCGACCTGGCAGCTGGTGATCGGGCTGCTGGTGTCGGGAATCGCCGCAGGTGTGGTGAACGCCGGCCTCGGCCGGGAGACCGCGGCCAGTGCACCGAGCGGGCGCAGCGGTCTGGGCAGTGGCGTCAACAACACCGCCCGCTACCTCGGCTCGGCGATCGGTGTCACTGTGGCGGCCACCCTGCTGCTGCACGGCGGTCACGACGTACGACTGCTGCACACCGGCTGGAACGCCGCAGTGGTGGTCTGCTCCGTCGCGATTGCTCTCGGCGGCATCGCGGTGCTCCGCCTCGGGCTGCGCGCGGCGCGGGTCGACGGCTGAGCTCGGCCGGCGCCCCCACCCGGCGCGTCAGTCGTCGGCCAGCCGGGACAGCGCGTCGGAGACCTGTTGTTCTGCTTCTTCCTTGGTTGAGCGAAGTTCGTCGCGTTCCTGCGCCAGTCGGTCGCGTTCCGCGACTGCCTTGTCCGCCTCCCGTTCGGTCCGCTGGAGTTGATCACGCAGATCGGCAAGCCGATCCGTCCGGCGGTCGGCGTCCTCGGACGCGCGCTGCAGCCGTTCCTCGATCCGGCTGAGCCTTTCGTCGACCCGGTCGAGAGCATGCTGGGCCGAGGACAGGGCATCGAGGCGCCGCTGGTGCTCGGCCTCTGCCCGGTCGTCTGCCTGGTCGCCGCCCTGGTCGGTATCGGCCGGAACGCCGGTCTCCGTCTGCTCCTCCGCAGTCTCCGCGGTCGCGGCGCTGCCACCGGCCGCCGGTTGGGCCGCGAAGATCATCTCCGGCCCGAAACCGCCGTAGGACTGTGGCTGGGTCAACCGACCGTTCCGTACGAGATCGGCCACCTCCGGATCCGACAGTGCTGCCTGCAGGGTGTCCGTCACCTCACGCAGGGTGGCCTCCGACGGCCGGTGCCCGCGTGATTCGGCGAGCCGGCCGCCACGTTTGACCAGAGCAGAGATCGCCGAATTGCGTTGCCGGGACAGCTGTCGAAGATCATTTCCGGAGAGCCGTTGCTGGGCCTCGGCAAGGGCCGTACCGAGATCGAGAAGCGCACCGACCTCGTCCGTGGCCTGGAATGACAAGAGGTTGACGACCCACGCCGATCGGGTCGGCCGGCGGAGGGCGGTGATCTCTTTGGCAAGATCGCGATCACCCGCCGCACGTGCCTCGGCAGCCCTGGCCTTGCGGATCGCGACGAAGTCCTCGGGCGAACCGTCGTACAACTCGCGGGCGACTGCGTCGAGGTCCATGGGCCCCATTGTCACCGATCGCCGGACGACATCCCGGACGTCGGGTGGTCAAGCCGGGTACGACTGCTGCATCCGTACGGCCTCGGCCAGCCGTTCCTGGTCCTGGCCGGCCGGATCGGTGAGGTAGGCGACCAGGGTCCGGTCCTGGTCGACTGCATAAAGCTTCACCGGTTCCAGCTCGATCCTGCCGATCAACGGATGGTGCAACTGTTGCCGGGACGGGCTGAAACCTTCGAGGTCCCGGCGCTCCCACAACTCGTCGAACTCCACCGACATCCGCCGCAGTCTGT
This sequence comes from Microlunatus sp. Gsoil 973, assembly GCF_009707365.1. GTDB lineage: Bacteria > Actinomycetota > Actinomycetes > Propionibacteriales > Propionibacteriaceae > Microlunatus. Next base: position 4,184,653 of record NZ_CP046122.1, read on the forward strand.
CGACCAACCGGGTGAACCGTCCGCCGGACAACAGATCCGAAGCCTGGGAACGGAACAGCGCCACCATATGCGCCGCATCCTCGTCCCAGTTGATCACCAGCTTGCGGGCCCGCGGCGCGGTGAAGGTGTACCAGAGCATGTTGCGCTGATCGCCGTGGAACTCCGAGAAGTCTCCGAACATCGCAGCATGCGCACGGTTCCAGGCCAGCACATCGAAACGATGATTGGTGATCATCGCGGGGCACGGGTCGAGTTGTTCCAGCAGCAGACGGTAGCCGGCCTGGACGTCGCCGGACTGTTCCGGGTCCCGGACCGGCGGCAGCTGCCCGGCCAGCCGGAAAAGGTGTGCCGTCTCCGGCTCGTCCAGGTCCAGAGCCCGCGCCAGGCTGCTGAGCACCTGCTCCGACGGCCGGATGTCCCGCGCCTGTTCCAGCCAGGTGTACCAGGTGACGCTCACCCCGGCCAGTGCGGCGACGTCTTCGCGGCGCAGTCCCGGCGTCCGCCGCCGACCGGTGACCAGCCCGACCTCTTCGGGAGACCGGCGCCGGCGCCGGGTACGCAGGAACGCCGCAAGTTCCTCGCGTTCGGCGTCTCGGCTCACCCCGCCAGCCTAGGACGCCCGATCGCGTCGGTGGGCGCTCCTGGGTGGTGCCGGAACTACCAGGTCCGCGACTGCTCGCAGCAACACCGTCTGGCAGCAGGCCGTGCGAGGACCAATCGTTGTTGGCGTCACAACGGCTCGAACGAAAGGAAGCACAACCATGGAACTGCAAGGACGACATGTCATCGTTATCGGCGGAAGCACCGGCATCGGGCGGGCGGTGACCGACGACGTGATCGCCGCAGGCGGCATCGCAACCGTCGGCAGCCGGTCGCGAGAGAAACTGGAGAAGGTACGCGCCGATCACGGTGACCGCGTCAAGATCAACACCGTCGACGTCACCGACGAGGACTCGGTGCGCGACTTCTTCGCCGCAGCCGACGACGCCGACCACCTGGTGATCTGCCCCGGTGACATGGCCGTCGGATCGGTGACCGAGGTGACCCGCGAAGCGATCGACGCCAGCCTCGGCACCAAGATCGTCGGCCAGCTCTGGTGCGTCCGGCACGCGCTGCCCCGGCTGGCCGGACCCGGATCGATCACCCTGATCGCCGGTGGCGCCGGATTTCGTGCCATGGCCGGCATGCCGATCACCTCGGCCGCCAATGCCGGCATCGGCGGACTCGGCCAGAGTCTGGCGTTGGAACTCAAACCCCGGCGGGTGAACGTCATCGTCGCCGGTGTCGTCGACACGCCGCTGTGGGACTTCCTCCCCGATCCAGCACGTCAGGATCTTTACACCGGTGCAGCCGCACAGGCGCCCGTCGGGAGGATCGGGCAACCTTCCGACATCAGCTCCACCGTCCTGCACGTCATGGCCAATGACTTCATCGACGGGGCAGTGATCCCGGTCGACGGCGGGGCGCTGATCAGCTAGCGACGCCCGGCCGCGCGCCAGGTCCTTCCGTACCCCGGTTGCCTCCGTCCGTACGCAGGGCTGCTCCCCGCCGTACGTGCGGTTCGTCCTCGCCGTGCGTGGCGGTTCGTCCTCGCCGTGCCCCGTTGCTCCAGTCCGTATGCTCGGTTGGTCCCGTCCCGTACCCACCGGTCGGTCCCGCCGCAAGGTCAAAGTTCGACGGTGGGGTTGTCGCCGTCGGCGTGTCGGAGCCGTTGGGTCAACCCTTGATCTTCGGTGTTGGGGGACGGGGTCTCCTCTTCGTACGAAGGTCAAAGTTCGACCGTGGGGTTGACGCCGTCGGCGTGTCGGAGCCGTTGGGTCAACCCTTGATCTTCGGGGTTGGGGTCGGCCGAGTCTCCTCTTCGTACGAAGGTCAAAGTTCGACCGTCGGGTTGTCGGCGTCGGCGTGTCGGAGCCGTTGGGTCAAACCTTGATCTTCGAGGTTGGGGGGCGGGCCGAGTCTCCTCTTCGTACGAAGGTCAAAGTTCGACCGTGGGGTTTTCGGCGTCGGCGTGTCGGAGCCGCTGGGTCAAACTTTGATCTTCGGGGATGACCGGTGGGTGATCTTCGGGGATGGCGGGTGCGTGACCGTCGGGGTTGAGGGCACTGGGCTCATCGACCCCGTCCGGGACGTACTTGACCAGGGCGCAGTTCTTCTTGATCAGCTCGCTGCGTACCCGATCTCCGGTACGCCGGTCGATGACGTCCCGCCAGATCTGGTTTCGCCGGAACCAGTCGCCCTCGCGCTCGATGAAGTCCTCGTTCCTGGCGTACACCGAGTAGGAGTACGGCACAGGCCGGTCGGCACGGATCTCACCTTCCAGATACCGCTCGCCGACGTGCACGCGGACCTGGAAGGTGGCATCGGTGTCGTTGCGGAAGCGCAGGTCGACGTAGTTGTAGTAGACCGCACAGCCAACGCCCCAGGGCAACACCCTCCCGTTGTCGGGAAACGGGTCGAAGGAGTGTTCGGAGCGCTCGGTGACCGTCAGCGGGCTGTGCAGCACCATCCAGTGCAGCAGGTTCGCCAGCTGGCAGATCCCTCCGCCCGGGCCCGCCTTCGCCTCGCCGTTGTCCAACAGCATGCCGTCCAGGTAGCCCTTGCGGCGACTCGCCCGGCCGACCAGCCGACAGAAGGAGAACTCCTCGCCCGGCTTGATCAGGATGCCGTCGATCCGGGTTGCGGCCAGCTCGAGATTGCGGACCTTGTTGTGCTGCATCCACATCTCGGAGTTGCCCAGCGTTCGCAGCAACAGCGATTTGTGCTGCTTGATCCTGACCGGGAGGTCATCGGTCGCCCGGTCGGTCGCCCAGCAGACGCCGGAGCGCAGCCAATGCCAACTCCTGCGCAGCCGCAGCAGCTCGACGGCGAGCGGATACAGCGCCGGGACCCGTTCGGTCAGCCGTCTGTGTCGGACCCGCAGGGCAGGCGGGATGTCGACGGGCGCCTCGGACGGGTCATCGGCGCGCGCCGCGGTTTCGATGGTCATGGTTCCCCCTTCTGCGAATGAGAAGGTAGCGAGCCGGCGGGTCCCGTGGGGTGACCGACAAAGCCAAGTCAAGAGTTTGCCCGGGACGTGATGCGCCCGAGTGGCTGCTGTGAGGAGAGGGACGCCGCACCGCCGACCCGGAGCGCCGGGCGGAGCCCTCTACAGTGAAGTCATGCCACTGACGGGTGAATATGTTCCCAGCCCGGTGAAGAGAACCCGGGACCAGGTCGAACTGTACGAACGCACCGGAGGCCGTGAAGGCTACCTCCTCGAAGGCACCGAATGGCCGGTGGTGATCTTCACCACCCGCGGCAACAGGTCCGGCAAGCTGCACAAGTTCCCGCTGATGCGTGTCGAGCACGACGGCAGGTACGCCATGGTGGCGTCCATGGGCGGGGCGCCGAAACACCCGCTCTGGTACCACAACCTGAAGGCCGATCCGGACGCCGTCACCGTGCAGGACGGGGAGAAGATCATCGACGGTCACGCCCGGGAACTGACCGGCGAGGAGCGGGAGACCTGGTGGCGACGGGCGGTCGATGCCTATCCTCCGTACGCCGAATACCAGACCCGCACCGACCGGCTGATCCCGGTCTTCCTGGTCGAACCGAGGTAACCGGGCATCGGTGATCCCCGGACGTCTGCGGCGGGGGTGTTGTAGTTAGATTGGCGCCATGACCAATGGCGTACGCAAAGTGGCGGTGCTCGGCGCGGGCATGATCGGCGAAGTACACCGGCGGGCGGCTGTCCTGGCCGGTGCCGAGGTGGTCGGGGTGATGGCGTCGACTCCGGAGCGGTCCCAGGAGGTCGCCGCGCAGTGGGGCGTTGCGAAGGCGTACGGGACCATCGACGAGGTGGTCGCCGATGATCTTGATGTGGTGCACATCTGCACTCCCAACGCCTCCCATGTGCCCTATGCGGTGGCCGCCCTCGAGGCCGGCAAGCATGTCGTCTGTGAGAAGCCGCTGGGCGTCAGCCTGGCCGACGCCCAGCACGCCGCCGAGGTGGCCGAACGCACCGGGTTGATCAACACCATGCCCTTCGCCTACCGCTTCCATCCGATGGCCCGCGAGATGCGTGCTCGCGTGCAGGACGGCGGATTCGGGGCGCCCAACCTGATCCACGGCAGCTATCTGCAGGACTGGCTGCTCGACCCGCGAGCCAGCAGCTGGCGGGTCGATCCGCAGGCCGGTGGCCCGTCGCGCGCCTTCGGCGACATCGGCTCACACTGGTGCGACCTTGCCGAGTGGGTCACCGCCGAACGGATCACCGAGGTCGTCGCCGACACCTCGATCGCCATCAAGCAGCGTCCCGCCGCGACCGCTGCATCGTTCAGTGCGGCACCGACCGATGCGCCGCTGGCCGACGTCACCACCGAGGACAGCGCGCTGATCCTGTTCCGCACCGATCGGGGCACCTCGGGATCGGCAGTGATCAGCCAACTCGCGGCCGGCCGCAAGAACCGACTGTGGTTGGAGGTGGACGGCGCGTCCCACAGCGCCGTCTTCGACCAGGAACATGCCGAGGAACTCTGGATCGGCGGCGAGGACCAATCCCTGCTGCTGGTCCGCGACCCGAATCACGGTGCGAGCGAACAGCGCAGGCTCTCCCACCTGCCGGCCGGTCACGCCCAGGGCTATGCGCAGTGCTTCGAGAACTTCGTCGCCGACACCTACGCCGCCATCGACGGCGAGGCGCCCGAGGGGCTGCCGACCTTCGCCGACGGCCTCCGGGCAGCGCAGATCTGCGATGCCATGCTGCGTTCGGCCGAGTCCCGCAAGTGGGAGACGGTCTGACCCCACCTCCCGCACCAGCCGCTGCACGCCGCACCGTGTGCACACGGTGCGGCGTGCAGCAAGTGGTGCGGGTGTGAGGTGGGGATGACGTTCGAGCTGGACGGCGATGTCGTTGTCGCTGCCCGATCGCTGCTCGGTGCCGTACTGCGGCGTGGTCCGGTCGCGGTACGGATCTGCGAGGTCGAGGCCTACGACGGCGCCGTGGACCCGGCATCGCATGCCTACAACGGGAAGACCGACCGGAACTTCGTGATGTTCGGTCCTGCCGGACATCTCTACGTCTATTTCACCTACGGCATGCACCACGCCTGCAACGTGTCGGCTGGTCCGGTCGGCCGCGGGTGCGGAGTGCTGTTGCGATCCGGCGAGGTGATCGCAGGACACGACGAGGCCAGGCAACGGCGGGGGAGCCGCATCGTCGATCGTGATCTCGCCCGCGGGCCGGGCCGGCTGGCCCAGGCACTCGGCATCACCCGGGCCGACAACGGTGCCGACCTGCTCCACGGTGGCGAGATCGGCCTGACCCCGCGGATTGATCCGGTGACCAAGATCAACACCGGTCCCCGGGTCGGGATCACCAAGGCCGTCGACCTGCCGTGGCGGTTCTGGATCGCCGACAGCCCGTACGTCTCCGCCTACCGTCCAGGGGTCGTCCGGGACCGCCGCCGCTCCGCCGGGTGACGGCCGGAGCCGTGGCTACAGTTCGGTCAGCGACGACATCAGCGTGGGGATGAACTCGGCGACGGTCGGGTGGATCGGCAACGCGTCCCGGACGGCCTTGTAGCCGATCTTGGCCTGCATCGCCAGCCCGACCTGTTGGGCGAGATCGTCACCGCTGAGGCCGTAGAAGGTCGCACCGAGGATCTCCTCGGTGTCGGCATCGACCAGCACCCGCATCAACCCGGTCGTCTCGCTGTCCAACACCGCCCGGCTGACCCGGGACATCGGCAACTCGGCCTTCAACACTCGGCGACCTGACGTCTCGGCCTCAGCCTGGGTCATCCCGACCCGGCCCAGCGGCGGATCGGTGAACATGGCGTACGCGGTGATCCTGCCGTCCAGACTGCGGTCGGGATCGAGCAGGATCTGGCTGTCCTGGTAGGCCGTGTGGGTGAAGGCGCCGTGCCCGTTCACGTCACCGAGCGCCCATACCCGCGGAACCGACGTGGCGAACCGCGAATCGATCCGCAGGTAGCCCCGCTCGTCGACCTCCAGTCCGTGATCATCACCGAGCAGATCGATGTTGGGTCGGCGCCCCGCGGCCACCAGCAGGTGGCTTGCTGTGACCTGGGTACCGTCCGCGCAGTTCACCTGCACCCCCTCGCCGGCAGGTTCGACCCCTGTCGCCCGCGCCGCAACGATCCGTACGCCCTCCTCGCGCAGTGTCGTTGCGACCGCCTCGGAGACGTCATCGTCCTCCCGCGGCGCGATCGAGCCGATGATGGTCACCTCGGAACCGAAACGGGCGAACATCTGTCCGAACTCGCAGCCGATGTAGCTGCCGCCGATGATGATCAACCGCTCCGGCAGACTGGTCAGTTGCAGCAACTCGACCTCGGTCAGGTACGCCACCTGGTCAAGGCCGGGGATCGGTGGCGCGCTCGCCCGGGCGCCGACATCGAGATAGATCTCCGGCGCCTCGAGTTCGCGGTCACCGACGGTCACCCGGTGGGGACCCTGCCCGGAGGTGTGCAGTTGCGCCGGGCCGATGATCAACTCCAGATGTTCCAGAGACAGCAACCAGTCGTGCAGGCCGGATCGCCAGCCGTCGATCATGGTGTGCATCCGCTGCATGACGGCAGGAAAGTCGACGGTCACCTCGCCGGTGTGCACGCCGTAGTCGGCTGCCCGACGGGCCCGGTACGCCGCCTGTGCGCTGGCCCGCAGCGCCTTGGTCGGGCGACAGCCGTGGTTCAGGCAGGTCCCGCCGACCTGCTCCAGTTCGATCAAGGCGACTCGGTCGTGGCGTCCGGCGAGATCTCCCGCAACTCCGGGGCCGGCCTGGCCGGCCCCGATGACGATGGCGTCGAAACGGTCCATGGCCTCAACCTACGCCTGTACCACCGGCCTCATCAGACTCATTCGTCACGACTTGTGAATCTCGTTTCCCGGCGGGTTCTCCGGGACGTAGTCTGAGTCACATGGCCGTACAGCTCGGGTTGTGCGTGCTCGCCATCGTGATCATGGCGGGCCTGCCGATCCTGATCCTGTTCGGTCAGGACGCCGCCGTCCGGCAGATGGATCGCACCCTCCGGACGATCCAGGGTCGACGGGTCGACCGCTCCCTGGAGGAACGTCTGGAACATCACCGCAACGTCCGTGCGCTGAAGAATCAGCGCGGCATGCCGATCGAGCGACTCGGAGCGGACCTGCGCCGGCTGCGCCACCTCATCCAGCACAGCGAGCACCACTCCGCCACCCAGCAGGAGGCGCTGCGCCGCGCGTACGACAGCGCGTTGGCCGACACCTGCCAGATGTTGTCGATCGAGCACGAACTTGACCGGCCGACGGCCGGCATCGAACGCGACATCGAGCGGGTGCGGATCGAGGCGAACCTCGAGTCGCGCGGCATAGTGCTGACCCCGCCGCGTCGGCACGACCAGAACGCCTGATCAGCCTGCGGCTGCCGACCGGTAATCGGGAATAGAGTTCCGGCCCCCGGGTGTTCAGTTGGTTGAGAGTTTCGAAGTCGAAGTATTCTCCCACCGAATTCACCCGCCGATTCATCGTGCCCGCGTAGGCTCGAGTCGAATCGGTCGATGCTGCCTGCAGCAAGGAAAGGTCCGATCATGTTTCGCCTCGGCCAGGCTCGCCGCCGCCGTGAGGTTGCCCGCAACCGCCGTGCCCTCGACCGCGCCATCGCCAGCGCACCCACCCCGGCGATGCGCGACGAGTTGATCATCGTCGCCCAGCGCGACGGCATGTACGGCAAGCGCTGACCCAGCTGGCGGCGAAGGACCGGCCGGTTCGGTCCGGGACGATTCGGTCCGGACGGATCGGTCCGGGCGGTCCGATGAACCCCGTGCGGGTGAGTTGATCAGGGAAGCATCGGCCGGAACAGTGCGATCAGGCTCGGCAACAACACCGCCGTCCCCAACGCGAGGCCGAACAGGGAACAGATCAGGAAGAAGCCGGCCCACAGGCCGCCGGGAATCCGGGTCAGCCGGGCCAGTTGAGCCACGTCCGAACCGCGATCGCCACCCTGCCGGCGCTGCATGATCAACTCGACCACGGGTTTGGGTGCGGCGATCAGCAGCACCCAGGTGATCAGGTAGGCCACCGCCGACTGCCAGGCCGGTGGCACGTACCAGCTGATCGCGAAGACGGCCGCCCCGGCGACCAGGAGCACCAGCACACCGTAGAAGTTCCTGATCAACAACAGCATCACCGTCAGCAGGGCGACCAACAACCAGAGCAAACCGATGCTGTGTCCGGCGACGAGCATCGCCGCAGCGCCCAGCCCGGCCAACGCGGGGCCCAGGTAGCCCACCGCCAGCATGATGATCATGCCCGGTCCGCGTGCTCGTCCCCGGGACACCGTCAGACCCGAGGTGTCGGAATTCAGCCGGATGCCGGTGAGGCGGCGGCCGACCAACAGCGCTGCCGACGCGTGCGCGCCCTCGTGGGTGATCGTCACCAGCAGGCGGGTGATCGGCCAGCATCGCCGATACAGCACGAGCACCAGTCCCAGCACGGCGATCGTCCCGACCAGTCCAGGAGGCGGTGCCGGCTGGGTAGCTGTTGCGCGTCGCCAGATTTCGGTGATCACCTCCACATGGGCAACCCTGCCCTATTCATTCGCCCACCACATCAACCCCGGGCGGTGGGCGCGTCGCACGACAGTAAGGTTCGACGTGGGCGGGAACAGGCGTCCCAGCCCGGATGGTTGCCGAGAAGTACGTTCAACCCTCACGTGAACAGGCGGGTAGTCATGACAACACCGGTCGATCCCACATCCACCGCGGCCTGGGCGAAGCTGACCGAACTGCACGCGAGTCTCCAACCCGACCTGCGCGGTTGGTTCGCCGCGGACCCTGATCGGGCTGCGACCTTCACATTCCGTGCCGCAGACCTGCTTGTCGATCTGTCCAAGAACTTCCTCACTGCCGAGATCAGGCAAGCGCTGGTCGAACTCGCCGAGCAGGTCGGCCTGACCGACCGCATCGAGCAGATGTTCACCGGCCGGCACATCAACGTCACCGAGGATCGGGCCGTCCTGCACACCGCGCTCCGGGCACCCGAGGGCACCGAACTCGAGGTCGACGGCCAGGACGTCGTCGCCGACGTGCACAAGGTGCTGAAGAAGGTCTACGACTTCGCCACCAAGGTGCGCAGCGGCGAGTGGACCGGGGTCACCGGCAAGCCGATCGAGACGGTGGTCAACATCGGGATCGGCGGTTCCGATCTCGGCCCGGTGATGGCGTACGAGGCCCTCCTGCCCTATCGGCAGGAGGGGCTGACCGCCCGCTTCATCTCCAACATCGACCCGACCGACGCGTACCTGAAGACCCACAATCTCGATCCGGAGACCACGCTCTTCATTGTCAGCTCCAAGACCTTCGGCACCTTGGAGACACTGACCAACGCCCGGCTCGCCCGCAGTTGGCTGCTGGGCGGGTTGGCGAAGTCCGGGGCGATCTCCGCTGACGAGGACTCCAGCAAGCAAGCGGTCGCCAAACACTTCGTTGCGGTCTCCACCGCGCTGGACAAGGTGGCCGCCTTCGGCATCGACCCCGCGAACGCGTTCGGTTTCTGGGACTGGGTCGGTGGGCGCTACTCGGTCGACTCGGCGATCGGCACCTCGCTGGTCGTGGCGATCGGACCGGAGAACTTCGCCGACTTCCTCGCCGGTTTCCGCGCGATGGACGAACACTTCCGGCATACGCCGACGGCGGAGAACGTGCCCGCGCTGATCGGCCTGCTCAACGTCTGGTACAACAACTTCTTCGGTGCCCAGACCCATGCCGTGCTGCCGTATTCGCAGTACCTGCACCGGTTCCCGGCGTACCTGCAACAGCTGACCATGGAGTCCAACGGCAAGGGTGTTCGCTACGACGGCAGCCCGGTGGTGACGCAGACCGGTGAGGTGTTCTGGGGCGAGCCCGGGACGAATGGCCAACACGCCTTCTACCAGCTGATCCACCAGGGCACCCGGCTGATCCCGGCCGACTTCATCGCCTTCGCCAATCCGGCGCATCCGCTCACCGACGGCGACGCGGACGTGCACGAACTGTTCCTGGCGAACTTCTTCGCCCAGACCCGGGCGCTGGCCTTCGGCAAGACCGCCGACGAGGTCCGGGCCGAGGGCACCGCGGAAGAGATCGTTCCCGCCCGTGTGTTCACCGGGAACCGGCCGACCAATTCGATCATGGCTCCGGCGCTGACGCCGTCAGTGCTCGGGCAGTTGATCGCCCTCTACGAGCACATCACCTTCACCCAGGGAACGGTGTGGGGCATTGACAGCTTCGACCAGTGGGGTGTGGAACTTGGCAAACAACTCGCCCAGGAGGTCACTCCAGCGGTCGCTGGTGACGCCGACGCGTTGGCCGATCAGGACTCCTCGACCCAGTCGCTGATCGGCTACTACCGCCGACACCGGTCCTGACCGCCGGAGCACCGCGACCGGGCGTGCGGGCCGGTGGGCGCCGCCTGTCGGCACGACGCGACCGGGCGGGCCGGGTCTCGCCCTTCGGCCCGGTCTCTCGCCATTTGGTATTCCCGATTACCCTGGTGGGTTATGTGGGTCGGATGGGTCGCGTTGCTGGTGGTGCTACTGGTGACCGTCGCCTTCGTCGGCTATCGACGGCGCACGGACGGGCGATTCCGTGCCGTGGCACCTGCCGGCTCCGCCGAACCGCCCCGCCTGACCGAGGCCGACCTGGGTAGGCCGTTGGGCCGTGATGCGACCGTCGTCCAGTTCTCCAGCGAGTTCTGTGCGCCGTGCCGAGCAGCCGAACGGGTCATCACCGACGCCGTTGCCGAGCACGACGGCGTCGGGTACGTCGATCTCGATTCGGCCGAGAAGCTGGACTTGACCCGGCGGCTCAACATTCTCCGGACGCCGACCGTGGTGATCACCGACCGCACCGGCCGGGTCGTCCACCGGACCGCCGGGGTACCGACCAAGCAGTCCCTGCAAGAGTCCGTGCAAGCCGCCCTTTCCGCAGGAGCCAGCCGATGACCACGCCAAGCCACACCGCCGAACTCGCTGCACAGCGTGAGGCCGGCTGGATCGACCCCAGGGGTCAGCGTTTCGGGGCCGGGATCACCACCGTCGTCCTGGCAATTGCCCTCGTCCTGCAGAACCCCTGGATCCTGCTGTTCCAGGCGCTGATCTTCGCGGTCACGGTGGCGGCCGGACCGGCTGGCGGTCCGTACGGGCTGATCTTCCGCCGGATGATCCGCCCGCGGATCTCCGCGCCGCTGGAACTGGAGGATCCGAGACCGCCACGCTTCGCCCAACTGGTCGGCCTGATCTTCTCCGTTGCCGGCGTGATCGGCTTCGCCAGCGGCGTCTGGCTGCTCGGGCTGATCGCCACCGGATGCGCCGTGGTGGCCGCTCTGTTGAACGCGTTGATCGGCTACTGCCTTGGCTGCGAGATGTACCTGCTCGGCCGTCGGCTGCTGTCGGCGCGCCGCTGATCACCGCGACGAGCGGCGCGGGGGTTCATCGCGGGTTCAGATCCAGCGCCTGGACCAGGCCGTCGTCGGAGACGTAGGAGACCAGCAGCCTGCCGCTGGTCCGTACTTGATCACGGGCGGCGCTGTCCAGAGGAATCGTCACCAGTTGCCTCCCGGGGTGCACCGTCACGGTGCGGTCGCCGAGTGCGTGTCCACTCATGTCCGGCGACCAGGCCGGAATGCCGCCGTCCGACGTGGCACACGGGGTGAAGCCGTAGTCCGGTGGCGGATCGTCGGCGGCCGGACAACTGGTCGAATAGACCGGGATGTCCCCGCTGGGATCGTGCCAGGCGAAGACGTGTGCGGTGCCGCTGCTCCGCGAGTCGATCACCAGCGAGGCGCCGGTCGGAGTGACCCGGGCGTCCTTCACCGAAATACCGTTTCGGGCCGTCACCGGCGGGCGACCGGCGATCGGGACCCCGTTGCGGGCCGACTGGATGATCGTCTGCGGCGAGTCGGCCCCGCTCAGGTTGGTGTGGCCGAGGATCGGCGGCGGCGCCTGCGTCGGTTGATCCTCGGGCGGGGTGTAACCGGGCATCGTCGCGACACCCCACCGGTACGGGTCCGACTGCACGCTGCCGAAGGCGCTCCAGGCCAGCCGGGTACTGATGTCGATGTGCCGCAATTCGGTGGTCCCGTCCGCCGCGGTGTCGTCGTTGTCGTAGGGGGTGATGTTGATCGCCAGATGATCCGGGTCGATGGCCTCCGGCAGGTCCGCGATCGGGATCTTGACCTCGAGGTCATAACCGCCGCCGGTATAGGCATGATCAACAGTCGTGCTGTTCGAACCCACCCACGTCGCCGTCGAAGCGACCTCGACGCCGGCTGCATTCGGGGCGTCCTGCACCGTGTCGGCCAGTGGCCCGGTCGCGTAGCCCTGATGATTGTCGGCGTCCCTCTCCCAGCAGGGACCGTTCACGCCGTTGCCGTTGCTGTTGTCCGGGTCATCGGTGTAGGGGAAGACGCCCAGCTTGAAGGTGTCCGCCGTGTCCATCGCATCCTGGGAGGCGTTGCCCTGCGGATCGATCTGGAACTCCACCGAGTCGGCCAACCAGTGAGCGACGCATTCCGCCGGGGTCACGGCATAGGACTGGTAGTCGTCGAGGACGTGGACGAAGAAGTAGAGCGCGTCATCGGACCAGCTGACCTTGGCGTAAGTGCCGGGACCGTCCGCGGACTCGCCGCAGTCGGCGGGCGTGGCACATCCCGAGGCCCCCTGCCAGATCCGGCCGATGTCCAGTTTCGGACCGGGATACTCGGCGGCGGACGCGTGCCCGTCGACCACCGGCGCCCCGCTCACCTGCCGGATCGAGGTCGCCGGCACGATCGACACGGCCAGGGTGTCGGTCGACGGTTGGGATGAGCCCTGGGCGGTCGTGGTGATCGGGATGGACGCCTGTTGTCCCGCCGGGAGCGTGGTGTCGGTGTTGGTCACGCTGAAGGTGACTGTCGTCGTCTTTCCCGGGGCGAGCAGCCCGTAGTCCTTCGTGGTGGCGTCGGCGGTGAAGTCCGCGGGCAGTTCGAGGGAGACCCGTCCCCTCTGCGGTCGGTCGGACCAGTTGTGCACATCGACCGGAATCGTCATCGACCGGCCGAGCACGACCGTGGCCACCGCGTCCGAGCGGCCGAGCCGCCGGGCGGCGGGCGCGGTGTCCTGAAGCCAGGAGTCGTACTCGGCCCATTTGCCCCAGCGCTGGTAACGGCCCTCGGCAGGTGCGACAAGCTGGACGACGTTGTCGGTGTAGCCGCTCGCCCTGCCGGCGGTGACCTGTGCCGCGATCTTGGCGTACTGGCCGATCGCACCTTCGGCAGCCGGCGTGACCGTGAAATCGACGGTGGTCTCGTCGGCGCGACCTGTCACCGCAAGCCGTTTCTGGCCGTCGCTGGTCCAGCCGGCGGGCAGCATCAGCCTGGCCGTGGCGTTCGGGATCACTCCCTTGCCTGCTCGCAGGTGCAGGGTCACCGTGAACGGCTGGCCCGGCACGACGTAGAAGTCGGAGAAACTCAGATACTCCAGGGTGCCCAGCGGCAGTCCGCCCGGATCGGGTTTGCTTGCCCCGAAGAAGATCGCATCGTCCAGGCCGGCCTTCGGGTTGGCCGATCCGTCGGCACGCGTGTTGGGCTGGAAGGGCACCCAGGAGTCGGTCATCGCGAACCGGGAACAGCCCGGTGCCGAAGTGCCCATGTACATGGTCCTGCTCTGCGTCGGATAGGCCGAGCGGCCCTCGTCGGCGACCTGCTGCCAGATCTTCGGCGTTCCCGCCGGTCGGCCCTGCAGGTTGCCCTTCGGCCAGCGGTACGGCGAGTCGTAGCCGGTCCACACTCCGGCGACGGTCGACGGGTTGGTCGCGGCAGGGATGAAGCCACCAGCGCAGTTGGGGCTGGTCGGGGTTCCGCCGGTGCCCGTCGTGCTGCCGCCGGAGAAGATCTTCTTGACCTGCCAGGTGCTCACTGCGTGGGGACCGGTGAGCTGGTCGGGGAACATGGTCGGATCCGCGGCCGCCCGAACGCCTTCCCAGATCAGCCGTCCGGCCTGTTGATGGTTGCCGTGCCCAGCGGCGAGGGTCGGCGTGAACCCGATGAAGATGTCGGGCTGGGTGGTGCGGATGATCCGGGTGACGCGCCGCAGGGTCTCCTGCTCGTCCCAGATCTGCTGGGTCAGCGGTGCGCTCTGGTTGTAGAAGAAGTCGACCCGGTCAACGTAGAACAGGTCGACGGTCCCTGACCGGTAGTGGGCGATCCGGTCCTCGTTCTCCCGGCGGAGCCCCAACGCCTGTCCGCTCTCGGTCCCGTACGCGTTTCCGCCGCCCTCGCCGCGGGTGATCTGGATGATCCCGCAGCGGGTGCCGTACTTCCGGTGCCAGACGCCACACGGGCCGATGATGCTGGTGTCGTCGTCGGGATGGGCCCACTCGCCCATCACGTTGATCTTGGTGCCCGGCGGGGCGATGTAGCCGGAGCCGTGATGGGGCAGCGGCGTCGCGGCGGCCGGGTGTGCGGACGCCGAACCGACGGCGGCCGCCAGCACCGCGAGAACCAGCAGCAGCTGACGAACGGGGCGTGAGTGAGGGAACCGCATTGCGATCACTCCGAGGGTGTACGGGCACAGCGTGCCGACGGATCGCACGCCGTTGACAGCCCCGATCAGCAAGGCGGGCAGGTGATCATCACCGGTTGATCACGGTAGAACTCCAAGATCAACTCCGCAAGGGCCTGCCCGCCCTGTGATCCCCTCACTCGTCTGCAGTGTCGGGATCAGTCGTCGTCCGCGTCCTGAGGATCGTCGCTGTCGGCTTCCTGGTCGGAGCCGACGTTCGGTCCCCTGCGAGCGGAGCTTGTCCACCTCGGCCATGGCGTTACGAAGATCGCTGAGCCAGGACTCGGTGTGCTCGCCGACCAGCTTGACGGCCCAGGACAGGGCCTCCGACCGGGACCGGGCAACGCCGGCGTCGACCAGAGTGTCGAGCACCCGGCGCTCGGGTTGCTTCAGCCGGGTCATCACCGGTACGGAGATGTGGGTGAAGAGTGCCTCGGTGTCGCCCGCGGCGGCGCCCCAGGAGACCTTGCGTCCGTAGCGCGCCTGCGCCTCATCGGCTATCTCCATCCGGGTCTCCCGGCTGTCGGAACGGAACCGGCTGATCCGGCCCTCGGCCTCGGCCCCGGTCAGCTGCCCCGTATCCGCGAGAGTGCCGATCACCACGATCTCCTCACGGTCGACCGTGACGTCGACCTCGGAGAACCATTCCGAGGGCAACCGACCGGCGAACCACTCGTTGGCGTCGTCTGCCGGAGGCAGATCGCCCTGTTGCCAGCCGCCCGGCCGGCCGAAGCCACGGGGTCCGCGGTGCCGCCCACCGCGGCCCCACGGCACATTGGCCGGGTCACTGAGGAATTCACGAAGGGCCTCGGGGCCGCCTTCGGCGAACGGATGCCCGGGGTGACCCGGATGCCCGCCCCGACGCCGGCGCCGCTCCTGGCCCGGCTCACTGTCGTCATCGCGGCGACGGCCGCGGCCTCCACCGCGGCCATCCGGGCCGCGTCGTGCGGGTCCGAACCCAGCTCCGGGACTGCCTCCGGGGAAATCAGTGTCGCGCATCATGCCCTCCTTCCTTCGTACGAACATGTGCTGATTACATGATTACACAATTACAAAGGAACGCAAGGGGGCCGGATCCGGGAGGGAACGGGTGAGGTGCGGGAGGAGCCGATCTCGGGCGACGCGAGCCGGGTCAGTTCCGAACCAGCTCGGGAGCCCCCGCGGCGGGGTCACCGATCGGGGGCCGGTGAGCGGCGAGATCGTAGACCGTCTTGACACAGGCGAGCTGGTCCCGGACGACGCCCTTGACCCAGGCGAGCCGCCGGTTCCTGACGGTCCGGTCGCCGACTCCGACCGCATCGAGCCCGACAGCGCGAGCGGTACCAACCGCGCGGGGCAGGTGGTAGCTCTGGGTGATCATGGTCGCCTGACGGATCCCGAAGACGTCCCGCGCCCGGACAACGGAGTCGTAGGTGTCGAAGCCGTAGCGGTCGACGATGATCTTGTCCTTCGGAACGCCATGATCAACGAGATAACGCCTCATGGCCTCGGTCTCGTCGAAGAACTCTGCCGCATGATCACCCGTCACCAAGATCATCGAGATCCTGCCGCGGTCCAGCAACTCGCGGCCGAGGTCCAGCCGTGCCCGGAGAAATGCGGACGGCGCGCCGTCGGCGTAGACCAGCGCGCCGAACACGATGCCGACCGGCGTGACCGGCACGTCCTGGAGTGAATAGAGGTGACCGTGCGCCTGGCGGCGAACATAGCCGACGGCTGCCGCCGTCGACACGACCCCAAGAGTCGACACGACCCCAACACCGGCCGCCAGCAATCCGACGCGCCCGACCCGGGGGATTCGGTCAGACTGCCTCCGAAGCTTGCGGTCGCGGTGTCGAGGCATGGATCCATGGTAGGTGGGCCATGCCGTGCCACCAGCGCGGCGAAGCGATGCTTGGCAGATTCTTCGCAACATCGCGGTTCTCGATAGCGTTGGGAGCGTGCCCGAAGGTGACACCGTCTGGCGCGCCGCCCACCTACTGCATCGCGCATTGGCCGGAAATTCCCTGACCAGGTGTGAATTCCGTGTGCCTGCGCTGGCGACGACCGACCTGACGGGCCGGATCGTGACCGAGGCGGTCTCCCGTGGCAAGCATCTGCTGATCAGATTCGACAACGGGTGGAGCCTGCACAGCCATCTGCGGATGGAGGGATCCTGGCGGATCTTCGCCGACGGGCGCCGCTGGAATGGTGGACCCAGTCACGAAATCCGTGCTGTCCTCGGTGTCCCGGGCAGTACCGCGGTTGGCTACCGGCTGGGCGTCCTGGAGTTGGTCCGGACCGATCAGGAGTCCGCCGTCGTGGGCCATCTCGGTCCCGACCTGCTCGGACCCGAGTGGGATCTCGCCGAAGCTGTTCGACGACTGCGTGCCGAGCCAGACCGGGCGATCGGAGAGGCGCTGCTCGACCAACGGAACCTCGCCGGGATCGGTACCGTCTACCGGGCGGAGATCCTCTTTCTGCAGGGCATCCATCCGCGGACGCCGGTGGGCCAGGTTCGTGATCTTGAACGGCTGTGCGAGCGGGTCCGCCAGTTGTTGATCATGAACCGCTCGGGGTTCGAACAGAACACCACCGGTGATCGCCGACCGGGACGCAGCCATTGGGTGTACGGCCGCGCCGGCCGGGAATGCCGCAGGTGCGGCACTGCGATCGCGATGGAGGAGTTCGGACCCTACGGACAGGAGCGGGTCAGCTACTGGTGTCCGCACTGTCAGCCACTGCGACCTGGATAGTGCCGTCGACGACGCGGCTCGGATACAACTCAAGTCGCAGGTCGGGGTTGCTGAGACACTCGCCGGTGTGCAGGCTGTACGCCTCTTTGTACAGGGGTGAGGCGATGGTCGGTACGCCCTGATGGCTGCCGATGATGCCGCGGGCGATCACCGCCGACCCGGTCCGTGGATCACGGTTGGCGGTGATCACCACACGGTCGTCCCACAGCCGGAACACCGCCACCTGGACGCCGTCGACCAGCGCAGCCTCGCCCCATTCCGGTTCCAGGTCGGTCAGTTCGCAGATCGGGTACCAATCCTCGACCGCTGTGATCGATCCCGCCCGTTCCATGATCGTCGTCATGCCACTGCCACCTCCGGTGTGTTTCGTAGTAGTTCACAGATTCGGTCCTTGCAGGTTCCACAGCCGGTGCCCGCCCGGGTCGCCCGGCCGACGGCCGCCAGGTCGGCATTGCCCTCGCCGATGGCAGCGACTATCTCGGCCGCGGAAACGCCGGCGCAGCGGCATACGGTTGCCTCCGGCCCGAGTGGATCGGTGCCCATCGCCTGATCCGGACCGTCATGGCGCAGCAGGGCGGAGCGATCACTGGGCAGTTCGGCGCGCCGCTCGTACAGCAACGTCAACTCCGCTGCAGCCCGGGGCAGCCCGACGCAGATCAGCCCTTCCAGGCGGCCGTCGCGGGTGATCATCTTCGCGTACCGACTGAGCTCCGGATCGCTCCACTGGGCCACGCGCAGCTCTCCGTCCTGCAGCAGGGAGTCCAGTGGGTCGGCGTCCACCGCTCCGGCCGAGACCACCGAGAGACCGGATGCCTTCACCGTCAGCACCGGTCCGCCCTCATCCGGCGCATTGGTCGTCAGCCGACCGTCATCGGGATCGGCGAGCTGCCGGGCGACCCGCGACGCCTGGGCCCACCCCGGCCCGATCAGCCCACTGGGCGCGTCGGCGGCCCGACAGCCGGCGCAGTTCTCGTCCGCGCACCGGATTCGGGCGCAGTCACCGATCGCGAAGATGCTTCGATCACTGATCGACCGAAGATCATGATCGACCAGAATCCCGTTGTGACAGGAGATTCCTGCTCGGCGTGCGAGTCCGGTCCGCGGTTCGGCACCGCAACACAACACCAACCCGTCGCCGCTGATCTCCCGCCCGTCGGCCAGCTGCAGGCCGACGAACCTGCCCTGAGTGAGCCGTAGCCCTTGCGCCCTGGCCTGCGCGATCACCGTCACGTCCTGCCGGCGCAGATGCCGGGAGACGATGGCAGCCGCCGTCTGGTCGAGGTTGCGCTCCATGGGCACCCGGCCGGTGTGCACCAGGCTGGTCCGGACCCCCGACCCGGCGGCGGCCAGCGCGAATTCCATGCCGAGTACGCCACCGCCCAAAATGATCACGTTTCGGCCGGCACCGACGATCGCTGCAACCCGGTCGGCGTCGGAAAGATCACGAAGCACGGCGACGCCATCGGGCAGCCTGGCATCCTCGCCGGAATCCTGGACTGCCAGCCCGGCCAGCCGCGGAACGCGTGCGGCGGCCCCGGTTGCGAACACCAGCGCGTCGTAGGCGAATTCGTCGCCATCGTCGAGAGTGACGTAGCGACGTTCCCGATCGATCGCCGTTACGGAGGTGCCGAGCCGGAGGCGTACGCCGTCGGCCGCCAGTTGCTCCGGGTCGGCCATGATCATCAGTTCCCGGTCAGTGCGCCCGAGTGCCAGCTCGCCGATCATGATCCGGTTGTAGGCCGGGTCCGGCTCGGAACCGACGACCAGGAGCTGCAGTCGGTGATCGCGGACTGCGGGCCGCAACTCCTCGACCAAACGGGCCGCGACCGGTCCGAAGCCGATCACGACCACACGGCGAGCCCTGCGCCGTCGCTGCTGCAGCATCAGGCGTCCGCCGTGCGGGTGACCGTCACCCGGCTGGTCTTGAACTCCGGCATGCCCGAAACCGGATCGGTGACGGCCGCGGTCAGCAGGTTCGCCGATTGCGCACCGGGGAAGTGGAACGGCAGGAACACCGTGTCCTGTCGGATCCCCGTTGTCAGCCCGGCGCGGCAGCGGACCCGGCCGCGCGGGCTGCTGACCAGCACCTCATCGCCGTCACCGATGCCGAGTTCGGCAGCCGTCACCGGGTGCAGCTCCAGCCGCGCGTCGGGTGCGGCCGCAGCCAGCTCGTCGACCCGACGTGTCTGGGCACCGGACTGGTAGTGCTCGAGCAACCGTCCGGTGATCAAGGTCAGCTGCTTCCCGGTTGCCGGTGGGTCGGCCTGCTGGCCCGGCCTCACGGCCACCATGATCGCCCGGCCGTCGGGTGTCGAAAACCGATTTGCGAACAGCCGCGGGGTGCCGGTCGTCGCGTACGGCCAATGGACCGGCTGGTCGCCGTCGAGCAGGTCGTAGTCGATTCCTGAGTAGTCGGCGATCCCACCCTCGCTTGCCCGGCGCAACTCGTCGAAGACATCCTCGGGGCGGCTCGGGAATGCCGACGGCGCCCGAAGCCGTTCGGCCAGTTCGCGCAGGATCTTCAGTTCGCTCCTGGCTCCGCCCGGGGCCGGCAGGGCGCTTCGGCGACGGATGACCCGACCCTCGAGATTGGTCATCGTGCCGTCTTCCTCGGCCCACTGCAGCACCGGTAGCACCAGATCGGCGTGGTGCGCGGTCTCCGACATCACGAAGTCACTGACCACCAGGAAGTCCAGGGCGTGCAGCCGCTTCGTCAGCGCCGCGGCATCGGGTGCCGAGACGAGCAGGTTACTGCCGTGGACCAGGAGCATCCGCACGCCGTCGGGTTCGCCGAGTCGCTCCAGCAGCTGCACGGCCGGCAGGCCGGGACCCGGCAGCTGATCAGGTTCGACACCCCAGACCGCGGCAATGTGCGCGCGGGCGCGGGGATCGGTGATCTTGCGGTAGCCGGGGAGTTGGTCGGACTTCTGCCCGTGTTCCCGGCCCCCCTGGCCGTTGCCCTGGCCGGTGAGCGTGCCGTAGCCGGAGTCCGGCCGGCCCGGCAGACCGAGCAGCAGTGCCAGGTTGATCGCGGCGGTTGCCGTATCGGTGCCGTTGACATGCTGTTCCACACCGCGGCCGGTGATCAGATAGCAGCCGCCATTGTCCCGAGCCCAGGCCAGCCGGCGGGCCATCTGCCGCACCTGTTCGGCCGGTACGCCGGTGATCGACTGCACACGCTCCGGCCACAGATCGGCGACGCTGCGGCCGACGTCGGCGAGCCCGCTGACCCGCGATGCCACATAGTCACGATCGAACAGCTGTTCGGTGAGAACGACGTGGGTGAGCCCGAGCAGCAGTTCCAGGTCGGTACCCGGGACAGGCTGCAGGTGGACACCCGAACCACCGGCCGTGAGCATCGCAGTCGCCGATACCCGTGGATCGACGACGATCAGCCCTCCTGCCTGCCGTGCACCTGCCAGATGCTGCACGAGGGGTGGCATCGTGTCGGCGACGTTCGAGCCGAGGAACATGATCGTGTTGGCCCGGTCGAGGTCCTCGACCGGGAACGGCAGCCCGCGGTCGATCCCGAAGGCGCGGTTGGCCGCCGCGGCCGCGGACGCCATGCAGAACCGGCCGTTGTAGTCGATCATCGAGGTGCCGAGCGCGACCCGGGCGAACTTGCCCAGCAGGTAGGCCTTCTCGTTGGTCAGGCCCCCGCCGCCGAAGACCGCAACGGCATCCTTGCCGTGCTCTGCCTGGACACGGCTGACCTGCTCGACGATCAACTCGTACGCCTGCTGCCAGCTGATCGGCCGGTGACGGCCGTCCGCACCACGGAGCAGGGGCGTGGTCAGGCGGTCCGGGTGCCGCAGCAGTTGCGCGGCGGTCCAGCCCTTGCGGCACAGCCCGCCGCGATTGGTCGGGAAGTCCCGGCCGGACACCGTGACCGATTCGCCGTCCGTGGTCAGCGTCATCGCACACTGCAGCGCACAGTACGGGCAGTGCGTGTCGACCGTGGTCACGATCGTGCCTCGACCCGGCCCCGGACGTACACCGTGATCGTGATGATCATCAGCACCAGGTACGCCGCCGCAAAGCCCAGGAACGCTCCGGCGTAACCACCGGTCGCCTGCTTGGACGCGCTGAGGATCTGCGGCACGAGGAAGCCGCCGTAGGCGCCTATCGCCGCGATCAGGCCCAGTGCGGCAGCTGCCTTGCGTTGCTGACTGACGGTACCGTCGCCGGCGCGGGTGGTGAAGATCACCGGGATCATCCGATACGTGGAGCCGTTGCCGACGCCGGTTGCGACGAACACGAACAGGAAGCAGCACAGGAAGATCACGAAGCTTCTTATCGGCAGCGCGATCACCAGCGCCAGGGAACCGAGCATCATCGCGACGAAGGCGGCGGCGGTGACCCTTGCCCCGCCGAACCGATCGGCCAGCCGACCGCCGTACGGCCTGGCGAGGGATCCCACCAGCGCGCCGAGGAAGGCAAGGGATACCGATGCGGTGCCGATCGGCAGTGCGGCGAATTCGGGGAACGTGTCGTTGATCAACTTCGGAAAGACACCGGAGAAGCCGATGAAGGAGCCGAAGGTGCCGACGTAGAGCAGCGCCAGCAGCCACAGATGTGGCTCTTTGGCGGCTGCAAGGCTTCCGGCGACATCGCTGCGGGCGCCGCTGAGATTGTTCATGAACTTCCAAGCGCCGAATGCGGTGATCAGCAGCAGCGGCACCCACAGCAGCCCGGCCACCGGCAGGTTCGGCCCGGCGTTCGGCGCGAATATCGTGATCGACACGGCGATCGGCACCACGAACTGGGTGACCGACGCTCCGAGGTTGCCTCCGGCTGCGTTCAGTCCGAGCGCCCAACCCTTCTCCCGGACCGGGAAGAAGAAGGTGATGTTGGCCATCGAACTGGCGAAGTTGCCGCCGCCGAGCCCGCTCAGCGCGGCGATGATCAGCAGCACCGGGAACGGTGTCTGTGGTCGGCCGACGACGACGGCCAGGCCGATGGTCGGGATGAGCAGCAACAGTGCGGAGATGGTCGTCCAGTTCCGACCACCGAAACGCGCCACCAGGAACGTGTAGGGAAACCTCATGGTCGCCCCGACCAGGCTGGGCACCGAGATCAGCCAGAACGTCTCGGCTGTGGTGAGGCTGAACCCGGCCTTCGGCAGCAGCACTGCGACAACACTCCACAACTGCCAGACGACGAAGCCGAGGAACTCGGTGCAGATCGACCAGCCGAGATTCCGACGGGCGACCGGGCGGCCGAGGCGTTCCCAGAAGGTCGGGTCCTCGGGTTCCCAGTGATGGATCCAGGTTCCGCCCGGAATGCTGTCGACGGCCCCGACCTGATCCGCGGAGGTGCGCAGAAGGCTCATTGCCGAAAGGCTAGGAACAAGCTGTTTCGGCGGCTGCACAGAACCGTTACCGCCCGGTTCCGGACATCTCACGGTGGCGGGCGGCTCCGGTGAGGCCTCGGGAACAGTGTTGTTACAGACGTGACGCGGTCGCGAAACCGGAGCTTCGTACTGTCCTGGGCAAGCTGAGCCGTCAATTGCCCGGAGGACCCATGCCGTCGAGCCCGAACTCCCACCGCATCGTTGTCGTCGGCGGCGGCCCGGCCGCGTTCCGGCTGGTGGACGCCCTGACCACCCGCGGGCTGGACGGCCGGACGGTGACCGTGGTCGGCGAGGAACCCCACCCGCCCTACGACCGGGTCAACCTGGCCAGGCGCTGGGACCCGGGCACCGATCTGCGGCTGGGCGATCCGTCGTTGTGGCAGCGACCCGATGTCGCGCTGCTGAGCGGTGAACGGGTCACCGAGATCGATCGCCAGGAGCGTGTCGTCCGCACCGACGCGGGGCGGGCGCTGGAGTACGACGAGCTGGTGCTGGCCACCGGTTCCAACGCCTGGGCGCCGCCGGTGCCCGGCGCCGAGCTTGCGGGCGTGCACGTGTATCGCACGATCGCCGACGTGGACCGGATGAGGCAGCACCTCGGCTCGCTGACCGGCAGGAAGAAGCCGACAGCACTGATCGTCGGCGGGGGGCTGCTCGGGCTGGAAGCCGCCGGGGGTCTGGTGACACAGGGCGTTGACGTCCGGGTCGTGCAGTTGGCGCCGTGGTTGATGCCGGCGCAGCTCGACCAGGGTGGTGGCCAGGCGCTCGGCCGGTTGATCAGCGACCTGGGCGTCCAGGTGCAGAACGACGTCGGGCCGCGGCGGATCGAACGCTCCGAGACCGGATCGTTCGCGGTCACCCTGACCGACGACAGTCTCGTCGCCGCCGATCTGGTGATCTTCGCGGTAGGCGTCCGGCCGCGCGACGAACTGGGACGGGACGCCGGTCTGGAGATCGGCCCCCGGGGCGGCGTCGTGGTCGACGATGCCTGCCGGACCAGCGACCCACGGATCTGGGCGATCGGAGAGGTGGCCTGCCTGCCGGAACGGGGCTGCGTCGGCCTGGTCGCGCCGGCCAACGCGATGGCCGAGGTGGTTGCCGACCGAGTGCTCGGCGGAGAAGGCACCTTCCCCGGCGTCGACGACTCGACCAAACTCAAGCTGTCCGGTATCGATGTCGCGGTCTTCGGTGATGCGCTGAGTCGTACCGAGGACTGCCTCGACGTGGTCTACGCGGACCCGGCGCGCGGCGTCTACCAGAAGCTGGTGATGAGCGACGACGGGCGGACGCTGCTCGGCGGCATCCTGGTCGGTGACGCTGCGGCGTACGCGTCCCTGCGGCCGATGGTCGGCCGGGAACTCGGCGCCGAGCCGGCAAGCTATCTCGCCGCGGCGGGGGCGGAGTTGCCCGGCGCCGGCGAACTTCCCGACGACGCCCAGGTCTGCTCCTGCAACGCCGTGTCCGCCGGAACCATCCGCGGCGCGGTGCGGGGCGGCTGTTGTGATATTGCCGGTCTGAAGGCCTGCACCAGGGCGGGGACACAGTGCGGCTCCTGCGTCGGTCTGGTCCAGAAGCTGCTCAACACCGAGCTGGCGGCGGCGGGGGTGGAGATTCCCAAGGCGGTCTGCGAGCATTTCGCCCTGTCCCGGTCGGAGCTCTTCGAGGCCGTCCGGATCGCCGGTCCGGCCTCGTTCACAGCGATCGTCGAGCGCTTCGGTGTCAGCCACGAGGACGGGACCGTGAACCGTGGCTGCGACATCTGCAAGCCGATGGTCGCCTCCATCCTGGCATCGCTGCACGATGAGTACGTTCTCTCCGACGGGCGCGGAACCCTTCAGGACACCAACGACCGGGCGCTGGCGAACCTGCAGAAGGACGGCACCTATTCCGTCGTTCCGCGGATCCCCGGTGGCGAGATCACCCCGGCCAAGCTGAAGGTGATCGCGGAGGTGGCCGAGGACTTCGGCCTCTACACCAAGATCACCGGTGGTCAGCGGATCGACCTGTTCGGGGCCCGGCTTGATCAATTGCCGGACATCTGGGAGCGGCTGATCCAGGCCGGGATGGAATCCGGGCACGCGTACGGGAAGGCCGTACGGACGGTCAAATCCTGTGTCGGGTCGACCTGGTGCCGCTACGGCGTCCAGGACTCGGTCGGCATGGCCATCGAACTCGAACTGCGCTATCGCGGGCTGCGCTCGCCACACAAGATCAAGTTGGGCGTGTCAGGGTGTGCCCGGGAATGTGCCGAGGCGCGCAGCAAGGATGTCGGCGTGATCGCCACGGACAAGGGCTGGAACCTGTACGTCGGAGGAAACGGCGGCTTCACCCCGCGGCACGCCGAACTGTTGATCGGCGATCTGTCCGACGAGATGTTGATCAAGGTCATCGACCGGTTCGTGATGTACTACATCCGGACCGCCGACCGGCTGCAGCGGACCGCGGCCTGGATCGCGGAGCTGGACGGTGGCCTTGATCATCTCCGTGAGGTGATCCTTGAGGACTCATTGGGCATCTGCGCCGATCTGGAAGAGGCGATGGAACGGCATGCCCGCAGCTATACCGACGAGTGGGCCGCCACCCTGGCCGACCCGGAACGGCTGCGGCGCTTCCGCAGCTTCGTCAACGCCGCCGAGCCCGACCAGACGATCACCCGCGTTCCGGAGCGGGGGCAGTGGCGGCCGCCGCATCCTCACGAGGAGGACTCGGCAGTGCCGCAGAACGCTGTGCTGGCATGGGGTCCCACCATCCCGGTCCGTGGTCGATGACCGGAGACCGGATCAGCGACGAGCTGCTCGGTTACACGGTCGGCGTCACCGCCGATCGGCGTTCGGGCGACCTGATCGCTGCTCTGGTCCGGCGTGGCGCCGAGGTGGTGCACGCCCCGACGTTGCGGATCGTGCCTGCCGAGCACGATGATCATCTGCTGGCCGACACCCGCGCGGTGATCGCCGCCCGGCCGGAGTGTGTGCTGGCTACGACGTCGCACGGTTTTCGGGCCTGGATGGAGGCCGCCGACGCGGCCGGACTCGGCGCGGAGCTGATGGAGGTTCTGGCCGGTGCGGCGATCATGGTCCGCGGTCCCAAGGCGCGGGGCGCGGTTCGCGCGGCGGGTTTGAATGAGTGGGGCAGTGGCGCGGAGGAGACCACCGCGGCGCTGGTCGACCTGGCGATCGGCAGTGGCGTCGCCGGTCGGACGATCGCCGTACAGCTGCACGGTTACGTCGATCATGATCAGCTCGGCCGGCTGACGGCAGCGGGTGCCCGGGTGCTGACGGTTGCGCCGTATCGCTGGGCGCCGCCGCCGGACGGCCGGCCGACCGAACGGTTGATCGACGCGATCATCACCCGGCAGGTCGATGCGGTGACCTTCACCAGCGCCCCGGCAGCAGACGCCCTGCTGCAGGCCGCCGGGCGGGTCCATCGATCGGAGAAGCTGCTTGCCGCATTGGACTCCGACGTGCTGCCGGCGACGGTCGGGCCGGTAACAGCCGACCCGCTGCGGCGGGCCGGGGTGAAGCCGGTGCACCCGGACCGTTACCGGCTGGGCGCACTGGTCCGTACGGTGACCGACGAGCTTCGGTCACGGATCTGCCGGGCGGATTCATCGGCCGGCGTTGTGGAGTTGCGCGGCCGCTTGGTGGTCGTCGGCGACCGCAGACTGCTGTTGCCACCCAGCGGCGCGATGATCATGAAGGCGTTGGTCCGGGCCCAGGGGGCCGTGGTGCCCAAGAGTCAACTGAGCTCGTTGGTCGGAAATGATGATCACGCCCTGGAGGTGGCCATCGGCCGGTTGCGCGGCGCGCTGGCCACTCCAGGGTTGGTGACCACGGTGGTACGCCGTGGCTATCGGCTCACCTGAGAGCCGGAAGGTCAGCCGAAGACGTCGGGATCCGGACCGGTCCGGTTGCCGGCGTCCAGAGCGTCGATCGCGGCAAGGTCGTCCGCGGTCAGCTCGAAGTCGAAGACGTTGAAGTTCTCTTCGATGCGCGACGGGGTGATCGACTTCGGGAAGACGATGTACCCCTTCTGCAGATGCCAGCGGATGATCACCTGGGCGGGCGTCTTCCCCGTCCGTGCAGCGATCTCGGCGACGGTGGCGTTGTTCAGGTCCGCACCCAGACCGAGCGGGCTCCAGGATTCGATCTTGATGCCGTGCTTCAGGCTGCCGTTGACGGCGGTCTGGTTGGTGAAGGTCGGGTGGATCTCGATCTGGTTCACCGCCGGCACCGCGCCGCCGTCGGCGACGAGCTTGTCCAGGTGGTCGGGCTGGAAGTTCGAGACGCCGATGGACCTGGTCAGTCCCTGCTCGAGGGCGTCCTGCATGCCGCGCCAGGTCTCGACGTAATCGCCGGAGTTCGGAGTGGGCCAGTGGATCAGGTAGAGGTCCACGTAGTCCGTGCCCAGCTTGGACAGGCTGTCCTTGAGCTCGGTGACGGCGTCGCCGCGCTCATGCTTGCCGTTGGCCAGCTTGGTGGTGATCCACACCTCGCCGCGCGACAGTCCGGACTTGGCGAACGCCTCGCCGACACCCTGTTCATTCTGGTAGCCCTGTGCGGTGTCGATGTGTCGGTAGCCGACCTCCAGCGCCTTGGCAACGGTTGCCACGATGTCGTCGTTCGACACCTGCCAGACGCCGATGCCGAGCTGGGGGATCGCCCGCCCGTCGTTCAGCGTGATGGTAGGGACCTGTGTCATCGGTATGTACTCCTTGGGTTCGTACGAACTCGGACCGGGCTCGCGGCCAACCTAACCGAACGCGTTGACCCGCCGCTAATGCCGGACCCACTACCCCTCGAACCAGGTGACGACCCATCCGTACGTGTCAAGAACCTCCCAGGCCCCTCGCCGACCTCCCGTCTCGCCCGTTCGCGACCCCCTCGTCTCGCCCGGTTCGCGAACCCCTCGTCTCGCCCGGTTCGCGGACCCCCGCGGTCTCGCGAACCTCAAAGTTTGTCCGCGTGGCTTTCCGCGTCGGCGTGTCGGAGCCGTACGGTCAAACTTTGACCTTCCGAGGAGGGGCGGGCGCGACCCGGGCGGTGCCGGGAGCGGCCCTCCCCTCACCGCGCCCAACCGGTTTCCAAGCCCGTCTCGCCCCGTTCGCGAACCTCAAAGTTTGCGCGTGCGGCTTTCCACGTCGGCGTGTCGGAGCCGTACGGTCAAACTTTGACCTTCCGAGGAGGGGCGCGGCCAGGGGACCCCCCGGCCAGGGACCCCCGGCCAGAGACCCCCGGCCAGGGACCTCCCGCCCGGTGGCGGAATCGGGTGGCCGGCGGGTGAGATACTTGGTGCATCATGTCCTCCCTTCAGCAGACGCTCAGCGCCCGGATCCAGGCGGTCACCGGGATAGATCCCGAGCTGCGGCCGGCCACCAAACCCCAGTTCGGCCATTTCCAGTCCAACGTTGCGTTGCGTCTGGCCAAGCAGGAGGGCAAACCGCCGCGCGAGGTGGCGAGCGCGATCATCGACCGGCTGGAGCTGGCCGACATCGCCGAACCGCCCGAACTCGCCGGCCCCGGTTTCATCAACCTGCGGCTCAAGGCCGAGACCTTGGCATCCGCCGCATCGGAACAACTCGTCGACGATCGGGTCGGCGTGGCGCAGACCGACGACCCGAAGGTCGTGGTGATCGACTACTCCGCACCCAATGTGGCCAAGCAGATGCACGTCGGCCACCTGCGGTCGACGATCATCGGCGACAGTCTCAATCGGGTGCTGACCGTGCTGGGACACACGGTCATCCCGCAGAACCACATCGGCGACTGGGGAACCCAGTTCGGCCTGCTCGTCGAGGAGATCCTGGCAGAGGGCATCGACCCGATGGCCCTGGATCTGGTCTCGGCAGAGGACCTTTACCGGCGGGCCTCGGAGCGCTTCAAGACCGATGAGGAGTTCGCCCGCCTGGCCCGCAAGCGGGTCGTGCTGCTGCAGTCCGGCGACGAAAAGACTCTGGCCATCTGGCGGCAGCTGATCGAGATCTCCAAGGCGGCCTTCAACGCCGTCTATGCGCGGCTGGGCGTCAGACTCAACGATGATCATCTTGCCGGGGAGTCCAGCTACAACGACGATCTGGCCAAGGTCGTCCAGGAGTTGGAGAACAACGGCACCGCGGTGATCGACCAGGGCGCCCTCTGTGTCTTCGTCGAGGGCTTCAACGCGCCCATGATCATCCGGAAGTCCGACGGTGGCTACGGCTATTCCACCACCGATCTCGCCGCCATCCGTCACCGCGTCCAGGACCTGCATGCGGATCGGATCATCTACGTCGTCGGCGCCGAGCAGTCCTTCCACTTCGATCAGGTCTTCGCGGTCGCCACAAAGGCCGGCTTCCTGCCGCCCGGCGTCTCGGCTGAACACGTACGCTACGGGCTGGTCCTGGGCGAGGGCGGCAAGCGGCTCCGCACCCGGGAAGGCGGGACGATGAAGCTCGTCGACCTGCTGGATGCGGCGGAAGAGAAGGCGGCACCCGCTGTGGCCCTCGCGGCGATCAAGTACGCCGACCTGTCCAGCGGTCTCAACAAGGACTATGTCTTCGACATCGACCGGATGGTGGCGACCACCGGCAACACCGGACCGTACCTGCAGTACGCCCATGCCCGCACCCATCAGGTGCTTCGCAAGGCCGAGGCAGAAGGCATCGCCCTACCGGAGAAGATCACCGTGCTGGACGAGCCGGCCGAGCAGGCGCTCGCCCTGCTGCTTCCTCGCCTCGGCGAGGTCGTCGAGGAGGTCGCGCAAACGCTCCAACCGCATCGGCTCTGCGGTTACCTGCATGACGTTGCGGTGGCGTACTCGACCTTCTACGAGCAGTGCCCCGTGCTCAGGTCCGAGGGTGACGTACGCGCCTCCCGGCTCGCGCTCTGCCTGGCAACCCAGCGGGTGCTGGCCACCGGCCTGGACCTCCTCGGCATCCAGGCGCCCGACCGAATGTGATACCGATCGGGTGATCCGCCGATAGCGGTCAGGCGCCGCCGTTCGGGTCGACCACGGCATTGGTGATCGGCTCGTTCCGGTGGGTGGCGTAGTCGTTGGCAAGCCACGCCGCACCGACGATGCCGGCCTGGTTCTGCAGCTTCGCCGGAACGATCTCGGCGTTCAGTGTCAGCAGCGGCAGGAACTTCTCGGCCTTCCGGCTGACGCCGCCGCCGACCACAATAAGGTCCGGCCAGATCAGCGACTCCAGCACCGAGTAGTAGCGCTGCAGACTCTTCTTCGCCCAGGCCTTGTAGGAAAGACCCTTGTCTTCCTTGTACTTGGCCGAGGCACGCGACTCGGCGTCGTGGCCGTCGATCTCGATGTGCCCGAACTCCGTGTTGGGCACCAGTACTCCGTGGTGGATCAGTGCGCTGCCGATCCCGGTACCGAGTGTGGTCAGCAGCACCAGACCGGGATGATCCTTCGCGGCGCCGTACTTCACCTCGGCGACGCCGGCGGCGTCGGCGTCATTGACCAGGACGATGTCCCTGCCCAGAACGTTTTCGAACGTCTTCTCGGCGGGATGGTTGATCCACGATTTGTCGATGTTGGCCGCGGACCGGGTGACGCCATGGGTGACCACCGCCGGGATGGTGATCCCGATCGGCCCTTCGCCGATCACCTCGGCGAAGGCGTCGACCACGTCCCGGACCACCTTGGCAACGTTCTCCGGCGTCGATTCCGACGGCGTCTCGAACCGGACCCGGTCGGCGACCAGCTCACCGGTCGCAAGATCAACGGGGGCGCCCTTGATGCCGCTGCCACCGATGTCGATGCCCAGAACCGGACGATCCTGATGCGACGGCGTGGTTTCGGCTCCTGCGTCGGTCATGGCAGCAGCGTAACCAACCGGGACGCCGTACGGTGAGCCACCGGGATCAGGCGCCGAGTTCGGCCAGCGCGTGCGGGTAGACGGCCGGATCAGATGCGTAATAGATCGCGTAGTAGCGCCGGTAGACGTCGAGCCAGTGTGCGATATCCGGCATCCGGTTGCCGTACAACATCATCGCCTGGCGGTGGAGGTACGCCTGGTCCTCCTGCACGCCGGGGGCGCCCTCCAGGCCCATCAACGTGATGGCACCCGCGATATCCATCACCGGATCGGCTGCCAGGGTGTGCGGGCTGAAGTCACCGACGCCGCTGATCATCGGGCTGCCGTCGGGCAGCACATCGACGAACACATTGCCGGGGAAGTAGTCGCCGTGCACCAGCCGGGGCGCGCACTGCCGGTCACGGACTTCGGCGATCACCCGATCGACGGCTTCCGTCGGAAGATCACGATCCAGCCATTCCTTGGTATGTCGTACGGCGGTCCACAGTTGATCCTCCAGCAGCGCTCCGAGCGTCGGGAAGCGTCGCGGATCCTCACCGAAGATCCGGCCGAATCCGTCGGCAGGCAAGGGCAATTCCTGGATCCGGCCGGCGACCTGGAGAAACTGCAGCAACGCCTGGCGTCGGAGTTCCGGGGTTGCCGTGGGCAGCCAGGCGGACAACGACGTACCGGGTATCCGCCGGTCGACGGTGTAGGTCCGGCCGGACAGTTCGCCCGATTCGATGATCAACGGAGTGCGGAAGCCCAGGTCGTGGCGGGCGAAGGTGTCATAGGCAGGGCGGAGTTGTCGGACCATCGCCGCCGCCGCTCGATGATCATCCTTGTAGAGCCGCAGGACCTGATCAATGCCGAGCGGATACACCGTTGACTCGCCGCCGGCACCCAGCGGCGCGACGCCGACGATCCCGAACCGCTCCAGAACCGGGATGTCACCGGGAGCCGTCGGTGCCACCCGGCGGGCCGCGCGTGCCCGATCCAGTTCGCTGAGCGCCAGCAACCGCGCGTCGGCGGGATCCAGGTGATGGGCCACCAGGTCGACCGGACCGCGTGGGGTGTCGACGTGCACACTGGCCAGCCGCAGCCAGCGCTGCAGGGGACCGCGGGTGATGCGCACCGATTGCACCTTGGCGTGGGGCACCAGGTCGGTGCTGCGGTTCAGGAACCCGTGACGGCTGACGATCACGGCCGCGTTCCAGCCGTAACGCAGCGTCCAGCCGTCGAACCAGCGGATCAACCGCGCCCGCCGCGGCGACGGATGGAGGTCGAGCCGGTCCAGATCCGCACCGGGTAGCACCCGGGTCAACGCCGTCCTGACCTGGGCGTCGTCGGCGACGGGCAACAGGATGCTAGAGACGTCGGTACGGTTCTCGTCGCGTCCGCTGCTGGCGCCGTAACCCAGCACATCGATATCCACCCGGGACCACCCGAAGGGTCGCCAGAGGATCGGCTGGGCGATGCGTACGCCCTGGATCCGGTTCAACGGCAGCGACTGGCTGGTCAGGTTGGTCAGCCCGCGGGTGATCCGCAGACCTCGGGAGGATTCGGCGAGGGTGTAGTTGAACTGGGCGGCCACCCGCCGGCTGACCAGACCGAACCCCGCGAAGACCATCGGGATGAGGCCGGCCAGGCTGACCACCGGCTGGCCGAGGACGGCGCCGACGATGAGCAGGACGATCAACACCATGATCGTCCACAGGAACTCGGTGGACAGGACGAAACCGGCGATCAGTCGAGCCGGCGTGATGGTGACCAGTCTCCGTTCCGATGCGCTGAGGTCGGTCAGCGCGCTGGCCCGGGGCAGCGTCGACGAGCCGGCCATCGTCACCCGGTCGCCGTGTGCCCTGGCCAGCAGGTAGTCCCGGATCTGGGTGCCGTGTTGCCGGGTCAGATAGCGCAGGGTCGTCCTGCTGTCCCCGGCTCCGGCCTCGATCCGCAACTCAACCAGGCCGAAGACGCGCGCCGCCAACGGCTGCACGATGTCGACGGACTGGATCCGTTCGAACGAGATCCGGCGGGAGCGTTTGGCCAGCCAGCCGGTCTCCACCCGCAGCTCGTCGTCGTCGATCACGAACCGCGTGAAGTACCAGGTGACGAAGCCCGCCGCCGCGGCGAGCACGACGATGCCGAAGACGATCAGCACCAGCCAACCGAAGCCGAGCCGGAGCAGATCCTTGATCGGCGACTCGCCGCTACCGTCGGGGACCAGTTGCCGCCCGACACCGAACACGATCACCAGCAACACCACCCAACCGCGGATCAGCGGGGTGAGCGGATGAGGCCGGGCGGTCTCCTTGACGCGTGGGGCCGTCGGGGAGGGCGGAAGGCGGGCCGGTGACGGGGGTTGCGACGCGGCCGGCGGCCGGGACGGAGACGGAGGCGGAGACGTCATAGACCCGACGCCCTGGCCTCACCCAGCTCGCTCAACCGGTCTCGCAACCGGGCGGCCTCCTCGGGCAACAGACCGGGGATCGCCGCGTCGGTCGACGCGCTGGCGGTGACCAGCTGCACCGTGGCCAGGCCGTAGGCCCGCTGCAGCGGTGTGCTGCGCACTTCGACCAACTGCATCCGGCCGTACGGGACGGTGACCATGGTCCGGAAGAGCACGCCGTTGGTGATGTACAGGTCCTCCTCCCGCTCCAGGTAGCCCCAGGACGCCCAGTTGCGGCCGACGACGATCCACCGGGCGACCAGGATCGCGGCGCCGACGACGATGATGACGCCCGCCAGCCACCACAGTCCTGCGGCCAGGCCGGCGATCAGCGCACCGGCAAGGAAGACGACGCCGATGCCGATCACCGAGGTCAGGCGCCGCATCGAGCGGTAGTTCGGCGAAAGTCGCTGCCAGGGCGCGCCGGGCGTGGCGAACAACTCCTCCATGGTGCTCACCCGCCCATTGTTCACGACGCCGGGCCGGGCCGGGTCAGCGGTTGGTCCGCTTGGCCCCGCCCTTCACGCTGACCCCGCCGAACAGGGCGACGCCCTTGATGATCAGCACCGGTGCGCCGGGCGCCGGGTCGCCGACCTTGGAGATGTCGGTGCCGCCGAAGATGCCCATCGTCTGGTCCTGCACCTCGACGCCCTCAGGAACCTTGACCTCCATGCCGCCGAAGCACCAGAAGCCGCTGATCTCGGTCACCGGGCTTTCGAAGACCGCCTCCCGCATGTCGAGGTCCTGGCCGCCGAACAGGGCGTACGCCTCGATCCTGCGGCGAACCCGCCAGCGTCCCTTGCGGGTGGTGCCGCCGAAGACGGCGACCATCCGGTCGGGCGTCGGATCGGCTCCGCTGGTGTCGATCCGGTTGTCCTGCTGCTGCCCGACCGCAGGGGCCGGCGCGCCGGTGAAGACCAGATCCTGGGTGAGCGGGATCAATTCCTCGAACGTCCTGGCTGCCATCACCTGGCTGAGGCGCTCGTCGTGCTCCTCGCGGGTCAGCCGGCCTTCGGCGTACGCGGTGCTGAGCACGTTGGCGACCTGGTCACGGTCGGCGTCGGAGGCGCGCAAAGCCCCCGGCTGCACTCCCTGCTGGGGTGTCGGAACCTGGGATTCGGGCTGGGGCGTGGTCACCATCCCAAGGTAGCCGGGACGGTTCGGTCGGCGCGAGGATTTGAACCCGGTTCCGGGTCTGCTTCAGGGACGGATGGGTGGTGTCCCGCGGTGGGTGTCACCGGCGCGAAGGCGGCTCCAGTATCGTCCGCACGGCGTACAGCTCGGGAAAGAACGTCAGTTCGAGGGCGGCGTGCAGGAAGTCGACTCCGCTGGAACCGCCGGTGCCGACCTTGTGACCGATGGTCCGCTCAACGACCTTGAGGTGCCGGAAGCGCCATTGCTGGAAGTTGTCCTCGACGTCGATCAGTTCCTCGCAGGTCTCATAGGCCGACCAGTGCCGGGGCGGATCGGAGTAGATGATCTTGAACGTCTCCAGCAACTCGTCGTGTTGCCGGTAGGCCCGGCTGACGTCGCGGGCCAACACCGAGTCCGGCACCGGATAACCCTGTCGTGCCAGGTGCCGCACGAACTCGTCGTACAGGCTCGGCGACTCGAGCAGCGCCATCAGCTTCGCCTCCGCCTGTTGATCATGACTGAAGACAGCGATCATCTCGGCGTTCTTGTTGCCGAGGATGAACTCCACGGCCCGGTACTGATAGGACTGGAAGCCGGACGAGGTCGCCAGGAAGTCGCGGAACTCCAGATATTCGCTGGGCGTCAGGGTGGACAGGACCGACCACTGGTCGGTGAGCGTGTGCTGGATGTGTTTGACGCGGGCCAGCCGTTTGAGCGCCAGCGGGATCTGGTCGGTGCGGAATCCGTCGCGGGCGCTGACCAGTTCGTGCAACATCAACTTCAGCCACAGCTCGCTGGTCTGGTGTTGGATGATGAACAGCAACTCGTCGTGGTGCACGGGGCGGGAGCGCGGATGCTGGGCACCCAGGATCTCGTCCAGGTGCAGGTATTCGGCGTAGGACAGCCGTCCGGGTTCCCGGTCGATCCCGTCCTCCAACGGTCGCTGGTTCGCTGGTGCGTCGCCGATCATCACCCCATCTTGTCGCCGGGCCTCGGCCCAGTCCAGCAGGCGCCGGGCGACGCCCGGCGGTGATCGGGCATCGGCCGCCCGGATTGTGTAGACTCCGAGGCCGCAGTCAGTGCTGCGTGCGGGTGTAGTTCATCGGTAGAACGCGACCTTCCCAAGGTCGAGAGGCGGGTTCGACTCCCGTCACCCGCTCCCTCTTCCGCCGAGGGGTCACAAAATCCCTAATCTGGGCGGCGTGTCGCCGCCATCCGTGGCGTCGTCGATCAGTCTGGTGGGCGCCGGCCATCCTTGGCCCCTCCGTCTCGTACGCCTACCTGTGCGTCCGACCCGCCCCCGCAAGGTCAAACGTTGATCGTGTGGCGGTCCGCCCCGGCGTGTCGGAGCCGTACGGTCAAACCTTGACTTTCGGGAACGGGGAAGAACTCGGGATCGGGGATGGCGGTCGGCGTCGCCGGGTCGAGGCCGCCGGATCGTCGGTCGGGATCGTCGGTCGGGATCGTCGGTCGGGATCGCGAATCGATCGTCGCGGTTGAGCCGCTGATTCGGAGATCGCCGCAGTACATCCTCGGCGGCGCACCGTTTACTCGTCCTCGCACCGTTTACTCGGCGGCGCACCGGTAACTCGACCGCGCACCCGTTGCAGCCGGTGCGCGGTCGAGTTACCGGTGCGGCGCGGAGTAAAGGGTGCGCGGCCGAGCTGCTGGTGCGGCCGTGCTACTGGTGCGGCCGATCTACCGGTGCGGCGCGGAGTAAAGGGTGTGCGGCCGAGCTGCTCGTGCGGCCGGGCTGCTGGTGCGGTCGATCTACTGGTGCGGCGACGAGCAAAGGGTGCGGCGACGAGCGAGGCGGGCGACGAGCGCGTTGCGGTGTGGATCGGACGAGAGCATCGGCGCTGTGCCCGGGTTACCCGGTGATCCGGTAGAGCCGAGCGGCGGGGCCCGTCGGCGCCCGGAGTTCGAGCTGTGTCCCGTCGAGGGTCGTACCCCAATCGGCGACGATCCCGGGTTCCGGGTAGAGCTGCTCGACGGCCTGCGGCTGCCGGGCCAGCCCGGAAAGATCCAGGCGTACGTTCTCGGCGGCGTCCGCCTGCCGCCAGGCGATCAGATACGCGACGTCGTCGGCATCCAAGGCAATCGTGGTCCAGGGCTCGGCCCAACGGGGCAGACCGGTCGGGAAGCGGGGAGTCGACCGGACAAGATCCTCGCGGAGTTCTTTGTGGACGGCGATCCCGGAGCTCACCAGCGCGCGCTGCGCAGCCGACAGCCGATCCAACGGCCCTGACTGGTACAGCCGTCCGGCGAGCCCGGTGCACGTCGTGAAGATGATCAGTTCGTCGGACATGTCGGGCTGCGGGTACGCCCAGTTGCCGGCCTGTTCGGGCAGGATGTGCGCCAGTGCGCCGACGGCGATCGCCGGGTAGAGGAGCGGGTTCTCCTGGTCCGACGTCGACTGCAGGGCGAGCCGGGAGAGCATCGCGAAATCCGAGCGCATGGCCCCGGATCCGCAGTTCTCGATGATCAACTCCGGATGCCGGTCCAGCAGGGCGTCCAGCCAGCGCAGCTGCGCCCGGTTGTGCTCCAACAGGCCGTGACCGACCGAGGGCGCATCGAGGTCCGTGCCCGCGCCGGGCGTCACGTTGTAGTCGAACTTGAAGTAGCCGACACCAAGATCATTGATCAGTCGATCGACGGCCGAATCCAGATGGGCCACCGCATCGGGGCTGCGCAGATCGAGCAGGTATCGGTCGCGTTCCCGGATGCGTACGCCGCCGCGCTGCAGGAACGCCGAATCCGGTAGGGCCTCTGCCGCCCGGCTCGTGGTGCCGACGACCTCGGGCTCCATCCACAGTCCCGGCACCATGCCGCGGTCCCTGATGTGGTCGAGGACGAACCGCAAACTCCGTGGAAAGCGGACCGTCGACGGCTCCCAGTCTCCGACACTGGCCCACCAGCCGGCCGTGTCGTCGTACCAGCCGGCATCGATACAGAAGTATTCGGCACCGGACTCGGCCGCACTGTCGATCAGTGGCAGCAACTTGTCCTCGGACGGATCACCCATCAACGTGTTCATGTAGTCGTTGAAGATCACCGGCAGCGTGCTGTTCTGCCGATGGTCACGACGGGCGGACCGCCGGTGGTCCGCCAGTCGTCCGAACGCGTCGTCCATGGTGTCTGCCACCGCGATGGTGACCGGGACAGAGGTGAAGCTGTGATCGGCATCCACCGTGAACGACCAGTGATGCCGGACGTCGGTCGGACCGAGCAATGCAAGGTACGCGCTCGGACCATGATCGGATCGCAGCTCGCCGACCTCGGCCAGCCACCCGCCGTTGTGCTCGATCTGCCAGGCCAGTGTGCGGCCGCTGACTCGATTGCGTACGGCTCCGGCAGGGTTGACGGCGCCCGAACTCCAGGTCCCGATGGACGAGGTCACGACGGCGTCCCGAATGGTCTCGCCGCGGGCCGAGGCGTCGATCCGGGAGAGCGCGGGCGCCCGCAGTGGCTGGGTCGACCAGCGGTTCTCAGCCGCCCAGCTGGAGGCTGCCGACCACACGTCGAGGTTGTTCGCGTCCTGGCTGACCACCGCCGACGTCGCCAGACTGGTGACCGCCCAGAGGATCATCGGCTCCGCTCCTCGGGGCATCGACACCTCGGTCTGGGACCGGACGGCCGCGACCCCCGGGAAGCTACTGAACCGGCTGATCACCACCAGCCCCGACTCCGGGTCCGATTGGGTGATGGCCAACTCCGACTGTCCGTCGGCGGAGTGCGAGACGTAGCGCAGCCGGCTGCCGAGATGCGTGCCGGTGTGCCGGGCGCCGGTGCCCCAGGTCTGGTTGCCCCAGCGCGGCGTCAGGATCTCCACCAGTGGCTGCCCGGCGCGCTCAGTGGATCCGGATGGCTCGCCGACGTCGTGTAGGTCGACCAGCCGGATCGGTCCGTCCTCGCCTCCGTCGAACCGCAGAACCGTTGTGCCGTTGTCCCAGGTGATCACCACATCGCCCACGCTAGGGCAAGATCATCATCTCCGCGCGGCGGGGTAGCGGGCGGGGGCGACACCGCGGTGTGACACACGGTGCTTGACCTCGCAGATGCTCGTCTATCGTCGGTTCCATGCACCGGGACGAGGTACGCGATCGGCTGCTTCGGCTGGCAGCGAACGATCCGGTGATCATCGGCGCGGCGATCACCGGGTCCGGCGCGACCGGAGCAGCGGACAGCTGGTCGGACCTGGACCTGGCACTCGGCGTCGGTGATCACGACCTGGCGGCCGTGCTCGACCGTTGGACCCGGATTATGATCGAGGAGTTCGGCGCACTGCACCACTGGGATCTGCCGGCAGCGGACTGGATCTACCGGGTGTTCCTGCTGCCCGGACTCCTCGAGGTCGATCTCGGCTTCGCCCCGACGGGTCAGTGGGGGCCGCGTGCCGACAGTTGGCGGACGATTTTCGGCGACCCGATTGATCAGCGGGAGGAGTCCCCGGTCGTCGACGTACGCACCTGGACCGGGTATCTGTGGCACCACCTGCTGCACGCCCGGACTGCGACGGAACGCGGACACGGTCTGCAGGCTGCCTACTGGATCGGCGCGGCGCGGGAGCTGATCATCGAATCGGCCTGTCGGCGTCATGGCCTGCCGACCGCGTACGGCAAGGGAGCCCACCTATTGCCATATGACCTGCGCACCGCTCTGGGGTCGACCCTGGTCGGGTCGGTCAGCCGGACCGAGCTTCGCCGCGCAACCCGCGAGCTGCTGCGGGCCGCCAGGGCCGAACTGCAGGCGGTGGACCCGCCGGCGGCAGAGGTTCTGCTGCCCGCGCTTGCGCCGCTTGGCGGGGCGGGTGACCTGCCGAGCTGACCCTCCCGCGACGGCGCGGCTCCACACCCCTGGCGACCCGGGTTGATCGGTTGAACCGTCCGACACTCCGTGACCCCGGGTTCACCTCAGACGGAGAAAGGCGTATCTTCACCCCTGGGCTTAGCGCACGATCGGTCGCTAAAATGCCCAGGTCCGGGCTGAGGCCCGGGTCTGCCCTATCGGCGAACCACAGGAGTCGATCTCGATGCATCTACTCGTCAAAGGGACCCACGGCCGGCTGACCGGCGAAGCACTGGTACCGAATTCGAAGTATCACGCCCACCGTGCCCTGATCCTCGCGTCGCTGGCGCCCGGCGTCAGCCGGATCACCGGACTCTCCGACGCCCGGCACGTGCAATACACGGTCGGACTGCTCCGTGGGCTCGGCACCCGGATCGACGTCGAGGGCGACACCTTCATCGTTCACGGCGGACCGTACCGGCCGGTTCGGGACAGCGTCTCGGCGGGCAGTTCAGGGACGACCCTCTACTTCATGATCGGCCTGGCATCGCTGTCCGAGAAGCCCGTCGTGGTCACCGGGCAGAAATACTTCCAGCGCCGTCCGGTGGGACCGCTGCTCCGCTCATTGCAGCAGATGGGCGTCGAGCTCGAGTCGGCCAACGACTGCCCGCCGATCAGTGTCGCCGCGAAGCGGCCCACCGGCGGCCACGTGACCATCGCCGGAACCTTGTCGCAATGGATCTCCGGACTGATCCTGTTGGCTCCCTTCGCCACCGGCAAGACGGTGATCGAGGTCGAGGGCGAGCTCAACGAGCAGCCGTACCTGGAGCTGACGGTCGAGATGATGAAGCAGTTCGGCCTCAAGGTCAGCTACGCCCCGGACTGGCGGCGTTTCGAGATCGAACCCAATCAGGAAGCCACTCCTTGCGACCTGGTGATGCCCCCGGACATCGGCTCGGCCGCCTTCGGCATCGCCGCGGCGGCGCTGCATCCCTCCGACATCCTGTTGCGCGGGATGAACCAGCTGTCCGGCGGTCCCGCCGACCATCCCGAGGTGCACTTCCTGGACATCGCCAAGCAGATGGGTGTGCCGATGGAGCTGACCGACGAGGGCGTACGGATCGCCCACGACGGGATCCGACTCACGCCGGCCGACATCGACTGCCGGGGCATTCCCGACATGCTGCCGATCCTGTCGGTGATGGGCTCCCTTCGCAGACGGCGAGACGACGTTCAGCAACATCGCCCACGTCCGGCTCAAGGAGTCCGACCGGGTCTCGGCGATGCTTCAGCTCAACCAGATGGGCGGCAACCTCGATCTTGACGGCGACGTACTGAGGGTTCGCGGCATTCAGCGGCTGCACGGCGCCAAGCTGTCGTCCTTCAATGATCACCGGGTGCTGATGTCGCTGGCCATTGCAGCTTCGACCGCAGACGGTGACTCAACGCTGACCTATCCGAACGCGTACCGGATCTCCTATCCGGCCTATCTGGAAGCGATGAACAGCTTCGGCATCCCGATGTCGGTCGAGGGTGGTCGCCCGAGCCGGGCCGCGCGGACCCATCGGCAGTTGCCCGGCGAGGCCGGCAATCCTGATCTTGCCGCCGAGTTCACACTGTCCGATTGGCTGAAGCGCTGGGCGACCGAGCGCCCCGATGATGTCGCGGTGATCGATGCCCGGCCGCGGACAACAGCGAAGATCACTTGGGCCGAACTTGATCAACAGGTCGACCGGGTGGCCTCGCAGTTGATCAGGCTCGGCGTGCAGCCAGGCGAGCCGGTCGCGCTGCAGCTGCCGAACTGGACCGAGTTCGTGATCATCGCGCTGGCCACCATGCGGATCGGCGCGGTCTGTTGTCCACTGATGCCGATCTTCCGGCAACGGGAGATCGCGTTCATGCTGCGACGGGCCAAGGCACGGGTGCTCTTCGTGCCGGACACCTTCCGCGGCCGTGCTCACGCCGAGGAGATCGCCGGAATCGTGAACGGCGATTTCGGCGCGATTCCCGATGATCTTGCTCACGTCGTGGTGCTGCCCGGTGATGTGCAGATCGGTGCGGACTGGTCGCCGGGCGACGTCTCCTGGCACGACTGGAGCGATCTGCTGCAGGGTGAGGTCGACGAGCAGGCGCTCGCCGAGCGCAAGCCGACACCGGACCAGACCGCCCAGCTGCTCTTCACCTCCGGCACCACCGGGGAACCCAAGGGCTCGTTGATGACCGGTGGCACGCTGTCCCGGGCAGCGTCGATGGAGATCCGACACCTTGGCCTCGACGCCTCCGACACCGTCTACATCCCCAGCCCGCTGGCCCACCAGACCGGATTCCTCTACGGCATGTGGTTGGCCATGGTGCTCGGCGTCCCGCAGATCATCCAGTCCGTCTGGGAACCCCGCCGCGCACTGCAGGCGTTGCGCGAGGGTGAGGGCACCTTCGTTCAGGCCGCCACGCCGTTCCTGGCCGATCTGGTCAAGGCGGTCGAGGCCGGGGAGGAAGCTCCCGAGAAGCTGCGGATCTTCGTCGCCACCGGTGCCGCCGTGCCCCGCGGCCTGGCCGAACGGGCCACCCGGGTGCTGGGCACCGCGGTCTGCGGGGCCTTCGGTACGACGGAGACCTGCCTGGGTGCGCTGAGTGCCCCGACCGACGAGCCGGTGAAGGTCTGGGGCACCGACGGGCGACCGCTGGAGGGCATCGAACTGCGGATCACCGACGAGAACGGCGTCGTCCAGGCCGCGGGGACCGAGGGCAACTTCGAGATCCTGTCGCCGACCAACTTCCAGGGCTATCTGGACCGTCCCGACCTGACTGCCCAGGCCTACACCACCGACGGCTGGTACAAGACCGGCGACCTGGGCATCATCGACGAGTCCGGCTACATCCGGATCACCGGCCGGGTCAAGGACGTGATCAACCGTGGCGGGGAGAAGATCCCGGTCGCCGAGATCGAGAACCTGCTCTACGACCACCCCGAGATCGACGACGTCGCCGTGGTCGCAATGCCCGACGAGCGTCTCGGTGAGCGGGCGTGCGCGTTCGTCGTGGCGAAGCCGGGCGCGAAGATCGGCTTCGAGGAGATGATCAGCTATCTCGATGATCACCAGGTCGCCAAGTACTACTGGCCGGAGCGGCTGGAGCTGATCGACGTTCTGCCGCGCAACGCTGCCGGTAAGATCCAGAAGTTCCTGCTCCGGGAGCAGGCCAGGGGTCTGAAGCCCCAGCGTGTGGAAGGGAAGTAGACAGTGACGGGTATCGCCACCGGTGACTACGACAAGCTGATCACCGAGGTCACCGAATGGGTCCGTGGCCCCGGCGAGGAGTGGGCCGACCGGATCGAGGAAACCGGAGAGGTACCGGATGAGTTGTGGACCGAGCTGCGGGACCGCGGCTATCTGTCGCTGGCCGCACCGGAACGGCTGGGCGGCAGGGGACTGTCCTTCGAGCAGTGGATGGGTCTGATGGAGAGCTTCTCCACCTCCCACGCCTCGGTGCGGATGATCGTCCACGTGGTCAACGGCACCTGGCGGGCGATGGATCCGTTCGCCAGCGAGGAACAGCGTGACCGGTTCGTCCGGCCGTCGGTGGCCGGCACCAAGAAGGTCGCCTTCGCACTGACCGAACCGGGCAACGGCACCGGCGCGGACATCACCTGTTCCCTGGAACGGGAAGGCGACACCTACTACCTCTCCGGTGAGAAACACCTGATCACCTTCGGGGTGCGGTGCGACTACTGGCTGCTCACCGCCCGGCTCGCGGGATCGACCGGTCGGGAGGGAACGGTGGCTGTGATGGTGCCGCGCGACGTCGCGGGCGTGACGGTCAACGACACCTCTCAGACAATGGGCGTCACCGGCACCGACCATGCGCACATGATCTTCGACCGGGCTCCCGTCCCGGCGGCCAACCGGCTCGGTGCCGAGGGGGACGGCCTGGCTGTGGCGCTCGGCGGATTCCTCACCCCATCACGGATCTCGGTCGCCATGAGTTGCGTCGGCCTGGCTCGCCGAGCCCAGGAGTTGGCCTACGACTACGCCAGCCGACGGACAACCTTCGGCAAGCCGCTGACCGCGCGGCAGGCGATCCAGTTCATGCTCGCCGAGAACGAGGCCGACATCGAGGCGGCCAAACAGTTGATCTTGTACGCCGCCCGGGAGTGGGAGACCGGAGCACCGCGGGCGTCGCAGTTGTCCTCGATGGCCAAGCTGACCGCGGTCGACATGCTCGGTCGGGTGACCGACAAGGCGCTGCAGATCCATGGCGGCCTCGGCTACTGGAAGACCGAGAAGATCGAGCGGGTCTATCGGGACGCCCGGGCGCAGCGCTTCGAAGAGGGCACGAATGAGATCCAGAAGATGGTCGTCTTCCGCGAACTCCAGAAACAGAAGGACGTCTTGTGAGCAAGCTGCATGAGGGCAAGATCGCGTTGATCACCGGTGCCTCCCGGGGCATCGGGCGGACGCTGGCGCTGACGCTGGCCAAAGAGGGCGCGACCGTCGTCGTCAATTTCAAGAAGAACGCCGACCTGGCCGAGAAGACGGTGGCCGACGTGAACGAACTGGGCGGGCAGGGCATGGCCGTGCAGGCCGACATCGAGGCGGACGGCGGGGTCTCGGGGCTGTTCGACGCGGTCGCGGAGAACTACGGCCGGCTGGACTACTTCGTGTCGAACGCGGCGGCGAGTGCCTTCAAGAACATCGTCGATCTCAAGCCCCATCACCTTGATCGTTCCTATGCGATGAACCTGCGCCCGCTCGTCCTGGGCGCGCAGGAAGCCGTGAAGCTGATGGACAAGGGCGGTCGGATCCTGACGCTCACCTCCTACGGCAGCATCCGCGCCTATCCGACCTACGCCACGCTGGGTGCGATGAAGGCCGCCGCCGAGGCCTGGGTCCGGTACATGGCTCTGGAGTTCGCCCCGTACGGGATCAACGTCAACGCGGTCAACGGGGGCCTGATCGACTCCGACTCCCTCGACTACTTCTACAACGTGCCGGGGATGGCGCCGATGCAGACGGTCCTCGACCGGATCCCGAAGGGGCGGCCGGGAAGTCAGCAGGAGGTCGCCGACACGCTGGCCTTCCTGTTGTCCCCGGGCGCGGAATACATCACCGGCCAGACGATCGTCGTCGACGGCGGGTTGAGCATCGTCGCGCCGCCGTTCTTCGCCGACACCGAGGCTCCGCTCACCCTGCCCGAGCGTCCCACGAGGTAGCCGTGCAGGTCTGGCAGCCCGGCCGGATCGGCTCGCTCGAGCTCGATCACCGGTTGATCATGGGCTCGATGCACCTCAATCTCGAGGCCCGGGATGATCATGGGGCGGCGTTGGCCGCCTTCTACGCCGAACGTGCCCGGGGCGGCGCCTCGCTGATCGTCACCGGCGGCATTGCGGTCAACCGGGTCGGCGCGGGCGGCCGGCGGTACGCGATCGTCGGCGTCGCTGATCATGAGCAGACGCTGGCCCGGGCCGCCGCCGCAGTCCGGTCCGAGGGCGGCCGGATCGCCGCCCAGCTCTTCCACGCCGGGCGGTACGCCTTCGAGGCCGCGTTCGGCCTCACCCCGGTCGCGCCGTCGGCGGTCTACAGCAGGTTCTCTCGGTGCATGCCGGAGGCGATGACCGAGGAGCAGATCCGTCAGACCTTGGCCGACTTCGGCACGGCCGCCGCGACCGCCCGAGTACTCGGCTACGACGCGATCGAAGTGATGGCGTCGGAGGGCTACCTGGTCAACCAGTTCCTGTCACCGCTGACAAATCAGCGCGATGATGACTGGGGCGGCGACGCCGCGCGTCGCCGGAACTTCCCGCTGGAGCTGCTCCGGGTGATCAAGGATGCCGCCGAGGGACTGCCGGTGATCTTCCGCATCTCCGGTGCCGACCTTGTACCGGGGTCCAGCAGCCGCGCCGAGATCGGTGACTTCGCCGTGGAGCTGGCCGCCGCTGGGGTCGACGCGATCAACGTCGGCGTCGGTTGGCACGAGGCACAGATCCCGACAGTGCAGACGCTTGTTCCCCAGGGAGTCT
The DNA here is from genome assembly GCF_009707365.1 of Microlunatus sp. Gsoil 973. GTDB lineage: Bacteria > Actinomycetota > Actinomycetes > Propionibacteriales > Propionibacteriaceae > Microlunatus. Next base: position 4,229,474 of record NZ_CP046122.1, read on the forward strand.
GGGTTCCGGTCGCCGAGTCGATCAAGGACGTGCTGCGAGCCGCCGGACATGACATTCCGGTGATCGCGTCCAACCGGGTGAACCACATCGAACAGGCCGAGGCGATCATCGGCGGCGGCGCAGTCGACTTCGTGTCGATGGCCCGGCCGTTCCTCGCCGATCCGGCTCTGGTCAGCAAGGCACGCAGCCGTCGGCTGGATTTGATCAACACCTGTATCGCCTGTAACGAGGCGTGTATCGACCGTTCGATCGGGGACGCCGAAGTGTCCTGCCTCGTCAATCCGCGCGCCGGGCGCGAGCTCGGCTTTCCGATCGGCGAACGCGCGGTGATCAGCGGTCGGTTCGCGGTGATCGGCGGCGGCCCGGCCGGTCTCGAGGCGGCCCGTGCCCTGGCATCGCTTGGCCACCGGGTCACCCTCTTCGAAGCCGAGGCCGAGCTCGGCGGCCAGTTCCGGATGGCCGGTCGGGTGCCGGGCAAGCGGGACTTCACCGAGACCATCCGCTACTTCTCCGCCGAACTCGATCGGCTCGGGGTCGAGATCAGGCTCGACTGTCCGATCACCGGGCAGCACCGCGAGGAGTTGCAGACCTACGACGGCATCATCGTCGCCACCGGGGTGGTGCCGCGCCGTGTGGAGCTGCCCGGAAGCGACCGATCCCTGGTGATCAGCTACCACCAGGCGTTCGACGAACCGGAACGCCTCGGCGACCGGGTTGCCATCGTCGGCGGTGGTGGGATCGCGGTCGATCTCGCCCACCTGTTGGTGGGAACGGGTTCGAACGACCCGGAGGCCAACAGGCGAGACTTCCTCGCCGAATGGGGCGTGGAGCAGGAACCGCAGGCCCCCGGCCGGGCCGGACCGTCACAGTGATGCGGCGCACCGGCAAGATCGGCTCGGGAATGGGGCTGACCACCCGCTGGGCAGTGATCGGTGCGATCCGGCATCATGGTGTCAGGATGCTGACAGGCGTCGACTACCAGGAGATCACCGAGGACGGCCTGGTGATCATCAATGCCGACGGTCACTCGGAACTCATCGAGGCCGACACGGTGGTCATCGCCGCCGGTCAGGAACCCAACGACGCCGTGGTCAAGACCGTCGCCGACGCGGGCGTTCCCTACCGGGTCATCGGCGGCGCGGCGGACACCGCCGGACTGAACGCCGTCCGAGCGACCAGCCAAGGCATCGAAGCGGCGTTCGAGCTCAGCGCCCTGACCGTCGCCCGGAGCCGCTGAGCGTCGGCCGGTCCGGCGACTTCCCCGTCAGCGGCCGTAGCCGCCCGGCGCGGGGCCGCGCGCATCATGAACCCGGTCGTACCGCTGCCCTGTCGGGTCGCTGTCCAGGATGCACATGATCAACGGAACCAGAGCGCCGATCCCGCAGGCGAAACTGAGGAACCACCAGGCGCCGGAACGGCCGGTGTCGTGCAGTCGCCGCCAGAAGAGTCCTAGCGTGGGCAACAGCACGACCAGGCTCCAGACCAGACTGGCACTGTCGGCCAGGGCGAGACGTCCCAGCTGGGGTGGTTCGCCGTTCATCATCGCCGGAGCCTGGCCAACGTAGGCGATGATGTAGGGGATCGACAGCACCGTGCTGACGATCGCATTGAACAGATAGAACCACCAGAACTCGCTCCGGCTCGCCCTGCCGTCGAAGCGGACGTACTTGGCGAAAGCCCGCTTGATCGCCTGGCCGAAGCCGATCCCGTACCAGGGCAGGTCGAGGGTGCCGGGGTCCCCGACCGGCCGCCAGGGCGGTTGGCCGCCGAACTGTGGCCCCGGCTGGTGGCCGCCCGGAAACGGCTGCTGATACGGCTGCTGCTGGTACGGCTGCTGCTGGTAAGGCGGCTGGTTGGGTTGTTGCTGGTGGGTCCTGCGGTCCGCCCGATCCCTGGGTACTCATCCCGCTCCTCCACGTGGCACGATGCTGGCACCTATCGTGCCGCCTCCGCGGGCCAGTCGGCGGCATCCATGCGCCAGTCGGGTCAGCGGCAGCAGTGCGCGGTCGCCGGGCCGTCGGCGGCACCCTGTTCGGCGGCTCCCAGATCGTCGGAGTGTCCGGCAGCGATCCGGGACCACTGACTGATCGGGCGTCCGATCGATCCGCTGGCGATGGGGGCCCATTCGGGCGGCCCCGACCGACTACGGAAAGTGCTCGCGTCCTGCGGCCACCCCTGCGGAGAGTCCTCCCACGTCTCTCGCCGCCCGTAAGGCGTCAGATCCATCATCCGGTAGCTGTTGTCCAGCGCCTCGCATCCGCGCCACTCGGTCCAGTAGGTCTCGTAGACCTTGTCACCGTCGCGGAGATAGCAGATCAGGTGGAAGCGGCCGAGTTCCCTTCCGGCGAACAACTCGGCGCGAGCGTCCAGGGCGGAGTACCAAGGCATCCGCCAGCCCATGAAGTCGCGGTAGCGGCGGCTTTCGGCGTAAGCACCCTGACACAGCACAGCGAAGGTGATGTCCCGGGAATGCAGATAGTCCAGGCTGCCTATCTGTGCGCAGACCCAGGTACAGCCTTCGCACTGTTCTGCCGCAGGCCTTCCCTGGTGCCACATGGAGAAGTAGGCGATCAGTTGGCTCCGGCCCTCGAACGCGTCCAGCAGGGTGACGGCGCCGTTCGGGCCGGTGAGCGGCAGCGTGCCGTCGACCTCGACCATCGGCAGTCGTCGGCGCTGGGCGGCGATGGCATCCTGTTCGCGGGTGTGCGCCTTCTCCCGGGTCCGCAGTCGGTCGATCTCGTCCTGGAAGGTGGTCCGGTCGACGATCGTCGGCCTGGCCGTCGGTTGCTTCATGATCACTCCTGTCTGGTGCGGCTCTGCTTGACCCGCGCTCTGCCCCACCGACGAAGCAACCGGCCGCGGATCGACAGCCGCAGCAGAAAATTCCGGAGTACTGTCAGAGCGTCGCCAGGCGGTCGCTCAGATAGCTGCGTTCGGCCTCGGTCGGCGCCAGCCGTAACGCGTCCTGATAGGCGAGCCGCGCCTCGGCCGGCCGGCCGTCACGCCGCAGCAGGTCTGCCCGGGTGGCGGGCAGCAGGTAGTAGCCCTGGAGTTGCCCGGATGCGTCCAGGCCGTCGACGATCGCCAGTCCGGCGGCAACGCTTTCGGCCATGGCGACCGCCACGGCGCGGTTGAGTTCGATCACCGGCGACGGCGTCAACCGGGCGAGTTCGCCGTACAGCCCGGCGATCCGCGGCCAATCCGTGCGCCCGGCATCCGGCGCAACGGCATGGCAGGCGGCGATCGCGGCCTGCACCTGGTACGGCCCATTGGGCCGCATGGTCAGTGCTGAGTCCAGGATCCGTATTCCCTCATCGATCATCGTCGGGTCCCAGCGGCTGCGGTCCTGATGTTCCAGGGTGATCAACCTGCCGTGCTCGACACGCGCCCGGCGCCTGGCCTCGGTGAGCAACATCAACGCCAGCAGACCGTACGCCTCCGGCTCGGACGGCATCAGGCGGACCACGACTCTGGTCAGACCGATCGCCTCAGCCGCCAGCCCGCGGCGCTCGTTCTGTTGACCGTCGTCCTCGTTGTAACCCTCGTTGAAGATCAGATACAGCACGGCGAGCACAGCGGCCAGTCGCTCGGGCAACAATGCCGCCGGGGGTACCCGGTAGGGAATACCGGCGTTCGCGATCTTGCGCTTGGCCCGCACCAGCCGTTGCGCCATCGTCGACTCCGAGGTGAGCAGCGCACGAGCGATCTCCCCGTCGTCAGTCCGCACAGGGTGCGGAGGGTGAGGGCGACGCGGGCGTCGAACGCCAGGGCCGGGTGGCAACAGGTGAAGATCAATCGCAGACGTTCGTCGGGTATCTCCTCCGGCTCGTCGCCGGAGATCCGATCCGGCGTGAGAGCCGCCAACTGATTCAGCTTCGCCCGGCCGACTGCATCCCGGCGAAGACGGTCCGTGGCTGTGTTGCGCGCCGTCCGGGTGAGCCATGCCCCGGGCCGGTCGGGAATGCCGTCACGGGGCCAGGTCGCCAGCGCTCTGGCGAACGCTTCCTGGGCACACTCCTCGGCGAGGTCCCAGTCCCGCGTCACCGCGATCATGGTCGCGACGAGCTGCCCCCATTCCTCCCGGAAGGCAGCGTCGACAGCGGCACGGACACGATCGGCCGGTGTCATGGCTCCCAGATCGGGCGGATCTCGACCGCGCCGCGTTTGGCGTACGGGTGCGCAGCGGCGATCGCGATCGCGTCGTCCAGGTTGTCGCACTCGAAGGCGCTGATCCCGCCGACGAAGTCCTTGGTCTCGGCGAACGGCCCGTCGGAGACGAGCAGCTCGCCGTTGCGGACCCGGACCGTCGTCGCCTCGGTGGTCGGACGCAACCGTGCTCCGAAGAGACCTTCCCCGCGGAGTCGCAGATGCTCCTGGTGCCCGGGGTCGTCGTCGATCTCCTCGAAGCTCATCGGATCGGACTCGTCATCGCAGATGAGCAGCACGTACTTCATGCAGCACGAGTCTGGCACGAAGCCGGGACAGAGTGCCGCGGGCAGCGGCCGGGCAGGATCACGACTCCGGTTTGACGGCGACCACGCGCTCGATCACGCCGGCCAGAAAGCGTTCATGGTGGTGGATGCGGACACCCGCGGCGTGCAGGTGCTTGATCGGCCGGCGACTGAAGTGTTCACCGGCGCTCGGCACGCTCCAGAGTTCGACCGCCCGCTGCACGGTCCGCAACCAGAGCGCGGAGGAGGCAACATGGTCGGCCAGCACCAGTCGGCCGCCCGGTCGGACGACGCGGATCATCTCCGTGACCGCTGTCCGGTCGTCCGGGATGGAACACAGCGCGAGGGTGCAGATCACGGTGTCGAAGGTGCCGTCGGCGAAGTCCAGGTCCTCTGCGGTGCCCTCCAGCAGGTGAGCGGACAGGCCGAGATCCGCAGCGCGTTTCCGGGCGACGGCCAGCATGCGCGGGCTGACGTCGACGGCGGTCAGGTCGGTGCCCGGCCGGTAGTGGGGCAGGTTGAGCCCGGTGCCGACAGCCACCTCGAGGGTTCGTCCGGTCGCCAGGCCGGTCGCCCACTGCCGGGTGTCGCGGAGGATGCGCTTCTCGGCGAAGCGCATGCCCCGGTCGTAGGTCTCGGCGTGCCTGTCCCAGTACTGTCGCTGCTGATCACTGCCGCCGGACAGCGGTGTCATGCTTCAGAATCTACCCGGCCGGATCACGGGCCGATCGTGTCCGGAGTTCGGCCCAGCACCCGCAGCCGGGCCTGCAACGGCCCGTTGCCCTCGGTCGCCGGCCGGAACTTCCACAACTGACCGATGAGCGGGAGCCCGAGCCGAGCCGCGACCCGCTGGGAGTGCAGATTGTCGGCGTCGGTGCTGTAGAAGACGAACCCACCACGGGGGCGGCAGGCGTCTGCCCAGGCTGCGGTCGCCGCCGCCGCCAATCCCAGACCTCGAGCGTCCTCGACGGTCCAGGTGCCGGCCTCCACGCCTTCGGGGGCCAGCCGGGCACAGTGGCAGATCGACAACACCCGGTCCTCGTCGATGATCATCGCCCAGGGCCCATACGCTCCCGCGAGCAGGTCGCGCCACTCGTCGTCCTCCCAGGTGATGGGAACCCTGAGCCGTCCCACCGTCGGGTCGGGTTGATCGGACCGGATGAGCCGGCCCACCGCCGGCGTCGGTTGCGGCCGGGGGTGCCGCGCGTCGTAGCCGGGGCCCACGGTCGCTTCGATCGGGCCGAGCGTCTCCTCCAACAGTGCGGCGACGGCCGTGGCAGCGGCCGGAAGGCCCTGCTCCGCCACGATCAGCCCGACTCGTTCGGCCAGCACCGGGTCAAGGTCGTCGCGGACCTCGATGATCAGCGCGTCATCCGCCTGTCCGATGACCACCGACGGTGGTGCCTCCGGCGCCCGCCGGGTCGGTCCCCAGATGACCCCGATCTCCGTCCGCAACATGTCGACCGCTGACCGGTCGGCGTCGTTGATCATGAGACCAACCCCGCCTGATAGGCGATCACGACCAGCTGGGCCCGGTCCCGGGCCTGGAGTTTGATCATGGTGCGGCTGACGTGGGTGCGGGCGGTCGCCGGGCTGACCACCAGCCGCTCGGCGATCTCGTCGTTGCTCAGCCCTTCACCGACCAATCCCAACACCTCTCGCTCCCGGTCGGTCAGTTCGCCGAGCAGCGGGTGCGGCCTGTGCGTCGCCGGTCGACTGCCGGTGAACGAGGAGATCACCCGCCTGGTCACCGAAGGGCTGAGCAGCGATTCACCACTGGCCGCAACCCGGATCGCCCGGACGAAGTCAGCCGGATCGCTGTCCTTGATCAGAAACCCACTGGCTCCCGAGGACAGGGCCTCGAAGACGTACTCGTCGAGCTCGAAGGTGGTCAGCATCACCACCTTGGTCTCACCGAGCCGCGGATCGTTCTTGATCTTGCTCAATGCCTGCAGCCCGTCGGACAACGGCATCCGGACGTCCATCAGGACGACATCAGGATGCAGCCGCGACACCAGATCGACGATCTCGTGGCCGTTGCCGGCCTCGCCGACGAGTTCAAGATCATCTTCGGCTTCGACGAGCACCCGCAGGCCCATCCGGACCAGTGGTTGATCATCGGCAAGAGCCACGGTGATCGTCATCCCTGCGCCTCCGTCCGGATCGGGAATTCGGCGTGCACGGCGAAACCTCCGTCGGCGCGCGGACCGGCGGTCACCTCGCCGCCGACCGCTCGTGCCCGTTCCCTCATCCCGATCAAACCGCTTCCCTTCGGTTGCTGGTTGTCCGGTGCTGTACCGTCCCGATTACTGTCGCGACCACTGCGCGGGACGCTGGGGCCGTTGTCGATCACGTCGACGACCAGCAGTTCGGCAGTCCTGGTGATCACCACCTCGGCATCGGCACCGTCGGCGTGTCGGGCGACATTGGTCAGTGCCTCCTGAAGCACCCGGTAGGCGGCGGTGTCCACCGGACCGGGAAGATCGTCCAGCCGGCCGTCGGTCCGGACCGCCACGGAACGTCCTGCGCTGTGGAACGAGTCGACGAGCTCGGGCAGCCGGGCCAGCCCGGACACCGGTGCCCTGCCATCAGTCGTCTCACCGCGGAAGACTGCCAGGGTGGCGCGCAGTTCGTCCAGTGCATTCTTGCTGGTGGATCGGATCGCCTGCAGCGAGTCCTCGATCCGGTGGTCCGAACCGGTCCCGGCCTTCTGCCGGTCCTTGTCCAGCAGGTAGAGGGCGACTCCGGCCTGCATGTTGATCACCGAGAGGCTGTGGCCGATCAGGTCGTGCACGTCACGAGCGATCCGCAGTCGTTCCTGATAGGCCGCCCGGCGCAGGTCGAGATCATGCGCGCGCCGGCTCTCCTCGGTGCGGATCCTGCGAATGGTGGCGATCAGGGCCGGCACCATGATCAACGGCGGTCCGAGGACGAGCGCGGTGTACAGATTCGGATTGGCGAAGCCGAGGTAGGGATCACCGACGAAACCGCCCCAGATCAGCGGCAACAGCAGAGCCGCCCACGGTGCCCATCGGCGGACCGGCAGCCGCGTGGCCAGGGCGAGCAGCCCGAGAGCCGGCGCGAACAGCACCGGGCCGAACGGCAGTCCGACAGACAGATAGCCGGTTGCACCCACGACCGTCATTGCGTAACCGGTCAGCGGGCGGATCCGGCGTACCGCGATGCCGATCCCGATGATCAACACCAACAGCACCGCGGACCAGGTGTAGGGCTCACCGAGCACCGGTGTCTCCGGGAAGTGCATGGGGCGCCGCCCGAAGCCGGGCTGCATCCACGGCGGCTGCATCCACGGCGGCTGCATGGTCGGAGTGCCTTCGCGGATCACGGAGCCGGCGACTCGGGCGACGCCGAGCGACACAACGGCGACGATGAAGCCGAGTGGCGCATCAAGGAGATAAGGGCGTGATCGTGTGGTCATCGCCGGCTCCTCCCCGTCGCAGATCATCGGTTCCGGACAGAGCCTAGTGATCGACCGCGATCGGGACGTCGGGCGAATCGCGTACCCGTCCTACGTCGGGGAGCGTACGGAAAGTGTCGCTCGACAGCCGATGTGCGCCGACGGTCCGAAGCGGATGGTTGAGCCATGAATCCATACGGATGGGGTCCACCAGGCGGCCCCGGCTTCCATCACGGGATACCCGTGTTCGCACCCTTTCTAGGAGTTCTCATGTGTCTGCTCATTCCGCTGCTGCTGGCAGCAGTCGTCTTCTTCCTGGTCCGCCGCGGCAAGATCGGTCCTCCGCCGTGGGTCCGCGCCGGAGGCCCGGGTGCCTGGTCGGGTGGTCCGTTCGGCCAGACCAGCCCGGAGTACGAGGCCCGCAAGACGTTGGCGAATCGCTTCGCCAACGGTGACATCTCGCCCGAGGAGTTCCTGGAACGGGCGGCAGCCCTGAACTGGACCCCCGGTGTCGATCACCGTCCGAACGGCGACGCCAACAAGTCCTGAACACCCGGATCCGCCGGACCCGCCGATGATCGTCGGTGGGCCCGGCGTTCCTGTCGGTCCGGCCTGTGCCCCTTGACGAATGGCCCGGTGGTCGGGACGCTTGGGCTGAGGAGGGGCCATGACCGAATCTGTCGTACTGGTGGGTACCCGTAAAGGTCTGTGGATCGGACGGTCCGACGAGGAGCGCAGACAGTGGACGTTCGATCCGCCGCAATTCCTGATGCAGTCGGTCTACGGCGTCGGCATCGACGCCCGCACCCCCGGGCCGCGGCTGTTCGCCGGCGGGACCAGCGAGCACTGGGGGCCGGGCGTCTACTACTCCGATGATCTCGGTCGGACCTGGACCGAGACCCAGGGCGCTGCGGTGCATTTCGACCCGGACATCGGTTCCAGCGTCGAACGGGTCTGGCAGATCCAACCGGCGCCGGAGGATCAGCCGGACGTGATCTATGCCGGCACCCAGCCGTCAGCCCTGTTCAAGTCCACCGATCGCGGGGAATCGTTCGAATTGGTCAAACCGCTCTGGGACCACCCGCACCGGCCGGAGTGGGGCGCCGGGTTCGGTGGGCAGGCGATCCATACGATCATTCCCCACCCGTCCGACGCTGGTCAGCTCACCGTCGCGATGTCCACCGGCGGGGTCTATCGCACCGCGGATGCCGGGCAGTCCTGGTCGCCGGCGAATGTCGGCATCAAGGCGTACTTCCTGCCCGATCCGTGGCCGGAATTCGGTCAGTGCGTGCACAAGGTCGCGATGCATCCGGCCAATCCGCGCCGGATGTACGCCCAGAACCACCACGGCGTCTATCGGTCCGACGACGCCGGTGATCAGTGGGTGTCGATCGCTGATGGGCTGCCCAGCGACTTCGGCTTCCCGATCGTCGTGCATCCCCAGGACCCTGACACTGTGTTCGTCTTCCCGTTGATCGCCGACGGTGCACGGATCCCGCCCGACGGGGCCGCCACCGTCTGGCGCTCGACGGACGCCGGACGGACCTGGACCGGTTTGAGTGACGGCCTGCCGACGGGCTTCTACGCCGCCGTCATGCGGGACGCGTTCAGTGCTGACAACGGCCGCCGGTCCGGGCTCTATCTCGGCGCCCGCGACGGCACGGTGTACGCCAGCACCGACGACGGCGACCACTGGGAGCAGATCGCGGCGCACCTGCCCGATATCTACTCGATCCGAGCGATCGTCGTCTCCTGACCGAGATTCGACCCAGGGATTCCGAACCGGGCCGTCGAACGGCGTCGTCACGGGGACGATCGTCGGTTAGGCTTGCCTAACTCACGCCAGCAGTGCATATGTCCGTCAGCAAGGAGCTGCATGCCCGACCAGCCCGAACCCGGAGCCCCCGAACGACTTCGTCGACGCGGCGGTCCGCCCAAGACCGCAACACTGCTCCGCAAAGAGTGGCTGAACGACTCGATGGTGCGGTTGTTCTTCGGCGGAGCCGATGTCGACCAGCTTTCCGAACTCGAGTACACCGACCACTACCTCAAGATCCTCTTCCCGGGCCCGGTGACCCGCACCTACACGATCCGGTCGCTGGACCGGAAAACCGGTGAACTGGCGATCGACTTCGTGGTGCACGGCGATGAGGGGCTGGCGGGGCCGTGGGCTGCCACCGTCGATCCGGGGGCGGTGATCGAATTCCGCGGGCCGGGCGGAGGGTATGCACCCCAGGAGCAGTACGACGCCCACCTGTTGGCCGGCGACGAGGCCGCGATCCCGGCGATCGCGGCTGCCATCGAGCGACTGCCTGTGCAGGCGAGCGCGGTAGCCGTTCTCGAGGTCGCTGATGCCGATCACCGGCTGGCGGTGCCGTCGGACCGGGCCGAGATCGTCTGGGTCCATCGGGACGGCCGCCCGTACGGCGAACGGCTGGCCGAAGTCGTCCGGGAGCGTGGCCTTCCTGAGGGCCGGGTGCAGGTCTTCGTGCACGGCAACGCCGGGATGGTCAAGGATCTGCGTCGCTACTTCTTCCTCGAATGCGGCCTCGACCGCCGCGACGCGTCGATCTCGGGATATTGGCGGACCGGACAGAACGAGGACGCGTGGCAGGCCGGCAAGCACGAGTTCGTTGCGCAGATGGAGGCCGAGGAGGCTGCCGTCGGTTCGGGAGCCCACTAGAGTCCTCTGTCGTGCACCTGCTCGACTTCGGGGCGGAGACCGACCGCGGAACGACCCGCGCCATCAACGAGGACAGCATCCTGGCCTCGCCGCCGGTGTTCGTCGTTGCCGACGGCGTCGGCGGCAGCGAAGGCGGTGAGGTGGCCAGCGCGCTGGTGGTTGAGGAGTTCGGCAGACTCGCCACGCTCCCGGTGATCGATGCCGACGCGGTGCGGGCGACGTTGACCTCCGCCCACCGGCGGGTGCGCGAGTTGCATGCCCGCCAGTTGCATGGTGCCAGTAGTACGGCGGTCGGCGTCGTCGGCGTCATGTCCGGCGACGAACCGTACTGGGTGGTCTTCAACATCGGCGACAGCCGGGTGTACCGGCTGCCGACCCGCAACGCCCCGGACGACCGGCCGGGCCTCACCCAGATCAGTGTTGACCATTCCCATGTCCAGGAACTCGTCGATGCCGGCGTGATCACCGCCGATGAGGCGGAGACCCATCCGGAACGCAATCTGGTCACTCGGGCGGTGGGCGCCGACGAGGTTGCCGAACCGGACTTCTGGATGATTCCGATGGTGCCCGGCGACCGCTGGCTGATCTGTTCCGACGGGCTGCTGGCCGACCTTCCCTATGCGGCAGTACGGGACCGCGTCGAGCAGCGAACCCCAGCCGCAGAGACTGCGCGGGACCTGATCGGGATGGCGCTGCAGGCCGGCGTGACCGACAACGTCTCGGTCATCGTCATCGACGTCATCGGCGACGGCCTGGCCTCGGCCGCCCAGGAAGCCACGGCCGTCCAACCGCACCTTGAGGCATAACAAGCCATGGACAACGTAGGGTTTCGACGACGTACGGACCGGTACTGCGTTCACACGCACGGGAGATTGGGACGATGAGCGAGCCGAAGACTGATGCCGCGGTGACCGAACGGGCCCACTGGACCAGCCAGTGGCGCGCACGCTATCGCCGCGGCGACTGGCTGGTGCTGGCCGGACCGACCAGTCTGGTCGTGATGCAACCGGCGGCACCGCAATGGTCCGACCTGATCAACGCGGTCTGGGAGGAGGTGGTCTCCTCGGCCTCGATCGAGGAGCTCGGCGCCCGGCTGGCCGCCTTCAAACTGGACCGCATGCCGGATTTCGCGGCACTGTTCTGGGACCGCGGGCAGATGCGGTCCCTGGTACGCGGCGGGGTCAGCCTGGTCGATCCGGGCACCGGCCGGCCGATCGCCGACGGCGTGGGCGTAAGGACCTGGACCGAGATCGGCCTGGGTGGACTGCAACGGGTCGAGCTGCGGGCCGGTGAGCAGAGCGCGGTCGAAGAGCTGGAGCTGCCATTGGTGATTGGTGCAGCGAACGCCTCCCGGGTGCTGTTGGACTGTTCCGAAGAGGTGCAGATCCACTCCCCGCAGGGCACGTTGGTCGGCGATATCTCGTCACTGCGGTTGCTCGATGCTCCCGCGCCGTCGGCCGTGGTCGCCTCGGAGCCGACCCAACCGGTACCGTCGCCCCAGCCTGAACCGCAGCCTGAACCGGAGCCCGAACCGGAGCCGACGGTCGCCTTCGCGAACCCGACCCCGGTGCCGGACCAGCACCAGGTGATGGAGACCGGCGAGACGCTGGTGGACCAGCCGCCGGTGCCGCCGGCGTCCTCGGAGGATGAAGGCGCGAAGACGATCTTCGCAAGCAACCTGCCGGGCCTACCCGTGTCGTCCCAGTCACCGCGATCGGTGCTCGGCGTCCTGCTGCCGTCCAGCGGCGGCCGGATCGAGGTCGATCGTCCGGTGGTCATCGGCCGGTCGCCGGCCGCCAACCGGGTCAGCGGAGACCAGCTGCCCCGGCTGCTGACGGTGCCGAGCCCGAGCCACGACATCAGCCGTACCCACGTCCAGGTGGCCCCGGAGAACGGCCGGATGGTCGTCACCGATCTGAACTCGACCAACGGCACCATCCTGGTCTTCCCGGACGGGCGGCGCACCGATCTTCGTCCGGGTGTCGGCGTGCCCGTCGAGGTCGGCAGCGTGATCGATCTCGGCGACGGCATTACCATCGCGGTCGACCGGGCCTGATCGCGGCGTGGCCCGAGCAGGTCGCGGCCTGGATGGCGCAGGCCGGTCGGAACGGGCCGAACCCAACGGGTTGGAAGGAAGAGGATGGCAATGAGCAGCGTGGCTCCGATATCCCGACCCGGCGGACCGGCGGTCGGTCTGCCCGAGGGCGTCTACCTGGCGTCGATGGGACGACGGCTGGGTGCGTACCTGCTCGATGCCGTGGTGCCGCACATCCTGGTCCTGCTCGGGGTGGCCAACCTCGCTCGCGGTGGTCCGGTGTGGCTGACGGTGATCTTCTGGGTGCTGGTGATGTGTTGGCTGCTGGTGCTGCTGTGGATGTACGGGAAGCTTGCCGCCGGCCCGGGGATGCGGCTGATGCGTCTGCAACTGGTCGGGCTGCACAACGGGCGGCCGATCGGCCTGTCGCGGGCATTGGTCCGGGGCGTCGTGCTCTGGCTGCTCAGCGATGTCACCGTGCTGCTGATCGTGATGGTGGTGCTGATGTGGCAGCAGCCGCGTCGGCAGGGTTGGCACGATCTCGCCGCCGACTCGGTAGTGATCGAGGAGCGGCCGCTGGCGCCGCCGCGGGCAGGGGAGTTCCGAGACCCGCGGGCCTGGTTCCTGAACCTCATCGGCCGCCGCACAGGAGCGGCCTCCCGGTCGCCGCGGCCGGCCCGGGTCGAGGGCGCCGCGGCTCGGCCGGCGATCGAGGCCGGGCCCGTGCCGCAGCCGTCCCCGGCGGTGCAGGGACCCCGGGAACAGCCGCAACCACAGCACCAGGCCCAGCAAGAGGCCCAGCAAGAGGCCCAGCAAGAGGCCCAGCAGGAGGTCCAGCAGGAGGCCCAGCAAGAGGTCCGGAACCCGCCCGCGGCGGAGCCGGTCGGCGCCGAGTCCGCTGTCGGCCCGGAGCCCGAGCCCTCGGCCTCGGTGGAGACCAGGGTGCAACCGGCTGCCACTGAGCCGATCCAGCTGCCGCCGCCGAACGTCGGCTGGTCGGTGATCATGGACGGCGACCGAGAGATCCCGATCACCAGGCTGACGCTCTTCGGACGCAATCCTCAGCCGCGACCCGGCGAGGACGACGCGCAGTTGATCAAGGTCGTCGACGAGGCGCGGACGGTGTCCAAGACCCATCTGGCGATCAACGTCGACTCCCGGGGGTGTTCGTCACCGATCGCGGCTCGACCAACGGCTCGGCGGTGACGGATCCGCAGGGCGTCTACAACCTGATCGCCGCCGAGCAACCGGTCCGACTGGCCGGCGAGGGATACGTGGTGTCCTTCGGCAACCACCATCTCCGACTGGTCCGACGCTGAAGCTCGGCCGATGAAGATCAGCGGCGAAGTGATCGTCTGGCGCGGACCGGCGCCGTTCTATTTCCTGCCGGTGCCGGCCGAGGAAAGTCTGGACATCCGCGAACTGGCCAACGAGCTCACCTACGGTTGGGGCGTGATCCCGGTGACCGTACGTCTCGGCCGGACCGAATGGACCACCTCGTTGTTCCCCAAGGACGGCCGCTATCTGGTGCCGTTGAAGGACAGGGTCCGCAAGGCCGAAGGTGTCGGGGAGGGAGACACCGTGACGGTCGACCTGTCCCTGGGCCGTTAGGGTCTGCTGCATGCTGCTTTCGGACCGCGATATCAAGGCCGAGGTCGAGTCGGGCCAGATCGCGCTCGACCCGTACGAACCGGGGATGATCCAGCCGGCCAGTATCGACATTCGCCTGGACCGGTTCTTCCGGGTCTTCGAGAACCATCGCTACCCGCACATCGATCCCGCCGAGGATCAGGCCGAACTGACCAGGATGGTGGAGCCGACCGGCGACGACCCGTTCATCCTGCATCCGGGAGAGTTCGTGCTGGGCTCGACGTTCGAGGTGATCACGCTGGGGGATGCCATCGCGGCCCGGTTGGAGGGCAAGTCATCCCTCGGGCGGCTCGGCCTGCTGACCCATTCGACGGCCGGCTTCATCGACCCAGGGTTCTCCGGGCACGTCACTTTGGAGTTGTCCAATGTCGCGACCTTGCCGATCAAGCTCTGGCCCGGGATGAAGATCGGCCAGTTCTGTTTCTTCCGGCTGTCCTCGCCGGCGGAGCAGCCGTACGGATCGGCGTCGTACGGCTCCCGTTATCAGGACCAGCGCGGCCCGACCCCCAGCCGGTCGAGTGTGAACTTCCACCGGACGAAGGTCTGAACGGCGCTGCCGAAGGGTCCGCGTTTCCCGCACCCTTTGCTCGACCCGCACCCGTTGCTCGACCCCGCACCCGTTGCTCGACCCCGCGACCTTTACTCGGCCCCGCACCGGATGCACCCGGTGCGCCGCCGACCTAGAGGTGCGGCGTCGAGGAACTGGTGCGGCGTCGAGGAACCGGTGCGACGCGCCGAACGGCTGATCGGGTCGGGTCTACCTGGCTGAGGTCAGCGGCCGGGGCCGGCCGAGCCGCCGCGGGCGGCGATCCGGCTCTGGGGCGAGCCGGTCGGCGGCGCCCCGCAGCACCCGGGCGAGTCGGGCTCGCGCGCCGAGCTCTGGATGGGCCTGCCGGTACGTCTTGAGCAACCGGCGCTCCTCGGCCTCGGTCAGCCGGTCGTGCATTCGCTGCTTGACGACGAAGCCGTTGACAAAGGCGTCGACGTAATCGGTGTTGGTCATGGCGGTGCTCCTGCCTGGTTGGCGAATGCGATTTCGGGCGCACTCGATCGCGGTATGGCGGCGTACGCCGTCATCGGGTCGGTCGTGGTGAAGGGGGACGGGCGGCGGGACCGTCGGGAAGACCCGCCGCCCGACGAATCAGGCTCGGGAGACCGAGATGTCCCCGCTGGCCGTGTTGGCGCGGATGCTCACGTAGGGGTCGCCCTCGTCGGGCTGGTTGCCGGCCTCCAGACCGATCAGCACCTCACCCGAGACCGACTTGAGATCGAGCCAGGCCGGCAGGGACTCTGCAACGGCGACGTTGATGTCTCCCGAGGAGCTGCGGCTCTCGACCGAGCCGGTGGTGCGTCCGACGTTGATGTCGCCCGAGGCAGTGTTGGCGCGCAACGCCCCGGTCAGCTCGCCGATGCTCACGTCACCGGAGGCGGACCGGGCCTGGACCGCTGCACCCGTTCCGCCGATCGAGATGTCGCCGGAGCCGCTGGTGATCTGGCCTGCGCTGCCGGTCACGGTCTGGATGCTCACGTCGCCGGAGCCGGTGGTGATCTGGACATCGGTCACCGAGTCCAAGGAGACGTCACCGGAGCCGGTGGTGATCCGGGTGGCGGCCAGCCCGACCTCGGCGGACACATCGGCCGAGCCGGTGGTCGCCTCGAATGCGAGCCCCGTGGGCATCGAGATCTCAAGGTTGACCTCGGCATGGTGGTTCTGCGGGAAGGCGACGAGCAGCCTGCCTTCGGACTCGGTCAGCTCGATCCGGTCCAGCAGGTTCTCGTCGGACTCGACGACGCCCTGGACGGTTTCGTCGGACGACTCGAGCAGTCGGACCTCGCCGCTGCCCAGGTTGCGCACGGCAACCGCGGTGATGTCATGGAAGATGAAGTTGCGCGTGCTCATTTGACCCATCCTTGGACTTGGTTTCCGGTACGAGGCGGCCGCGGGGGCCGTGGCGGGCGAGGCGGTCGGGGCGGTCGGGGATTCCGGGACGAACCGGTCTCACCGAAGACGCCGCCTTCGCCGAAGAGTCCGCCTGGACCGAAGATCCCGTTCGGGCCGAACGGGCCGTTGGGTCCGAGCACACCCATGCCGCCGAGACCCTGGCCGGCCTGACGAACCGGGCTGAGGGCGTTCTGGATGGCCTTGACCAGCCAGGCGTTGGTGGAGATGCCCTCCGCGTCGGCTGCTTCGTCGACCTTCCGCTTGACCGATGCCGGCAGCCGCAGGCTGACCCGGATCATCGGCTCGTCCTCGTCGATCTCTGCGGTGGGCTCGGCGTCGGCCTCGCTCGGATCGGGGAGGATGACGGTGGGCTCACCGGAGGGCTGCTGCGGAACATGCACGGCGAAGTTGGGGTTGCCGTCGACCACCCGGACCTCGATGGAGCCGGGAGCCAGTTCGGCGCTGATCTCGCTGGTGGCGTCGGTGATGGCACCGAAGAGCGCCAGCCGGGCGGACGATTCGACCGCGGTACCCAGACGCCGGGCGACGTCCTGGGTGTGTTCATCGGCCAGGGAGGCCGCGCTGACGATCCCGTTCCGGACGGTCTCGACATGCTTTGAAAGATCCATGACATCATCATGACACCATCGTGGTGTCATTTGCAAGAGTTATGGCGCCACTTGTGACGTCATTTGTGGATCGGTGGCGTCACTCCCACCCCAGCATCAGCCTTCGAGTGGCGGCTCCCGGCCACGTCGTCAAGGGCGGACGTCGCTACGGCGGACCGACTCCAGCAGCAGCTGCGCGACGTCGAGCACCTCCACCGTCTCGGCCGCCAGGCCGTCCGCCTGTCGGGCGGTCAACCCGTCGGAGAGCATCACCCGGCAGAAGGGACAACCGGTGGCGATCGCCGCCCGGTTCTGGTCCGCTGCCCCCGGTGTGGCGTGGCCGTTGAGGGCCGCCAACGCCTCGTCGGTCCTGGCCAGGTTGATCCGGGTGCCGATCCTCTCCTCCATCCACATCCGGGCACCGCCGGCGCCGCAGCAGAAGGACCGCTCGCGGTTCCGCGGCATCTCGGTGTAGGTGGAACCGGGGATACTTGCCAGCAGATCCCGGGGCGGGTCGTAGACCTGGTTGTGCCGTCCGAGGAAGCAGGGATCGTGATAGGTGATCGTCCGGCCGCCCACCGATCCGGCCGGCGGTGCCACCGGTGTCAGCCGTCCCTCCCGCACCAGTCGGTTCAGCAGCTGGGTGTGGTGCACCACCTCAAGATCGACCCCGACCTGCGGGTATTCGTTCCGCAGCGTATTCAGGCAGTGCGCGCAGGTGACCACCACCTTGTGGGCCTTGGCCTCCCTGAGGGTCTCGGCGTTCTCCAATGCGAGTTGCTGGAAGACGAACTCGTTCCCGGACCGCCGCGCAGGATCGCCGGTGCAGGTCTCACCGTTTCCCAACACCGCGAACGAAACCCCGGCAGTGTTCAGCAGTTCGGCGACAGCCTGGGTGGTCTTCTTCGCACGGTCCTCGTACGCTCCCGCACAACCGACCCAGAACAGGTACTCGACCTCGGTCAGATCCTCGACGTCCTCACCGACGACCCTGACGTCGAAATCCAGGTCCTTGGCCCAGTCCATCCGGCGTCGGGCGTTCTGGTTCCACGGATTCCCCCTTGCTCTCCAGGCCCTTGAAGAGAGTGTTCAGCTCGCTGGGGAAGTCCGATTCGATCATCACCTGGTAGCGCCGCATGTCCATGATGTGATCGACATGCTCGATGTCCACCGGGCACTGCTGGACGCAGGCGCCGCAAGAGGTGCAGGACCACAACACATCGGGATCGATCACGCCGGCATGACCGTCGCTGACCTGGATCGGTCCGACCAGCGGGCGCTCGGCCTCCTCCAGCACTGCGGCACCGAGGCCGCCGCGGGCCTCCTCCGCTGCCTGCAGATACGGCGCCTTGGCATATCCGTGATCACGCAGAGCGGTGATCAACAGCTTCGGCGACAGCGGTTTCTCGGTGTTCCAGGCAGGGCACTGGCTCTGGCAGCGGCCGCATTCGGTGCAGGTGGTGAAGTCCAGCAGCCCCTTCCAGGTGAAGTCCTCGACCTTACCGACCCCGAGTGGTGTGTCCTCGTCGATGTCGTCGAGTTCGGCGAAGTCCAGTGGCTTGCCGTCGACCATGATCGGTTGCAGTTCGCCGAGTGTCGGCGTGCCGTCGGCGTCGCGGCGGAACCAGATGTTGAACCAAACCGTGAACCGGTGCCAGCCGACGCCCATGGTCGTGTTCAAGCCGAAGATCGCCAGCATCAGCATCGAGATCAGGATCTTGATCAAGGCGATGACAGTGATCGTCGTGGCGATCGAGTCGTACGCCGTACCGCCGGGGAGCAGGAAACTGCTCAGCGGAAAGTGCCACCGCGTGGTCTCCTCGCCGAGCAGTTGATATTCCAGTCCGCGCAACAGCAGGACGCAGATCACAACCGAGAGCACGGTGGCCTCGATGTAGTACGCCTGGCCGGCATTGGAGCCGTAGAAGCGGTTGGCGCGACCCTTCCGCCGCTGGGCCTGGCGATAGACGATCAGGAACAGGATGCCGAACAGGCTCAGCCAGGCGATGACCTCGCTGAGCCATTCGTAGACCACCCAATGGCCGATGATCGGCAGGGCGAACGCCGGGTCGAAGATCTGGCCGTACGCCGTTGCCAGGCTGAAGAGTAGGGCGATGAAGGCGACGAAGACGAACCAGTGGGCGGCACCGTTGCGGGACCACTGCAACATCCGCGTGTGCAACAGGGTCTCGCGCAGCATCGTGCCCCAGCGACGGCCTGGTTGATCGCTGCGGCGCCCCTCGACCGATCGTCCGAGCCGCACCACCGCAACGATCCGGGCGATGCCGAAGATGAACAACCCGAAACCGGCAGCGGTCGCGGCCAGGCCAAGCACGATCGCCAGAATCCTCATGTCCTCAGTCTTTCGTATCGCCGTCGATGTGCCGATGTTACTCGCGAGTAACAGCTGGCGGGCCGGACCATCCCCATCGAGGTGGACCTGGTGCGCCCGACGCAACGCTCGGCGCGACAATAGGCAGGCGTCAGCTGCCTACCGACCGGAGGAGCGGATGGCTACCCGAATGTCGGAGGCTCACCGAGTCGGAACAGGATCTCGCCGGCGTTGTCCACCACAAGGGTGTCCGGATCCTCCCGGGCGGCCGTGATGTCGATCGACCCGGGTGAGCGATAGTCCAGCGCCAGCGATCGGGTCTCCTGCTCGCTGATCGCAGTCGCCAGTGTCACAGTGACGCGATCCCGTTCGCCGTCCTGCGGCGACCAGGTGCCGGCGCCGCGCAGATGCGTGGAGTGAGCCAGCACCCCCCAGGGATGGTCCTTGAACTGGTCCCACTGCTTGGCGAAGTAGTCCCGGCAGTGATAGCCGATCTCGGCGATCGCTGCTCCGTGGGTATGGCTGACCACCGAGAGATGCGGTGCAAAGATGATCACCTCGCCGCCGTCGGCCACGATCGGCTCGACCTTGTACATGCCCTTGGCTGCCACCCAGATCTCGTCGTACCGGTCGGGAATGATCGAGATCACGCGCTTGACCGGTCGCTCCAAATAGCGGATGTGGGTGTTGGCCGACAGCGCGGACGCCTTCTCCCAGGCACTGTGCACGTCGCCGACGGCGACACCGTAGAGATCGTGGCTCCCGGATCTGACCACGACGCAGCAGGCGAGCAGGTTGCCGGGAATCATCGAGGCCGCCTCGTTGATCATCGCCCGTACCGGTGTGATGCCGGGAGTGCCGATGATCGCCGCACTGCTGATCAACGCGCCGAGCCAGTGCGATGCGTCGATCATCTGCTGGCCGGAAACGCCGGGGAAGAGATACTTGGTGCCGCCGGAGAAGCCGACCACCTCATGCGGGAACACCGGTCCGAGGATCAGCACGTCGTCGGCCTCGACGACCGCCCGATTCACCGTGACCTCGACGTCGAGGCTGAGTCGCCCCTCGGACAGGTCCTCCACCCGGGCAGCCGGGATCGTCCCGATGCTGATCAGCTCCGAAGGCTCCCACCAGGCGTGATTGTCGATGCTCGCCTCGGGATACCGCCGGGCCAGGCCATCGGGCCCCACCTCGAACATCGCCTCGAGCTGTTGCTGCGACATCTTCGGGTGGGTGCCCAGGGCGATCAACACGCGGAGCCGGCGGACCCGGCCGACCAGTGCCCCGTACACGGTGTCCATCAACAACTGCAGTGGGCACGACCGGGTGCTGTCCGGAACGATCACCAGCACGTCCCGCCCGTCCAGCGGCTGGCCGGCCAGTTGCTCGGTGATGAAGGCCGTCGTCTCCTCGGGGGTCAACGAACGGTCGGAGGATCCGATGAAGGCGGCAGGCGTCCTGGTCGCGGTGTCCACCCTGGAATCCTGCTACCGGACGACTCCCACCGCAATCCGGGGTGGGTCAGCTGATGCGTTTCACGGCCGCTGCGCTGAGCGAGTCGAGCATGTCGCCCGGCTCGTCGGAACCGGACCCGACGAGTTCGAAGATCCCGAAGCTCCGGCCGTTGTGGAAGACCCCGACCCCTCCGATGGCCGCCCCATCGGCGTTGAAGGCGACGAACCGTACGGCGTTGCCGGATCCCGCGTGCACCGCGACCGGGCTGCCCAGTCGCCGATCGTCACCGTGCTGGCGGTACCGGCAGCCGGACAGGTCGTCGGTGAGGGCGGAGACGAGCCGGTGGACCGACCGGGCGGTATCGCCCCGGGAGACCGACTCGCGCAGCGTCGTCCGCCCGCCGACCGCGGACTCCTCACTGCGCCAGACCGCGGATGCGTAGCCGGCCCCGGCCGCGGAGAGGTCCTGCATCGTTCGGGCCCCGGTGCAGCCGCTCAACCGCTGGCGGCCGTCGGATCGCTGATCCGCACCGTCGAAGTCCAGCCCGAGCTGGTAGAAGTCGTCGGTCTGCAGGAGCATGCCGGTTCCGAACGGCTCGGGCGGCGTGCCGGCCGGATCCGCTGTGGCCGGGCTGACCCGTGTGGTCGGTGACCCCGGCGTGCTGGCCGATGTCACCGTCACGCCGTTGCCCAGGAGTTGAGGTGCGACGACGAACCCCGCGATCGCACCCGCGACGAGCGCGCCGACGACGACGGCCATCGCTGTACGGCTTCTCACACCATCTCCTCGCCCGACCTGCTGGTCAACGACCCCCGTTGCTTCCCAGCGAGCAGCAGTCTGCCGTCACGGGCCGACCGGCGCATCAACCCCTGGCATGGAATCTCCTGGCCGCGGACACGATCGGTCTCCTACTATCGGTGTATGCAGCCACGGCGATTTCTCCGCCCCCGGCCGGATCACGGCCGCGGGCTCCGTCGTGTGCGCACGGACAGCTAGCGGCGTCGCTGTGATCGAACGGCCGGGGGAGAACGTGTCCCAGCCGAGACCGATCCCAGGAGAAGAACAGACCATGTCCATCGAACCGTCCGCCCAGTTGCCCGACCAGTTGCCCGACCAGCTGTCGGACCAGCTGTCCGCCGAACCGCGCTATCTGACCCCGACCGAACTAAAGCGTGCGCTCAGCGTGCGCGATCTCACCGATCCGGCCACCGGACCGCATGCCATGCAGTTGATGCTGGCCGCGGTCGTCGACGCACTGACCGCGCGCTGGGGAGTGTCCGCAGCCGTCGTCCGGGTGCCGCCGCTGGTCTCGGTTGCCGACAACTACGACCGGCTGGGTTACGCCGCAACCGATGTGACCCGCGAATCCCGTTACACCCGCTACACCAGTCCGACGACGATGTTGCGCAGCCACACCAGCGCCAACATCCCGTACGCCATCAGTCGGTACGCGGTCCGGCTGGCGCCGGTGGATGAGTTGATCACCGTTCCGGGCCTCGCCTACCGGCGGGATGTGGTCGACCGTACCCATGTCGGCGAACCGCACCAGGTCGATCTGTGGCGGCTGCGATCAGTGCCCGACACCACAGAGGACGACCTGTTGATCATGATCGGCACCGTGGTCGATGCGGTGCTCCCCGGAGCTCGCTGGCGTACCACCCCGGCCGTCCATCCGTACACCCGCAACGGCTGCCAGGTCGATGTCTGGTACGACTCGTCCTGGCTGGAGCTGGCCGAATGTGGGCTGATCCATCCCGACGTGCTGCGCCGATCCGGACTCGATCCGGTCCGCTGGTCCGGTCTGGCGCTCGGAATGGGTCTGGACCGCGCATTGCTGCTGCGCAAGGGCATCCCCGACATCCGCTATCTCCGATCGGCCGAGCCACGGATCCTGGCCCAGCTCGATGATCTTGATCAGTGGCGCCCCGTCTCCATGCTGCCGCCGATCACCCGCGACCTGTCGATCGTGGTCGACACCGGTACCACCGACGAGCTGCTCGACGACGCGATCCGATCGGCGTTGGGCGACCGCGTCGATGACGTCGAGAGCATCGTCGTGTTGCAGCGGACGACCTACGATGATCTTCCGCCGGCTGCCCGACAACGGCTGGGATTGTCGCCGGACCAGGAGAACGCGCTGGTCCGGCTAACCTTGCGACCGATCGATCACATGCTCACCGATGCCGAAGCCAATCAGCTGCGCAACCAGGTGTATCGGGCGATCCACCGCGGGCCGGTGGTGGAGCTCGCCTGATCGGCAGGATCGAACCTTCCCGCGGATCGGCCGGCTCGGCCGGTCGCCGGCGGGATGCGACGTCAGCGGCGCACCTCGAACTGGAAGCAGCCGTACTCCAGCGCGCGGACGTGGACCAGCACGACCCGAGGATCACCGAACGCGTGGTCCAGGACGCGCGCAAAGCCGTCCTGGGCATCCTCGGGGATGCGGAACTGCTGACCTCCGACGATGTGGCCGCGGCTGTCATAGCGTCGGATGGTTCGCAGGGCGCCCGGCCGGGCGAAGGGATAGCTCGTGTCGGACGGGCCGGGGCACGGATCGGCGTGGATGAAGATCGGCCCGACCTCGTCGTAGGCGCCGGGATCGGCTCCCGTCCGTGCTGCCCACCGGCGCAGGGGAGCGTAGGAGACCAGGGCGACGCGCTCCCCTCCGCGGATCGACCGCAGACAACACCGCAGCGGGCTTCCGACACTGTCGATCGGCAGCCCGTCGGGGGTCGCCACGAACGGCCGCATAGCGTTGCCGGCATCGTCGCGGCTCCGGAGCTGGGCCAGGTGTTCCTCCGGGATCGCCCGCGGGCGACGGGATGGCACCGGCTGAGCGGTCCGGCCTTGAGCAGGGGATGCGTCGGTCGGTGCGGTCGAAGATGATGTGGTCATGGATCCATCGTCCTGCCGGCGAGGGCTGCGTGCTGGCGGTCATCGGACGCCGAATGGCGGAGCTGTCCTGACGGAATCGGCGGGTACTGTTGCCGCGCCGATACGTGAGTTCGTCGGCACCGGCCGTTAGGGTCGAGTGGTTCAGGCGACAGCTGGCAGACGGACGAGCAGATGGGGCCAAGCAGATGGCCGAGCAGATGAGGTTGGCGTGATCGAGTTCGATTCGGTGTCCAAGACGTACCGCGACGGCACGACCGCGGTGCACGATCTCAGCCTGGTCATTCCGTCGAACAAGATCACCGTCATCGTCGGCCCGTCGGGCTGCGGCAAGACCACCACCCTGCGGATGATCAACCGGATGCTGGAACCCACCAAGGGCGAGATCAGGTGGGACGACAGGCCGCTGCGCACCATCCGCAGGACCCAGCTCCGCCGGGAGATGGGTTATGTGATCCAGAGCGGTGGACTGTTCCCGCACCGCACCATCGCGGAGAACATCCAGACGGTTCCGCACTTGCTCGGCTGGAAGAAGGCCAGGAGCCAGGAACGCGCCCTGGAGCTGCTGGAGATGGTCGGCCTCGAACCGCGGCTGGCCAACCGGTATCCGAGCCAACTGTCCGGAGGACAACAGCAGCGGGTCGGCGTCGCCAGGGCGCTGGCCGCCGATCCGGTGGTGATGTTGCTGGACGAGCCGTTCTCCGCCGTCGACCCGGTGGTCCGTGCCGATCTTCACGAGCAGTTCCTGGAGATCCAACGGCAGGTCGGCAAGACCATCGTGCTGATCACCCACGACATCGACGAGGCGATCAAGCTCGGCGACCAGATCGCGATCATGCGAGTGGGCGGTGTCCTGGCCCAAGTGGGAAGTCCGCAGCAGTTGCTCGAGGAGCCTGTCGACGATTTCGTCGCCGCCTTCGTCGGCAAGGACCGCGGTTACCGCGGGTTGAGCTTCACCTCCGCGTCCGGTCTGCTGTTGGGTAGCGTGCAACTGGCCCGCGACCCGGCCTCGGCACGTCGTGACGCGCCGGTGCTGGTGATCGACGAGAACGCCCACCCGCTGGGCTGGGCCGATCGCAACCGGCCGGGCAAGATCCAGATGCTCGGTACCACTTTCCAGCCGGACAGCGACACCATGCGGATGGCGCTGGACTCCGCCCTGAACTCACCGGCCGGGCTGGCAGTCGCGGTGGAAGGGAACGGCCGCTTCGCCGGGGTGGTGACCGCCAGCGAGATCCTTGATCAGGTACGTCACCTCAAGGCCTCGGTGGCCGATGCGATCGCGGCCCGCGCCGAGGCCGATGCCGCCCGCGAGGAGGCCGAAGCTGCCCGGCGGGAGGCCGAGAGCGTACGGGCCGAGGCATCGCGGATCGCGGCTGACGCCAACGCGGAGGCCGAAGAGGCCGGCCGTATCGAAGCCGCGATCAAGGCCGCCGAGGAGAAGGAGGCCCAGGCCAGGGCGGCCGAGGAGGAGGCCGCAGCCAAGGAGGCTGCGAGCACGCCGAAGCCGACCGTCCGCGCCGACCAGCCGGCCGAGGACTGGTCCTGGGACGCGGTTGAGGAGTCGGGGACCCACGACCGATGAACTGGCGATGGATTGCGGAGAACTACGGCATGATCGGCACAGCGCTGGGCCAGCATCTGGTGCTGGCGCTGATTCCGGTGCTGGCTGCCTTCGTCCTGTCGATCCCGATCGGCTATCTCGTGTTCCGTACCCGATCGGTCGCCAACGCGATCCTGGCGATCTTCGGCGCTATCTACTCGATCCCGTCGCTGGCCCTCTTCGTCGTGCTTCCGCTCGCACTGGGCACCAAGATCCTCAATCCGCTGAACGTGATCGTGGCACTGACGATCTACACCACCGCGCTGTTGTCCCGCAGCGTCGTGGACGGCCTCCGTGATGTCCCCGCCGATGTGAAGCAGTCGGCGGATGCCATCGGGTACGGGGCGGTCCGGCGGTTCTTCGGAGTCGACCTGCCGTTGGCGATGCCGGTGATCTTCGCCGGTCTGCGGGTCGCCACCGTCTCCAACATCGCCCTGACCAGCATCTCGGTATTGATCGGCACCCCCTCGCTGGGAACCCTCTTCGACCAGGGCTTCAACCAGGGCTTCCTCACCCCGGTCTGGGTCGGATTGATCCTGTCGATCGTGGTGGCGCTGGCCGCGGATCTGGTGATCCTGATCATCCAGCGCGGAACGCTGCCTTGGGTCCGGAGGGCGTCGTGAACTTCTTCTCCTATCTTCTCGACCCGTCGCATTGGAGCGGTTCCGACGGGCTCGGTCTGCATGTCGCCCAGCATCTGCTCTACAGCCTGATCGCCGTGGCGATCGCTGCGCTGATCGGCATTCCGATCGGCATGCTGATCGGGCACACCCGGCGTGGCAACTTCCTGGTGATCGCCCTGGCCAACTCCTTCCGGGCGATTCCCACCTTCGGCTTGTTGATCTTGGTCGTGCTGCTCACCGACACCAGTTGGATCCCGGTGGTCTGTGTGCTGGGCGTGCTGGCGCTTCCGCCGTTGCTGACGAGTACGGCGACCGGCATCCTGCAGGCTGATCAGCAGGCCGTGCACGCTGCGCGGGCGATGGGCATGTCGCCCGGCCAGGTGCTCGGCCGGGTCGAGATGCCGTTGGCCACCCCGCTGGTGATCTCGGGTCTGCGCAGTGCCACCCTGCAGGTGATCGCCACTGCGACCGTCGGTGCCTATGTGCCGGGATTCGGCGGGCTGGGTCGGCCGATCATGGACGGCTTGCGCAACGGTGACTACGGCCAGGTACTCGCCGGAGCGATCCTCGTCGCGGGGCTGGCGATCCTGCTTGATCTTGTGCTCAGCCTCATCGGTCGGGTGACCGGCCGGCACCTGCGCTTCAAGCCGCCGCGTTCGGCGGTGGTCGAGACAACATCCTGAACCCCGGGTTTGTCGTGCGACGGACCGTGGTTGCAGCACTCTGCGTGATGCTCGTGCTGCCGCCGTCCGCCTGCGCCGCCGGACCGCCGGCCTCGGCGCACAGCCCGACCGCTGCGAAGCCATCAGCCGGGCCGACGCCGGCGGCGACGTCCGCCCCGGCATCTCCACCGACCTCCGCGCCGGCATCCGCACGGTCTGCATCAGCGTCGGCACCGGGTCGACATCCGACCTCGCGAGTATCGCCCCATACCGGCCTGACCCCGGACCCCCGCAACCGGTTCTACACCGACGACAAGTCCTGGTACGCGTCCCCGTGGTACTCCGGGCGGCACCGGATCATGGTCGAGTACGGCTGCACACCCGCGCCGTACTACGATCCGGATCCCCGCTGCCCGGACCGCCACGGATTCCACCACGGAGTCGACATCGCCATGCCGTGCGGCACACCGATCCTCTCCGGTGTGCGCGGCCGGATCATCCGGCCGAAGAGCCCCGGCGCCCCCGGGCCCGCCTACGGCAGCACCGCATTCCGGATCCGCACCCCGGCCGGCCGTGACGTGCTCGTCGGACATGCTCGGAGGGTCTTCGTCAGACCGGGTGATGTAGTGCGACGTGGAGAGTTGATCGCCCTCGCCGGATCACGGGGTGCGCCGGACGGCTGCCACCTGCACCTCGAAGTCCGTCGTCGCGGTGGTGGAGTCGCCGAGGCTGTGAACCCGATGCGGCTGGCCGCACTGCGGACCTGACTCGGACGCTGTCTGTGGCAGATGGCAGGCTTGACCGCAGCCGAACCGAGGGAGAAACCGATGCGCACGAAGAGCCGCACGATCCTGATCACCGCTGTGCTGACGATAGTGACTGCGGTTCTCGCCGCGTGTGGCGCCAAGGGCGACAACCCACTGGCCGGCGGCGCGTCGTCGAGTGCCGATGCCGGAGGGGGACAGGGCCTGGTCGTCGGATCGGCCAACTTCACCGAGAACCAGGTGCTTGCCGAGTTGTACGCGCAGGCCATGAGTGCCAAGGGCGTCAAGGCCTCGACCCACCTGAACATCGGCTCCCGCGAGGTCTACATCAAGGCGCTCAAGGACGGTTCGATCTCGGTCATCCCGGAGTACACCGGGAACCTGCTGCAGTATCTGGATCCCAAGACCACCGCCAGCACTGAGAAGGAGGTCGACGAACAGCTGCCGAAGGTGGCCAAGGAGCAGGGCTTCGCGACCCTCACCTTCACCAAGGCCGCCGACCAGGACGTTTACGTGGTCACGAAGACCACCGCAGACAAGTACGGCCTGAAATCCCTTGCCGACCTCAAGAAGGTGCCGAACCTGATCGTCGGCGGTCCGACCGAGCTGCAGAAGCGGCCGTACGGCCCGCAGGGGCTGGAGGGGATGTACGGCGCCAAGGTCAAGGGCTTCAAGGCGTACGACTCTCCGGCGATCAAGGTCAAGGACTTGAAGGACGGCAAGATTACGGTTGCTGACTTCTTCACCACCGACTCGGCGATCGCGGACAACGGCTTCGTGATGTTGGAGGATCCGCAGACCCTGATCCTGCCGCAGAACGTCGTCCCGTTGGTGCGGTCCGACGTCACCCAGAACGCCAAGGCCGTCGATGCGATGAACGGGGTCGGAGCAGCGCTGACCACGGCGGATCTGACGGCGATGATCAAGCAGGTCGACGTTGATCATCGAAATCCCGACGACGTCGCCAAGCAGTGGCTGCAGGACAAGGGGCTCGTCTAGTCCGGGCAGCTTCACCGACGCACGTCAGCACAACAATCTCGACGGTCCGACCGGACCCAGTCGCACCCGTTGAACCACCGGTCTGCGAGCTGGGTAGGTTGACCGTGTGCCTCACGACGTGCGTTCCATGATCAACGTCCTGTTCGATCTCCGCACCTGGGCGGTGTTCGACGTCGACAGCGCCGGCCGGATCCTGGCCGGACACGACGAGTCGGGCAGCCTCCAGCTGGTGGAGCTGGCGCCGGACGGGTCGCGGACCCAACTGACGGCGTTGCCGTCCCGGTGTACCGGACGGTATGTGCCCGGCAGCAGACCTCGCCAGGTGATCGTCCAGCACGACGCCGGCGGCAACGAACTGATGCAGCTGTCGATGATCACCGTTGAGGCCGGTCGTCCGCCGTACACGCTCGACGAGCTGACACCACTGGTCGCCGATGGCCGCTACATGCACGTCCTGCAGGATGTCACCGAGACGTCGCTCATCTACTCCACCAACCGGCGCAACACCGTCGACATGGATGTCGTCGTTCGCGATCTGGGTACCGGTGAGGAGAAGGTGCTGTACGACCAGGGCGGTTACGTCGGAGCCACCACGGTGTCGCACGACCAGGCCAGCGTGGCGGTGACTGCGCTCAGCCTGCAGCCGGCCAGCACGACCGTCTTCCTGGCCGGCGAACGCTCGGGCCCGGTCACCGACGCCGACGAACACGCCGCGCATCATGACGTCGCCTGGGCGGCCGACGACGACTCGTTGATCATCAGCTCGAACCATGATCGGGAATTCACCGCGGTGCTGAGGGTCTGGCTTGACGGCACTACCTGGGAGGAACTGGTCGCCGCCGATGATCATGACCTGGCGGTGAGCGTCTCACCGGATGCCTCGGCGATGGTGGTCGGGCATCAGATCGACGGCGTGTACCGGCTCGCCGTGCACGACGGCGACGGCACCTTCCGGGCCGAGGTCGGCCTGCCGGAGGACGGCGTACCGTCGGTCGTCTGGGCTCCGGACTCCTCGCGCTTCGCCCTGCTGGTCAGTGCCCCGAGCGATCCCGGGTCGATTCACAGCGTCGACGCCCGGACCGGGGAAGTGACCACCGTCATCGACGGACGCGAGCAGTTGCCGGTCGGCCTCGCGCTGGTGACACCGACGGTGCATCGGGTGCCGACCCCGGACGGCGAACAGATCCCGTGCTTCGTCTATCGACCTGCCGAGGAGGCTGAGCCGGACCTCGCCGGCGCCTCGGTGCTGCACATTCACGGCGGGCCGGAGGGCCAGGCGACCCGGATGTTCAATCCGATCGTCCAGGCCCTGGCCGGAGCCGGTCTGACGGTCATTGTGCCCAACGTTCGCGGCTCCTCCGGGTACGGCAAGCGGTGGGTGAGTCTGGACGACGTGGACAGGCGCCTGGACTCGGTTGCCGATCTGGCGGCACTGCATGCCTGGTTGCCCGACATCGGTCTTGATCCCCACCGCAGTTCCCTGTGGGGCGGGTCGTACGGCGGCGACATGGTGCTGGCCGGCGTGACCATGCAGCCCGATCTGTGGGCGGCCGGTGTGGACATCGTGGGAATGTCGTCGCTGGTCACCTTCTTGGAGAACACCTCGGCCTATCGTCGGGCCTACCGCGAGCGCGAGTACGGCCGGCTGGATGCTGATCGGGACTTCCTGATCAAGGCCTCGCCGATCACCTACCTTGATCAACTCCGTGCGCCGTTGTTCGTCATCCACGGTGCCAACGATCCCCGTGTTCCGCTGTCGGAGGCCGAGCAGATCACCGCAGCGCTGGCCGAACGGGGTATCCGGCACGAGCTCAAGGTGTACGCCGACGAAGGGCACGGCCTGGCCAAGCGGGTCAACCGGAAGGACGCCTACCCGGCTGCGATCTCCTTCCTCACCGAGGTTCTCGCCCGGCCCTGACCCGTGGTCGGATCGGACCCGGTCGCAGCGTCAGCGGGCGGGCCTAGGCTGCCGTCGTGGACGTGGCGGTGGCGTACGAGAGCGGCAGCCGGTTGCTGGTGGCCCCGCTGTCGGACGGCCTGCCGGTGCAACCGCGACAGCTCTCGGTCGACCAGCTGGATCGGCTTCCGAGCCTGATCGATGCGCCGGCGGACCGGATCCGCTGGGTCTGGGCCGACACCGCCGCGATCTATCCCCGGCTGCTCGACCGGGGTGTACGGGTCGAGCGCTGCCAGGATCTGCGGCTGTGCCACGCCATCCTTGCCGGACATGAACCGAGCCTGGCCGCCGATGATCGCTGGCGGCGGCAGGGGAGCGTCGACGCGGAGCCGACCCTGCTCGACGACCAGCTATCCGACGACCGGGTCGACCTGGACGAGGTGATCGCCGAGCACCGCCGTCAGCAGGATCATCTGGCGCCGGCACCCGACCTCGATGACCAGGAACGGATCCGACGGGCCAAGCTGCGGCTGTTGTTGTCGGCCGAATCGGCCGGTGCCCTGATAGCGGCCGAGATGGCCCACAGCGGCCTGCCCTGGGACGTGGCGGTCCATGATCGGCTGCTCACCGAGATGCTCGGTCCGCGGCCGCGCTACGGCGAGCGGCCGGCCAAGCTGCAGGCCGTCGTCGACGCGTTGATCGGCGCCCTGGAGGTCGGCCCGTTCAATCCGGACTCGCCCGTGACGTTGATCGATGCCCTGCATCGTGCCGGGATCCAGGTCAACAGCACCCGCAAATGGGAACTGGAGAAGATCGATCATCCGGCGATCGAGCCACTGCTGGAGTACAAGAAGCTGTCCCGGCTGCTGTCGGCCAACGGGTGGTCCTGGATGGACACCTGGATCACCGGCGGACGCTTCCGGCCGGACTATGTGGTCGGCGGCGTGGTCACCGGCCGCTGGGCCACCGACGGCGGCGGTGCGCTGCAGTTGCCAAAACAGATCAGATCGGCCTCCCGGGCCGACCCGGGTTGGAAACTGGTGGTTGCCGACGCGTCGCAGCTCGAACCCCGGGTGCTGGCGGCCATGGCTCGGGATGACCGGATGGCCGCCGCGGCGCACGGTCATGATCTTTATCAGGGGTTGGTGGACACCGGCGTGGTGGACACCCGGGCGCATGCCAAGGTGGCCATGTTGGGCGCGTTGTACGGCGCGACAACCGGATACGGCGGCAACCTGATGCCGCGGTTGATCCAGGCCTATCCGCGGGCCACCGGAGTGGTGGAGCAAGCGGCCCGGGCCGGTGAACGGGGCGAGATCGTCAGCACCTTCCTCGGCCGGCGTTCGCCGCGTCCACCGGAGTCCTGGCGGGAGCAACAACGGCTGGCGGCCGGCGGGGACGCCCCGGCCGAGGAGGTCCGCCGGGCGCGGCAGCAGGCCCGGGACTGGGGACGGTTCACCCGGAACTTCGTGGTCCAGGGCACGGCCGCGGAATGGGCCCTGTGTTGGATGGCCGGACTGCGACAGCGCCTGGTCGATCTCGGTACGCCGGGTGCCCGACCACATCTGGTGTACTTCCTGCACGACGAGGTGATCGTGCACAGCCCGGCCGACTGTGCCGACGTTGCTGCGGAGTTGATCAAGGACGCCGCCGCCGCCGCCGGCCGGTTGCTCTTCGGCGAGAGCGGTGTCGAGTTCGCCCTCGAGGTGGCGATCGTCGACAATTACGGCCAGGCGAAATGATCAACGTGCCTTGAGCCAGGCCAGTACCGCCAGCACCCGCCGGTTGTCGGATCCGACATCGGGCAGGTTGATCTTGGTGAAGATGTTCGAGACGTGCTTCTCGACGGCGCCTCCGGTGACCACCAGTCGCTGGGCGATCGCGGAATTGCTGCGCCCCTCGGCCATCAGTGCCAGCACCTCCCGTTCCCGTGGCGTCAGCTTGGCCAACGGGTCCTGGGTGCGGCGGGCGACCAGCAACTGGGCGACAACCTCCGGATCCAGCACCGTGCCGCCCTCGATGATGGTGCGCAGCGCATCGGCCAGGGTGTCCAGCGAGGTGACCCGGTCCTTGAGCAGATAGCCGACGCCGCCACGGCCGTCGGACAGCAGCACATCGGCATAGGACAGCTCGATGTAGGCCGACAGCATCAACACACCAAGATCGGGATTGGCCGTTCGCGCCTCGACGGCGGCCCGGAGCCCGTCGTCGGTGTTGGACGGAGGCATCCTGATGTCGACCACCGCGACGTCGGGCCGGTGCTTGGCCGCCGCGTCGACCAGGCTCTGCGCGTCCCCGACCGCGTCGACGACATCACAGCCGACCTCGGCCAGCAGCCGGATCAGTCCTTCGCGCAGCAGTACCGAATCGTCGGCGACGAGAACACGCATACCCGCCAGTGTTTCGTACGACGGTGCGAACGCGGTATCGGTTCGGCCGGTCGTCGCAACACTCGTCGTCGCGAAACCGGTGATTGCCGCACTGGTCATCGGTTCGCTCACTCGTGGTTCATCAACGGGATGGTGGCGGTCAGGTGGGTCGGGCCACCGGTGGGAGACTGGACGGCGAGTGACCCGTCGACCCCGCGCAGCCGTTCGGCCAGGCCGGCAAGGCCGTGGCCCTTGGCGGCGGAGGCGCCGCCGATGCCGTCGTCGGTGACGGTGATCAGCGCGATCGCCCCGGCCCGACGCAACTCGACCGAACAGGATGACGCGCGGGAATGTTTGGCCATGTTGGCCAGGGCCTCGGCCGTGACGAAGTAGGCGGCGTTCTGGGCGGCGTCGGACAGCGGCACGTCGTCGACGTCCACCGTGGTGGGGACGGTCGACCGGGCGGCGAGCGCGGTGATCGCGGCGCGCAGTCCCTGCTCGGAGAGGATCGGCGGGGCGATGCCGCGGGACAGCGTACGGATCTCCGCGAGCGCCTCCTGGGATTGGGCAAGCGCTGAGCGGAGCATCTCCCGGGCCTGGTCCGGGTCGGTGGTGATCCGGCGCTCGGCGGCGCTGATGTCCATCCCGAGCCGGACCAGCCGTTGTTGCGGTCCGTCGTGCAGGTCGCGTTCCAGCCGGCGCAGGGTGTGTGCCTCGGCCTCGCCGGCAGCGGCCCGGCTGGTCGCCAGCTGGCTGACCTGCTCGCGGAGTTGGGACGCTTCGTCGTCGAGAAGTCCGCGGGCGATGCCGACGTGCAACAGGACCAGGCCGCGGAGCACGTACGGTGCGGTGGCCACCACGATCAGGCTGAGCAACAGGTAGATGACCATCTCGGCGGCCCGGCCCGGCAGGCCGAGCAGCCAGCCGAGCCCGTCGTCGACGTTGTGCATCCAGATGCCGAAGATCGCATAGAGCAGTCCGCCGGGCCCGGCGATGCACCAGACCAGACCGACAGGGAAGGTCGCGGTGCCGACGACGAAGATCAGCAGGACGTGCAGCAGCTCCCGCCAGGACTGGGTGTGGGTGAGCCGGCGGAACCGACTGCGCAGGCCTTTCGTGCGGGTCGGGTAGACCGGGCGGGCGATCTCGAAACCCCGACCGGACAGCAGGTTGCGGTGGATCTGGGAGAAGCTGCCGGCCGTCGCCAGGCTGATAGTCAGCAGCAGGAAGCCGACGACTATGGGGATGGTGCCGACGCCGACGACGAACAGCACGATGCAGACGATGAACGCCGGAAGCGCGACGAAGAACGTTGACACCAGAAAGCCCAGGTCGCCGACCGTCCGGCGAACCAGTTGGCCGATCGCCACACCCCTACGCACAACCCCAAGCTTCGCTGATCGCCGTGCCACGCGCCATCAGGGGAACCGGCGATTTCCGGGTGGGGATAACCCCAGGCCGCCGGATCGGCGGGCTGGATCGGACGGGTTGCTCAGGTGGGATCGGGTGCGGCCGCCAGGGGCAGTCTCAGTTCGAAGCGGGTGTCTCCCGGGACACTCCACACCCGGACCAGGCCGTGATGAGCTTCGGCCACGGCGGCGACGATCGCCAACCCGAGTCCGGTGCTGCCCCTGGCCTCGTCCCCGTTCCGCGCACGGCTGTCGTCACCACGACTGAACCGCTCGAAGACCCGACCCTGGACGTCGGCGGGGATGCCCGGGCCGTTGTCGCTGACGCTGATCACCACCTCCTGGCCCTCGACCCGCAGTCCGGCGCGGACGGACGTACCGGCCGGTGTGTGGGTCCGGGCGTTGGCCAGCAGGTTCACCACGGCCTGGTAGAGCCGGTTGCGGTCCCCGATGACCACGGGCGGGGGATCGTTCCCCTGGCCCAGCGATCCCAGTTCCAGCGACCAGTGATGATCGGGGCCGGCAGCCCTGGCGTCGCTGACGGCGTTGATCAGCAACTCGGTCGCGTCGACCGGCCCGACCTCGATGGCAGGGCCGGAATCCAGCCGCGCCAACAACAGCAGGTCCTCCACCAGGGACGACATCCGCTCGGCCTCGGATTCCACCCGGCCCAGGGCGTACGCCGTGTCGCGGGGAAGTTGGTCCCGCTCCCGGCGAGTCAGCTCGGCATAACCGCGGATCGATGCCAGCGGGTTGCGGAGTTCGTGGGACGCGTCGGCGATGAACTGCTTGAGTTTGGTCTCGCTGGCCTGGCGGGCGGCCAGAGCGCGGTCGACGTTGTCGAGCATGTGATTGAACGCCTGGCCGACCCGGCCGACCTCGGAGACCGGATCCGCATCGGCCTCCGGCACGCGCAGGGCCAGTGTCACGTCACCCCGATCGAGTTTCAGTTGGGACACCTGCTGCGCCGTCGCCGCAACCCGGTTCAGGGGCCGGAGACTGCGGCGAACGACCTCCTGGACAGCCACCGCGGCACCGATCAGGGCCAGCAGGGACACGCTGAGGGCAACCAGGACCGTACGGGAAAGCACCCGGTCGGTGTCGGAGAGCGGGATACCGACGACGAGGGTGCCCTGCTGGTTGTCGTTGAAGACCGCCGGATAGCCGGCCACCCGGTAACGGCCGAGGCCCTTCAACCGGATGGTCGTCGGTCCGTCATTCGGGTCGATCTGGGACAGCTGGGCCACCACGGCATCAGTGAGCGCAGCCTTGATCACCTGGGGTCCGCGGGTCGAAGCGAGTCTCCCGGAATCTGCCTCCTCTCCGCTCCCGGCGACGTAGGCGGCGTACAGCGTGCCGATCGGCTGGCCGCCCCTGAGCAGGGCGTCCGCGGTCTGGAAGCCGGCGCCGGGAGCACGCAGCCGGTCGACGATCGCGGAGAGTTGTCGGTCGGCGTTGCCGGTCAGTTGCCGGCTGAGCGTCAAGGTGCTGGCGCCGCTGAGCAGTACAGCGATCGCCGCAACGATCAGCAGCACCCGCACCAGCAGTTGTCGGCCGAGGGTCCCGCGGGCGAAGGTGCCCCGCGACAAGGTTCCCCGCGAGGTGCCCCGCGCCGAAGTGCCCGCACCGGTGGCGTCGGCACCATGGGCCGGGGCCGGCTGTGCGGCCGGAGGCTGCCCGGGGTTCGGGCGGTCCGGACCCGGCGCGGCAGTGGTCACGACGCAGTCTTTCCGGTCGTCGACCCGGTCACTCGGCGGCGGGACGCAGGACGTACCCCGCGCCTCGCATGGTGTGGATCATCGGAGCGCGATCGGCGTCGATCTTCTTGCGCAGATAGGAGATGTAGAGCTCGACGACGTTGGCCTGACCGCCGAAGTCGTAGTTCCAGACCCGGTCGAGGATCTGGGCCTTGGACAGCACACGGCGCGGGTTGCGCATCAGATAGCGCAGCAGTTCGAACTCGGTGGCGGTGAGATAGATCTCCTGCCCGGCCCGGTACACCTCGTGGGAATCCTCGTTCAACACCAGGTCGCCCACCACGAGAGAGGACTCCTCGCGGGCCGAGCCGGCACCGGTCCGCCGTAGCAGTCCGCGCAGCCGAGCGATCAGCTCCTCCAGGCTGAACGGCTTGGTCACGTAGTCGTCACCGCCGGCGGTCAGCCCACCGATCCGATCCTCGACCGCGTCCTTGGCGGTCAGGAAGATCACCGGGACATCGGGGTCCTCGGCCCGGATGCGGCGCATCACCTCGAGGCCGTCGAAATCGGGCAACATCATGTCCAGCACGATCGCGTCCGGGCGTACCTCCCGGGCTGCCCGGACCGCCTCGACACCGGATCCGGCCGTCGTCACCTGCCAGCCCTCGTAGCGCATCGCCATCGAGAGCAGTTCGGTGAGGCTTCGCTCGTCGTCGACAGCGAGCACCCGGATGGGGCTCCCGTCAGGCCGCGTCAGCGGCACGGCTTGGGTCTGCAGGTCAGTACGCGCCATGCCTCAACGATCCCAGCAGCAGCTTCGGCCGCGCTGGGTGTTGGCTATGAGTTTCCTGTGAGACGGTCCGAGGATCGGCGGCGGGCCGATCAGCCGCGCGGGCGGATCAGTGTGTCGGTCGTGTTTTCACTCGGGGCCGGGCCGGTCGACCGATCGCGCGTGCTGGGTGGGGCAGTGCTCGGCGTGCCGGTGCCGGTCGATGTCGCGGGCGTTGCCGGGCGCGGTTCGGTCCGGCGCTCCAGGCGTTGCCGCGGCTCCGGTTCCGGCTGGGCGTCCTCGCCCTCGTCCTTGGTGCGACGGCGGAATAGCCGGTCGACACCGACCGCACCGCTGCCGTACACCACCAGCAGCAGGGCCAGCAGACCGAGGATGACGTTGTACTCCCAACCACCGTTCCAGGTCGCCTGGCCCCCGTTCACCTCGGCGAGGTTCCAGCCCTTGTACCAACTGGTGTAGGCGATGATCAGCACCTGCTCGGCGACCACGACGGCAGCCACCAGCGGGACCAGGGCGCCGACGATCAGGAAGATGCCGCCGACCAGTTCGATGATGGTGCCGCCCCAGGCCGCGTAGTTGGCGAAGGGGGTGGCGAAGGTCCGCAGATAGGCGATCTGGCTGTCCATGCCCTGCTCCTGCCACCGGCGCCACCCGTGCAGGATCAGGATGCCGCCCAGGCCGATCCGTGCCAGCAGGAGGACGAGGCTGCGTACGACTCTCAGGAATCCGGCCATGATCATCAATTTAGGCGACAACTGGCCGGTTTCTGAGGCTACACGCCGCACGGCTTCGGTCAGGGTGATCCCCCGCCGAGCCATGACCTGAGCCATTCGGACTCAACCCGGATTGAAGTTGCTCCGCACTTCGTGCATAGTTGAGCCAGGCCCGCTCAAGGGCGAAGTTGAGTGGAATAGACTCAAGGCTGGGACGTTGCACCAGATGCAATTCCCGAACCACACACAGATACAGCACCGGAGGAAGAACACACATGGCTCGTGCAGTCGGCATCGACCTGGGCACGACCAACTCGGTCGTCGCCGTACTCGAGGGCGGGGAGCCCACCGTCATTCCCAACGCCGAGGGGTCGCGTACGACTCCGTCGGTCGTTGCGTTCGCCAAGGGTGGCGAGGTGCTGGTCGGTGAGGTCGCCAAGCGCCAGGCCGTCACCAACGTCGAGCGGACCATCCGCTCCGTGAAGCGGCACATGGGCACCGACTGGAAGGTGTCCATCGACGACAAGGACTACCGGCCGCAGCAGATCAGCGCCTTCGTGCTGCAGAAGCTGAAGCGGGACGCGGAGGCCTACCTCGGCGAGACCGTTACCAACGCGGTGATCACCGTCCCGGCGTACTTCTCCGACGCCGAGCGGCAGGCCACCAAGGAGGCCGGTGAGATCGCCGGCCTGACCGTGGACCGCATCATCAACGAGCCGACCGCCGCGGCCCTGGCCTACGGCCTGGACAAGGCCGACACCGAGCAGACCATCCTGGTCTTCGACCTCGGCGGTGGCACCTTCGACGTCTCCCTGCTGGAGATCGGTGACGGCGTCTTCGAGGTGAAGGCGACCAAGGGTGACAACCGGCTCGGTGGCGACGACTGGGATTCCCGGGTCGTCGACTGGCTGGTGACCCAGTTCAAGAACAAGAACGGCGTCGACCTGAGCAAGGACAAGATCGCCCGGCAGCGTCTGCAGGAGGCGGCCGAGAAGGCCAAGATCGAACTGTCCTCGGCCAGCGAGACCCAGATCAACCTGCCCTACATCACGCTGGGTGAGTCGGGCCCGCTGCACCTGGAGGAGCGGCTGACCCGCTCGGAGTTCCAGCGGATGACCAACGACCTGCTCGATCGCACCCGCGCGCCGTTCCACGCGGTGATCGAGGACGCGAAGGTCAGCGTCAATCAGATCGATCACGTGATTCTGGTCGGCGGCTCGACCCGGATGCCGGCAGTCGTCGATCTCGTCAAGGAGCTGACCGGCGGCAAGGAGCCGAACAAGGGCGTCAACCCGGACGAGGTCGTTGCCCTGGGGGCAAGCCTGCAGGCCGGCGTGCTGAAGGGCGAGGTCAAGGACGTCCTGCTGCTCGACGTGACCCCGCTGAGCCTCGGCATCGAGACCAAGGGGTGGCGTGATGACCAAGATCATCGAGCGCAACACCACGATCCCGACGAAGCGGTCTGAGGTCTTCACCACCGCTGACGACAACCAGCCGTCGGTGATGATCCAGGTCTACCAGGGTGAGCGGGAGTTCGCCCGGGACAACAAGTCGCTGGGCAACTTCGAGCTGACCGGCCTGCCGCCGGCTCCGCGCGGCGTGCCGCAGATCGAGGTGGCATTCGACATCGACGCCAACGGCATCGTCAACGTCCACGCCAAGGATCTGGCCACCGGC
Organism: Microlunatus sp. Gsoil 973; assembly: GCF_009707365.1. Classification (GTDB taxonomy): domain Bacteria; phylum Actinomycetota; class Actinomycetes; order Propionibacteriales; family Propionibacteriaceae; genus Microlunatus. Next base: position 4,268,143 of record NZ_CP046122.1, read on the forward strand.
AAGGAGCAGTCCATCCAGGTGACCGGCGGTTCCGCGCTGGGCAAGGACGACATCGACCGGATGGTCAAGGAGGCCGAGGCACACGCCGAGGAGGACCGCAAGCGTCGCGAGGCCGTCGATCTGCGCAACGAGGCCGACAACCTGGTGTTCCGCACCGAGAAGCTGATTTCGGAGAACGCCGACAAGATCGGCGACGACACCAAGAAGCCGGTCGAGGAAGCGATCGCCGAGGTCAAGTCCGCGCTCGAGGGTGACGACAACGATTTGGTGAAGGCCGCTGTGGAGAAGCTGAACACCACCAGTGCCGCGCTCGGCCAGGCGATGTACGCCGCCGCCCAGCAGTCCCAGGCCGCCGCCGGTGGCGACGGGCAGACCCCGGGCTCGGGCGAGGGTGCCGGCTCCGAGTCGTCCGAGGAGGACGTCGTGGACGCCGAGATCGTCGACGAGGAGAAGCCCCAGGACTCGAGCAGCACGGGTGAGGCCAAGTGACCCAGGGACCGCACGAAGCCGACAACGAGAGGGACGACGGTCGTCCGAGGGTCCGGGACAGACGTCGGATCGACCCCAAGACCTACGAGGTCAGGGACCCGGACGCCCAGACGACGAACGAGGCGCCGGCCGCTGCTGAGCAGGATCAGCAGCCGGCCGGAGCCGCGCCGGAGGTGGACGGACTGGCTGCCGAGATCGAGAAGTTGAAGGGCGAGGTGGCCGACCGGACCGCGGATCTGCAGCGGGTGCAGGCCGAATACGTCAACTACAAGAGGCGGGTGGATCGCGACCGCGACCTCGCCCGGGCCGGGGGCATCGAAGCGGTGCTCCGCGACCTGCTCGGCGTACTCGACAGCATCAAGGCTGCTCGTGATCACGGTGAGCTCACCGGCGGCTTCAAGGGTGTCGCGGACGAGATCGAGAAGCTGGCCGCCCGTTACGGCCTCGAGGCCTTCGGCGAGCCGGGCGATCCGTTCGACCCGCGCATCCACGAGGCGCTGATGCACGCCCACGCCGACGGCATCACCGGGCCGACCGCGGTGACCATCCTGCAGCTGGGCTACAAGTTGAAGGACCGGGTGATCCGCCCGGCCAGGGTAGCTGTCGCCGAGCCCGAGGAAGACGCCGCACAGCCGGGCGGTGCCGAAGCGGGCGCTCCCGTTGCGGAGGCCGCTTCGGGAGTCAGGGACACTGGGGCTGAGGAAGCAGTCGATGCGGGCGAATCCGCCGATCAGGTGTGATCATTCCCATCGGGTGAGAGAGTTCGATCAGGTGACGGAGGAGGTGACGTCGGGATGAGTACGAAGGACTGGCTGGAGAAGGACTACTACAAGGTCCTCGGCGTCTCCTCCAACGCCACGGCGGACGAGATCAAGAAGGCCTACCGGAAACTGGCCCGGGCCAATCATCCCGACGCCAATCCGGGGAACGCCGACGCCGAACGACGCTTCAAAGAGGTCTCCGAGGCCAACGACGTGTTGTCCGATCCGGCCAAGCGCAAGGAGTACGACGACGCCCGGAAGCTCTTCGGCGGTGGCGGCTTCCGCTTCCCGCGCGGAGGGAACACGGCAGGCGCATCGTCGATGGACGACCTGTTCCGCAACGCCTCCGGTAGTGGTGACAGCTTCTCCGACATCTTCGGCGGGCTGTTCAACGGTGCCGGTCGGACGCGGACGACGGCGTCCAGTCGCGGACCGCGGCGCGGCAGCGACATCGAGGGCGAGGTCACCATCGACTTCGTCGACTCGGTGAACGGTGTCACGGTGCCGATTCAGATGATCTCCGATGCACCGTGCTCGGCCTGCCACGGAACCGGCGCGAAGGCCGGAACGGTGCCGCGGGTCTGCCCGACGTGTCAGGGCAGTGGCATGCAGACCTCGACCTCGGGCGGCGTGTTCGCCGTCACCGAGCCGTGTGTCGACTGCCGCGGCAGGGGCATGATCGTCGACGACCCGTGCCCGGTCTGCAACGGCTCGGGCCGCGGCCGGTCCGCACGGTCGATGCAGGTCCGGATCCCGGCCGGCGTGACCGACGGACAGCGGATCCGCTTGAAGGGCAAGGGCGGTGCCGGCGAGAACGGCGGCGCCCCCGGCGACCTGTACGTCATGGTGCACGTCACGGCGCACCCGGTGTTCGGCCGCAAGGGTGACAACCTGACGCTGACCGCACCGGTGACCTTCAGCGAGGCTGCCCTGGGCGCCGAGATCGAAGTGCCGACCCTGGATGGTCCCGCGGTCCGGATCAAGATCGCGCCGGGTACACCCAACGGCCGCACCCTGCGGGTCCGCGGCAAGGGCGTCGCCCGACGGGACGGCAGTCACGGGGATCTCCTGGTCACGGTCGAGGTGGTCGTACCCGAGCAGCTCAGTGAGCAGGCCCGGGAGGCGTTGGGCAGCTTCGCCGCTGCCGCGGGAAGCAGTGATCCGCGGCAGGCGCTGTTCGCCAAGGTCCGGGCTGCCGGTGGTCGCGCTACCAGTGGGACCAGGACGGGCTGATGTCCACCGCACACGCCGGCGGTTACGGCGGGGCCGGGCTACCGCAGCCGATCGACTCGGATGCGCCGCTGTTCGTGATCTCGGTTGCTGCGCAGCTTTGCCGGTATGCACCCGCAGACCCTGCGGACCTATGACCGGATGGGATTGGTGTCGCCCCGCCGCACCCGCGGCCGCGGGCGGCGCTATTCCGCCCGGGACGTCGCCCGTCTCCGGCTGATCCAACGACTCAGCCAGGACGAGGGCGTGAACCTCGAAGGCATCCGCCGGATCCTGGCCATGGAGGACGAGATCACCGAGCTCCGGTCCCAGGTCAGGAACCTGACAGAGCTGCTCCAGGCCAGCCGCGCCGCTCCGCCCGGAGCACGATTCTTCACCGCCGATCCGGCCGGCCGGGTGCACCTCGGCCAGACCCGGCCCGGCCCGCAGCGGGCCTTGCCCGGCGGCCGCGCCTGATCTGTCGGGGACGTCGGCACGGGCGTCTGAATTCGACCCCCTCTCCTTTTCCACGAGGTCCGCTCGGCCCTTCTATGCAGGCTGCGTCACTCCGAGCGACCGGCCTCTCGCGTTGCCGAGGACTCCCGCGGCCCGTGCCTCCCGCGTGGTCGGTCTCCCGTGTCGACCGTCTCCGGTGTCGACCGTCTCCCGCGTGACACCGTCTCCCGCGTGACACCGTCTCCCGCGTGACACCGTCTCCCGCGTGACACCGTCTCCCGCGTGACACGGTCTCCCGCGTGACACGGTCTCCCGCGCCCCTCTCGCCCTCACCTCGCCAAACCGCGTCAACTTCGTAACACGTGCTACGAATTCGCCTCTTCCCGCGCGGTTCGGCGTCGATTTCGTAGCACGCGTCACGGTTTCGCTCGATGCCGCCGGCGTCGTACGTCCCGCTGTCGATTTGGTAACACGCGCTGCGAATTCGCCGCGTCCGCTGCGTTTCGGCGCCGAATTCGTAGCACCTGCCACGGTTTCGCTCGATGCCGCGACCATCCCTGCCCCAGCGTCGACTTGGTAACACGTGCTACGAATTCGGACGCATCCGGGCGGGTTGGCGTCGATTTCGTAACAGGTGGCGCCGCTTGCCGGGGAGGCGCGGTGCCGTACGTCGTCCGCGCCGAGTTGGTAGCACGTGGCACGGTTTTCGCCCGATGCCGCGACCATCCCTGCCCCAGCCGCGACTTGGTAACACGTGCTACGAATTCGCGGGCACTAGAACCGGATTAGCGCCGATTTCGTAACACGCGGTGCCAATTCGGCGTAGCCGCGAACTGACGGCGTCGACGACCAGGATCGGCTCCGGCCGATATCAGGGGCACCGACCGCCCTAGGACTGCAGATCCGCGCCCCAGCGGTCTTCGATGCGGCCACCCCGCCAGATCGCGATGGCGATCACCCAGGCGAGCACGAACAGGCCGACGATCGCGAACCCCACGTAGTCCAAGGGAATTCCGGCGATCCAGGCCAGCGGGCCGGTGGTGATCGACATCCGGTCGGCCAACACCCCGATCAACTCGATGCTGCCGATCACCAGTGCAACGATCACCGAGATCGTCGTGATCGTGATGTTGTAGAAGATCTTGCGGATCGGTTTGGCGAACGCCCAGCCGTACGCCCCCGCCATGAATACGCCGTCCGTGGTGTCCATCACCGACATCCCGGCCGCGAACAGGATCGGCAGCACCAGGATGGCGTAGAACGGCAGCTCGAACGCGGCCGCGCCGCCGGCCAGCACGAGCAGTCCCACCTCGGTCGCGGTGTCGAAGCCCAGCCCGAACAGCACACCGACCGGATAGATGTGCCAGGGCTTTCTGATCACGCGCGTCAGGCCGCCCAGAAACCTGTTGAAGAAGCCTCGCTTGTTCAGTTGATCTTCCAGTTGGTGCTCGTCGTACGATCCCTGCCGCATCCGTCGCAGCACCCGGACGATGCCGACCAGGGCGGCCAGATTGAGGATTCCCAACAGCCACAGGAAGATCCCGGACACCGACGGGCCGATGACTCCGGTGATCGTGTGCAGCAATGAGGTCCGGTTCTCGATCGGGCCGACCAGAGCCCGGACGCCGAGCGCCAACAGGAACGACAGGCAGAAGACGATCGTCGAATGGCCCAGGGAGAACCAGAAGCCCACGGAGTGCGGCCGCTCCGGTGACCTGCCCGCCGTGTGGTCGGTGATCAGTTTCCTGGTGGCATTGTCCACTGCCGCGATGTGATCGGCATCGAACGCGTGCCGCAGTCCGAAGGTGTAGGCGAGCAGGCCGACGCCGACGGTGAAGACCGGATGATCACCTCCGACCCGGAAATGCTGTGGCGCGACCAACGCGAGCAGAATCCCGAAACCGGCGAGATGCAGCACGACGACGAAGCCGTACATCGCGCCGATGCGACGTCGCTCGATGGGGGACAGGTCGCTCACGAACCTCCTGAGGCGCCATCGGGCGCCGGCTTTCGCCGTTGCCGTCGTCGGACCCGTTGTGGTCATCTGTTCCCAGCCCCTGTCCCTGTTACGCGGCCACGAGCTTACTGCTACTCGGTTGCAATAAGCTCGCGGGGTACGGGCCGCCGACTTCATACCGGGACGACGCGATCTCCCGATACGCTCGACGGTGGAGGTTGCGATGCCCGAATCACCCCTGCGGACCGTGCGCCCGGTGGCCACGGTCGACGAAGCGGTCGAGGTGCTGCGTGAGGACGGCGGTCGCGTCACCAAGGCACGCCGGGCCATCCTTGACGTGCTGTTCGAGGTCCGCGATCCGCTGTCGGTCGAGCAGATCGCCCGGCGAGCCGCGCCGGAGCTCGACGTCCCGTCCACCTACCGCAATCTTGAGCACCTGGAGACCGTCGGACTGGTTCGGCACGTACATTTCGGTCACGGACCCGGCCTGTATGAGCTGGTCAGTGATCACGAGCGGTGGTACGCCCTGTGCGAGTCCTGTGGAGCGGTGACCGCCTTCTCGCCCGCTGATCTGGATCCGGTACGGGTCACCATTGACGAGCGGATCGGCTATCAGGTGCGGTTCGCCCACTTTCCCCTGGTCGGGCTCTGCCGGGCATGCCAGGCACCCGATCAGGCGTGATGATCAGGCCGGATCCTCATACGCCCGGGATGGGATCTGCGTTGCGAGCTTCCCGCCGCTCACGTCGATCAAGGTGCCGGTGATGTAGCCGGCGGCACCGCTGGCCAGGAAGATCAACAGATCGGCGACATCGTCGGCCGACTCCCAGCGCCGCAGCGACAGCGTGTCCAGCAGTCGGTCCTGTGCCTGCTCCGGCATCTCGGTGAAGCCGTTCATCGCCGTCGGCACCATGCCCGGTGCGTACGCATTGACCGTCACGCCCCACGGACCGAGTTCACCGGCCAACACACGGGTGAACTGGACGACGGCCGCCTTCGACGCGGCGTACGCCGCACTGCCGATGCTCGGCACGATGGCGGCGAACGAGGCGGCGTTGATGATCCGCCCGGAGCGTTGCTGTTTCATGATCGGTATCACCGCCTGGCTGAGCAGGAACACCCCGCCGACGTTGACCTCAAGGCACTTCCGGAAGCCTTCCCATTCCAGCTCGGCGACCTGGCGGCGACGTTGATGCCGGCGTTGTTGATCAACACGTCGATCCGTTCGTGCCGATCGACGATCTGCTGGACGGCGGCGGCGACCGACGCCGGGTCACTGACATCGCACTGGATCTGATCATGGCTCAGGCTGTCCGCGTCGAGATCGGATTCGACGTCGGGAAAAGCAAGATCGAGAGCGACCACCGTCGCGTCCTCGGCGACGAACCGGTCGACGATCGTCCGGCCGATGCCGCGGCCGCCGCCGGACACAACGACGACCTTTCCGGAGTGGTTGATCAACACGGGCGTACTCCCTTCGAAAGCCACCGGCATACTATGTGCCGGTGTCCAGAGTCTTGTGGGTGACCGGTGCAGGAAGCGGAATGGGGGCCTCGGCGGCCCGACAGGCTGCCGGGTCGGGCTGGCGCGTCGCGCTGAGCGGACGCCGAAAGGATGCGCTCGAGACCGTCGCCGAACAGATCGCCGCGGACGGTGGCGAGGCGCTGGTCGTGCCGGCCGACGTCACCGATCCCGACCAGGTCGGCGGCGCACACCAGACGATCGTCGACCGCTGGGGCCGGATCGACGGCCTGGTGCTCTCGGCCGGGCTGAACAACCCGCGCCGGGCCTGGGCCGACCAGGACATGGCCGATTTCGCGAAGATCATCGACACCAATCTGACTGCCGTTGCGCGGGTGATCGACGCATCGCTGCCGCAACTGCGGGCGGCCGGTCACGGTGTCGTGGTGGTGATCTCCTCCTACGCCGGCTGGCAGTTCAACCCGGGGTCCGGGATCGCGTACGGGGCCAGCAAGACGGCGCTGTCGTCGATCGTCGTCAGCCTCAACAAGCAGGAGGCGGAGAACGGGATCAGGGCCTGCCACCTGTGTCCCGGCGACGTTGCCACTGACTTCCTGCAGATGCGTCCGGTCGTTCCTGATCAGGCAGCACAGGACAGGATGCTGACCGCCGACGACATCGGCCGTGCGGTCGGCTTCGTGCTGGAGTCGCCGCCGTATGTGCGGGTCGACGAACTGGTGATCTCACCGGTCTCCCAGCACTGAGCGCCGACGACGCCGGCGGTCCGGCGGTCTTTGGCGTCCGGTCAGCGTCGGCGTTCGATGGCTGTGATGATGCCGGGTCGCAGTTCGGAGGCGGTGATCACCCGGTCGACCGAGCCGACCTCGACCGCCCGGTCGATGTTGTGGATGCCGTCGAACTCCGCGGCGAGCTCGGCGATCTTCTCCGAACGGAGTGTCGCCAGCAGGTCGGCCAGTTCCACCCCGAGGGCGCCGCGTTGCTCCTGCGGTGCGGCCGCGATCCGACGCTCGAGCTCGGCCACCTGTGGATCGGCTGCGGCGCGCTTGGCGACCTCCGAGGCGAACACCACGGCGGCAGCCGGCGCACCGCCGAGCACCGATGCGTACGACCCCTCGACGGCGAGCACGGTCAGATTGGGGTTGAGCCGCTTGGAGAAGACGACGAACGCACCACCGTGGTAGCGGGAGATCACGCAGAACACGATCGGGCCGTCGAAGTTGACGATCGCTCGGCCGATCTCCGCGCCGTACTCCAGCTGCAGGTTGCGCATCGACTCCGGTGAGCCGTCGAATCCGGAGAGATTCGCCAGCACCACCACCGGACGGTTGCCCGAGGCCGCGTTGATCGCCCGCGCCACCTTCTTCGACGACCGCGGGAACAGCGTGCCTGCGGTGAACGTGTCGGGACCGTCGCTCGGCGGAAAGCCCGACCGGGCGACCGGCGTCGACTCGATTCCGATCAGGCACACCGGATGGCCACCCATCCGGGTGTCGACGACGACCGCGGTCTCTGCTTCGGCCATCCCGGCCCAACGCTCGAGCATCGGGTGGTCGGCGTCGGCGACGGCTCGCATCACGGTACGGATGTCGAAGGGCCGCTTGCGGTCCGGGTTGTGGGTGGCTGAGAAGATCTCGCCGACCGTTGCGAAGTCCCCGCCGGGATGCGGATAGTCGCTGACGTCCCGGTCGACCGGGTCCTCGGTGGGCGCTCGTCGCGGACCGGGCTCGCCGGGAACGACATAGCTGTGTTCGTAGTGATCCAGGACGATCTCCACTGCGCCGGCCAGATCCGCCGCCCAATACTGTGCCTGGCCGTTGGGGCCCATGATCCGGTCGTAGCCGCCGATGCCGAAGTTGTCCTCGGCCGACACGCTGCCGGCGAAATCGAGGGTCTGCTTGCCGGTCAGCACCATCGCGCTCTCCGGTGTCATCACCAGGATGCCCTTGGTGTGCATCAGCATCGTCGCCTCGGCGTTCCAGTACGGCTGCGCGCCGACGTTGATGCCGGCCACCACCACATTGATCTCGCCGCCGCCCTGGGTGAATTCGACGATCCGCTTCAGCGCGGCCGCCACCCAGTCCATGTTCTCGGTGCCGCTGGTCATCGAGACCCTCGCACCCGCCGACACCGCGTACCACTCGACCGGCACCCTGAGCCGTTCGGCCAGGTCCAGGGCGGCGATGATCCGGGTGCACTCGGCCTCGGACAGCGCGCCGAGGGCCTTCGTCGGGTCGCCGCAGAGCACCACCCGGGTGACGCCCTCCGGATACAAGGCAGTCGGGGTGCTGACCACCGCGGTGATGATCCCGGCAGTGTTCCGACCACGCGGCCGGTCGACCGGGACCAGCGACCCGGACTCGTCCAGGTCGTACTCGATCGCGCTGCCGCCGCGGGTCAGAGTCGGCGCCAGCTCGTAGGGATAGACCAGGCCGCGACGCCGGGCACGATCGACCAGCGTCTTGTACTCGTTCAACGGCGCCAGCGGCTTGGTCGGCGGCTCGATCACGTCCGCGGAGGTCCCGCCGTCGGGTCGGGCATGGAAGCGGATGGCGATCGGGTGCACCGTGCCGTGATCATCGACCACCCGGCCCTGGGCCAACACCTCCTCGATGCCGGTCCCATCGCTGAGTGGCGTGATCTTGTCACGCAGCGCGGTGAGTTGATCAAGCTCGGCCTCGATCGCCGGCCAGACCGTGACCCAGACGTGGTTCATCTGCAGTTTCGACGCCGCCCGGCCGCGCGCCGTACGGACCCGGCGGATCGCCTCGAGACAGTTCTCCACCGCCCGCTCGGCATGGGGGAGACCGACCACTGCGCCGGTCTCATCGCGGACCACGGCCATCTGCCGCACCTGAGCAGCGGCCACCAGCCGCCGGTCGGCCGGATTGTCCCGCGCCACACACTCGTACAGCAGGACGTCGCCGGGCGCGTCCAGCCGGGTGACATCGAAGTTCACCAGACGCCACAGGTTCAGCCGGCGGCCGACCATCGGGTGGATGCCGCGGACCAGGGTGTCCTCGACCAGCGTCGTACGGTCCGAACGGTCGGGTCGGAAGGTGTAGTAGCGCACCGGCTGCCCGTCGTCCGGGCAGACGGCGACCGACACCCGACGGGACGCGGTGACGAACGGCCGGCCCTGGAGGCACTTGATCAACTGGGCCGATGTGGCTTCCGGATCGGTCGGCGGTTCGTCCCAGTGCAGATACAACTCGACGACATTCTGATCTTTGTCGTTGACCTGGTCCGGGGCCAGCCGGGCGGAGACCAGATCGTCGATGCCGTCACCGTGGAACAGTTCGGAGATCTCACCGATCGTCGAGAGCACCCGGGTCCGGCCGTGCTCCTGGCTCACATAGTCCGCCCACACAACCGGACGTTGTGGCGTGCCATCATGATCAACAATCGGCGCCTCCAACCCGTACTCGAGATAGTGTCGGCGGAGCAGCACCTCCAGGAGTGGTTCGCTGGACCCGACTCCATCGGCCAACCGGTCGCGTAGGAAGCCGACCAGCTGCTCCGGAATCGCTGCCAGGGCTTGGATCCTGGCCTCCCGGTCCGGAACCGACGGATCAGCGAGAGCCGCCACCTCCTCGGTGACACCGCCCAGTACCTTGCGCCGTTCGGCGTCGACGATCGGCTGGTCGAACCAGCTGAACCGCACTGATCGGGCAAGATCACCGATCACCGGGATGCGCCGTCTGGTTGCCCGGACCGTACGTTCCAGCAGGGCCCGGGCGGACAGGGCGATCGGCTGTGCCGGCGCCGGCAGCGTGACCCAGCATTGCAGGATGCCGATGACGATGTCGTTGTCGGCAGTGCTCTGTCTGGCCAGGAAGATCCGGAACAGCGCCTCGTCAAGATCAGCAGTGCGTTCCAGATCGGTGACGCCGTAGTGGCCGAGGGCGCGGACCAGCTTGTCGCGGAAGTGCGCCGGCAACCCGCCCCGGTCGGGGTCGACGGTCTGCAGATAGGTGTGGAAGTACTCCTGCGCGCTGTGCACCCGCAACTCGGTCCGCAGCTCCTCGTCGGCCGGGCGGTTCCGAGTGAGTTCGGCGAAGTCGGCGAACATCCCGATCAGACCCATCTCCTGGGCGAGGACGTCGACGCCGGACTCCGTGAGGGCGTCACGACCGGTGAGATAGGTCTGGAGTGCCGCAGTCGCCTGGTCGTGGCTGACGTCGTAGCCCAGCAGCAGGTCACGCAAGGTGGTCAGTGCCACGGTCGCGGCCCGCACCGGATCGGGATCGCCGGTGCCGTCGGGAAGCTCCACCATGCGACCCGTCGGCTGGTCGACGGCCGCGGCCTGGTCCCCGCTCGGTTCCAGCCGGGCGAGAGCCTCCCCGGCACCGACCTGGGTGCCGGCGCGGACCAGGAGTTCGGTCAGCCGGCCGGCCGTCGGCGCCAACAGCGGCATCTCCATCTTCATCGATTCCAGGACGATCACCGGGCTGCCGGCCGCAACCTCCTCGCCGACCGCGACCGGTGTGCCGACCACCAGGGCGGGCGCGGGTGAACGCACCACGCCACCCTCGTCACGCGTGATCCGGTGCGCGACACCCTCCACCTCCACCAGCTGGATCGGCCCGTGGTTGGCTGTGACCAGCCGGTAGCGGTGATCACCGATCCACAGTCGCGCGTGCACCTCGTCGATCCGGTCCAGCCGGGCGATCACCGAGCCGTCGTCGACGATGCTGACCCGGTGCCGGTCGGCTCCGATCCGGCTCACCGTCAGGCGATGGCTGGTGCCGCGGAGCTTGAGCTCGACCCGCAACTCGGATTCGTGGGCAAGGTGCGGACGTCCGCCCCTGGCCGTGGTCAGGAAGTGCGAGATCTCCGTACGCTCCTGCTCCGCGTAGGTCTCGATGGCCGCGGCGATCAGGGCGACGCCGGCGTGCCGGTCGGCGACCAATCCGCCCTCGGCCATGGTGCGGTCGATCCAACCGGTGTCGGCCCAGGCCGGCTCGCCGCTGCGGACGGCCGGTTCGTCGAGCAGTTCCAGCACGAAGCTCTTGTTGGTGGCGCCGCCCTCGATCACCACCGTGGTCTCCAGCATCGCCCGGCGCAACCGGGCAAGCGCCTCGTCCCGGTTCGCGCCGTAGGCGATGATCTTGGCGATCATGGAGTCGAAGTCGGCCGGGATGCTGTCGCCCTCGGTCACCCCGGTGTCGACCCGGACGCCGGGCCCGGCCGGGAATTCCAGCCGGGCGATCCGCCCCGGGAGGGGTGCGAATGATCGATCCGGGTCCTCGGCGTTCAGCCGGGCCTCGACGGCGTGGCCGCGTTCGGCCGGTCGCTGCCCGGTCAGCGGGACACCGCTGGCCACCTGCAGTTGCAGGCCGACCAGATCCAGGCCGGTGACCAGTTCGGTCACCGGGTGCTCGACCTGCAACCGGGTGTTGACCTCGAGGAAGGCGAAGCTGCGGCTCTCGGGGTGGTAGAGGAACTCGACGGTTCCCGCGCCGGAATAGCCGACGGTCAGCGCCAACCGCTCGGCAGCCGCCATCAACTCCGAGGTCTGGCCCGGTTCCAGCAGCGCCGACGCCGATTCCTCGATGACCTTCTGGTTCCGTCGCTGGACCGAGCAGTCGCGGACCCCGACCGCCCAGGCGGTTCCCTGTCCGTCGGCGATGATCTGCACCTCGACGTGCCGGGCACCGGTGATCAACTTCTCGATGAACACCACGCCACTGCCGAAGGCCCGCTCGGCCTCGTCCCGGGTCCGTTGGTACGCCTCGGTCAGGTCCTCGGGGCGGTCGACCCGGCGGATACCGCGTCCGCCGCCGCCGGCGGTCGCCTTGAGCATCAGCGGGTAGCCGATCCGCTCGGCGACGTCGAGGGCCTCGTCGAGCGTGTCCACTGGGCCGCGGCTCCACGGAGCCACAGGAACTCCGGCGTCCTCGGCGATCAGCTTCGACCCGATCTTGTCACCGAGTTTGCGCATCGCCTCAGGACTCGGGCCGATGAACGTCACACCCAACTCGCGGCACAACTCGGCGAACGCCGGATCCTCGGCGACGAATCCCCAACCGACCCAGACCGCGTCAGCACCGGTCTCGGTCAGGGCGGCCCGCAACCGGGGGAGATCGAGATAGGGCCGGCCCGCGGCGGCTCCGAGCAGGTAGGTCTCGTCGGCCTCCCGGACGAACGCCGCGCCGGCGTCAACGTCGGTGTAGAGCGCGATCGTCCGGATCGACGTTTTGTCGGACGCCCGGGCGGCGTTCAGGTCACGTACCGCGTGGATCAGTCGCATTGCGGCTTCGCCGCGGTTGACGATGGCGATTCGGGTCAGCGACACGGGACGGAACTGCACCACAGCACCTTTCCATGACAGCCGCCCGAGTCGCGTATCTGACACCTACAAGGACCGGGCCGAGAAGTTGTAGGGATCAATGAACCGGATCCGGGCGCCGTCGAACCGGCGGCCCGCGTCGCCCGCCGGACACGCAAACTCAAAGTTTGATCCAGTGGCTGCGACACGCCGGGTCGACCAGCCGTACGGTCAAACTTCGACTTTGCATCGCCCCGCCGGACACGCAAACTCAAAGTTTGATCCAGTGGCTGCGACACGCCGGGGTCGACCAGCCGTACGGTCACACTTCGACTTTCGCGGTGAGCTTCCGCGGTGAGCTTTCGGGTGGCTCTCGCGATGCGGATTCCCCGACGCTGCCTGTCGGAATCGGGTTGGAATCGGGGTTGAGTCAGGGGCGCTCAAGTCGGAATACACTGGTTCCGCGCAAGGTTGAGTCGGGTAGACTCAATGCTGTTCGACCCGTATAAGGAGAGCCAGAGTTGGAAGCCGAGAAACTGACTGCGAAGAGCCGGGACGCCGTTTCGGCCGCATTGCGTAACGCCCTGCTGGCCGGCAACCCCAATGCCGAGCCGCAGCACCTGTTGAGTGCACTGCTTTCCGTCCCGGAGAACACGGTCGGGCCATTGCTGACGGCAGTCGGAGCCGATCCGGCCGCGGTGAATGCCGAGGCGCAGCAGGCGATTGCGAAACTGCCGTCCGCCAAGGGCAACTCGGTCAGCCAGCCCGGAATTTCCGGCGCGACGGCCCGGGTGCTCGCTGATGCCGAATCGCGGGCAGAGCAGCTCGGAGACGCATTCGTCGCCACCGAACACCTGTTGATCTCGCTGTCGGCGATCGACTCCGACGCCAAGCGCATCCTGTCCCGGGCCGGCGTGACCCCCGACAAGGTGACCACCGTCTTCAACGAGTCGCGCGGATCCAAGCGAGTGACCAACGCCGAGGCCGAAGGCACGTCCTCCGCGCTCGACCAGTACGGCGTCGATCTGACCGCACAGGCGCGGGAGGGCAAGCTCGACCCAGTGATCGGTCGGGACACCGAGATCCGTCGCGTGGTCCAGGTGCTGGCCCGCCGGACGAAGAACAACCCGGTGCTGATCGGTGAACCCGGCGTGGGCAAGACCGCAGTGGTCGAGGGGCTCGCACAGCGGCTGATCGCCGGTGACGTACCGGATTCGCTGAAGGGTCGTCGGCTGATCTCCCTGGATCTCGCGTCGATGGTCGCCGGCGCCAAGTACCGCGGCGAGTTCGAGGAACGGCTGAAGGCCGTGTTGAACGAGATCCGCGACGCCGAGGGCCAGATCATCACCTTCATCGACGAGTTGCATACCGTCGTCGGCGCGGGCGCGACCGGCGAGGGTGCGATGGACGCCGGTAACATGCTCAAGCCGATGCTGGCCCGCGGCGAGCTACGGATGATCGGTGCAACCACTCTGGACGAGTATCGCGAGCGGATCGAGAAGGATCCTGCCCTGGAACGGCGATTCCAGCAGGTGTTCGTCGGTGAGCCGAGCGTCGAGGACACGATCGCGATCCTGCGCGGGTTGCGAGAGCGCTACGAGGCCCACCACAAGGTGGCGATCACCGACGGCGCGCTGGTGGCCGCGGCCACGCTGTCCAACCGCTACATCACCTCGCGTCAGCTTCCTGACAAGGCGATCGATCTGGTCGACGAGGCGGCGTCGCGGCTGCGGATGGAGATCGACTCCTCACCGGAGGAGATCGATCAGCTCCGGCGCCAGGTCGAGCGGATGCGGATGCAGGAATTCGCGCTGCAGAAGGAGACCGATCCCGGCAGTGCCGAGCGGTTGGCCAGGCTGCGCGAGGATCTGGCGAACTCGGAGGAGCAGCTGCGCGGGCTGGAAGCCCGGTGGGAGGCCGAGAAGGCCGGCCTGAACCAGGTCGGCGACCTGAAGAAGAAGATCGACGAACTCCGCAGTGAGGCCGAGAAGTCCCAGCGCGAGGGTGATCTCGGCCGGGCCAGCGAGTTGCTGTACGGCGAGATCCCCGCCCTGCAGAAGCAGTTGGAGAAGGCAGACGAGGAGGAGAAGGAGGCCGAGGAATCAGGCCGCGGCCCGATGGTCTCCGAGGAGGTCGGCCCCAACGACGTCGCCGAGGTGGTGTCCAACTGGACCGGTATCCCGGTCGGTCGGTTGCTGCAGGGCGAGAGCGAGAAGCTGCTGCACATGGAGGAACGGCTGGGTGAGCGGCTGATCGGCCAGAAGCAGGCGGTCCGGGCGGTCTCCGATGCGGTACGGCGTTCCCGGGCCGGCATCTCGGACCCGAACCGGCCGACCGGATCGTTCCTGTTCCTCGGTCCGACCGGGGTCGGCAAGACCGAGTTGGCCAAGTCGTTGGCCGAGTTCCTGTTCGACGACGAGCACGCGATGGTGCGCATCGACATGAGCGAGTACTCCGAGAAGCATTCGGTCGCCCGGCTGGTCGGCGCCCCTCCGGGCTACATCGGTTACGAGGAGGGCGGTCAGCTGACCGAGGCCGTACGTCGGCGGCCGTACGCAGTGGTGCTGTTGGACGAGGTGGAGAAGGCGCACCCGGAGATCTTCGACATCCTGCTCCAGGTTCTCGACGACGGCCGGTTGACCGACGGCCAGGGTCGGACCGTTGACTTCCGGAACGTGTTGTTGATCTTGACGTCCAACCTCGGATCGCAGTTCCTGGCCGATCAGACGCTCGACCAGGACAAGAAGCGGGACGCGGTGATGAACATCGTCCGGGCCTCCTTCAAGCCGGAGTTCCTGAACCGGTTGGACGAGGTCGTGCTGTTCGACGCGCTCGGCACCGAGGAGTTGTCCAAGATCGTCGACATCAACATCAGGCGGCTCAACCAGCGGCTGGCGGATCGGCGGATCACCGTCGACGTCACCCAGGGCGCTCGCGACTGGCTGTCGCTGACCGGCTTCGACCCGGTGTACGGCGCGCGCCCGCTGCGCCGCCTGATACAGACGACGATCGAAGATCAACTGGCCCGTGAGGTGCTGGCCGGCCGGGTGTCCGAGGGCGACACCGTCTCCTTCGACGTCGACGACAGCGCCGACGGGCTCAAGCTCGTCGAGGCGCACGAGCCCGCGGTCGCCTGACTCCTGCCGCCCACCGCACCAGCTACTGCATCCCGCACCCGGTACACCCGGTGCGGGATGCAGTGCTTGGTGCGGGAAAAAGGGTGAGGCGGGGTACGAGGCTCAGCCGAGGGCGAGGTCGGTGAGCCAGCCGAACGGGCGTTGCTGGACCGGATCGGCCGCGGAGTCGATCTCTGGATGCCATTGCACGCCGAGGATGCGGCCGTCGGAGGATTCGAAGCCTTCGATGGTCCGGTCCTCCGCACTGGCGTTCAGCAGCAGTCCCGGCGCGAGATCTCTGCAGGCCTGGTGATGGCTGCTGTAGCCGGTTGCGCGAACGTCCCCGAGGACCCGCTCAAGCAGCGTCCCCGGCACGATGTCGAACTCATGCCGTACGCCGGTGTGCGCGACCGTCGTCTCCTCCATGTGCTGGTGGATCGTGCCTCCCATGATCACGTTCAGCACCTGCATCCCGCGGCAGATCGCAAGGATGGGCAGCCCCGCATCGAGTGCCGCGCGGGCGACGGTGACGTCGGCGGCATCCTGTTCGGCCGGCGGGTGCTTCTCCCTGGGATGCACCTCCGGTATGCCGTACGGTCGCAGATCAAGATCATTTCCGCCGGGCAACACAACGCCATCGGCGAGCCGTACGAGATCGACGGCCCGATCCGCAGTGTCCGGCCAGACCATGATCGGTTCGCCACCTGCTCTGGACACCGAATCGATCAACTTGCGCCCGACGTAGACGCCTTCGCTCGGATCCTTGCCGATCTGGTCGGACCACCGGCCGACGATGAGAATGCGTGGTCTGGGCACCGTCCGATGCTATCCGGCCGGCCCCCGGAGAGCCTGCATTTCGCGGACGGCCTCCAGGTCGAGCTTCCAGCTCGGGAGGTGGTTGATCAGCGACGTGCCGACGCTTCGGCCACCGGCAGGTCGCGTTCGGCTCGCTGCTGCCACGGTCACCTCGTACGCTGAGCGGGTGGACGATCTTGTGTTGCGCCGCGGTGCGGGCGGGGTGTTCCTGGTGCCGGACTCCGGCTATCCGTCGTCCTTCACGCTGCGGATGGGACGCACCGACCAGTCCTATGTCGATCTGGACGACCCACGCCGGCTGGAGTTCGACTACATGCAGCGGCTGGCCGACGCACTGGATCTGATCGCGCCCGAGGGCCGGCGGATCCGGATCATCCACGTCGGTGGGGCATTGATGACGTTGCCGCGCTACGTCGCGGCCACCCGGCCGCGTTCGGCGCAGATCGTGCTCGAGCCCGACACCGAGTTGACCGAGTTCGTTCGTCGCCATGTTCCGCTGCCACGGCAGAGCGGAATCAAGGTCCGGGGTGTCGGCGGTCGAGAAGGCATCGCGGCGATCCGCGAGGACTACGCCGATGTCGTCGTCGTCGACGCCTTCGCCGGTTCCCAGGTGCCGGCCGAACTGACCACGACCGAGTTCTTCGCCGACGTCCGCCGGGTGCTGGACGGCGGCGTGATGATGCTGAACATCACCGACAAGGGACTGGACTATGCGCGCCGGGTCGCAGCCGCCGCGGCAAAGACCTTCGACCAGCTGGCGCTGAGCACCGAGCCGGCGACGCTGAAGGGTCGCCGATTCGGCAACATCATTCTGTTGGCCTCGGACGAGGAGCTGCCGGTGGACGAGCTCGCCCGACGATCGGCCAGGTCGCCCTACCCGTACCGGGTGCTGACCGCGGCCCGGCTGGAACAGCTGATCGGTGGGGCGGCACCCTTCACCGACGCCGACAGTTCACCGTCGCCCGAGCCACCGGCGACCCACTTCCGCTGACCTGTTCCGAGTGCGTGCTGGGATGGCCCACTTCGGACGACCAACTTTGGGACGACTTCAGCGAAGATGATGCGTACGGCCTCAAATTGCGATATTAAGTAAACTCACTTGAGTAATCGTAGCTGAGGGGAAGTGGTGGGTGAGCGCATCAACGTCGACGCGCAAGGCCGCGAGCCAGGGGCGGATCGCCGACTATAACCAGACGGTCATTCTCGACGCCGTCCGGCGGAGTATCGACGGCGTCAGCCGGGTCGAGTTGGCAGCGGCCACCGGCCTCTCCGCCCAGGCGGTCACCAACATCGTCCGCCAGCTGATGGCTGCCGGGCTGATCACCGAGGGTCGGCGTGCGCCGATCGCCCGGGGCAAACCGCGGACCCTGTTGCATCTCAATCCGCAGGGCCAGTACGCGATCGGTGTCCATCTGGATCCGGCCGTGATCACCTACGTGATCCTGAATCTGGTCGGAGAGACACTGGCGCATGCCCGGTACACCACTCCGGCCCATCCGGATCCGGACGAGGTCACCGCCAGCAGCGCCGCACGGATCGAGGAGCTGATCACCGAAGCAGAGATCAGCCGGGACAAGATCGTCGGCCTGGGCATCGCCGCACCGGGTCCGATCGACGTCGACCGTGGCGTGATCGTCGACCCACCGAACCTCGAGGGGTGGCAGGACGTGCCGCTGCGGGATGCCCTGAGGGATGCGGTCGGCCTTCCGGTGCTGTTGGACAAGGACGTCACGGCCGCTGCGGCGGCGGAGAAGTGGTACGGGGGTGTCGGCAACTTCCTGTTCTTCTATCTCGGAACCGGTGTCGGTGCCGGCCTGGTGATCAACAACGAAGTGTTCCGCGGGCCGACCCACAACTCCGGCCAGATCGGCAACATGATCATCGCCAACGAAGGGATCCCCTGCCCGTGCGGGTACCGGGGCTGCCTCGGCGAAAGCAGCCAGCCGCGCATGCTGGTCCATCTCGGCGTGACCAACGGCGGTCTTGATCATGACGTCGACCTCGACGACCGTCCGCAGGTCGAGGCGGCGCTGGTCGAACTGGCTGACCGCGCGCTGCACGGCAACGAAGCGGCACGCGAGGTGCTGGACACCATGGTCCGCGGCGTGCTCAAGGCCTGCGAGGACATCGCGCTGCTGCTCGATCTTGATCATGTCGTCTTCGGCGGCCCGCACTGGACCACCCTCTCGCCCTTCTTCAGCACGCAACGGCTGGCCGAATTCCGCCGCCGGCACGGGATTGCAGTCGATCCACCCGTTGACGACCTCCGGAACCAGGATCGGCGAGGATGTCGGCGCCGTCGGAGCGGCCAGCCTCGTTCTCGACCATACGTTCTCGACCAACCCGGCCGTACTGTTGGCCAGTTGATCCCACCGGACCCCACCACGAGGAGACCATGCACCGCCACCCATCAGCCGGGATCGATCCTGTACTTCTTTCCCAACTCAGCAAGCAGGTCGACGCCGCGATCGGCGATC
The DNA here is from genome assembly GCF_009707365.1 of Microlunatus sp. Gsoil 973. Classification (GTDB taxonomy): domain Bacteria; phylum Actinomycetota; class Actinomycetes; order Propionibacteriales; family Propionibacteriaceae; genus Microlunatus. The sequence continues at coordinate 4,287,174 of NZ_CP046122.1, forward strand.
CCGACGTCACGGCGATGTTCACCCGGGTGATGTCGGAGAACCTGCCGGCGGTCGCCGAACTCGCATCGGACGGAACGACGTATCTGCTCACCGGCGACATTCCGGCGATGTGGTTGCGGGATTCGGCGGCCCAGGTGCGGCCGTACCTGATCGTCTGTGACCGGGACCCTGCCCTGGCCGAGACGCTGATCGGCGTCTTCCGCCGGCAGGTCGATTTCGTCACCGTCGACCCGTACGCCAATTCCTTCAAGCGCGGCACCGAACCGAGTCCCCATGCCGAAGACCGCTCGGGCGCGGGACCGCGGGTCTGGGAACGCAAGTACGAGATCGACTCGTTGTGCTTCCCGCTCGACCTCGGCCATGCACTGTGGCGGATCACCGGACGGACCGACCACCTGGACGAGCGGTTCGCTGTGGCTGCGCGGACGATCCTCGACCTCTGGGAGTGCGAACTCGATCATGAGAAGTCGCCGTACTTCTTCGAACGTGATCATCATCTGCCGACCGAGACGCTGAGTCGCAACGGTCGGGGTGAACCGGTCGGCAGGACAGGCATGAGCTGGAGCGCCTTCCGTCCGAGTGACGACGCCTGCGTCTACAACTACAACGTCCCGGGAAACATGTTCGCGGCCGTGGTGCTCGGTCAACTGGAGGTGATCGCCAAGGAGGTGCTCGGCGACACCGAGATCGCCGGCCGCGCTGCCACGTTGCGGGCATCGATCTCCGACGGGATCGAGACCTACGGGGTGGTTGATCATCCGACCCACGGCCGGGTGTACTGCTACGAGACCGACGGTCTCGGGCACCACCTGATCATGGACGACGCCAACATGCCGAGCCTGTTGTCCCTGCCGCTGTCGGGCTATCTGCCCGCCGACGACCCGACCTACCTGGCCACCCGGCGACTGATCCTCAGCCCGGAGAACCCGTACTTCTATTCCGGTCGGTGTGCCGAGGGCATCGGAAGTCCGCACACCAAGCCCAACTACGTCTGGCCGATCGCGCTGGCCGTCCAGGGCTTGACCGCGACCGACGGCGATGAGAAGCGCCGTGTGCTCCGCCTGCTGGTCGACACCACGGGCGGCACGGGTCAGATGCACGAGTCCTTCGACGTCGACGATCCGACCCGGTTCAGCCGACCGTGGTTCTCCTGGGCGAACGCGATGATGTGTGAGTTGGTCCTCGACCTCGCGGGGGTACGGCTGGCGGAGCTGGTCGCGACGTCCTGACGCCTGGCCGTCACTCATGGTCGGCCTCCCGCCGCAGAATTTCCGGTCCTGAGCGCTGTCTGACGGAAGATGGGCCGCCGGGCCCGCACCGACTAGCCTGACGTGGGTGCCCAGGTTGATCAATCGTGCCCGGAAGAGCGGCGTGTGAGCGGACCGTACGGACCGCGACCGCGGGACGCCCAGCCGCATCCGGTGCATCCCCCGATACAGCCACCGACACACCCTCCGGTCGGGTACGGCGGCTTCTCCCAGTCCGGCGAGGAACAACAGTTCTCGGGCCGGCCGATCCAGCGGCCCGCCCTGTTGACCCTGTCCTTGGTCATGATCATCACCGGGTCGATGCTGCTGATGACCGAGCTTGCCCTGGTCTGGTTGTTCGTCTCCATCGCCCGGGACGGCCTGGGCTACTCGGGCACGGACGGGATCTTCTACCACATGCTCGAACGGTTCCATCTCCAGATGCTGAAGGGCCTTGCCTGGGTCGGCTTCGGCTTCCCCGGGGCAGCCGTCGTGCTGAGCTTCTTCCTGCTGCTCCGCCGCCCGTGGCCGCGGATCGCGGTCAGTCTGCTGGGCGCCGCGACGATCGTCGCTGCCGCGGTGGTGCTGTCCGGCCACATCGCGTGGGTGGTTCCGATCGGCGTCTACATAGCGTTCGCCGTTGCCATCCTCTGGACTCCCGACGTGACGATCTGGTGCCGCGGCGGGGACTCGGCGGACCGGACGCGCTGACCGGTCGAGCCGATCGACGGTGCCGAATCGGCAGAATGGATGGGTGACCGACGGCAAGGGATCCCCCGGCACGCCCGGCGCTCCGCCGCCGCAGCGGTCGCCTTGGCGTCGTCACCACTTGCTCACCGTCGTCGGACTGATGCTGCTCCTCGCAGGGGCGTCCTGTCTGGGCTACGTCGGCTATCAACTGTGGGGCACCGACATCGGCGCGCACCGGGCGTACGACTCCGAGCGGGCAAGACTCAGGAACACCTGGACCGCACCGATGCCGACTGCACGGCCCGGTGACGGCAAGGGCACAGCCCAGCACGGCTCGCCGGTCCCCGGAGACGCGATCGCGCTGTTGTCCATCCCGTCGATCGGGGTCAGGGAGGTGCCCGTCCTCGAAGGGACCAGTCAGGGCGTCCTGGCCCGGGGGATCGGCCACTACCGCCGGACCGCCGGACCTGGTGAGGTGGGCAACTTCGCCGTGGCCGGGCATCGGATCACCCACGGCGCACCGTTCGCCGACCTGCTGAAGCTGAACACCGGAGACCCCGTCGTCGTCGAAACCAGGACCTGGATCTTCACCTATCGGGTGGACACCCCGCCCCGCAAGCTCACCGTCGAGGACACCGAGGGCTGGGTGATCGACCCGGTTCCCGGTCACCCGGGTCAGCATCCGACGAGCAGGTTGATCACGCTGACCACCTGCCAGGATCTCTTCCATTCCCCGGACCGCTCGGTGGGGTTCGGCCACCTGACGTCGACGAAGACCAAGTGATCGCAGGCCGCCGGTCCCGGTCGCTAGGCTGCCGCCCATGACCATCGAACAGGACCGGGCGCAGCTCATCGAGGCGATCACCAGGCTCGCCGTGGTGCACCAACAGGTCACCCTCTCCTCGGGGCGCGAGGCCGACTACTACATCGACATGCGGCGGGTCACCCTGGACGGTGCCGCGGCACCGTTGGTCGGCCGGGTGATGCGGGACCTGGTGTCTGATCTGCAGTTCGAGGCCGTCGGCGGGCTCACCCTGGGAGCCGACCCGGTGGCCACCGCGATGTTGCATGCCGCGGCGGCCGACGGTGACCGGTTGGACGCGTTCGTGGTCCGGAAGACGCAGAAGGCCCACGGGATGCAGCGGCTGATCGAAGGCACTGAGGTCGCCGGGCGACGGGTGCTGGCGGTCGAGGACACCAGCACGACCGGCGGGTCGGTGCTCACCGCCGTCCAGGCGCTCCGCGAGGCGGGCGCCGAGGTCGTCGGCGTCGGCGTGATCATCGACCGGGACACCGGCGCCGCGGAGAAGATCCGCGCCGAGGGCCTGGAATACCGCTACGCGATCAGCGCGTCGGACCTCGGCCTCGCTTGATCAGGGCAATCTGATCACGGCAAATGGTCTGATCAGGGCATAGGGTTTCGCCATGAGCGCTGTGATCGTCCTCATCCTGATCCTGGTCGTGCTCGCGATCCTCGCGATCGTCATGGTCAGCATGTACAACGGCTTCGTCCGGGAGCGCAACCGGATCCAGGAGTCGTGGCGGCAGGTCGATGTCGAGCTGAACCGTCGGTACGAACTGTTGCCCAACCTGGTCGAGACGGTCCGTGCCTACGCCGCGCACGAGCGGAACACCCTCGACGACATCACCCGGCTGCGCAGCCAGGCCCAATCGCTCGCCCAGTCGCAACCCGGCGGGGCCAGCCCGGAGCGGGCCCAGGTCGAGGAGCAGCTGACCGGAGCGGTACGCGGGCTGATGGTCAGCGTCGAGGCCTACCCCGACCTGAAGAGCAACACCAACTTCCTGGAACTGCAGCGCCAGCTGGCCGAGACCGAGGATCGGATCGCCAACGGCCGGCGCTTCTACAACGCCAACGTCCGGGCGTACAACACCCGGGTGGAGAGCGTCCCGTCCAACATCATCGCCGGGATGTTCCACTTCCAGAAGGCGACCTACTTCGAAGTCACCGACGAGGCAGCCCGGACCGCACCGTCGGTCAACTTCGGAGAGATCGCCTACCGTGGCGACCAGCCCGGCCAGGGTCAGCCGGGTCAGCTGCCGCCGGCACAGCCTCCGGCCCAGCAGCCGTACGCTCCGGGCGATTTCCAGACACCCCAGCAGCAGGCTTCCCAACAGCCGGCACCCCAACAGCAGGTGCCCGGGCAGCAGTCGCCGCAGCAGCCGCCCTACCAGCAGCCCCCGCAGGGCTGGGCCGCGGGTTTGATCGGCGGGTCCGGTAGGAGGGGTTGAGCGGCGGGCCACCCGCAGGCAGAGGTTCCCGACAGGTCAAGTAGGGTCAGCACCTGTGAGCCCGCGGCGTCGGTGAACGACGCCGCCCGGACCGACGGTGCTGTCGACCCGGGGTCCTGACCTTTCTCTGCTCTGGCAAGGGAGCACATCGTGTCTGACATGACCTATCAGCAGCTCGGCAAGTCCGGGCTCACCGTGTCCACCGTCGGCCTCGGCTGCAACAACTTCGGCGGTCGGATGGCCGACGAGGACGTGCCGACCGTGGTCGACGCGGCCATCGACGCCGGCATCACGCTGTTCGACACCGCCGACGTGTACGGCGGCGGCGGTGCCTCGGAGACCCTGCTCGGCAAGGCCCTGCAGGGCAAGCGCGACAAGGTGATCATCGCGACCAAGTTCGGCGGCGGGATGAACGGCAGCAACGGTCCGGACTGGGGTGTCCGCGGTTCGCGCCGGTACATCCGGATCGCCGTCGAGAACAGCCTGCGACGCCTCGGCACCGACTGGATCGACCTGTACCAGATGCACCAGCCCGACCCGAACACGCCGATCGAGGAGACCCTCTCGGTGCTCAGCGATCTGGTCAGCGAGGGCAAGATCCGCTACATCGGCTCGTCGAACTTCAAGGGCTGGCAGGTGATCGACGCCGACTGGACCGCCTCGACCGGCGGCTACGAGCCGTTCATCTCGGCCCAGAACCACTACTCCTGGCTCAACCGGTCGATCGAGGCCGAAGTGGTCCCTGCGCTGGAACGCACGGGTCAGGGCCTGCTGCCGTACTTCCCGCTGGCCAATGGGCTGCTGACCGGCAAGTACAAGCGCGGTGAGACCGCGCCCGACGGCTCCCGGCTGGCCAAGCTGCCGGACCGGCTGGCGGCCGCGGACTGGGAGACCATCGAGGCGTTGGAGAAGTTCGCCGCCGACCGCGGGGTCAGCATCCTGCAGGTGGCCATCGGCGGCCTGGCCGCGATGCCGACCGTCGCCTCGGTGATCGCCGGTGCCACCCGGGTCGAGCAGATCGAGGCCAACGTGACCGCCGGTCTCTGGCAACCGACCGACGAGGACCTCAACGAGCTGATCAAGCTCACCGCCTGACTCCGCGAGGGGTCAATAAATCCCTCATATCAGCGGCGTGTCGCCGATGGCCGCAAACGGCCCACGGCGACACGCCGACTCTTCTATGTTTGTCAAGCGGTTGATGGCTCGATCTCGGGCGTGGTGTGGAGTGTCTGGAAGGCGCGGTAGAGCTGGCGGGCGAGGTAGCGCTTGAGGCAGCGTCGGATCTCTTTGGTCGTCCGTCCCTCGGCTCGTCGGCGGGCGACGTAGGCCCGGGTGTCGGGGTCGTGGGTCATGCGGGTGATCACGGCCATGTGTAGCGCCCGGTTGAGTCTGCGGTCGCCGCCGCGGTTGAGTCGATGACGGACGGTGTTGCCCGAGGATGCCGGGATCGGGCTGACTCCGGCCAGGGCAGCGAACGCGGCCTCGGATCGGACCCGGCCGGAGTGTGACCAGGCTGCGAGGGCAACTGCGACGGTGACCGGTCCGATGCCGGTCTTGTCCAGCAGGGACGAGACCTGACTGTGGTGGATCAGGTCGGTGATTTGGGCCTGGTTGGCTGCAATCTCTTGGTCCAGTTCGACGACTCGCTTGGCCAGCCGGACGGCCTCGGCCCGGGCGGTAGCCGTGGCGAGGTCTTCGACGCGGGCACGCCATCGGGCGATATCTGCGACCTGTTTGGCGGTGAGCGGCTTCCGCGCGTCGATGCCTAGGCCGACCACACGCACCAGCGCGATCAGTGCGTTGATGGTCGCGGTGCGTTCGGTAGTCATGTGGTCGCGGGCGGTGACCAGGATCTGCAATGCCGCCCGCAGACCATCGCTGCGCGGACGGCGCAGCTGATGCGGGTGCAGAGACAAGACCGCGGCCGCGATCCGGTGAGCGTCCAGCAGATCAGACTTACCGGTGCCATGGTGGGCCCGGGTGTCCATCCGAGCAGCCTCGACCACTTCGTAACCGAACCGGGTCACCGCTGCTGCCAGCCGGGCACCATAGGTGGCCACACCTTCGATCACCCACAAGGTGGCCAGATCACCACCGGTGCGGCGCGCGGCCCACGCGACGGCCCGGTCCATGCCGGCGTCGGTGGCGGGAAACTGATCGGTCGCGATCAGCTCACCGGTCACGGCGACCACGACGGCAAGGGTGTGAGAGCGGGCGTGAGTGTCGACACCCACGACAAACGGATGAGAATACGCGACGATGGTCACGGCGGTGGGACTTCCTTCCAGACAAGACCGACAGGGATCCGGCCGCAAACGGTCGGCGCAGGCCCGGGTGGAAGTCACTTCGGGGCAACACTGTGATGAGTCAGGCCCACCCGACAGGTGGAACCGACAATCTTCTGATCAAGTCACCGAGGTGGAGCCGGGTCAGCGTCGGCCTTCCGCCCTGAACCGGACAAGTCGGCTTGAAGGCACCCCACAAAGGAGCCACACATATCAAGAGTCACGACCAGGACGAAGCGACCGACGCTAACCCTGCCAGCCAGTCCCAGACCAGCCACCACAAGACTCACAGCAAATATCAGTGATTAATTGACCCCTCGGCAGAGGCGGCGCGGGCGGCCTTGCGGCGGGCGGAAAGAAACTCCAGGCCCATCGGGATCAGGGAGAGCACGACGACCAGGACCAGGGCGAGATCGATGTGCCGCGCGATGATCTCGACGTTGCCCAGGAAGTAACCGAGGATGGTCACACCCGGGGCCCAGATCACGCCGCCGATCGCGGTGAAGAGAATGAATTTGCCGAAGCTCATCCGGCTCACCCCGGCAGCGAACGTCACGAAGGTGCGGACGATCGGGACGAACCGGGCCAGGATGAGCGCGCGGCTGCCGTACTTCTCCAGGAAGTCGTGGGTCCGCTCGACGTACTTGGGGTTGAAGATCTTGCCGAGCAGCCCGGAACGGGACCTGAACAGCGGCGGCCCGACCAGATAGCCGATCAGGTAGCCGCAGGCGTTGCCCAGCACGGCGCAGACCGTGAGCAGCACGCAGACCAGCCACAGCGGCATCCCGATCGTCCCGGCGCCGATGAACAACCCCACCGTGAAGAGCAGCGAATCGCCGGGCAGGATGGCGAACAGCCCGCACTCGGCGAAGATGATGAACGCGACCCCCCACACGGCGTACGGCCCGAACGCCTTGATCACGGCCTCGGGATCCATCCAGGACGGCAGCAACATGGGCGCCAGCAGTGCAACCTGCGCTACGGGTGGGATCACCCGAGCGAGAGTACCGTCGGGGCCGTGGGTTTCCTAAGCGACGACGAGCTGGCGCAGGCCGCCGATCCCGGGGTCGAGACCGGGGTCGGACCTGCGCCCCGACCCTGGCCCGACGATCCGCGGCTGGACGTCGGACTGCTGGCCGAGGGCGATCGGCGCAACGTCGTCGACCGCTACCGCTACTGGTCGGTCGAGGCGATCGTCGCCGACCTCGATGCGACCCGTCGACCGCTTCGGATCGCCATCCAGAACTGGGAGCACGATTTCAACATCGGCTCCATGGTCCGGACCGCCAATGCCTTCAACGTCGCCGGCGTGCACATCATCGGCAGGCGTCGCTGGAACCGGCGGGGTGCGATGGTCACCGACCGCTACCTGCACATCCACCATCATCCCGACGTCGCCGACTTCGCGGCATTCCTCGGGCAGAACGACTACCGGCCGATCGGCGTGGACAATCTGCCCGGTTCAGTCCCGCTGGAGACGACCAAACTGCCCGAACGCAGTTGTCTGATCTTCGGTTCGGAGGGCCCCGGGTTGACCGAAGAGATCGTTGCGATCTGTGACCGCCTGGTGGCGATCAGCCAGTACGGGTCGACCCGATCGATCAACGCCGGGGCGGCAGCAGCGATCGCTATGTATCACTGGGCGCTGCAGTGGAACTGAGTCGCACAGCCGCCCCCATCTGCCTGATCGCCTCGGTCAGCACCGGAGCCGGTGTCGCGAAGATCATCCGAACGAAGCCCGGCGCGCCGCAGGCATCGCCGTCGGTCAAGGCAACCCCCGCGTTCTCCCGGAAGAAGTCCGCCGCGCTGACGCCCAGTTCAAGATCACGACAATCGAGCCAGGCGATGTAGGTGCCCTCCGGAGGGGTGTACTTGACCATGGGCAGTTCCTCGGCCAGCAGCTCGCCGAGCAACTGCCGGTTCGTGTCCAGATAGCTGAGCACCTCTTCCAGCCATGGCCCGCCCGAGGTGTACGCCGCAGTGTTCGCGACCACGCCGGGGTTCGCCGTTCCGTGCCCGGCGAACTGCCCGAACTCCTCCCACGCCTCGGCATCGGAGGCGTTGCTGATGATCAGCTGCGCGCACTTCAGACCGGGAAGGTTCCAGGCCTTGGATGCCGAGGTCGCGGTGATCGTGTGGCGGGCGGCGTTCTCATTCACTGAGGCGTACGGAATATGCCGACCGCCCGGAAACACCAGCGGGGCATGGATCTCGTCGGCGAAGACCCGCCCGTCGTGCGCGGTCACCACCTCACTGATGCCGGTCAGTTCATCGGCGGTGAGAACCCGGCCGACCGGGTTGTACGGGTTGCACAGCACCAGCAGGTGTCCGCCGGCCTCGAAAGCGCGCCCGAGCTGATCAAGGTCGAAGCTGTATCGACCGTCCCGTTCCGACAGCGGCAGCCGGATGATCTCCCGGCCCATGCTGGTCGGCACCTTCAGGAACGGCATGTAGGCGGGGACCGGCACGATCACCGGTGAGCCCGGCCGGGAGTAGTGCTCGATCGCGATCTCCAGGCCCTTGATCACATCCGGGATGGGATGCACATCGGATGGGTCGACCGCCCAGCCGTAGGACTTGGCCTGCCACTCGGCGCAGGCGACCGACAACGCCTCCGAAAGGCCCTTCGGCAGGTAGCCGAAGAGCCCGTCGTCGACCATGGCGTGGAGCGCCGCGGTGATCGGCGGGGCCGCACCGAAGTCCATCTCGGCGACGAACGCGCCGATGGTGTCGGGGTACAGGCTCCACTTCATGCTGCCCAGCTCGCGCAGGCGATCGGCAGAGATCCGGTCGAAGTCCTCGGAGTAGCTCATCGGACCACCGCCATCTGGTCAGCTCCTACGGCTTGTTGATTCGTCTGGTTGGTTTCCCGCCACGACGTCGCAGATCAGGACCACATTCCTACGCTACCCGGCAGGGCACTGACGGCGCGGCACCCCTCGTCGTGGCCATCACGCCGCCCGGCCGGGCATCGGGACGGTGACTGATTCGCCAAATGGGTTGTTCCGGTGCAGAACAACTGTGGATGATTCAGACAGCCACAGCAGCAGACGAAGTCGAAGGAACCATCATCACCAGTTCAGCGCGGCAGCCGGCCGCGGACCACCGGACAGCGGCAGCGCTGGGCTGGCAGCAGCGGCCGGACATCATCACGGCGCAGCGTCGCAGCGTACGGCTACTGATCATCGGCCAGGTGTTGGGCTCCTTCGGGATGGGAGCGGCGCCGTCGGTGGGCGTGCTGCTGGCCGAGCAGGTGACCAACAGCGAGACGATGGCAGGTCTGGCGCGCACCTCGATGACTCTTGGTGCCGCTCTGGCAGGGATCCCGCTGGCCCTGCTGGCTGCCCGCGGCGGTCGGAGGGTCTCGTTGTCCGTCGGTTGGTTCGTCGCCGCCTTCGGCGCTGCGGTGCTGATCGGTGCCGCGATCACCACGAACGCGGCACTGATGATCACCGGGATGTTGCTCTTCGGCTGCGGCACCGCGGTCGGACTGCAGTCCCGGTTCGCGGCCACGGACCTGGTGCTGCCCGCTCTCCGCGGCCGGACGCTGTCGTTCGTCGTCTGGTCCGGCACGCTGGGAACGGTGCTCGGCCCGAACCTCGGCCCACCCGGCGAATGGGTGTCACGACTGCTCGGACTGCCTCCGCTGGCCGGTGCCTTCGTCATCTCCATCGTGGTGATGACGATCGCCGGTCTGGTGATCGCATTGTTGCTGCGGCCCGACCCGCTGCTCACCGCCGCACGCTACGAGGCGCAGACCGACAGCCGAGGCCGACGGCCGTCGATCCGCGAGGTGTTCACCACACTCTGGTCGATCCGGCCGGCGCGGTTCGCACTGCTGGTCGTCATCGGTGCGCACCTGTCGATGGTCAGCCTGATGACCATGACCCCGGTGCAACTGAGTCACCACGGCTCCGGCCTGACGATCGTCGGAATCACGATCAGCATCCACGTACTCGGGATGTTCGCACTGTCCCCGGTGGTCGGCTACGCCAGCGACCGGATCGGGGCGACGCGGGTGATCATGATCGGCCAGTTGATCTTCCTGGGCAGCACGGTGACGGCGATCATCTCCGCGGGCAGTGCCGGCTGGACGATGATCAGCCTGTTCCTGCTCGGTCTTGGCTGGTCGTGCGGCACCGTGCCCGGCTCGATCCTGTTGACCGAGTCGGTGCCGGCCGCGATCCGGCCGTCCTCCCAGGGGATGGTCGACACCGCGATGAACGGATTCGCCGCCCTCGCGGCGCTGATCTCCGGCCCGATCTTCGCCGGCGTCGGCTTCGGCGGCCTGAGCCTGATGGCCGTCGTGGTTTCGGTTCCCCTGTTGGCCTACGCGATCCGGATGGACCGCCAAGTGATCGTCCCGATCACCCCCGCCGTAGAACCCGACTGATCCGAAAAGGGAACGGACCGCCACGAACCGGAACGAAGTGAGGGCTCGAAGACGGCAAAGAATCAATCAGTCTGCGTGACCTTCCGCAACCCCCGCGGCGCGTCCGGGTCGAGCCCGAGCTTGTGCGCCAGTCGCTCGACCGTCAGCTGGGCCGGGATGATCAAGGTCAGCGGAGCGAGCATCTCGCTGGCATCGGGTCCGGGCACGGCAAGATCACAGGCGGCGCGGAAACGCTCGTCGCCACCGATACCGAGCACCATGCTGTGCTTCTCGCGTACGGTTCCGGCCAGTTCGGTCAGCCCGGGCAGGGTCGGACCGGAGGGACCGGCAACCAGCACGGTAAGCAGCTCATGATCAACAATGGCGATCGGACCGTGTTTCAGGTCGGCGTAGGAGAGCCCGCGGACCGGCCGCAGACAGGTCTCCTCGAGCTTCAGCGCGGTTTCCAGGGTTGTCCCGAAGGCCAGACCGCGGCCGGAGGTGAGAACCTCGTCGACCTCGGCGAGCGCGCCGGCCATAGCGTCCAACACCTCGGCCGGGGTCTCCAGCATGGCGGAGGCCTGCTCGCCGATCCGGGCGAACTCCGCGTCCAGGGCACCGGCCTTTCCGGCGGAGGCGGCCAGGGCGTCGACGGTCACCGCGAGGGCGGCCACCTGCGTCGTGTAGGTCTTGGTCGCCGGCACCGCACGCTCCACGCCTGCCTGGGTGATCAGCGCCAGGTCAGCCGCCGTGGCGAGCGGTGATCCCTCGGCGTTGGTGATCGCGATCGTCGCCGCGCCGCCGCGCTTGCTCCATTCCAGCGTGTCGACGATCTCCGCAGTTGAGCCCGACTGGCTGACGCAGATCGCAACGGTGTCGGAGAGGTCGATGTGCGCGTCGTACAGCGTTGCCACCGACGGCGCCGCAAGCGTTGCCGCCATACCGGCATGCAACTCGGCAAGATAGCGGCCGTAGATCGCGGCGTTGTCGCTCGAGCCGCGGGCCACCAGCAGCAGCCGCCGACGCCCGGCGGCGACCTGCGCGATCCGGGAGCGGAGGGGGAGCAACGCCGCCAGGGTTGCCTCCAGCGCTGCCGGCTGCTCGGCGATCTCAGCCGCCATCAGCGTCGGGGCGGCGGCGGGAGTGGCCGGTGAATCCTGGTTGTTGGGCACAGACACCCTCCGTCATACTGGTATGGACTGGTCTAGCAGGCGGACTCATCGTAGTGGTCCGACTGGCCAGATGCGGAGCCGGGCGGTCAAGGCCTGGCGGGTCGATCCAGGGAGTCCAAGGTGTCGGAGCACGTGCCCGTCGATCAGCGGACTGCGGTGCCGCCTTCGGCACACGTGGACGGCGCTTCGCCACAGGTGGACGGTTACGTGGAGCGCTATCGACTGGACCGTCCGGTCGGCCCGGCAACCACCAAACGGGCCCAGGTCCGGGGAATCCTCGAGGAGCTGATCGAGACCGAACTCCATCCCGGAGACGCCATTCCCTCTGAGCGGGCGCTGGTCAGCCGGATGGGCGTCAGCCGGGTGACCGTCCGGCAGGCGATCGCCGATCTGGTCGAGGCCGGCGCGCTGGAGCGGGTTCACGGCAAGGGCACCTACGTCACCGGACCGCAGATCGACTCCCGGCTGCATCTGACCTCGTT